>NZ_JBWKNZ010000004.1:0-432496 GCF_059415825.1 Acidovorax sp. GW821-FHT10A04
TTCAGGCGCACGGCCTCTTCGACGGCGATTTCGTCAAAGGGGTTCATGCTCATCTTCACGTTGGCGATGTCCACACCGGTTTGGTCCGACTTGACTCGGACTTTGACGTTGTAGTCCACCACGCGCTTGACGGCGACGATTGCTTTCATGGAATTCTTTCTGGAGTGGGTGGAAGGCTCAGCGGGCCAGGCCTGCCAGGCGTTCGTGGATCAGGGCATGGGCCTCGGCCATGGTCCGGTCGATCAATTGCTGCACCGTGGGCACGTCGTGGATCAGCCCGGCGACCATGCCGCAGGACCAGGCGCCGGCATCCATCTCGCCGCTTTGCATGATGCGTGGGTAGACACCGGCCACTTCGGGCAGGATGTCCTCGAAGGTGATCGCCGCGCCCAGCTCGCGCTCCTTGAGCAGCAGGCGCTCCACGGCGGCGTTGCTCAGCACCCGCTCGGTGTTGCGCAGCGGGCGCATGACCAAGCGCGTGTCGAGTTCGCTGGCCGCGACGATGGCGCGCTTGACGTTCTCGTGCACCGGAGCCTCCTGTGTGGCGATGAAGCGCGTGCCCATGTTCATGCCCTCGGCGCCCAGGGCCAGCGCGGCCACGAGCGAGCGGCCGTCGGCCATGCCGCCCGAGGCGACGAAGGGGATGCTCAGCTCTTCTGCCGCCCGCGGCAGCAGGATGAAGTTGGGCACGTCGTCCTCGCCCGGATGGCCGCCGCACTCGAAGCCATCGACGCTGATCGCGTCGCAGCCGATGGCCTGGGCCTTGAGCGCATGGCGCACCGAGGTGCATTTGTGGATGACCTTGATGCCGGCCTCCTTGAGCGCCGGCAGCCACTTCTGCGGGTTGTTGCCCGCGGTCTCGACCACCTTCACGCCGCCGTCGATGATGGCCTTCACGTAGCCCGGGTAGTCGGGCGGGTTGACCGAGGGCAGAAAAGTGAGGTTAACGCCAAAGGGTTTGTCCGTCATGGCGCGGCAACGCGCGATCTCGCGCGCCAGCAGCTCGGGCGTGCGCTGCGTCAGCCCCGTGACCATGCCCAGGCCACCCGCATTGGAGACGGCCGACGCCAGCTCGGCCAGGCCCACGTGGTGCATGCCGCCCTGGATGATCGGGTGCTCGATGCCGAAGAGTTCGGTGATGCGTGTCTTCATGGCGGTGTCACTCCGTGGCGATGGATTTTTCGCGGATCAGCTGGCCCCACTTGGCATAGTCCTGCTGCAGGTGCTGGCCCATCTGCGCCGGGTCCTGGAAGCGGGCGATGGCACCGGCATGCAGCAGCTTTTCCTGGATCTCCTTGTCGGCCAGGATCTGGCGGACCTCGCCGGCGATGCGCTCCACCACCGCCTTGGGCGTACCCGCAGGGGCCAGCAGGCCGCCCCAGGAGACGGCGTCATAGCCTTTGAAGCCCTGCTCGGCGATGGTCGGCACATCAGGCAGCATGGCCACGCGCTGGGGCGACCCGATGGCGATGGCGCGCAGCTTGCCGGCCTTGATGTGGGGCAGGGCGGCCACCAGGTCGGCGTACATCACCGGCACCTGGCCGCCGATGGTGTCGGTGATGGCCGGAACGCCGCCCTTGTAGGGCACGTGCTGCATGTCGAAGCCGCCCATCTGCTTGAGCAGCTCCATGCTCAGGTGGCCGAAGCTGCCCGCGCCCGAACTGGTGTAGTTGAGCGGCGTCTTCTGCGCCTTGGCGTGGGCAATGAGCTTGCGCAGGTCGGTCACGTCCGGCAGTTGGGTGGGGTTGACCACCACGACGATGGGCAGGTCGTACACCGTGGCCACCGGGGCGAAGTCCTTCACCGTGTCGTAGCCCGCCTTCTTGTACAGGTGGGGCGCCAGCAGGGTGGGGGTGGCCAGCATCATCAGCGTGTAGCCGTCGGGCTCGGCCTTCATCACCTGCAGCGCGGCGATGGAGCCCGAAGCGCCCGGGCGGTTCTCCACCACCACGGCCTGCTTGAGGCGCTCGGCCAGCTTCTGCCCGACGATGCGCGAGGCCGTGTCGGTCGGGCCGCCGGCCGGGAAGGGCACGATCAGCTTGATCAGGCTGGCAGGCCAGGCATCCTTGGCGGGCTGGGCCAGGCTGCTGCCCAGCAGGCCTGCGCTGCCCAGGGCGGCCAGGCCCTGCAAGGCCGTGCGGCGGTTGAAAGAGGTTCTCATGGTCTTGTCTCGGTGTTGTGAAGGTCGGTTTGCATGGGTGGGGTCAGGCGGTCGGAAGGGTCAGCACGCCCTGCTGCTGCAGTTGCTGCAGCTCGTCCTCGCCCAGCGCAAGCAGGCGCTGCAGCACTTCGCGCGTGCCCTCGCCCAGCGTGGGTGGTGCATTGCGCACAGGCAGGCGCTGGCCGTCCAGCCGATAGGGCGGCGCAAACACCGGTGTGGTGCCGGTCACGGGGTGGGGCATGTCCTGCACCAGGCCGCTCGCGCGGGTGCGCTCGCTGGTCAAGGCCTCGTGCAGGCCCGCAACCCGGCCGCAAGGGATGCCGGCGGCCGCCATGCGTTCGAGCAGCACATCGCGCGGCAGTGAGCGGATCATGCCGTTGAGCAGCGGCACCAGTGCCGGCCTGTTCTTGGCGCGCTCCACATTGGTCGCGAAGCGCGGGTCTTCGACGATGTCCGGCCGCCCGATGACCTGGCGGCAGAACTTGTCGAACTGCGTGTTGTTGCCCACGGCGATGATCAGCGGGCCGTCCGCCGCCTCGAACATGCCGTAGGGCACGATGGAGGGGTGGGCGTTGCCGTAGCGCGCCGGGTCGCGGCCCAGCTGCAGCGCGTCGAGCCCGTAGTAGCCGGTGACCATGATGCCGCAGTCGTACAGCGCCATCTCGATGAGCCGGCCCTTGCCCGTGCGCTCGCGGCGGAACAGGGCGGCCAGCACGGCCTGGGCGGCATGCATGCCGGTCACCAGGTCCACCACGGCCACGCCGAACTTCAGGGGCGGCTGCTCGGCTTCGCCGTTCAACGCCATGAGGCCGGCTTCGCCCTGGATCACCAGGTCGTAGCCGGGGCGCTTGGCCTCGGGGCCGCTCGCGTCGTAGCCGGCCACGGCGCAGTAGACCAGGTCGGGCCGGATGGCCCTCAGCTGCTCATAGCCCAGGCCCAGCTTCTCGGCGCCGCCGGTCTTGAAGTTGTGGATCACCACGTCGAACTGCGGCAGCAGGTCGTGGATGATCCGCAGGCCCTCGGGGCTTTGCAGGTCCAGCGTGATGGACCGCTTGTTGCGGTTCATGCTGTTGTAGTAGGTGGTCTCGGTCTTGCCGATGCGCATGCCCCAGTCGCGCGTGTCGTCGCCGCGGCCTGGGTGCTCGACCTTGATGACCTCGGCGCCGAAGTCGGCCAGCACCTGGCCGCACAGCGGCCCGGCGAAGACGCGCGAGAGGTCCAGCACGCGCACCCCTTCGAGGGGAAGGTCGATTTCCTGGGACGGTTGTTGGATGGTCATGGTTCAGTCTCCTTGGGTGTCCCGGAAAAATGGGGGCCCGGTGTCAGCCCAGCGCCATGTAGCGCGCCAGGTGGTGGTCTTCGTCGCCCAGCTGGTGGTCGATCATCACCAGCCGCTTGGCATAGTGCGACAGCGGCAGCTCCCAGGTCATGCCGATGCCGCCATGCATCTGGATGCTCTCCTCGGACACCAGGGCGCCAATGCGGCCGATGGTGAACTTGGCGGCCGACAGTGCCCGTTCGCGCTCCACGCGCTCGCCATCCATGGCGGCCGCGGCGTTGATCACGGCCGAGCGTGCCTGTTCCACCTCCAGCAGCAGGTCGGCCATGCGGTGCTGCAGCGCCTGGAAGCTGCCGATCGGCACGCCGAACTGCTTGCGCGTCTGCAGGTATTCGAGCGTATCCTTCTTGGCCACCTCCATGGCGCCCAGCGCCTCGGCGCACAGCGCCAGCACGCCCCAGCCCAGGGCCAGCTCCAGCGTGGCCAGGCCCTGGCCCTCGGTGCCCAGCAGCGCGTCCGCGCCCAGCTGCACATTGTTGAAGGCGATGTCGGCAGCGCCCCCACCGTCGATGCGGCCATAGCCGCGGCGCTCCGCGCCGGGCGCATCGGCCGGCACGAGGAACAGCGAAATGCCATCCTCGCTGTCCACCGCGCCCGCGGTGCGGGCCGAGACCAGCAACAGCTGCGCCTGCGCGCCCTGCACAACCATGGCCTTCGCGCCCGAAAGTGCCCAGCCCTTGTCGTTGCGCACGGCCTGCGTGGCGGCGCGCGCCAGTTCGTAGTGGCTGCCCGGCTCGTCGTGCGCCAGCGCGGCCACGGTGCTGCCGTCGATCAGGCCCGCAATGCGCTCCTTTTGCGCAGGCGTTCCAGCCGCCGCCAGGGCGCGCCCGACCATCAGGGCCCCGAGAAAGGGCTCCACCACCAGGCCACGGCCCAGGGCCTCGAAGACCACTGCGATGTCGAAGCCGGCACCGCCAAAGCCGCCATCGGCTTCGGGGAAGAGGGCGCCAATGGCGCCCAGCTCGGCGAACTGGCCCCAAAGGTCCGGCGACATGCCGGTCGCGCCATAGGCAATGGCGTTGCGGGTCTCCATGGGGCACTGCCCGGCCACGAAGCGGTCCAGGGTGTCCGCCAGCATGCGGCGGTCTTCGGTGTGTTCAAAGTTCATCGCGGCAACCTCACAGGCCCAGGATCATCTTGGAGATGATGTTCTTCTGGATTTCATTGGAGCCGCCGAAGATCGACAGCTTGCGGTAGTTGAAGTAGTTGGCTGCCGCCGTGGCCGCCTCGGCAGGGCCCGTGGAGGGGCCTGCAAGGTCCTGGTGCTGCGCCTCCTCGATGTAGGGCAGGGCCGCAGGGCCCATGGCGCGGCGGATCAAGGACAGGATCTCCTGGCGGATCTCGGTGCCGCGGATCTTGAGCATGGAGCTTTCGGCCCCCGGCACGCCGCCGCCGGCCACGGCCGCGATCACGCGCAGGTTGGTGGTCTTCATGTTCTCGAGGTCGATTTCGACCTTGGCCATGCGCGTGGCGAACTGCGGGTCCTGGTCCAGCGGGCGGCCATTGCGCTGCACCCTGGCGGCGATGACCTTGAGCTTTTCGAGCGCGGCCACCGAGAAGCCCACGCCGGCGATGCCGGTGCGCTCGTAGGTCAGCAGGTATTTGGCGTAGGTCCAGCCCTTGTTCTCTTCGCCCACCAGGTTCTCGACCGGCACGCGCACATCGGTGAAGAACACCTCGTTGACCTCGCTGTAGCCGTCGAGCGTGCGGATGGGGCGCACCTCCACGCCCGGGGTGTCCATGTCCACCAGCAGAAAGCTGATGCCCGCCTGGGCCTTGGCCTCGCGCTGGGTGCGCACCAGGCAGAAGATCATGTTGGCATGCTGGCCCTGGGTCGTCCAGGTCTTCTGGCCGTTGACGATGTAGTGCTCGCCCTTTCCGTCCGATCCGCGCACGGCCATGGTCTTGACCGAGGCCAGGTCCGAGCCCGCTCCAGGCTCGGAGTAACCCTGACACCACCAGTCGGCACCGCTCAGGATGCGTGGCAGCCAGTGCTGCTTCTGTGCCTCGTTGCCGTACTTGATGAGCACCGGGCCCAGCATGTTGAGCCCGAACGGCACGATGCGCGGCCCGCCCGCGACGGCGCACTCGGTGTCGAAGATGAACTTCTGCACCGCGCCCCAGCCGGGGCCGCCGTACTGCGCGGGCCAGTGGTTGGCCAGCCAGCCGCGTGCGTTGAGGATGGCGTGCCAACCTTCCTGGTCGGCCTTGGTCAGGCGCTGTCCGGCCTTGACCTTGTGCGCCAGGGCAGCGGGCAGTTGGTCTTTCAGAAAGGCCTGCACTTCCTCGCGAAAGGCCTGTTCCTCAGGGGTGAATTGGAGATCCATGTCGTGCCTCTCTCAGAAAATCTCGAACAAACCGGCGGCGCCCATGCCACCGGCGATGCACATGGTCACCACGCCCCATTTCGCCTTGCGGCGCCGGCCTTCGAGCAGGATGTGGCCGGCCAGGCGTGCGCCCGTCATGCCAAAGGGGTGGCCGATGGAGATGGCGCCGCCGTTGACGTTCAGCCGCTCCATGGGAATGCCCAGCCGGCGCTGGCAGTACAGGGCCTGCGAGGCGAAGGCCTCGTTGAGCTCCCACAGGCCGATGTCCTCCACCGTGAGGCCATGGCGCGCCAGCAGCTTGGGCACGGCGAACACCGGGCCGATGCCCATCTCATCGGGCTCGCAGCCGGCCACCGCTATGCCGCGGAAGGCGCCCAGCGGCTGCAGGCCCAGGCGCTCGGCCTCCCTGGCCTCCATCAGCACGCAGGCCGAGGAGCCATCGGACAGCTGCGAGGCATTGCCGGCCGTGACGAACTGGCCGGGGCCCTTGACGGGTTCGAGCGCCAGCAGGCCTTCGAGCGTGGTGCCGGGGCGGTTGCAGGTGTCGCGCGTGGCGACCACCTCGCGGTAGGTGACCTCGCCGGTGTCCTTGTTCTTTTCGGCCATGCGCGTGGCGCAGGGGATGATCTCGGCGTCGAACAGGCCCGCAGCCTGCGCGGCCGCCGTGCGCTGCTGGCTCTGCAGCGAGAAGGCGTCCTGGTCCTCGCGCGAGATGCCGTAGCGCTGGGCCACCACATCGGCGGTGTCGATCATGGCCATGTACAGCGCGGGCTTGTGCTCCACGAGCCAGGGGTCCATGTCGGTGGGCAGGTTGTTGCCCGGGCGCATGCCCGAGATGGTTTCCACCCCGCCCGCGATCATCGCCGGCACGCCCTCGGCCACGATGCGGCCGGCCGCGATGGCGATGGACTGCAGGCCCGAGGCGCAAAAGCGCGTGACCGTGGTGCCCGCCACCGACAGCGGCAGCCCGGCACGCAGCACGGTCTGGCGGCCCAGGTTGCGGCCCTGGAAGCCGTCGGGGTTGCCGCAGCCCAGGATGAAGTCCTCGAACATCTCGGGGTCCACGCCCGAGCGCTCGACGGCCGCCGTGAGAGAGAACGCGGCCAACTGGGCGGCCGGCGTGGCATTGAATTCGCCGCGGTGCGACTTGGCCAGCGGGGTGCGGGCGGTGGAAACGATGACGGCTTCGCGCATGGTGGGTGTCTCCTGGTTCAAGCGGTTTGGTTCAGGCTGTCGAAATTGCGGCCCTCGGCCACCAGCTGTTCGAGCAGGGGGGCGGGCTGCCAGAACAGCGGGTCGTCCTTGGCGAATTCGCGGATGTCGGCCAGCACCTGGGGCAGGCCCTGCATGTCCGCCCACTTCATGGGGCCGCCACGAAAGCGCGGGAAGCCGTAGCCCGACAGGAAGGTCACGTCCACGTCCAGCGGGCGCAGGGCGATGCCCTCGGCCACCACCTTGGCGCCTTCGTTGACCATGGCGGCCATGTAACGGCGCATGATCTCGTCGGCGCTGAACGGGCGCGGCACCACGCCCTTCCTGGCGCGCTCGGCGTCAACGATGGCCAGCACCTCGGGGTCGCTCTGGCCCACGCGGGCGCCCTCGGGGTAGAGGTAAAAGCCCCGGCCGGTCTTCTGGCCGAACCAGCCGCGCTCGCAGATGCGGTCGGCAATCTCCACATAGCGCGCCTTGGGGTCGCGCGTGGCGGCACGGCGCTTGCGCGTGGCCCAGCCGATGTCGCCACCGGCCAGGTCAGTCACCTGGAAAGGGCCCATGGGGTAGCCGAAGCCGCGCACGGCGGCATCGATCTCGTACGGGCTGGCACCGTCTTCCATCAGGTAGTCGGCCGCCTGCTTGTACACGGCCAGGATGCGGTTGCCGATGAAGCCGTCGCAGACGCCGGCGCGCACCGGCACCTTCTTGAGCCGCTTGGCCAGCTCGAAGGCGGTGGCCACCACGTCGGCGCTGACCCGGGCGGGCACCACGATCTCCAGCAGCTTCATGATGTTGGCGGGGCTGAAGAAGTGCAGGCCGATCACGTCTTGCGGGCGTGCCGTGGAGGCCGCAATCGCGTCGATGTCGAGGTAGGAGGTATTGGTGGCCAGCACGGCACCGGGCTTGCAGACACGGTCGAGCTCGCGGAACACGGTCTTCTTGACCTCGATGTCCTCGAACACCGCCTCGATCACCAGATCGGCGCTGGCAATGTCCTCGTATCGCGTGCTGCCGGTGTAGCGCGCCAGCGTGGCGGCCTTGGCCTCGGCGCTCATGCGGCCCTTGGCCACCAGGGCGTCGTAGACCTTTTCCACATGGGCCCGGCCGCGGGCGATCGAGGCCTCGTCGCGCTCGATCATGGTCACGGGCAGGCCGGCGTCCAGGGCCGAGACGGTGATGCCGGCGCCCATGGTGCCGCCGCCGATCACAGCGATAGCGGTGATGGGGCGCGGTGCGGCGGCCTTGGCCTCGGGCACCTTGGCGACTTCGCGCTCGGCAAAAAAGGCATGGATCAGGCCGGCGCGCTGCGGGCTGTCCAGGCAGGCCAGGAACTGCGCGCGCTCGAACTGCATGCCCTGCGCGAAAGGCAGGTCCAGCGCGGCCTGCACGCAGTCGATGATCTTCATGGGGGAGAACAGGCCGAGCGCGGACTTGGCGGTCTCGGCCTTGAGGGCATCGAGTTCGGTCTGGGCCGCGGCCTTGTCGGCCAGGCGCCCGGGCAGGGCGCTGGTGGGGCGCACCGGCGCCTGGCGGGCCAGCAGCTCGCGCACATAGGCCAGACCGGCGGCCACGGAGTCGCTGCCCTCGGCCACCGCATCCACCAGGCCAGAGGCCAGCGCCGCCTGGGCGTTGAGGTGCTTGCCGCTGAGCATGAGCTCGGTTGCGGCCTTCACCCCCATGAGGCGCGGTGCGCGCTGCGTGCCGCCAGAGCCGGGCAGCAGGCCCAGCAACACTTCGGGCAGGCCCAACTGGGCCCCGGTCAGCACCAGCCGGTAGTGGGCCGAGAGCGCCACTTCCAGCCCACCGCCCAGCGCCGCGCCGTGGATGGCGGCCACCACCGGCTTGCGGCAGGCTTCGATGGCCTGGCAGACCTCGGGCAGGGCCGGCGGCACCGGCGGCTTGCCGAACTCGCGGATGTCGGCACCGGCAATGAAGGCGCGGCCTTCGCCCACGATCAGCACGGCCTGGATGCCGGCATCGGCCTCGGCCTGGGCAATCGCGGCCATCAGCCCCTGGCGCACGGCGGCCCCCAGGGCATTCACCGGCGGGTTGTCCACGCTGACCAGCAGCACGCCCTCTTGCGGGGTCCACCGAACGACAGAAGCAGGGGCTTGAAGGGTCACGCGCATGTCTCCTCTATGGGCTTTTGGAAAACCGGGATTCTTGCGGTGACAATGATTTATAACAATCCCTTCTCTAATTGACAGACTGTCAAAATAATTAAGACAATAAGTTCATGGATTCCCACTCTCTGGCCTTGCTGGTCGAAATCATCGACAGCGGCAACCTAAGCCAGGCCGCGCGCAAGCTCAAGGTGTCCCGCGCCAATGTCAGCTACCACCTGACCCAGCTCGAAAAATCCGTGGGCGTGCAGCTGGTGCGGCGCACCACGCGCCGGGTCGAGCCCACCGAGGTGGGGATGCGCCTGTACGAGCACGGCCGCAGCATCCAAAACGAGATGCTGGCCGCGCGCGAGACCATCGCCACCCTGGGGCAGGGCCTGCAGGGGCGCGTGGGCATCAGCGTGCCCAGCGGCTATGGGCAGATCGTGATGAGCGACTGGCTGATCGAGTTCAAGCGCCTGTACCCCGGCATCGTGCTGGACGTGCTGTTCGAGAACCGCGCCGACAACCTGCGCGACGAGGTGGACATCGCCATCCGCGTGATCCAGGAGCCGCCGCTGTCCCTGGTGGCGCGCAGCCTGGGCACGGTGCGCTACATCGCCTGCGCCTCGCGCGCCTTTGCCCAGCAGCACGGACTGCCCCAGACGTTGTTCGAGCTGCGCAGCGCCCCGCTGATCACCGCCGGCGTGACGGGCCGCCAGCTGCGCCTGAGTGCCTACCAGGGCGATGAGCGGCAGGAGCTGCTGCTGGAGCCGACGCTGATCTCCGAGCACTTCCCGTTCTTGCGCCAGGGCATCCTCGCGGGCCTGGGCGTGGGCCTGGTGCCGGACTACGTGGTGAAGGACGCCATCGAATCGGGCGAAGTGCTGACCACGCTGGACGACTACCGCCTGAGCATCTTCGGCACCCGCATGCACCTGTTGTACATGCCCAACCGCCACCAGACGCGCGCGGTGCGCCTGTGCATCGAATTTTTGCTGGACAAGGCGCGGGCCGCGCAAGGGGAAGGGGGGCAGGGCGCATGAACACCAGGACGACTCCGTTTTCGGGCTTCGATCTGTCCGGTTTCTGGGAGGACAGCGACTACGCGCACAAGGAATATGTCGAGCCGCCGCCCACGCCTGCGGCCATTGCCGCCGTCGAGGCCGCGCTGGGCTACCGGCTGCCGGCCAGCTACATCGCGCTGATGCAGTCGCAAAACGGCGGCATTCCGGCCCGCTGCTGCTTTCCCACCGACCAGCCGAGTTCCTGGGCCGACGACCATGTGGCGATCAGCGCCTTCAAAGGCATTGGCTTCGCACAGCAGTGGAGCCTGTGCGGCAGCCTGGGCAGCCGCTTCAAGATCGAGGAGTGGGATTACCCGGACATCGGCGTGTACTTCGGCGACTGCCCCTCGGCCGGGCACGACATGATCGCGCTCGACTACCGTGCCTGCGGGCCGGCCGGCGAGCCCGCCGTAGTGCACGTGGACCAGGAGAGCGACTACCGCATCACGCCGCTCGCGCCGGACTTCGAGACCTTCGTGCGCAGTCTGGTGCATGAATCCGCATACGAGGACGACCCCGAGGACGTGAAGAACGACGCGCTGGACCATGTGCGCAGCGCGCCTTTCCACTCGCGGCTGCAAAAGCTCTGCGACCAGTGGCCCGACCCGCGGATGCCCGCGGCCATCCGCCGCCTGGCCGAGGCCATCGTGGAGGACAAGGGCTTTTTCGCGCTGCATGCGGACGCGAACTCGCACCGGATGTACGCCGCGCAGTTCCTGCTGCTCAGCCACAGCCGCCCGGTGCGCTCGATGGAAGGCTTCATGCAGTCCTACCCCGGCGTCATCGCGATGGTGGGCAGCGCGAATTTCGGCACTGGCGGCTGGGCACCGGGCTTCGTGGAGGACTGGTTCCAGGCGCGCGCCAGCACCGGCGAACTGGTGCAGGTGGATGGCCATTGGGGCTTCAGCGCGGATTTCCGGGCGGAGCTGCTGCGACAGCTCACCGATGGCCGGCCGGAAGCCGCATGAAGGGCCACGCGCACCGCACCCTGGCCTTCCTGGCGGCGTTGGCCTCCATGGGTGTCCTTCCCGCCGCCCGGGCCGAGCAGGCGGCCACCGTCCATGTCGCAGCCTGTGGCCTTGAATTCGATCTGCCTGCCGGCTACAAAGTCACCCGGCCCCAACGTTCCGCGGATGAACGCAATGGCCGCGCATGCGCCTTCGACATCGTCAAGGTCCGGGCCGAACCCGCACCCCGCGGCGAATGCAAGGACCAGGAGCAGGGCGGCCAGCCGCCCTACAAGGTGTGCGACTGGAGGATCGATGCCGGCCCTCCGACACCCAGTGTGCGGGTGGCGCGCGCGGACTCCGGGGGCACTGCGCTTTTGGAGTCCTTCACGCGCGCCGAGGATGGCCGCTGGATGGTGCCGAACGCGCATGCCGGTGACCAGCCCGCCGAAGCGGGCGAGTTCTGCGGCAAGCCCGCCTGGAGAGGCGAGACCATCGTGCGCATGTTCTGGCTGCGCACGCGCACCCCGTCCACGGGCATCTATGCCGGTTCGGGCAGCACCGAGGTCACGCTGGTGCAGTTCGCGCCCAACCTCCTCGTGCAGCTGCAAAACCCGCCCATCGACAACACGGGCGAGTTCTCGGCCTTCTGCGCCAGCCTGCGCCTGGGCGTCCGTGCGAAGGATCTTCCGTAGCGCTGGTCGTCGCCCGCATCAACCTTGGGCGTCTTCTTCCAGCAGCCGCGCAGCCGGGCTGGCGTCCGAGGCTCGGAAATACCCGAGCAGGCTGGCCACGCTGCGGTGGCCGGTCATGGCCATGGTGTCGGCCATCGGAACCTTCTGGGTCGCGGCCTCGGTCACGAAGCCGGAGCGCAGCGAGTGCGCCGAGAACCCATCGGGTAGCCCGGCCGCCTGCGCACGCTCCTGAACGATGCCGCGCACTGCGGCGGCCGACAGCGCCTCACCGAGCCTGCCGCCTTTGCGCACACGCCTGAAGATCGCACCCTCGGCAATCCCCGAGACCGCCAGCCATGCCTGCAAGGCCTCGCCCGCCATCCCCTGGATCGGCTTGTGGTTCTCCGGCCGGTCCGCACCGGCCTGGTTGGTCTTGGAGTGGGCAAGGGTGTAGACGAACGCGGCCGGCCCGCTTTGCCGCAGGTGCTTCATGTCTGCCGAAGACACCTCCGAACGCCGGCGTCCGCCGCTGGCGAAGGCAAACAGGAGGAGGGCGCGATCGCGCAGCCCTTTCAGGCTGGAGGCATCGCAGGTCGCCAGGATCGCCATCAAGGGGTCCCTGGTCAGGGCGTTCTTCTTCTGCGGCAAGTCTCCCCGCTTGGCGTAGGCCCGGCGGGTCTTCGACAGCAACTCGCGCACCTTGGCGTCCTGGCAGGGATTTTCCATGCCCCGCACCTGGTGGGCCTTGGACAGCACCGAAACGCGGTGCAGCAGGGTGCTCAGCGCCATGGGCCCCGGCTTGCCCTTGAAACCCGCTTCGACCAGCGTCGCATCGATGGCCGCCGGCAACTCGTGGGCCAGGCCCTGGGCGGTCGTGCGCTGCGCATGGTCGACGACGAACTGCAGAACGGCACTTGGCGGCAACGGCAGCGCGATCGGCTGGCCGTAGCGCACATTGAACCAGGCAGCCCAGTAGCGCAGGGCCGACCGGTAGCTGGCCAGGGTGTTGGCGGACTCGCCCTCGCGCAGCAGCTGATCGACGGCGAGTGCCGTCACATCCGAGAGCACGCCAGGCTGCAGCGCGGCATGCGTTTTCAGGGCTGGCAAGCGCATTCATGCTCCTTCAGGCCATTTTTTGCATTTATCGAACATATGATGTATTGTTTACTATGAATTCAACAATTTACTCACGATAATCTTCAGTTATCGATGGTAATTTTAGGAATGGAGTGGCGCAATGCAAGCGAAAAGTGCGAGAGGGCCGCGCGGCGTTCAGATGGAAGAGGTGTGGGCCGCGGCAGACGCCGTTCTCGCGCTCGGGGAAAGGCCGACCATCGAGCGGGTGCGCCTGCAGCTGGGTCGCGGCTCGCCGAATACGGTGGGCCCCATGCTCGATGGGTGGTATGGCTCGCTGGCCAGGCGGCTGCAGGCGCCGGCAGACCCGGTGGAAGGAGCAACCGATGCCGGGATTCCCTTGCCGGGGCCTGTGATGAGGGCAGCGAAAACCCTGTGGGGCAGGGCGCTCCAGCATGCGGATGAGCAGGCGGCCGCCCAGTTGGCAGACGCCCGCGCTGAGCTGGATGCCCAGGTCGAAACACTACGCCAGGAGCAGGATGGGCTGGCGCGGGAAAAGCAGCGCCTGGACGATCGCAGCGCAGCCTATGCGGTGGCCATGCAGGCCCGCGATGCCCAGGTCGCCGACCTGGTGCGCCAGACCCAGGAACTGCAGCAGCAACTGCAGGCCTGCCAGCAGCAATGGGACAGCGCACGCACCGAGGGCGTGCAGCTGCGCCAGGCAGCGGATGCAGATCGGCGACGCCTGGAGGCCAGGGAGATGGAACACCACGCCGAGCGCTCCCGGCTCGAAGAGCGCTCACAGACCCAGGAACGCAGGCTCCATGCCGAGGTCGACCGCGCCCGCCAGGAATCCAGGCGGCTGGCGCTGCAACTGGAGGGCGACGGCAAGAAGGCAGCCAAGGCCCTGGCCGATGCGATGGACAGGACCCGGGAGCGCGACGCCCAGGTGGGCGCGCTGCAGATCGACAAGGCAGGCCTGTCCCAGGAACTGCAATCCGCCCGCGACGAGGTGCAAGGCCTGCAGGCGAAGCTCGACGCGCGCAGCGGCGACATGCTGGCCGTGCTCAACGAACTGCGCGACCGGCTCCCCACAACGCCGCCAGCGCCCGCTCCGGGGGCTGCACCGAAAACGAGGGTGCGCAGGAACAGGGCCTAGACTATTTGACGTCCCTGAACCGGTCGGAGCACGCCCGTTTGTAGACACGGTCGAAGATCGATTGCTGCCAGGAGCCCGCGGCAGTGTCCATCGGGTCCCGCATCGATTCTCCAAGGTCATCCACCATGAAGCGCCGGAACCCGAGGTACGTACCCGAGCGGTCTTTCGCATTGATCTCGCCACAGAGCGTGACCTTGGAGTCGCCATGCTCCGACAGGAAAAGTTGGCGGAACTTGGTGCCCTTGGGATGGGGCAAGGTGTCGAGGATGGCCGCCTTGGACTCGGCCACGCTGAAGGATTCCCTGGCGGACTGGGCAGCCACGGTGGTCGAGACAAGGACGGCCGCCACCAGGAGCGCCCGTTGGAGGTGGGAGATCAGCATGGCCGCGATCATAGGGCGACGGGATCGGACCTGTCTGGAGCTCGAATTCCCCGGAAGCGAAAAGAAGAGCAAGGGGCGGGAGAAAGAGGGATCGGCCAGACGGGCCTGGCATGCCTGGTCAGAAATCACTCAAATCGCGCTTCTTTGATTTAACATAATATACATCGTATCTAGTCATGGTACCCAGGCTGCAGAAGAGCTGAACCTGGCCCCACCCAGTGCTCGATCTGGCTGGTGGCACCTGTCCGACGGCAGAGAACTTGTGCAGTCAGACGGAAGAAACGCCGTTCAGCAAGGCGGTTTGCCAGCGATCCGACCATCACCTCACCACCTTGAGTTGAATCGCCCCGGCTTATCTAGACACTTTTGAGCCGTTGGGAATGTCGCTGTTCGAACTCTACAGGGGATAGTCCTGCCGCCGATGAATGACGGCGCTGTGAGTTGTAGAACATTTCGATGTAGTTGAAGACGTCCGCTCTCGCATCATCACGGGTTGCATAGACCCGCCTGCGGATGCGTTCGCGCTTGAGCAGTTGGAAGAAGCTCTCGGCCACAGCGTTGTCGTGGCAGTTGCCACGCCGGCTCATGCTGCTGACCAGGTTGTGGTCGCGCAGGAAGGTCTGCCACTCGTGGCCGGTGAACTGACAGCCTTGATCGGAATGAACCATGACAGGTGTACGCGGCTGGCGGCGCCATAGCGCCATCAGCAGTGCATCGAGGACCAGGCTCGTGTCAATGCGGCTGCCCATGGACCAGCCCACTACCTGGCGTGAGAACAGATCGACCACAACCGCCAGGTACAGCCAGCCTTCGTGGGTTCGGATGTAGGTGATGTCAGTGACCCAAGACTGATTGGGCTCATCCACCTTGAACTGACGCTTCAGATGGTTTGGTGCGACCACGGCGGGCTTGCCGCCTCGCATTCCAGGCCGGCGGACGTAGCCCGTCTGCGATCGCAGGCCTTCGATCTTGAGCAACCGCGCCACGCGATGCTTGCCGCAACGCTCGCCCAGGTCGCGCATGTCCAGCGTGAGCTTGCGGTAGCCGTAGACACCGCCGCTCTCCAGCCATGCCTGCTTGAGCAAGCCCAGAAGCCTCTAGTCGTCCTTGGCCCGTGGACTATGCGGCGCTGCCTTCCACGCGTAGTAGCCGCTGGGGTGTAGCTGCATCACCTTGCACATGCGCCGCACGCTGTGTTCCTGCGCATGCTGCTTGATGAACGCGTACCTCACCCGGACTGCCTGGCAAAGTACGCGGCGGCTTTTTTTAGGATGTCACGCTCCTCGGTCACGCGCTTGAGTTCAGCCTTCAGCCGTCGCAGCTCCTCGGTCTGGGACGTCTGCATCTGTCGTTCTGGCGCAGGCACCGAATAGACCTTGATCCACTTGTACAGGCTGTGCTGGCTCACGCCGATCCGGGCGGATACATCGGCTACTCGGTGGCCTCGCTCCGTTATCTGCTTGACCGCTTCGATCTTGAACTCTTCGGGATATGGCTGCTTTGTCATGGCACCTCCTAGTGGGCCTCAGGTTTGAGGCTCGAAGGTGTCTAGTTCAGCCGGGGCGATTCAAGGGGACAACGAGGAAGCTCGGCAAAATCAGCTCGCTCGCATACGCATTGGCGTACGCTTCGGCATTTTGAGGTCCGATGTCTTCATTCGCGCATTGAAATGACCCGCGATCCTTGTCGCAAATCCAGTGGGCCAACTCGTGAGCGAGCGAAAACCGCTGGCGACGGGGGTAACTGCCAATGCCGACGCTGATCACCGCCTTGTCGCCAGCAGCTACCAGTCGAGCAGCACAGCCGCAAAGGCGGCGATAGATGACCTCAGCCCCTCGGTAGTTCGCTATCGCCTCCAGATCGATATGAGAAGGTTCCCGCACTCCAAGCTGCCACAGGAGCCTTTCAGGTGGGCTAAGGAGGGAGGGGTCAATCGCCATGGCTCTCTGGTTTGATGATTCCCATGCTCGCCAGATCGTCGTACACCGTCGGCCACAAGCGCTTTTAACCTGTCCATTGCAGGGCGGTCTGGCTGGGTGCTATGACTTGCAACAGCTGCCTTGGTCGCAGCTTTGACCGAGGCAAGCTTCGCTCGCATGCTTGCAGCCACCGCGTTGCGAAGCACTTCGTGCGTTTGCTTGGTAAGCGCAGCTACATCCTGCCCTGCTTCGAGGTACTCATTCTTGATCTCATGGTCGCTTTGGCGATTGGTCTATCAAGCATCTTCATCTTCGGTCGATGCCCCAATCCCCCAAAGCCCATACGAACTTCTAGCGCTTATGGATCAGCCGGATCTCTTCCTTGAGGTCCTTGGCGGCCTTTGTCCTGCAGAGGCTTAGTGCTTGAACGCCACGCCTTCGGTTCTTGAAAGAGACTTCGTCCGCGTCCACCGAACGTAGATATCCGCGCTGCAACAACAGAAAACAACTTTGCATATTCAAATAGATTCTGAGCTCTTGGGCAAAGTGGCTTTATGGTCTTCGCCTGCTTTCCTACTCTCTTCCCGTTGACCGACCTCCAGTTGGCCGGATATCGGGTGCCACCATGCCTCATTTCTCGTTGATCTCTCCAAAGACCCTCCAAACATGGCTGCTCGATGGTCAAGAAATCGCCCTGCTAGATGTCCGTGAAGCGGGCCAGTTCGGCGAAGGCCACCCCTTTTTCGCGATTCCCGCACCCTACAGCCGTCTTGAGATCGACATAGGCCATTTGGTCCCTCGCCCGGACACGCGCGTGGTGCTGGTGGACGCAGGCGATGGTGTGGCCGACAAGGCTGCTCGCCGGCTGGCCACGCTGGGGTATGGCCAAGTGCATGTCCTTGAAGGCGGTACGCCCGCATGGGAGCAGGCCGGCTTTACGCTGTTCAAGGGCGTGAACCTGCCCTCCAAAACCTTTGGCGAGTTGGTGGAGTACGCCTTCGACACCCCCCACATCAGCGCTCGGCAACTGCAGGCTCGCCTGGATGCGAACGAACCCCTGGTGCTGCTCGATGGCCGCACGGCGCAAGAGCACCAGAAGATGGCCATTCCGGGCGCGGTCTCGGTCCCCAATGGCGAACTGGCCCTGCGCTGGCGCAGCCTGGTGCCGGATGCCGCCACGCCCATCGTGATCCACTGCGCCGGCCGCACGCGCAGCATCATCGGCGCGCAAATCCTGCGCAGCCTGGGCGTACCCAACCCCGTGCTTGCGCTGGAGAACGGTACCCAGGGCTGGGCCCTGGCCGGGCTCACGCTGGAGCACGGCAGCAACCGCAGCGGCGTGAAGCAGCCCTTGGCAGCGCATGCCGGCGACCAGGCAGCCGCCCGTCGTCTGGCGCAGGAGGCGGGCGTGTACCTGCTCAGCGCGCCAGAGGCCCAGGCATGGCTCGACGACAGCGCACGTACCACCTATGTGCTGGACGTGCGCACAGCCGAGGAGTTTGCGAAGGGCACGCTGGTTGGCGCGCGGCACGCACCTGGCGGCCAGTTGCTGCAGGCCACCGACCAGACCATCGGCGTGCGTGGCGGCCGTGCGCTGCTGCTGGACGATGATGGTGTGCGCGCCCCGGTCGTGGCCGCCTGGCTTGCACGGTTGGGCCACGAGACTGGCGTGGTTGAAGGTGGCATCGGCGCGGCCTTGCGCGTGCCCTCCCCGGTGCAGCACCTGGCCGCCCTGCCCTCCCTCACCGAGGTGGCTGCAGAAGAACTTGCGCAGTGGGTGGCACAGCAGCAGCCCGTGCTGCTGGACTTGCAGGCCTCGGTGGCGCACCGCCGACAGCACCCCGCGGGCGCCCGCTGGGCGGTGCGGCCCCGCATCGTTGCCACGTTGCAATCGGCCGCCTCTGCGCCGGATGCCCCGGTGCTGCTGATCGCGCCCGATGCGGCCACGGCCCAACTGGCTGCGGTTGATCTGGCCGAAGCGGGTTGGCGCCATGTCCACTGGACCGCGCATGCCCATTGGTCTGGCGCAGGTCTGGGCCATGAGGCATCGCCCGACAGCCCAGGCGACGGCGAAGCCATTGACTACCTGTTCTTTGTGCACGACCGTCACGACGGCAACCTCGACGCGGCGCGGCGCTACCTTGAGTGGGAAACGGGCCTCATCGCCCAGTGCTCGCCCGAAGAGCTGGGCGTCTTCCGCCTGCCGCAGCGGGAGCCAGTGCACGCCTGAACCCCAGGGACGGAGGAGGTACGCGCAACGGAATCCAGATATGGATATCTGGAAACATTTGTTTTCTGAGGACATGCAGAGCGGCACCATGCGGGTTTTCCTGTAGTACCCCCATGCCGCTTCGCCTTCCCCGCCCTTCCCTCCTCGCTTCCACCCTTGCCGCGGCCTCCCTGCTGGCCTTTGCCAGCCCGGCCGCGCATGCCGACGCCACGCTCGACAAGATCAAGCAGCGCGGCAAGGTCACCATCGGCGTGCTGATCAACGGCGGGCCGTTTGGCTCCATCGACCCGGCCAACCAGCAATTGGTGGGCTGGAACCCCGAGCTGGCCCGTGCGCTGGCCAAGGGCCTGGGCGTCGACGCCGACCTGGTGCAGGTGCAGACGGCCACGCGCGTGCAGTTCCTGCAGGGCGGCAAGGTGGACCTGCTGATCGCCTCCATGGAACTCACGCCCGAGCGCGCAGAGATCCTGGGCTATGCGCCCACCCCGTTCTACCGCGTGGGCGGCACGGCGGCGACGCTCAAGAACAGCGGCATTAGCCGCTGGGAAGACCTGCGCGGCAAGCCGGTCTGCCTGTCGCAGGGCAGCAGCTACGCCAAGCCCCTCACGGCCGAGTACGGCGCGCAGGTGCAGGGCTTCAAGAGCTCGTCCGAATCGCTGCTGGCGCTCAAGGGCGGTAACTGCGTGGCGGCGGTGCACGACGCCACGCTGATCCACCCCCTGCTGCGTACCAACCCTGAATGGAGCGGGTACAACGCCCCGATCACGGCCGAGCTGCTGCCGGCCCCGTCGGTGGTGTGGACCCGCAAGGGCGAGGCCGACACCATCGCGGCCGTGGACAAGGTGGTGCGCGAATGGCACCGCAGCGGCTGGCTCATCGCCACCGAAAAACGCCTGGGCATCGAGCCTGCGCAGCCCCTGTTGCCCGAGCTGCAAGCCAAATTCAAACAGGGCTCCTAAACCGCCCGCCGCCTCGATCCGCCCTTGTGCCCGGCCCCTGCCGCCCGCAGGGGCTGCTGCTTTTGCGCACCAACCCACGTGAATCACCCATGAACCCTTTGCACCGCCTCTTCGCCCAGGCCAGCGCCGCCCTGCCCCTGCTGCTGGCACTGGCGACGCCCGCCCACGCCGACGCCACGCTCGACCGCATCAAGCAGCGCGGCAAGATGGTGGTGGGCGTGATCCTGTCGGGCCCGCCCTTCGGCACCATCGACCCCGCGACGCAAAAGCACATCGGCTACAACGTGGAGCTGTCCGAAGGCGTGGCCAAGGGCCTGAACGTGGCGGTCGAGACGGTGCAGGTCCAGCCCTCCAACCGCGTGCAGTTTTTGCAGCAGGGCAAGGTCGACATCCTGATCGCCAACATGCAGTGGACGCAGGAGCGCAGCGAGATCCTCGACTTCGTGCCCACGCCGTTCGAGGAAGTCGGCGGCGCCGCCATCGCCCGCAAGGGCAGCGGCATCGCCCGCTGGGAGGACGTGAAAGGCAAGCCGGTGTGCGTATCGCAGGGCAGCAACTTCACCAAGCCGCTGGCCGACCAGTACGGCGCGCAGATCAAGGCCTTCCGCGGCCAGCCCGAATCGCTGCTGGCGCTGCGCGGCGGCAATTGCGCCGTGGCCGTGCACGTGAGCCCCACGCTGCGCGAACTGGTGGCCGACAACGCCGACTGGAAGGACTACGAGATCGTCTCGCCCGCGGACCTGATCCCTTCGCCTTCGGTGATCTGGGTGCGCAAGGGCGAGGCCGACACCCAGGCGGCACTCGACAGGATCGTGCAGCACTGGCACCGCACCGGCTGGCTGATCGAGGTGGAAAAGAAGAATGGCATGACGCCCACGCCGCTGCTGCACCAGCTGCACCAGAAATTCAAGAAAACGCCCGCCTGATGGGCCTGGCCTGCCTTCCATGACCCAGCCTACCCCCACCCACGTCGCCCCGCTGCGCCTGTCGCAACGCGCCCAGCGCGTGCGCCTGTCGGCCGTGGCCGCTGCCAGCGCCCGGGCCACGGCACTGCGGGCCGAGGGGCGCGACATCGTCACGCTGACCTCGGGCGAGCCCGATTTCGACACGCCGGACTTCATCAAGCAGGCGGCCACGGCCGCGCTGGCCCGCGGCGAGACCAAGTACACCGCCACGCCCGGCACCCCGGCCCTGCGCCAGGCCATCAGCGCCAAGTACGCGCGCGATAACGCGCTGTTCTACCCGCCCTCGCAGGTCATCGTCGCCAATGGCGGCAAGCAGGTGCTGTACAACGCCTTCGCCGCCACGCTGGACGCGGGCGACGAGGTGCTGTTGCCCGCGCCGTACTGGACCTCGTTCCCGGACATGGTGCGCGTGAACGATGGCACGCCGGTGTTGGTGCCCTGCACCGAGGCCACGGGCTTCAAGCTCACCGCGGCGGCGCTCGAGGCCCACATCAACCCGCGCACGCGCTGGCTGGTGCTCAACACCCCCTCCAACCCCACCGGCGCGGTGTACAGCGCCGGCGAACTGGTGGCCCTGGCCGAGGTTCTGCAGCGCCACCCCGCAGTCTGGGTGCTGGTCGACGAGATCTACGAAAACATCTGGTTCGGCGCCGAGCCGCCTGCGCATCTGCTCCGCGTGGCGCCGGACCTCAAGGAGCGCACGCTGCTGGTCAACGGCGCCTCCAAGACCTATGCCATGACCGGCTGGCGCGTGGGCTGGGGCGCTGGGCCGCAGGCGTTGGTGCAGGCGATGACGGTGATCCAGTCGCAGGTGTCCTCTGGCGCCAATGCCATCGGCCAGGCGGCCGTGGCGGCGGCACTGACTTCGCCCGACCAGTCCTTCGTGGCCCAGGCGCGTGCCACCTATACGCAGCGCGCGGCCTTTGTGGTGCAGGCCTTCAACGCCATCGAGGGGCTGTCGCTTCTGGCGCCAGAGGGGGCCTTCTTCGCCTACGTGAACTGTGCCGGGGTGCTGGGCCGCCTGCGGCCGGATGGCCGGCCAATTGCATCGGACACCGATTTCGTCGAATGGCTGCTCGAATCCGAAGGCGTGGCCGTGGTGGATGGGCAGGCCTACGGGCTCTCGCCCTACTTTCGCATTTCCATCGCCGCCAGCGATGCTGCCCTGGCCGAGGCCGCACGGCGTATCTCCCGCGCGGTGGGTGCCTTGCGCCCTCCCGCGACGGCAGAGTTGGCCACGGCATGAGCAGCGCCGAATGGCTGGCCCAGGGCGTGGCCGCCCTCAAGGGCATAGGCCTCAACTATGCGTTCGTGCTCGATGCGGGTGAGCGCCAGGCCTTCCTCCGTGGCCTGGGCGTCACGCTGCAGCTGTGCCTGCTCACCATACCGTGCAGCCTGGCGGGAGGCGTCGT
Source organism: Acidovorax sp. GW821-FHT10A04 (assembly GCF_059415825.1). Taxonomy (NCBI): domain Bacteria; kingdom Pseudomonadati; phylum Pseudomonadota; class Betaproteobacteria; order Burkholderiales; family Comamonadaceae; genus Acidovorax; species Acidovorax sp. GW821-FHT10A04. The sequence continues at coordinate 21,930 of NZ_JBWKNZ010000004.1, forward strand.
TCTGGCAGCCCTGCTTACCTCGGGCCGCACCTGGCTGGCATTGCCGGCGCGGACCTTCGTGGAGGTCACGCGCAACACGCCCACGCTTGTGCAGTTGTACTGCGCCTTTCTGGTGCTCAACATGCTCATCAGCCAGCAGTTCAAGGGCACCGGCCTGGGCAATCCGCTCACGCCGCTGGTGTGGGTGGTGATCGTGGTGTCGCTGCACAAGGGTGTGTTCCATGCGGAGGCCCTGCGCGCCGGCATCGAGGCCGTGCCGCGCGTGACGCTGGAGGCCGCGCGCTCGCTGGGCTTTTCGCGCCAGCAGCTGCTGGTGCGGGTGCAGCTGCCGCTGGCCCTGCGCTTCGCGCTGCCCTCGCTGGTCAACAACCTGGTGGACCTGGTGAAGATGACTGCCGTGGCCTCGGCCATCGCGGTGGGCGACGTGACCTACGAGTCCATCATGATCTGGACGCACCGCGACAACGTGCTCGAGCTGCTGCTCCTGATCCTGCTGTATTTTGGTCTGCTGACCTGGCTGGTGAGCCGCGCAGGCCGCTGGCTCGAACACCGACTGAGGATGCCCGGCTATGGCCAATGAAATCGTCCTGCGCCGCCCCGTGCCGCTGGCGCTGGTGCGCAACCCGTGGCTGATCGGCGCGGCGGCCGTTCTGGCCCTGCTCGGGTTCTGGAACGCGACGGGCAGTACGCCAACGGCCCTGGTGCACCTGTGGAAGTGGTCCCCGGCCCTGCTGCGCGGGCTGCTGGTCAACATCGAGATCAGCGTGCTGGCGGTGGCGCTGGGCACGGCCGTGGGGCTGGTGCTCGGGGCCCTGGCGCTGTCGCCCATCGGCGCGGTGCGCACGGTGGTGCGCTGCTATGTCCAGGTGTTTCGCAATGCGCCGGTGCTGGTGCTGGTGTACTTCACCACCTATGTGTTCCCGTTCGAGCTGCACCTGGTGTCCTGGACCCTGCCGTTTCCCGACTGGATCAAGGTGGTGCTGGGCCTGGCCCTGCCTACCAGCGCCAACGTGGCCGAGATCTTTCGCGGCGCGATCCAGTCCATCCCGAGCACGCAATGGGAGGCGGCGCAGTCGCTGGCCTTTCGCCGGCGCGACATCTTCCGGCTGATCGTGCTGCCCCAGTGCCTGCGGCGCATGCTGCCGCCGTGGATGAACCTGTACGCCAGCATCACCATGAGCACCTCGCTGGCCTCGCTGGTGGGCGTGCACGACGTGGTGGACACGGCCCAGATCGCCAGCAACACCGTGGCCCGCACCGATTTCACCATCCTCGTGTACTTCACGCTGCTGGCCCTTTTCTTCGCCTATTGCTACCCCATTGCCCGCGCCACGCGCGCGCTGGAGCAACGCCATGACCACCATTGACACCACCGCCCCCTCCACCCCGAACGCGGGCACGCCGCTGGTGCAACTGAGCGACGTGCACCTGTCCTTCGGCAGCAACCAGGTGCTGCAGGGCATCGACGTGCAAGTGCGCCGGGGCGAGGCCGTGTCCATCATCGGACCCTCGGGCTCGGGCAAGTCCACCATCCTGCGCTGTATCACCGGCCTGCTGCGGCCCCAGCACGGCAGCATCGCGGTGGGCGACACGCGCGTGGACGCGCTGCGCACCGAGGCAGAGCTGATCGCGCTGCGCAAGCGCGTGGGCTTCGTGTTTCAGCAGTACAACCTGTTTCCGCACCTCACGGTGATGGAGAACCTGGTGATCGCCCCCACCCGTGTGGTCGGCCGTGCGCGGGCCGATGCCGAGCGCACGGCGCGCGAGCTGCTCGACCGCGTGCGCCTGTCACACAAGGAGGCCGCTTACCCGGGCGAACTGTCGGGCGGCCAGCAGCAGCGCGTGGCGATTGCCCGCGCCCTGGCCATGCAGCCCGAGCTGATGCTGTTCGATGAAGTCACCTCGGCGCTCGATCCCGAGACCGTGGGCGAGGTGCTCACCGTGATCCGCGAGCTGGTGCAGGGTGGCATGACCTGCGTGCTGGTGACCCACGAGATGCGCTTTGCCGAGGAGGTGAGCGATGCCGTGTACTTCACCGAAGCCGGGCGCATCGTCGAGCAGGGCCCGCCCGCACGGATCTTCGGCCAGCCCGAGAGCGAACGCACGCGCGCCTTTCTCAGCCGCACCCTGGGCGATGGCGGCCGCGCCCGGGCCGCCACCCTGCACCCCGCGGCGCCGGCCACGCCGTTTGGCGGGCTGCGCTTTGCCATCTGAGCCCGAACCGCATAACGTATCCCTTGACCGGAGCCACCCCCATGACCACGACACCCCACACCACCCCTGATCCCGCCACCGCCACGGCCAGCCAGCGCCGCGCGGCCATCGACCAGGCCCTGGCCGACATCCGCCGCACGGTAGAGGCCGGCCCGCCCGACCGTGCCACGCTGGCCCGGGTCACCGCCCGGCTGGAGGCCCTGGCCGCGCAGGGCGCGCTGTTCACGCGCGCGGACTTTCCGCCGCCGGCATCGGGCGTGGGCGAATCCACGCGCTACCGCCTCAACGCGGCCGACGGCGACGAAGGCATCGCGCTGTACCTGAACTCCATCAACCCTGGCAAGACCACGCTGCCGCACAACCACACCACCTGGGCGGTGATCGTGGCCGTGCAGGGCCAGGAGGAAAACCGCCTATACGAGCGCACCGACGACGGCAGCAACCCCGACAAGGCCCAGATCCACGTGGTGCGCGAGCTCACGGTGCAGCCGGGCACCTCCGTGGCCTTCCTACCGGACGACCTGCACAGCATTCACGTGGTGGGCACCGAGCCCACGCTGCACTTCCACCTGTACGGCAAGCCGCTTGAGCGCCTGTCGGGCCGCATCGGCATCGACCCGGCCACGGGTGCGGTGATCAACTACAACGCCACGCAGTTCAAGCCCAGCACGGCCGCGGCATGAGCGCGACTGCACCGACAACCCCCCTGAACGCGGTCACCCGGCTGCTGCATGCGGGCCAGCCTGCGCTGCGCGAGGGCGCGGCCCCGGTCAACGTGCCTGTGGTGCGCACCAGCACCGTGCGCTTCGAGAGCATGGCGGCCTACCACCGCTACCACGAGCGCCGGGCCGAGGGCGAACGCGTGGCTGCCTACGGCCGCCATGGCATGGACACCCACCGCGCGCTCGAAGATGCGGTGATCGGCCTCGAAGGCGGACACCGCGCCTTCCTCACGCCGTCGGGCCTGTCGGCCATTGCGCTGGTGCTGGTGGCCCTTCTGTCGCCTGGCGAGCATGCCCTGGTGGCCGACAGCGTGTATGCCCCGCTGCGCCGCATCGACAAGTTGTTGTTGCAGCGCCTGGGAGTGGAGCTGGAGTTTTTCTCACCCTCAGAGGACGACTTGGCCGGCAAAATCCGCCCCAACACCCGGCTGGTGTACCTGGAATCCCCCAGCTCGCTGCTCTATGAGGTGCTCGACCTGCCGCGCCTGGCAGGCATTGCACGCGAGCGCGGCCTGACCGTGGTGGCCGACAACACCTGGAGCGGCGGCTGGTTCTACCAGCCCCTGGCGCATGGCGCCCACATCTCCGTGCAGGCAGCCACCAAGTACCTGGCCGGGCATTCCGACGTGATGCAGGGCGTGGTGGTGGTGGACAGCCCCGCCCTGGCCAAAAAGGTATCGAACGCCTACGAGGCCCTGGGCCTCACCGTGGGCGCAGATGACGCTGCCTTGACCCTGCGCGGCATCCGCACCCTGCCCGTGCGGCTGGCCCAGCACCAGCGCCATGCGACCGAGGTGGCAACGTGGCTGCAGCAGCAGGCGGGCGTGGCGCGGGTGTTCTACCCCGCCCTGCCCGACGACCCCGGCCATGGGCTCTGGCAGCGCGACTTTCGGGGCGCCAGCGGCCTGGTGTCGTTTGCGCTGGACAGCACCGACCCAGCGGCGGCCGACCGGGTGGTCGATGCGCTGCAGCTCTTCGGCATCGGCGCATCCTGGGGCGGGTACGAAAGCCTGGCCATCACTGCCGCGCCCGAGCGGCTGCGCGAGCACAGCCACTGGCGCAGCGAGGCACCGGTGGTGCGCCTGCACGTGGGCCTGGAAGACCCTGCCGACCTGATCGCCGACCTGGCCCAGGCGCTGGGACGGCGCGGCTGAGCTTCGGGCTCAGTGCCGGGGGGGAATGGCCAGCCCCAGGTGCTCGCGCAAGGTGCTGCCTTCGTATTCCGTGCGGAACAGGCCGCGGCGCTGCAGGATGGGCACCACGCCATCGACAAAATCCTGCAGCCCGCTTGGCAGCACGTCGGGCATGAGGTTGAAGCCATCGGCTGCACCGGTGAGAAACCAGTGCTGGATGTCATCCGCGATCTGCTCGGGCGTGCCCACGATGACTCGGTGCCCGCCACCCCCCGCCAGGCGGCGCACCAGTTGCTGTACGGTCAGGTTCTCGCGGCGGGCCGTGGACAGCGTGGCGTGGAAGAAGGTGTGGTTGCCATTGCCACCGGCCGGCAACTCGATGTTGTCGGGCAGCGGCTGGTCGATGTGCAGACGGTCCGGCGTGATGCCCAGGATGCCGGCAAGCCGCGTGACGTTGTACTCCCACGGAATCAGGTCCACCAGTGCGTCGCGCCGGCGCACGGCCTCTGCTTCGGTCGCGCCGACGATGGTGGTGAGCCCGGGCAGCACCTTGATGGAGCTGGCCGGCCGCCCATTGGCCTGCACGGCAGCGCGCAGCCTGTTGGCGTAATCCAGCGCCTCGTCCAGCGTGGTGGAGGCAGTGAACACCGCTTCGGCATGCTCGGCCGCCAGCTGGATGCCGTCGGCCGACCCGCCGGCCTGCACCAATACCGGGTGGCCCTGGGCGCTGCGCGGCAGAGTCAGCGCGCCGTGCACGGCAAAGTGCGCGCCCCGGTGCAGGATGGGATGAACCTTGGCCGCATCCACGAACTGCCCTGTGGCCTTGTCAGCCACAAGGGCGTCGTCCTCCCAGCTGTTCCATAGCTGCTTGACCACGGTGGCGAACTCCCCGGCCCGGGCATAGCGCTGCTGGTGGTCGGGCACATCCTGGCGGCCGAAGTTGCGCGCCGAGGCCAGGTCGGCGGTGGTCACCATGTTCCAGCCCACCCGGCCTTCACTCACATGGTCGACCGAGGCGAAGCGCCGGGCGATGTTGTAGGGCTCGTTGTAGCTGGTGGAGGCGGTGGCGATCAGCCCGATGCGCGAGGTGGCTGCTGCCATGCTGGTCAGCAGGATGGTCGGCTCGATCGCGGTGATAGGACGCAGGTGGATCTGGTCCGCAATGGCCGCGTTGTCGGCCAGGAAGACCGCATCGAACTTCGCGCCCTCTGCGATCTGCGCCACCCGGGTGTAGTGCTTCGCGTCGATGAAGGCGCGCGGGTCGCTGTCCGGCAGCCGCCAGGCCGACGGCAGGAAGCCCGAATGCAGGATGTTGACGTTCAGGTGCAGCTGGCGCGGTGGGATGGCAGTCGTCATGGAATGTCTTGTAGGCAGAAGTGACCGCCCTGCGGATTTGCATTCAGCCGGATAGCCAGGCGGGGAGCCGCAGACAGTGCTGTAGCACGGCAAGGCTCCCCAACGACGCTGGCCGGTTGAAGGCAGATTCGTATCAATGAACCTTGGGATAGCCGTGGCGCTCGGCCAGCAGCTCCAGGATGCGCTTGGCATCGTTCACGAAGCGGACCGCGCCGATCGCCTTGGCGTCCTCGGGCACGGGGTGCTCGTCGCCCAGGATCAGCGCGGGCAGGCTCTGGTGCTCGGCGTCCAGCGCGGCGATGACCACGGGACGGGGGCGCGGGTACGGCAGTCGCTCGATGTCCAGGCGCGGGGCCAGCTCAGGGTTGCCGGCCAGCAGGCCCTCGATCCCGATGCAGTGCGGACAGACGAAGCGCTCGCCCGGATGGCGGGCATCCTCGAACCCGGGTTGCAAAAGCAGAAGGCGGTCGCGGCTCATGGAGGTGTCTTTCTTTCGTCGGTGGAAATGGCCAGCGTGCGGTCCCAGGCACGGGCAGCGCTGCGCCGCCGCGCCAGGGGCGGCCATTCAGTTCAGGGGGGTATGTCACGCAGAACGGATACGCAGGGATTTGCGTCCCACCAATATAGCCAGGCGCTGCCTCCAAAGGGCACTGAATATGTCATATGGATATTTCTGAATACCTCATATGGATATGACCAATCCAACGGACGGCCCCCGTTATTCGCCAAATCCCCGGCTAGTGCAGATACCATCGCCCGAGGCCCGTGGCGCCCATTAATGCCGCACACCGTTTTTCGTTGCTTATTTTCAAATTCGGGGACATTCACGCATGACCTATACCGCATCGCCCTCCCGCTACGAAGGCGCGGCCTACCGCCGCGTGGGCCGCAGCGGCCTGGTGTTGCCCGCCCTGTCGCTGGGCCTGTGGCACAACTTCGGCGACAGCACGCCGATCGACACGCAGCGCAAGCTGCTGCGCACCGCGTTCGACCATGGCATCAACCATTTCGACCTGGCCAACAACTACGGCCCGCCCTACGGCAGCGCCGAAATCAACTTCGGTCGCCTGCTCAAGGAAGACTTCCGCCCCTACCGCGACGAGCTCATCATCTCGTCCAAGGCCGGCTGGGACATGTGGCCCGGCCCCTATGGCAAGGGCGGCGGCTCGCGCAAGTACGTTCTCGCCAGCCTGGACCAGAGCCTGCAGCGCCTGGGCCTGGACTATGTGGACATCTTCTACTCGCACCGCTACGACCCCGACACCCCGCTGGAGGAAACCGCCGCCGCACTGGCCCAGGCCGTGCAGCAGGGCAAGGCGCTGTACATCGGCATCTCGTCGTACTCGGCGCGCAAGAGCCGCGAGATCGCTGCGCTGCTGGCGCAGTGGAAGGTGCCCCTGCTGATCCACCAGCCGGCCTACAACCTGTTCAACCGCTGGATCGAGAAGGACCTGCTCGACGCCACGGAGGAGATCGGCGCCGGCGTCATCGCCTTCACCCCACTGGCCCAGGGCCTGCTGACCGACAAGTACCTGGCCGGCACGCCGGCCGATGCGCGGGTGAACCGCCCCGGCGGCGGCTCGCTGCGCGCCGAGCACCTGTCCGACGCCAACATCGAGCGCGCCCGTGCGCTCGACAGGATCGCAAAGCGGCGCGGCCAGAGCCTGGCCCAGCTCGCGCTGGCCTGGACGCTGCGCGACCCGCGCGTGAGCTCGGCCCTGATCGGTGCCAGCCAGCCCGAGCAGATCGTGCACAACGTCGCGGCGCTGCAGAACCTGTCGTTCACCGCCGAGGAACTCGCCGAGATCGACCAGCACGCGGTCGAAGGCGGGATCAACCTCTGGGAAAAGCCCTCGACGGAATACGCCTGAGGAGCGCTGGCGCAGCACCTGCGGGTGCTGCCCTGCTTCAAGCGTAGGCGCCTGCCGGGGCGCCTTTTTCCATTCCCTCCGCCTCCAGCACATCGGCGTAGTGGCGCTCGGCCACGTCGGGGTGCGAGCGCAGCCGCCCCTTGAGCAGGTTGCGGCCCGTGTGGGCGATCAGCGGGTTGCGCGGATCCCGGTCCACACCCCGTGCGCGGGCCGCCAGTTCGGGCGGCAGCGGCAGCGCCGGCAGCTCTGCATCGAGCTGCGGGCTCAGGAAGAAGGCGATGGAAAACCGCTCGCGGCTTTGCGGCGGGCTGACCACGCGGTGGATGTTGGCGCGCAGGTAGCCGCTGGACTGCACCTCCAGCACCTCGCCGAGGTTGATGACCAACGTGCCCTCGATGGGCGGCACGTCGATCCATGCCTCGCCGGGCACGCTGCGGTCCAGCACCTGCAGGCCAGCCTCGCGGTGCTGCAGCAGCAGGGTGAGGCAGCCCGAATCCTTGTGCGCACCCACGCCCTGCTGCGATACATCGGCCCCGCGGCCCGGGTAGCGGATCAGCTTGACATGCTGGATGGGCGCACTCGCAAAGGCCGCATCGAAACGCTCCTGCGGCTGGCCCAGCGCCAGGGCCAGGGCCTGCAGCAGTTGGCGGCCTGCCACGGTCAGCGTCTGCTGCCAGTCCACCACCGCAGTGCGCAGGCCGGGCAGTTCGGCCGGCCACTGGTTGGGGCCCTGCAGCCGGGTCCAGGCCGGCACGCCGGGCCCCTGGGGAATGGCGGCGTACTCGGCGCCGATGTCGATCTGCTCGCGCCAGTCCTGCGCGCCGCGCGTGATCTCCAGGCCCGGCCCGGTGTAGCCGCGGAAATGCGGCGAGTTCACCATCTGCAGCGCCTGCTTGCGCTCGGCCGGCAGGTCGAAGAATGCCTGGGTCGCCGCAAACAGCGCCTCCTCCTGCCCGGGGGCAGCGCCAAGGCTGCGCAGATAGAAGAAGCCGACCCCGTGGGCCACCTCGCGCAGGGTGTGCACGAAGCGCTCGCGCTGCAGCGCATCGCCCTCGGTGAATTCACGCAGATCGAGGACAGGCAGGGTCGGGGCAGGCAAGGCAGTGGTGGCGGTCATGGAACAGGCTGGCGCTCAGCCATCGGGTCGGGAGCGTATTGTCCGCAGCGCCTCCCGCAGGGCCAACGAAGTTTTTCGCCCAAGCACATGCAAAAACCATCGCTGAGCGCCCTGCCAGGCGCTTGCTTGGCAATGGCATTTGCTTACTCGAAAAGCTTCGCAGCCGGGGGCCTGATTGCTGCCTAGACTCCGCCTCTTTAGAACCTATTCATTGATTTTCTGGTCATCCATATGCAAAAACGCTCTGTACTCCGCACCCTTGCCGCCACCGCCCTGCTTGCCACCACTGCTGCCGCATGGGCGCAGAGCAGCCAGACCCTGCGCGTGGGCGTGCGCGGCGGGGTGGACGAAGAGATCTGGGACGTCGTCACCCAGGTGGCCAAGAAGAACGGCCTGACCGTCAAGCCCATCGTGATCACCGGCACCGCCAGCCCGAACGAGGCGCTCAACAACGGCGACCTCGAAGCCAATTCCTTCCAGCACAACCCCTTCCTGCGCGACCAGATCCAGCAGCGCGGCTACAAGCTGGCGGCCGTGGGCGACACCTACATCTCGCCGATCGCGTTCTACTCCAAGAAGGTCAAGTCCTTCAAGGATCTGCCCGATGGCGCGCGCCTGGGCATCCCCAACGACCCGAGCAACCAGACGCGCGCGCTCGTGGTGCTGCGCGACCAGGGTGTGCTCACCCTGCGCGACGGCTTCAACCCGGCCGCCGGCACGGCCACGCTGGCCGACGTCACGGGCTACAAGAAGAAGGTGCAGCTCGTGGAAGCCGCCTCGGTGGTGCTGGCCCGCTCGCTCGACGACCTCGACGCCTCGGCCATCGTGAACACCTTTGCCTACCAGGCCGGCCTGATCGCCACGCGCGACGGCATCGCCGTGGAAAAGCGCGAGAACAACCCCTACGTGAACATCCTCGTGGTGCGCGAGCAGGACAAGGGCAAGCCTTGGGTGGCGCCGCTGGTCAAGTCCTACCAGTCGGAGGAAGTGCGCCAGTTCATCCTCAAGAAGTTCGACGGCTCGGTCATCCCCGCGTTCTGACGCGCCCCGGTTCTTCCGCCGATTGTCTGCAGGGCGCCGAAACGGGCGCCCCGCCCTGCCCTTTCCCCTTTCGCATGACTGCTCCCCAGAGCGCCGCGCCGGCTTCGGCCGGCGCGCACATTGTTTTCGACCGCGTCCACAAGGATTACCCGGGCACCTCCGGCCCGGTGAAGGCCCTCGACGCGATTTCCTTTGACGTACGCCGCGGCGAGGTCTTCGGCATCATCGGCCGCAGCGGCGCGGGCAAGTCCACCTTGCTGCGCACCATCAACCGGCTCGAAGACGCCAGCGGCGGGCAGGTGCGCGTGGACGGTGTCGACGTGAACAGCCTCGGCGAAGACGCCCTGGTGGCGCTGCGTCGGCGCATCGGCATGATCTTCCAGCACTTCAACCTGCTGTCGGCCAAGACAGTGCGCGAGAACGTGGCGCTGCCGCTCAAGGTGGCCGGCGTGAAGCCCGCCGAGATCGCGCCGCGCGTGGACGCCCTGCTCGACCTGGTCGGCCTGCGCGACAAGGCCGACGTGTACCCCGCCAAGCTCTCGGGCGGCCAGAAGCAGCGCGTGGGCATTGCCCGGGCGCTGGTGCACCAGCCTGAAGTGCTGCTGTGCGACGAGGCCACCTCGGCGCTGGACCCCGAGACCACGCAGTCCATCCTGGCGCTGCTGTCCGACATCAACCGCACGCTGGGCCTGACCATCGTGCTCATCACCCACGACATGGCCGTGATCCGCGAGGTCTGCGACCGCGTGCTGGTGGTCGACCAGGGCCAGTTGGTGGAGGTGGGCGAGGTCTGGCGGGTGTTCGGCGAGCCGCAGGCCGATGCCACGCGGGCCCTGCTGCGGCCGCTGCAGCACGACCTGCCGGCCGACCTGGCCGCCGCGCTGGTGCCGGACCTGGGTGGCCGACCCGGCCAGGCCGTGCTCAGCCTGGGCTTTGCGGGCGCAGCGCGGCCCCAAGGCCTGCCGCTGCAGGCGCTGGCCGCCCTGGGGCCTGGCGCCACGCTGCTGCATGGCGGGCTGGACCGCATTCGTGGCCACGCCCAGGGCCGGCTGCTGGTGTCCGTGCCCGCCGACGGCAGTTTCCACATCGACGACACCGCACGCGCGGCGCTGGGCGCCGACCGCATCGAGATCCTTGGCTATGTCCACTCCACTGATTGACAAGTACGTCCAGGCGTTCCTGGAAACCCTGCTCATGGTCAGCGTGTCGGCGGTGATCGCCATCGCGGTCGGCCTGCTGCTGGCCGTGGTGCTCACCGTCACCGCGGCCAAAAGCCTGTATCCGCGGCCGCGCTTCCACAAGGGCCTGTCGATCACGGTCAACGTGTTCCGCGCCATTCCCTTCATCATCCTGCTGGTGGCGCTGCTGCCGGTCACGCGCTTCCTGGTGGGTACCACGCTGGGCACCTGGGCGGCCGTGGTGCCGCTGTCCATCAACCTGATCCCGTTCTACGCCCGCATCGCCCAGGTCAGCCTGAACGACGTGGACCCGGGCCTCGTCGAGGCCGCGCGTGCCATGGGCTGCCGCCGCTGGCACATCGTGCGCCACGTGCTGCTGCCCGAGGCGCTGCCCGGCATCATCGGCGGCATGACGGTGAGCGTGATCGCCATGATCAATGCCTCGGCCATGGCCGGCGCGGTGGGTGCCGGCGGCCTGGGCGACCTGGCCATCCGCTACGGTTACGAACGCTACGAGACGCGCGTGATGTTCGAGGTGATCGTGGTGCTGGTGGCCCTGGTCACGCTGATCCAGTTCGCCGGCGAATGGCTGGCGCGCCGCGTGGACCACAAGCGCTGAGCGGCTAGATCGCGAACAGCAGCACCCGCCCGCCCGTGGGCGACGGCGGGGGCAGCAGGATGCGGCCGATGTCCGGCACTGCCGCCATCAGCTCCTGGGTGTAGGGGTGGCGCGGCGACGACAGCACCGCGTCGGCCGGGCCCACCTCCACCAGCTGGCCGCGCTGCATCACGCCCACGTGGTCGCACATGTGGCGTACCACCGCGAGGTTGTGGCTGATGAGCAGGTAGGTCAGGCCCAGCTCGTCCTGCAGGTCGCGCATGAGGTTGAGCACCTGGGCCTGCACCGACACGTCGAGCGATGAGGTGGGCTCGTCGCAGACGATGAACTCAGGCCGGCTGGCCAGCGCCCGCGCGATGGCGATGCGCTGGCGCTGACCGCCCGAGAACTGGTGCGGGTAGCGCAGCCCGTCGTCGGGTGACATGCGCACGCGGCGCAGCGCATCGGCCACGCGCTCGCGGGTTTCCTCGCGGCTGGCGGTGAGGCCCAGCACATGCAGCGGCTCGGCGATGATGCGGTCCACACGCCAGCGCGGGTTGAGGCTGGCATACGGGTCCTGAAAGATCATCTGGAAATGCCGGCGCAGCAGGTCCGCGCCGCGCGGGTCGGCCCAACGGTCGATGCTGTTGATCAGCACCCGCCCCGCCGCGGGTGGCGTGAGGCCGGCGATCATGCGCGCGACAGTGGACTTGCCCGAGCCCGACTCGCCGACCAGGCCGAAGGTGGTGCCGCGCGGGATGTCGAACGACACGTTCTGCACTGCCTGCACCACGCGCGGTGCCTGCCGGGTGAGCGTGCGCACCAGCCAGCTGGCCGAGGTATCGAAGTCGCGCGACAGCCCTTGCACCTGCAGCAGCAGGCGTGGCGCCAAGGGGCGCGGCTTGCCCGGCAGCGGTGCGGCGGCCGTCGCCCGCGGGGTGGATGCGACCAAGGCCAGGTGGGGCGCGGGGCCAGGCGCGCCGGGCTCGGCCACCGACGGCGCGAAGGCGGCCGCGATGTCCGAACCCACCTCGGGCACCGGCAGGCGCCGCACGCGTCGCTGCAGCGAGGGGATGGCGCCCATCAGGGCCCGCGTGTAGGGCGCGCGCGGATGGTTGAGCACGGCGTGCACGCTGCCGGTCTCCAGCACCCGGCCCTGGTGCATCACCATCACGCGGTCGGCGGCCTCGGCGATCACGCCCATGTCGTGGGTGATGAGCATCACGGCCGTGCCGCGCTGCTGGCACACGCGCCGCAGCACGCGGATCACCTGGGCCTGCACCGAGACATCGAGCGCGGTGGTCGGCTCGTCGGCGATCAGCAGCGCAGGCTCGGCGCACAGGGCCAGGGCAATCGCCACGCGCTGGCGCATGCCGCCCGAGAACTGGTGCGGGAACTGGTCGATGCGGGCCGCCGGGTCGGCGATCTCCACGTCAGCCAGCCACTGCAGCGCCCGCTCGCGCGCCTGGGCGGCCGAGAGCGGCAGGTGCACGCGCAAGGTCTCCACCAGGTGCTGGCCGATGGTGAGCACGGGGTTCAGGCTGGTCAGCGGGTCCTGGAACACCATGCCGATGTGCCTGCCGCGCAGGGCGCGCTGGTCTTCGCCGCACAGGGTGTCGATGCGCTCGCCGCGCAGCAGCACCGAGCCGGCGCTGATGCGCCCCGGCGGCGCGATGAGCCCGATGACGGCATTGCCCGCCATGGACTTGCCGGCCCCGGACTCCCCGACCACGCCCAGGATTTCGCCCGGCGCGATGTCGAACGACACGCCATCGAGCACCTGGACGGGCCCGCGGTGGCTGTCGAACACCACGCCCAGGCCGCGTACGCTCAAGGTCGGTGATTCAGGGGCGGAGGCTTTGGTGGGCAGCGACGAATCGGTCATTGGAGCTTGGGGTTGAGCGCGTCGCGCAGCCAGTCGCCCACGAGGTTGACGGACAGCGCCAGTGCCAGCAGCACCAGGGCCGGGAAGAACAGGATCCACCACTCGCCCGAGAACAGGAAGCCCTGGCCCACACGGATCAGCGTGCCCAGCGAAGGCTCGGTGGGCGGCAGGCCCACGCCCAGGTAGGACAGCGTGGACTCGGCCACGATGGACAGCGCGAAGCTGATGGTGGCGATCACCAGCACGGGGGCCAGCAGGTTGGGCAGGATGTGCAGCACCAGGATGCCGCTGCGCGAGCGCCCGATCACCTGCGCGGCAAGCACATAGTCCTTGTGCTTTTCGACCATGACGGCGCCGCGCACCGTGCGTGCGTACTGCACCCATTCCGACAGGCCCAGCGAGAGCACGATCACATACACCGCCATGTCGTCGCGGTAGTTCTCCGGCAGCACGCCGCGTGCAACGCCGAAGATCAGCAGTGCCACCAGCAGCACCGGAAAGGTCAGCTGCACGTCGGCCACGCGCATCACCAGGGTGTCGAACCAGCCACCCACATAGCCCGACACCAGGCCCAGCGGCACGCCGATGGCCAGCGACAGGCCCACCGCGGCGCAGCCCACCAAGAGCGACTTGCGCAGCCCGTGCAGGATGGCCGAGTACATGTCGCGCCCCTGGTCGTCCGCCCCCAGCGGGTAGACCATGCCCGAAGGCCCGGCCTGCCCTGGCGGCGTGAAGGCATCGAGCAGCTCCAGCACCGCGGGGTCGAAGGGGTTGTGCAGCGACAGCCAGGGAGCGAACACCGCTGCCAAAAGCAGGGCCACCAGCACCAGCAGGGCCAGCTGCACCGTGCGCGAGCGCGCCAGCGCGCGCAGCACGGGCGAATCGGAATTCCGCCAGGGCGTGCGCAGCCGGGGCAGGGAAAGCGGAGTGCTCATGGAAATGTCACCAGAAAGAGGATTCACTGGCGCCGCAGCCGCGGGTCCACCAGCAGGTAGACGAGGTCCACCACCACGTTGATGGCGACGTAGAGCACGGCGATGAGCAGCAGGTAGGCGGCGATCACCGGCACGTCGACCGCCTGGATGGACGAGATGAACAGCAGGCCCACGCCGGGCCACTGGAACACCGTCTCGGTGACGATGGCGAAGGCGATCAGCGAGCCGATCTGCAGGCCGGTGATGGTGACCACCGGCACCAGCGTGTTGCGCAGCGCATGGCGCAGATGGATGCTGCGCCACGGCAAGCCCCGGGCCTGCGCAAAGCGCACGTAGTCACTGCGCAGGGCCTCGAGCATTTCGGCGCGCACCAGGCGCATGATGAGCGTGAGCTTGAACAGCGCCAGCGTGCACACCGGCAGCACCAGCGAGGCCCAGCCCGACGCTGTGAGAAAGCCTGTGCTCCAGCCGCCCAGCGCCACGGTGTCGCCGCGCCCGAACGAAGGCAGCCAGCGCAGCTCCACCGCGAACAGGTAGATGAGGCCGATGCCGATCAGGAAGGTGGGCAGCGACACCCCCACCAGTGACACCGCCATCAGCGCGCGGCTGAGCCAGCCTTCGCGCCGGATCGCGGTGTACACGCCCAGGGCCACCCCGGCGCCCACGGCCAGCAGGCCGGCCACCAGGGCCAGCTCCAGCGTGGCCGGCAGGCGCTCGGCGATCACGGCCGTCACCGGGCGCTTCAAGCGGTAGGAGATGCCGAACTCGCCCTGCCCTACCTGGCCCAGGTAGCGCAGGTACTGCACGGCCACGGGCTGGTCGAAGCCCAACTCGGCCAGCACCGCCTGCCGGTCGGCCAGGGAGGCGTCCTCGCCCAGCAGGCTCAGCGTGGGGTCGCCGATGTGGCGAAACACCAGGAAGGCGATGAAGGAGACGGCCAGCAGCACCAGGACGGACTGGCCGGCACGGCGCAGCAGCAGTTGCAGCATGGGACCGCGCCGCTCAGCGCACCGCCTTGTAGTACTTGAAGTGGATGGCGCCCGAGGGGTTTACCGGAATGTCGAAGCGCCGCGCCATTGCGAAGGTCAGGATCTGGTGGTGCAGCGGCAGGTAGACCAGGTCCTTCTGCACCTGGGTCCAGATGGTCTTGATGGTCGCGTCGCGGGCCTTGGTGTCGCCCTCGGACGCCAGCGAGAGGATTTTCGCGTCCAGATCGGGGTTGCTGTAGCGCGTGGCGTTGGTGGCGCCGCGCGAGGCCTTGCCCCGGGTGTGCACCAGGTAGTCGAAAATATAGGCCGCGTCGTAGGTGGGCACGCCCCAGCCGTAGAGGTAGAAATCCGTGTCCTGATTGTTGATGGCCGCCGACTGGATGGCCAGCGGCCGCGCCACCACCGAGACCTTGACCCCCGCGCGGCCCAGGAAGCCCGCCACGGCCTGGCAGATGGCCTCGTCGTTGATGTAGCGGTCGTTCGTGCAGTGCAGGGTGATGCCGAAGCCGTTGGGGTAGCCGGCCTCGGCCAGCAGCTTCTTGGCCTGCGCCGCGTCGGCCTTGCCCACCACGTCGAAGGCCTTGTCGTAGCCGTGCACGAAGGGCGGCGAGACAATGTTGGCCGGCACCGACAGGCCGCGCATCACGGCCTTTTGCAGCGCAGCCCGGTCGATGGCCAGCTGGAAGGCCTGGCGCACGCGCAGGTCGGCCAGCGGGTTCTTGTCCTTCACGTCCGAGTACCTGAGCGGCTCGGCGCCCACGTTCAGCCCCAGGAAGATGGTGCGGTTCTCGGCCGCCTGGGTCACGCGCAGCTTGCTGTCGGCCTGCAGGCGTGCGATGTCCTGGATTGGGAGGTCCTGCACGAAGTCCACCTCGCCCGAGAGCAGTGCCGCCACGCGGGTGGCCGGCGCCTTGATGGGCAGGTACACCAGCTCGTCGATGCCCAGCGGGAACTGCCCGCGCCCCCAGTAGCCCGGGAACTTGCGCAGCACCGTGCGCGCATCGGGCTCGCGCGAGACCAGGGTGTAGGGTCCCGTGCCATTGACATTGCGCGTGGCGTAGGTCTCCTCCTTGGCCGAGGCGTTCTGCGGCTGCTCCACCCCGTTGGCCCGGGCCCAGGCCTGGCTCAGGATCTGGATGTTGGTGAGGCTGCTGGGCAACAGCGGGTTGGGCCCGCCGCCGGTGGTGATGTGCACGGTGAACGGGTCGGCCTTGGCCACGCCGGTGATGGACACCAGCAGTGACTTCATGTCCGAGGTGGGCGCGCGCGCCCGCTGCAGCGAGAACACCACGTCGTCGGCCGTGAGCACGCTGCCGTCGTGGAACTTCACGCCCTTGCGCAGCCGGAACTCCCACACCTTGGGATCGGCCGTGGGCTTCCACGACTCTGCCAGCGTGGGCTGCAGCGAAGCGTCGGGCGCGCGGATCAGCAAGGGCTCGTAGACCTGGTGCAGCAGCGCATGGTTGGGGCCGTTGTTGAGCGCGTGCGGGTCGAGCGTGGAGGCATCGACCGAGCGCGCCCAGCGCAGAGTTTCGGCGTGCAGCAGTGCGGGCGCGGCCAAGGCGGCGGTACCCAGCGCAATGGCCAGGGCCAGGGGGCGGATCATGGGGAAAAGTCCTCTCGACAATGCAGTGGCAGGCCGCGGATGGCCTGCGGTGCGTGCATTGTTTCGGGGCGCACCCGCCCTGGCAACGCAGAAAACCGGCTAAGCAAACACGAAGTTCATGCTTGGCCGGCGGCGCTCACGCCGGTGGCGCAAAGCGCTGCTGCAGCAGTGCGAACACCGCACGCAGCGCCTGGGCCTCGCCGCCCTTGGGGCGGCCGGGGCGCTCCTCCTGGTTCCAGGCGAACAGGTCCAGGTGCAGCCAGGGCGTGCCCGCGGGCACGAAGCTTTCGAGGAACAGCGCCGCCGTGATGGCGCCGGCCAGCGGCGCGCTGGCGGCATTGGCCAGGTCGGCGCTGCCGGACTTGAGCATGGAGCGGTAGGGCTGCCACAGCGGCAGGCGCCACACCGGGTCGGCCACCTGTTGCGCCGTTGCGGCCAGGGCCTGGGCCAGTGCCTCGTCGTTGCTGAAGTAGGCGGGCAGGTCCGGGCCCAGTGCCACGCGCGCCGCGCCCGTGAGCGTGGCCAGGTCGATCGCCAGCGCCGGCGTTGCGCCCGCCTCGGGCCGCAAGGCGTGGTGCAAGGCGTCCGCCAGGATCAGCCGGCCCTCGGCATCGGTGTTCTCGATCTCCACCGTGGTGCCGTTGCCGGCGCGCACCACGTCGCCCGGCCGCAGCGCACCGGCGCCCACGGCGTTTTCCACCGCGGGCACCACCAGTGTCAGGTGCACGGGCAGCTGCGCACCGATGACCAGTTCGGCCAGGGCCAGCGCATGGGCCGCACCGCCCATGTCCTTCTTCATCCAGCGCATGCCGGCGGGCGGCTTGAGGTCGAGCCCGCCCGAATCGAAGCACACGCCCTTGCCGACGATGACCAGACGCGGCGCGGCCGGGTCGCCCCATTGCAGCTCGGCCACACGCGGCGCTTCGGCCGCGGCGCGGCCCACGGCATGCACCAGGGCGAAGCCGGCTTCGGACAGCTCATCGCCTACCCACTGGCGGTACTGCGCGCCATGGCGCCCGGCCAGGGCCTGCACTTCTCCCGCCAGCTCTGTGGGGCCGAGCACATTGGGCGGCGCGTTGACGAGGCGGCGCACCTGTTCCACCGCGCGCACCAAGGGCTGCACTGCCTCGCGAACGGTGGCCGGCAGGGCCAGGCGGGTTGCCTGGGCGGCGTCCTTGCCAGCGGCCAAGGCACCGAGGGCCCAGCCCAGGGCGCGCAGCGCCTGGGCATCGGTGCTTTCGCCATCCGCCCCGGATGCCACGGCATAGCGCCCGGCGGGCAGGTTGGCCGGCAGTGCCGCCAGCTGCCACAGCGGCGCAGAGGCCTCCACGCCCACCAGCACGGCGGCCAGGCGGCCATCGGTGCCGGGTAGCCAAAGGGCCCGGCCCGGCTGGGCTTCAAACCCGTGGGCCTGGGCCCAGGCTGCATGGGCAGGTGCTTGCGTGGCCCAGAAGCCGGCCAGCCCGGCGGGCTCCAGAAGGTGCAGGGGCACGGGTGCATCGGCACCCGCGTCGGGGGAAATGTCGTCGAAGAAGGCGGAGGGCTCGGACATATCGGATGGGCTGGGAAGAGAAATCGGGCTGTCGTCGGTCCACCGGCATGAAGGCCAGGCCGGACCGAAAGCCACGGTCGAGATGGTAGCCGTCCGATGCCCCTGTTTTGAAGGTCCGTCTCAGGCCGCGGCGGGCACCAGGCGGATGCCGATGTCACCCTCGCGCTCGAGCTGTTCGACCAGGCCCAGCTCCCAGGCCAGGTAGGCGCGAAAGCCCGCGTCGCGTGCGGCCAGGTCGCGGTGGTGGTAGGGGCTGAACCAATAATCGTCCTCGCCCGTGAGCACGCCCTCGGGGCCCCGCGCTATGGGCAGGCCGGCGGCCACCCAGGCCTGGGTGCCGCCTGTAATGGCGCGCACGTCGCGCCCGGTGCGCGCCTTCAGTTCATCCGCCACGCTCTGGGCCAGCACCCCGTCGGAAGAGGTGAGCAGCACCGTGCGCTCAGCGGGCTCCTGGGCCAGGAACTCCTGCAGGCGGTCGGGCACGGCAAAGCGCGCGGCATCGATGTGCAGGCGCTCGAAGGCGGCACGCCGCTCCACGTCGAATACCAGGGCACCCACCTGCACGCGCCGGGCAGCCTGGTGGGCCGACACGGCAGGCGCTGCGGGTTGCGAGCGCAGCACGCGCACGGGCTCGGCCCCGGTGACCACCGTGGCGCCGGCGGGCGGGCTGTAGACCAGCACCTCCAGGCCACCGAGCTGCGCCAGCCAGGCACCGGTGGTCAGCGCGCGCACGCCGTCCCAGTCGGCCAGCACCACGCGGGCGCGGCGCGTGCCCAGGTACTCGTCGGTGGCCTGCACCAGTTGGCCGCCGGGCGCCCAGCGCCAGCCTTCGAGGTGGCCTGCCGCATACTCCTCACGGGTGCGCACGTCGAAGCGGTAGAGCGTGCGCTCGTTCGCGGTGGCCTCGAGCAGCGCCAGGTCCAGCGCATCGATGCGGCGCACGCCGGCCCGCGCCGCCACCTGCTCGGCACGGGCACGGGCCTCGGCCACGGTCTGGGCGGCCGGCTCCGGCAGGGAGGGCGCACGGCCATGCGCCAGGGTCCGCCCCGACAGCAGCCAGGCCATGGTGCCATCGCGCAGCGACACCACCTTGTTGGGAATGCCGGCATCGATCAGCGTCTGCGCGCCCACGATGCTGCGCGTGCGCCCCGCGCAGTTGACGACCACCAGGGTGTCCGGGCTGGGCGCGAGTTCGCCGATGCGGTAGACCAGCTCGGCGCCCGGCAGGCTGTGCGCGAACGGCAGACTGAAGTCGGCAAACTCCTCGGGCGTGCGGCTGTCCACCACCACCAGGTCGTCGCCCCGCTCGATGCGCTGCTGCAGGTCGTCGGCATCGATGCTGGGCGTGTGCTTTTGCACCTCGATCACCTCGCCGAAGGCCTTGCTGGCCACGTTGCTGCCGCTGAAGACCTCGTAGCCCGCGGCTTCCCAGCCATCGGTGCCGCCCTGCAGCACCGATAGGTTGGCCCAACCCAGCCGCAGCAGCTTGAGCGCCGCCTGGTGGGCCAGGCTTTCGTCGGCATCGACCAGCACGATGCGCGTGCCGCGCCGCGGCACCAGCCGGTCGATCAGGCCCTCCAGCCGCCACAGCGGCGCAGGCGCGGCCCACAGGATGTGGCGGCGCACGAAGACCCCGGCCTCGCGCACGTCCAGCACGGCGATCTCCTCGCCGTCGGCCAATGCCGCCTTGAGCGCGGGCGGTGTGATGGCCGCATGGCGGATCGATGCCGGTGGCGGAAAGGTGCGGTAGCTGCCGCCCTCGGTGCCTTCGAAGACCACGCGGCCGTGCAGGCGGTCCAGCCCCAGGCCGTAGAAGTGCAGGTGCAGGCCCGGCTCGTCGCCCACCAGCTCGATGGTGTGCACGTCGGTGGGCGAGAGCGTGACGGACACGCCGCGCACCACGTCCACCGTGCGCTCTGCGCTCAGGCGGTCGCGCCCGGGCTCGTTCGTCACCTCGCGGCGGTAGAACACGTTGCGCTCGTTGCCCGCCACCCCGGCGATCAGCGCCCAGGTGGTGTGGTCGTGCGGCGGCTGGAACTTGCCGGGCAGCGCGGCCGAGGCGTAGAGCGCAAAGTGGCCGTCCAGGTCTTCGAACAGCCGGTAGACCTGCGCCGGGCGCTCGGCCGACACCGGGAAGTGGTCCGCAGGGAACAGGCCCTTCTGCAGGCCCAGCTCCTGCAGGGCGACGGCCACGGCGCGCAACTGCTCTGCCGTGGGGCGCACGGGGTCGGGCAGCAGGCGGCGGGCGGTGCGGATGAAGCCCGCGACGGCATGGCCGCGCTGGCTGGCCAGGTCGCTGCCACTGAAGTCGAGGCGGATGTCGGTCTGTGTCATGGGGGTGGCCCGCGCATGCGTGGCGGGTGGGGTGAGAAGGGTGGCCCCACCTTAGGCGCCAGGGCACGCGCCCGGCAACGAAGCAAACCGCCTATGGATATGCACTGGCGCCGGCGCCGCGCTGCCGAGCAGCTGCCGACTATCGATATTCGGAAAGCTTCGTTCACGGCCGGGGCCTGGGCTCCTACGCTCGCTCCATTCCATCTGCCCCTGCGGCGGAGCCTTTTCGCAGTGCCATCGCCGGCGCTCGCCTCCCCACCCTGCCCCACCCGATTGCCATGAACAAACGCCACCTCCTGCGCGCCCTGGGCGCCACCGCTGCCGCCGCTGCGGCCTTTGCCAGCCTGCATGCGCCCCTGGCCCATGCCGCCGACGTGAAGAGCTTCCCCTCCAAGACCGTGCGCATCGTGGTGCCCGTGGCCCCTGGTGGCAGCGCCGACAAGCTCACCCGCACCCTGGCGGAAAAGCTCAGCGTGCTGTGGGGCCAGAGCGTGGTGGTGGAGAACGTGGCCGGCGCCAGCGGCACCATCGGCGCGGCGCGCGTGGCCAAGGCCGCGCCCGACGGCTACACCCTGCTGCAGCAGGGTGAGGGCATCACCCTGAACGGCATCCTGTTCAAGGAGCTGCCCTACGACACGCAAAAGGCCTTCACCCCCGTGATCAAGGCCGTGGTCAACCCGCAGATCCTGGTGGTGAACCCCGGCACCGGGCTGAACAGCTTCGCCGAATACCTGGCGCGTGCCAGGTCGCAGCCCGAGAGCATCAGCCTGGGCCTGCCCGGCAACGGCGGCATCGCCCACGTGGCGCACGAGATCCTGGCGCAGGAGACCGGCGCCAAGGTCAACTACATCCCCTATCCCGGCGGCGGCCCGGCCACCCAGGACGTGCTGGCCGGGCACACCAATGCCACCTTGATCACGCTGGCTGCGGTGACCGAGTTCGTGCGCGCCGGGCGACTGCGCGCACTGGCCGTCACCACCAGCTACCGCTCCGCCGCGCTGCCCGACGTGCCCACCGTGGCCGAGGCCGGCGGCCCCGCGGGCTTCTCGGTTGAAAGCTGGCAGGGCTACTTCGCCCCGGCGGGCACTCCGCCCGAGGTCGTGGCCAAGATCAACCAGGACATCCAGACCGTGCTCAAGGCCCCCGACGTGCGTGCCAAGCTCGAAGACCTGGGCTTCAAGATCGCCGGCGGCACGGCCGCCGACCTGGCGGCCAGCCTTCAGGCCGAGCAGCCCCGCTATTCGCGCGCGATCAAGACCGCCGGGCTGACCCTGCGCTGACGGACCTGCCCCGTGACCGACCTTTCCAGCACCCCTGCCACCACCGCCCCCTGGATCGCCGAGCTCGAACAGCTCATCGCCACCCTGGCTTCCACTGCCGCCGAGCGCGACCGGGCCGGCGGCTCCGCACTCCATGAACGCCAGCTGCTGCGCGCAAGCGGCCTGCTGACGCTGGCCATTCCGCGCCGCTTCGGCGGCCAGGAGCTGCCCTGGCCCGACATCCACCGCATGGTGCGCAGCATCGCGGCGGTGGACAGCTCGCTGGCCCACCTGTTCGGCTTCCAGCACCTGCAGGTGGCATCGGTGCTGCTGTTCGGTTCGGCAGCCCAGCAGGAGCACTACCTGCGCACGGCCGTGCAGGAGCGCTGGTTCTGGGGCAATGCGGTGAACGCGCGCGACACCCGCCTGGCGGTGGCAGCCCACCCCGATGGCTACGTGCTCGACGGCATCAAGGCTTTCTGCTCGGGCGCGCGCGACTCGGACGTGCTCAACCTGTCCGTCACCCTGGGCCAGCACCCCACCGACCGGATCTTTGCCGTCGTCCCTACCGCCCGCGCGGGCATCACGATCAACGACGACTGGGACAACATGGGCCAGCGCCAGACCGACAGCGGCTCCGTGCACTTCGACAACGTGGTCGCGCGCCGCGACGAGATCCTGGGGCCGCCCGGCGTGGCCTCCTCGGCCCGTTCCACCTTGCGCAACCTGATCGGCCAGCTGGTGCTGACCGAGATCTACCTGGGCAATGCCCAGGGCGCGCTGCGCAACGCGGTGGAATATGTCGCCAGCCATGTACAGCCCTGGGCCATGGCCGGCGTGGAAGCGGCGGCGGACGACCCGGTACTGCAGCTCAATGCCGGTGACCTGTGGATACAGCTGCGCGCGGCCACCACATTGGCCGATGTGGCGCTGGAGCGCTTTCAGGCGGCCTGGGACGCGGGCGATCAGCTCACCGAGGCGCAGCGCGGCGAGCTGGCCATCGACATCGCCGCGGCCCGGGTGCAGGCAGGCCGCACGGCGCTGGCCGTGACCTCGCAGATCTTCGAGCTCGTCGGCGCCCGCGCCACCGCGCGCCAGTACGGCTTCGACCGCTACTGGCGCAACGTGCGCGTACACACCCTGCACGACCCGCTCGACTACCGCCAGAAGGCGGTCGGGCACTGGCTGCTCACGGGCCAGGTGCCCGATCCCTACGGCTACGGCTGAAACCGCGCAGGTCCTGGCCCGCCTTCCCGTCACCTTTCCCAACCGCTCAAAAAAATGCAAATCAACCGCCGCCAATTCAACCTGGGCCTCGGCCTTTCCGGCCTGGCCCTGGGCTCGGCCCCCCTGTCTGCCGCTGCCGCGCAGAAGATCGTCATCGCCGAGAGCCAGGGCTTCAGCTGGGCCATTCCCTACCTGGTTTCCAGCAAGAACCTGTGGAAGAACTACGGCATCGACGCCAGCACGCTGCAATTCACCTCGGGCCGCCTGGCCTTTGATGCCGCCGTGAGCGGCAAGGCCCAGTTCGCCACCACCACCGACAGCGTGGTGGGCCTGGCCGGCGCCAACGGTGTGCAGTCAGTCATCGTGGCCGAATTCACCCGCCTGTCCAGTGGCATGGTGGTGGTTGCCCGCACCGACCGCGGCATCGACAAGCCTTCCCAGCTCAAGGGCAAGCGCGTGGCCACCACACTGGGATCGAGCGGCCACTTTTTCCTGTCGCGCTATCTCTCGCTTCACGGCCTCACGCTCAAGGACGTGACCTTGGTCAACCTGCGCGGGCCCGATGCCGTCACCGCCATCACCCAGGGCGGCATCGATGCCTTTGCCTGGGGCTGGGACGCCGGCCAGCAGGCCATCGCCAACGGTGACGGCAAGGTGCGCCAGTTGCCGGCCGACGGTCTGGAGAAGGTGTTCCTGAGCCACTATGTGCTCAGCGCCAGCGAAGAGCTGGTCAAGCGAGACCCCAAACTCCTGGAATCCGCCGTGCGCGCCTTGCTGGACGCGGAAAAGTTCTACCGCAGCAACACGGCCGACGCAGTTGGCCTGGTGGCAGAGCGCACCAAGACCTCGGTCGAGACGACCAAGGAGGGCCTCGCCAACGTGCAGATCGGCGTGCGCCTGGATGACCGGCTGATCGACGACCTGGTTCTCAACGGCGAATGGGCCATCGAGTCCGGCCTGGCGCAGCGCCCCAAGGAGGACCTGCGACAGCTCTACAAGCGCCTGGTCTATCCCGATGCACTGCGCGCCGCCGCGCCAGACCGCGTCAGCCTCTCCAAGTGAGCGCGGTGATGACGGACACCGCGGTGCGCATCCGCCAGGTATCTCAGCTGTACGCCTCGGCCTCAGGCCAGATCCACTGGGCGCTGAGCGACGTCAGCCTGGACATTGCCGACGGCGAATTCGTCTGCGCCATCGGCCCCAGCGGTTGCGGCAAGACCACCTTGCTGAACATGATTGCGGGTTTCCTGCAGCCCACGCTGGGTAGTGTCGAGGTGCACGGCCAGGCCATCCAGGGCCCGGGGCCGGACCGGGGCGTGGTGTTCCAGGAATACGCGCTCTTCCCCTGGCTGTCGGCGCGCCGCAATGTGGAGTTCGGCCTCAAGCAGCAAGGCCTGGACCGGGGTGCGCGGCGCCGGAAGGCGGACGAGTTGCTGACCCTTACGGGCTTGTCGCACGCGGCCGACCGCTTTCCCTTCGAGCTGTCGGGCGGCATGCGCCAGCGCGTGGCGGTCGCGCGCGCACTGGCCACCGAGCCCAAGGTGCTGCTCATGGACGAGCCCTTCGCCGCCATCGACGCACTGACCCGCGCCAGCCTGCAGGACGAGCTGCTGCGCATCTGGCAGAAACTGGGCCTGTCGGTCTTCTTCATCACCCACAACATCGAGGAAGCCGTGTTCCTGGCCCAGCGCGTGGTGGTGATGAGCCCGCACCCGGGCCGCATCCAGCGTATCGTGGAGATCGATCTGCCCTACCCCCGGGACCGCGGCGACCCGGCCTTCGGTGCCGTCTATGCACAGATCCACGAAGCCTTTGCCGACATCGCCCAGGAGGCCACGGCATGAGCGCGCTGCCCGAAACGATCCTGCGTGCCCCCAGTGGCACGGCTCCAACCGTGCCCCGCCGTGCCGCGCAAGCCCCTGGCGACAAGCAGCAGGCCGAACGGAATTTCATCGCGCGCGAGCGCGGCCGGCGCCTGAACGCGTTGCGCTGGCAGGTGCTGCTCGGTATCGCCGGGGTGCTGCTCTTCCTGGCCGTCTGGGAGATTGCGCCGCGCATCGTGCCGGGCGTGAACCCGAAGATGTTTCCGCCGCCCTCGCACATCGCCTCGGTGTTTGCCGACATGACCTGGGGCAGCGGCGAGATCTGGCCCCATGTGGGGGCCAGCCTGCAGCGCGCCCTGTGGGGCTTTCTGCTGGGTTCGTCCCTGGGCATCGTGGCCGGCGTGGCCACCGGCCGCAGCAGGCTGCTGCGGCACCTGAGCGATCCGGTGATCCACGGGCTGCGCTCCATCCCGGCGATTGCCATCGTTCCGCTGGCCATCGTCTGGTTCGGCCTGGGCGATGTGTCCAAGGTGGCGCTGATCGCCTGGGGCACTTTCTTCCCGGTGTGGCTCAACACCTTCATCGGCGTGCGCGACATTCCGCCGGTGTTCATGCGCTCGGCCGCCTCCCTGGGTGCCAGCCGCCTGGCCGCCGTCACGCAGGTGGCCCTGCCCGCCGCCCTGCCCTTCGTGTTTGCGGGGCTGCGCCACGCGACCTCGGTGGCCTTCGTGGTCGTGGTGGCGGCGGAACTGGTGGGTGCCGAGAAGGGCCTGGGCTTCCTCATTTCGTTTGCGCACCTGGTGTTCCGCGTGGACATCATGTTCGTGGGCCTGATCTACCTGGGCGCCATCGGCTTCGTGGCCGACCAGTTCTTCGCCTGGCTGCTGCACCGGCTGTTCCCCTGGTACGGAGCGGAGGCGCGGCGGTGAGCAGCGTTTCCTCGGCCACCGTGGCCGACCTCGTCCTGACCGGCGGACATGTGCTCAGCATGGTGCCGGGCGCCGCGCCGGCCCAGGCCTTGGCGATTGCCGGCGATCGCATCGTGGCCGTGGGCAGCGACGAAGAGGTCCTGGCCCTGCAGGGCCCGGGCACGCGACGCATCGACCTGCAGGGGCGCACGGCTGTTCCGGGCCTGATCGATGCCCACGCCCACATGGAGCGCGAAGGGCTCAAGACCCTGCGCCCCAGCCTGGCCCATGCGCGCAGCATTGCCGACGTGCTGGCCGTGGTGCGCAGCGAGGCCCGCAAGGTGCCCCGGGGGCAATGGATCATTACCATGCCGGTGGGGCAGCCGCCCTACTACTTCGGCGGCCCGGCGACCCTGGCCGAAGGGCGCATGCCCGACCGGCACGAACTCGATGCGGCGGCACCCGACCACCCGGTCTACATCCCCGGCCTGTTCGGCAACTGGGGCGTTCCGCCCGGGCACAGCGCGCTCAACACCCTGGCACTGCAGCGCAACCACATCACCGCCGACACTTGCCCCGATTGCGCGGGCCTGGACATCGTGCTGGGCCCCGACGGTGCGCCGAACGGCGTCATCGTCGAGACCAACAAGCGCCCGGCCATCGAGTTCTCCATCCTCACCCAGGTGCCGCCCTTCTCCTTCGCCGACCGGCTGGAGGGCCTGCGCCGCTCGCTGCCGCTGTACCACGCCTGCGGCACCACCAGCATCTACGAGGGGCATGGCTCCGCCCCCGAGACGATTGCCGTCTACCGCGCGCTTTGGGAGCAAGGCGGCCTGAGCATGCGCACCCGCCTGTGCGTGAGCCCGACCTGGGGCAACGTGGCCGAGGCGAAGCTGGCCATGCGCGACTGGCTCTCCTACGCCCGGGGCAAGGGCAGTGGCGACCCCTGGCTGTCCATCAGCGGCATCTACCTGGGCTTGGGCGGCCAGGCGGCCACGGCCAAGGCGGTGCGGCGCGCCCTGCCCAATACCGGCTGGACGGGCTTCGTGGAGTGGGCCAACCGCATCGAGGACTTTGGCGAGCAGGCCTGGCTGGCGGCCGAGCACGACCTGCGCGTGCACAGCGTGGTGGTGGACCGGCTGGCCGAGGTGCTCGACGTGTTCGAGCGCATCGATGCCCGCTTTCCCCTGGCCGGACGGCGGTGGGTGGTGGAGCACATCGGGCGCGTGCAGGCCGCGGACATCCCCCGGATCATCGCGCTCGGGCTGCAGGTCACGACGATACCCATGTACATGCTCTGGAAGAACGGCGCCACCTACCTCGACGAACCCGATGGGGGCAACGGCTTCCTGCCCCAGCGCAGCCTGCTGGAGGCCGGCATCGCGGTTGCAGCGGGGAGCGACAACATCCCCATCTCCCCTTTCAGCGCGGCCTGGGCCTCGGTGGTGCGCAGCGAGCGCACCACCGGCCGGGTGATCGGCGCCGGCCAGCGGCTGACCCGCCTGCAGGCACTGCAGACCATCACGCGCAACGGGGCCTTCCTCAGCTACGAGGAAGGCGCCAAGGGCACGCTGGAGGCCGGCAAGTGGGCCGATGTCGCCGTGCTGTCGGCCGACCCCCTGGCCGTGCCCGACGAAGAGATCGCGCTGATCCGGTCGGACCTCACCCTGGTGGCTGGGCGGACGGTGCACGAGACCACCCGCTGACCTGCTCTGGCTAGTGCATGCAACACATAAGCATGCACACAAATCTTCGTTGGCCGGGGTGCCCCGCCACCGTAGATTGCCCGTACCCGTCACTTTCCAGATTCCGGAGTTGTCCCCATGCTGTCTTCCTCCCGCACGCCCGGTGCGCGCACCCTCTTTCGCCTGAGTGGCCTTGCGGTGTCGCTGCTGCTCACCGGTCTGGCCAGTGCCGCCGACCTGAGCATCGGCTTCATGCCCGGCCCGTACCGCGATGCGTTCACGAAGGGCATCGAGCCGCTGCTCAAGAAGCAGGGCTACACCATCAAGTACGTGGAGTTCAGCCAGGGCGTGCAGCCCAATGATGCGGTGGAGCGCGGGCAGATCGATGCCAACATCTTCCAGCACTCGCTGTACCTGAACGCCACCAACAAGCAGCAGGGCTTCGACCTGGTGCCCGTGATCCACGTGCCCACGCCGCCCATGGGCCTGTACTCGCAGCGCCACAAGACACTGGAGTCGGTGCCCGACGGCGCCACCGTGACCCTGCCCGCCGACCCGGTGAATGCCGCCCGCGCGCTCAACATCCTGGCCGCCATCGGCTGGATCGAGCTCAAGCCCGACGTGAACCCGATCACGGTGTCCGAGCGCGACATCGCCACCAACCGCAAGAAGCTGCGCCTGGTGCCCCTGGACGCCGCGCAGGCACCGCGCTCGCTGGCCGATGCGGACCTGGCTGCCGTGCAGGGCAACTTCGCCGTGGCGTCCGGCCTCAAGCTGACCGATGCGCTCAAGCAGGAGAACATGACCCTGCCCTACGTGAACGTGGTGGCCGTCAAGCGCGGCAACGAGAACGCCAAGTTCGCCCGGGACATCGCCCAGGCCTACCAGTCGGCGGCATTCCAGCAGGTCTTCAAGGCCAACCCGACCTGGGCAGGCTACCGGCTGCCGGACTATTTCTCGAAGTAAGCAAAGGACAACGGCCTGGCACCCTGCCAGTGCCCATGCCATGCCCTTCGCGCTGCACCTTGCCGACTATGTCCAGGCGCTCCCGTCGTCTCCCTTGGCGCACCTGGAAGGCCTTCCCCCCTGGGAATGGACCAGCCAAGCCCAGGAGATCGTGCAGGGCTTGCTTGCGGCGCTGCCAGGCGATGAATTCGCCATCGAGGGAGACATCGCCTGCCACCGCAGCGCCAGGGTGGAGGATGGCGCCGTGCTGAAAGGCCCGCTGGTCCTTGGCGCCCGGTGCCTGGTGGCATCCGGTGCCTACCTGCGCGCAGGCAACTGGGTGGGCGACGACTGTGTGCTGGGGCCGGGAACGGAACTCAAGTCGTCGTTCCTGTTCGCGCAGAAAAAACTGGCGCACTTCAATTTCGTGGGTGACTCGCTGATCGGCAGCGGTGTCAACCTCGAGGCGGGCAGCGTGGTGTGCAATTTCCGCAATGAGCGCGCGGACCCCGAAGTCCGGGTTCTCAGCAATGGGGTGCTTCACCCCACCGGCAAGCACAAGTTCGGCGCATTGATCGGGGACGGCGCCCGGATCGGCGCCAATTCGGTGATTGCGCCCGGGGCCCTGGTGCGCCCCCGCACCGTGGTGGCTCGCCTGGAGCTGCTGGACCAGGACCCTCCATATGATGGATCAACCGTTGGCCCCGCCGCCGGCACCCCGGCGCATTTTCTTCGCGTCGGCCATGCAGGCCGCATAGTGCCAGGCGGCAATATTGCTGTTGGAGCGTCGGGCCTTCTGCTCGTAGATGAGCTCCACCATCGGCAAGAGGTCGGGTTGGGCGGCCATCAGCCGTTTCATCTGCTGTTCACTGACCCCGGCATCGGCCTTCTGGGCGATGGTCAACACCAGATCCCGATAGCCTTCGCAGGCCTGGCGGTCGTCCTTCGGAATCGCGTGGACAGGAAGTGCCAGCAGGACCAGGGCGACCCACCCCAGGCCAGGAAACCGCGTCCCATCGCCGCTAGTCTTCGGCGGCATAGCCCGTCAGCTCCAGCAGGGTGGCGACAAACGCATCGTGGGAGGGGAGTGCCTTGCGGCGCGTGGCTACCGCTCGCGGCGCCTGCACCGGCTGGCGGGCCGTCGCAGCAGGCAGCACGAGCAGTTCGAGCTCGGGTGCCTCCCCCGCATCCATCTTGAATGGCAGGCCCGCGGGCAGTGCCAGCCATTCCCCGGCTTCGCAGAACACGGCGCTGTGGCCCTGCCCCGACTCCAGGTAGACCAGCAGGCTGCCTTCGACCACCCGGAGCACGAGCACGCCATTGCCATCTGCCTGGTGGCGGCCCCATTCGCCCCACCGGGCCTGCCAGGAACCCGCCTGCAGCGGCAAGCGGATGGACTCTGCGGAGTCCGTCCCCCGCGCGCCTTCGGGCAGCGGCAGGCTGCTGTCGTCCTGGCGGCCGAAATCGGCGCCCAGGGCACGCAGGTGCAGCTTCAGCAGGCTGTCGCAGACATGGGTGGTCCCCCAGCTGCCGTGCACGTCGAATGCGACCAGGGCGCCCATCGCGTGCCTGCCCTTACTGAAGGAAAGCTGGCTTGGCGTAGCCGCGGAACTTGCTGTCCACCACGGCCTGGAAGTCCTTGGAGCGGTAGGCCTCCACCAGGTCCTTGGCCCAAGGCGCTTCCTTGTCGGTGCGCTTGACGGCCACCACGTTGAGGTAGTGGTCGGGCGTCTTCTCCAGCGCCACGGCCTCGGTCAGCTTCAGGCCCGAGGAAATCGCGAAGTTGCCGTTGATGATGGCGTATTCGGTATCGCCCAGCGAACGCGGCAGCTGGGCCGCTTCAAGGGGGATGAACTTGAACTTGCGCGGGTTCTGCTCGATGTCCTTCTCGGACGCGCGGATCGGGTCGATCCCGGCCTTGAGCGTGATCAGCTTGTTCTGCTCCAGCAGCACCAGGGCCCGCGCCAGGTTGCTCGGGTCGTTGGGCAGGGTGAAGCGGTCGCCGTCCCTGGCCTCGGCCAGGGTCTTGCGCTGGGTGGAGTAGACACCCAGCGGCGCGATGGGGCCCTGCACCAGCTCGACGATGTCGAGCTTCTGGTCGGCCGCGAACTTCTTGAGATACACCAGGTGCTGGAAGAAGTTGGCGTCGAGCGAGCCCTGGGCCAGCGCCAGATTGGGCTGCACGTAGTCGTTGAACTCGACCAGCTTGACCTTGTAGCCCTTTTTTTCCAGGATGGGCACGATGCCCTGCTTGAGCTGGTCGATGTTGGAGCCGGCGGTGCCGCCGATGGTCAGCTCCTTCTTGGCCGCCTGGGCGCTGGCCTGCAGCGGCACCAGCACGCCGGCGGACAGGGCCAGCAGCGACAGGGAGAGGACGGAACGGCGGAGCAATGCGTTTTTCATGGGAATACGGGAGAAAACTGGGGAAAGAAGTGTTCAGCGCTTGTCGAGCCGGCGTGCGGCCGTGGTGCCCACGAACTGCAGGATCTGCACCAGCACCACGAGCAAGGCCACGGTGAGCACCATCACGTCGGTCTGGAAGCGGTAGTAGCCATAGCGGATGGCCAGGTCGCCGATGCCGCCGCCGCCCACCACACCGGCAATCGCCGAGTAGGAGAGAAAGCTCACCGACAGCACCGTGAAGGCCAGCACCAGGCCGGAGCGGGCCTCGACGATCAGCACGCGCCAGATGATCTGCAGCTCGCTCGCGCCCATGGCGTGCGCGGCCTCGATCACGCCCCGGGGCACCTCGCGCAGGCACTGGTCGACCAGGCGCGCCAGGTAGGGGATGGCCGCCACCGAGAGCGGCACCGCAGCGGCCAGCGGGCCGATGGAGGTGCCTGCGATGAGCCGCGTGAACGGCACCAGCGCCACCAGCAGGATGATGAACGGGAAGGAGCGCACGGTGTTCACGATCCAGTTGAGCACCAGGAACACCGGCCGGTTGGCCAGCGACTGGCCCGGACTCAGCAGGAACAGCAGGATGCCCAGCGGCCCGCCGATCAGCAGCGCGGCGCTGAGGCCGATGGCCAGCATCAAGAAGGTCTGGCCGATGGCCACGCCCAGCTCGGGCAGGATGGCGACGATGTTCTCAGGCATAGGCCACTCCCTGCGTTCCGTTGGCGTGCGCGGCATAGCCTGCGGCGGTGGCTTCCTCACGTGCATCGCGCGCGCGGCGGCGCACCAGGGCGTCGATCTCGCGGCCCAGCGCGGTCAGGCGCTGCGCGGGCGGTGCGTCCACGGCAAACTGCTCGATCAGCTCGCCCTGCTCCAGGATGGCGACCTGGCGGCACAGCAGCTCCACCACGGGCAGCTCGTGCGTGACGATGACGATGGTCACGCCGATCTTCTGGTTGATGTCGCGCAACGTGGCCAGCAGCTCCTGCGTGGTCTCGCTGTCCAGGGCTGAGGTCGGCTCGTCGCACAGCAGCACCTTGGGCCGCGGGGCGAGCGCGCGGGCGATCGCCACGCGCTGCTTCTGGCCGCCTGAGAGCTGGGCGGGGTAGCTGTCGATCTTCTCTTCCAGCCCCACCAGCTTGAGGCACTCGCGCACACGCTCGTGGATCTCGGCACGCGAATGGTGGCCGTGGATCTTGAGCGGGAAGGCCACGTTGTCGGCCACCGTGGCGTTCTGGATCAGGTTGAACTGCTGGAAGATCATGCCCAGGCTCTGGCGCGTGTCGCGCAGCTCGCTGCGCGACAGCGTGGTCAGGTCGCGCCCGCCCACGATCACACGGCCGGCGTCGGGGCGCTCGAGCAGGTTGATCAGGCGCAGCAGCGTGGACTTGCCGGCGCCGCTCTTGCCGATCAGGCCGAAGATGTCACCGGCGTGGATGTCCAGGGACAGGGAGCGCACGGCGTCGAAGCGCTCGCCGTTGGGCAGGGTGAACGACTTCTGGACGGATTCGAGCCGGATCACGGGCACGGTGCCGGGCGCCGGGGGATGCAGGGGGGTGACAGCAGTCATGGAGGGGAATGGCCCGTCGGCAGGCACGCGGGTGGCATGCAGGCCGGGAAGGGGCGGAACATCGAAGCTCTCGAGTATGGGAACGCGCGGCGCCGGAGGGAACGACGCATTCGGCGCGTGCATATGCGGATTTCAAGTAAGAGCGGCTGCACAGCGGCGCGCTTGTGTGGTGCGCGCATAAGGTTGCGCGCATTTCTTCGTTGGGGAATGCGCGCTGCGCGGCCACAGTCGGCGGCTTCTTCACCCTTTCATGCCGACACCATGTTGAATATGTTCCGCCGCCGCACCGCGGTGATCACCGCCGTCTCGCTGGCCTCTGCCGCCCTCTTCGCCTCCCATGGCGCCCTGCATGCGCAGGAGAAGAAGACGCTCAAGGTGGGCGTCTCCGTCGGCAACGGCGACCAGATCTTCGAGGTCGTCAAGAAGGTCGCGGCCCGCGACGGCCTGGCCATCGAGGTCGTGGTCTTCAACGACTACCAGTTGCCCAATGCCGCCCTGGCGGCCGGTGACCTGGATGCCAATGCCTTCCAGCACCAGCCCTTCCTGGACAACCAGAACAAGGCGCGCGGCTTCGACATCGTGCCCGTGGGCCTTACCATCACCGCGCCGCTGGGCTTCTACTCGCGCAAGATCAAGAGCATCGACGCGCTGCCCGAAGGCGCCTCGGTGGGCATCCAGAACGACCCGTCCAACGGCAACCGTGCCCTGCTGTTGCTGCAGGAGGCCAAGCTCATCACCTTGAAGCCCGAGGCCGTGAAGAACAACAATGCCACGCCGCTGGACGTGGTTTCGAACCCCAAGAAGCTCAAGCTGGTGCCGCTCGACGCGGCGCAGCTGCCGCGCTCGCTCGATGACCTGACGATCGCCTCGATCAACAACGACTACGCCGAAAAGGCCGGCCTCACCCTGGCCAAGGATGCCGTGATCAAGGAATCGCCCCAGGGCCCCTACGCCAACCTGATCGCCGTGCGCCGCGCCGACAAGGACAAGCCCTGGGCCAAGCAACTGGTCAAGGCCTACCAATCGCCCGAGGTGAAGAGCTTCATCGAGACCAAGTTCAACGGCTCGCTGGTTCCCGCCTTCTAAAGCGCCTCCGAGCGTGGCCACAGGCCCTGCGCCCTCACCAGGCGGGGCCTGTGCTGCTTTTTTTTCATCCCCTTGCTTGCTGGAGCCCTTCCATGAAACGCCGTTCCGTTCTCCACGCCGCCGCTGCCGGTGCCACCACCCTTGCCCTGCCTGCCGTGGTGCGCGCAGCCGATGCACTCAAGGAAGTGCGCCTGGATTACGCCTACTACTCGCCCACCAGCCTGGTGCTGCGCCGCTTCGGCTGGCTGGAGCAGGAGTTCAAGAAGGACGGCATCGATGTCAAATGGGTACTCAGCGCCGGCAGCAACCGGGCGCTCGAATACCTCAACGCCAACAGCATCGACATCGGCTCGAGCGCCGGCCTGGCTGCCGTGCTCGCGCGTGCCAACGGCAACCCGATCCGCACACCCTATATATTCTCCCGGCCCGAGTGGACGGCTCTGGTGGTGCGCAAGGATTCGCCGATCCGCTCCCTTGCTGACCTCAAGGGCAAGAAGGTCGCCGCCACCAAGGGCACGGACCCCTACCTTTTCCTCCTGCGCGCGCTGCAGACCGTGAAGCTGCGCCGCAGCGACATCGAGCACGTGGGTCTGCAGCACGCCGACGGCCGCGTGGCGCTGGAGCAGGGGCGCGTGGACGCCTGGGCCGGGCTCGATCCGCTGATGGCGGCCAGCGAGCTCGACGCCGGCGCGCGCCTCATCTACCGCAACGTGGCCTTCAACACCTATGGCTTTCTCAACGTGCGCGAGGACTTCCAGGCACGCCACCCGGCCGCGCTGCTGCGCGTGATCAGCGCCTACGAGCGGGCACGCAAGTGGACGCAGGCCAACACCGTGGAAGCCGCGCGCATCCTCTCGGAGGAGGCCAAGGTCAGCCTGGAGGTGGCGCTACTGCAGCTCAAGCTGCGCACCGACCTGGGCAATCCGCTGCCATCGTCCGAGCACGTCAAGGCCCTGCAGGCGGCCTCGCCGATCCTGCTCGAAGAGCAATTGGTCAAACCCGGCACCAACCTGAACAAGGTCATCGCCGACCTGGTGGATACGCAGTTCGCGCGTGCCCACCTGGCAGGCGCCGCGGCCTGATCCGCCCATGAGCGCCGTACCGCCGCTGCCGGCCGCTTCGGTCTCCGTGCCCGGCCCGCGGGAGCCGCAGGCTGCGGATGGCCACCGGCTGGCCCGCAAGCTGCCCTCGCGTTGGCTGGGCGTTGCGCTGCCCCTGGCCTTTCTTGCCGGCCTGGAGCTGGCCGTGCGCCTGGGCTGGCTGGCCGCCCACCTGCTGCCACCCCCGAGCGAGATTGCACGCACGCTGCTGGCGCTGGCCGAACAGGGCCTGGCCGGCCATGTGCTGGTCAGCACGGCGCGGGTGCTTGCCGGCTTTGTGGCGGGGGCCGGCCTGGCCATTGCCCTGGGCGTCTGGGTGGGCCTGAGCCGGCGTGCCGAGGCGCTGCTGGACCCGAGCTTCCAGGCCCTGCGCGCGATTCCTTCGCTGGCCTGGGTGCCGCTGCTGCTGCTGTGGCTGGGCATCGACGAGGGGGCCAAGCTGGCGCTGATTGCCATTGGCGCGTTTTTCCCGGTCTACATGGGCGTGGCCTCGGGCCTGCGCGATGTGGACCGCAAGCTGGTCGAGGTGGCCGAGATGGCGGGCCTTGGGCCCATTGCCCTGGCCCGCCGCGTGCTGCTGCCGGCCGCGCTGCCCGCGGTCTGGACGGGCCTGCGCAACGGCCTGTCGCTGGCCTGGATGTTCATGGTGGCTGCCGAGCTGATCGCCGCCACGCGCGGCCTCGGCTACCTCCTGACCGACGGGCGCGAAACCGGGCGTGCCGACATCGTGCTGGCCGCCATCGTGCTGCTGGCGCTGATGGGCAAGCTCACGGACAGCGGCATGCAGGCGCTGGAGAGCCGCTGGCTGTCCTGGCGCGACACGGTGGCCACACGATGACAACGACGACGACAACCACACCCCATTCCCCCCTGCTCGATGTGCGCGTGCGGCGCAAGCAGTTTGCCGGCAACGAGGTGCTGCGCGACGTGCACCTGCAGCTGCACGAGGGCGAATGCGTCACCCTGGTTGGCGCTAGCGGCTGCGGCAAGAGCACGCTGTTGCGCATCGCTGCCGGGCTGGAGCGCGACTTCGACGGCCAGGTGCGCCTGGACGGCCAGCCCACGGCGGGGCCTGCGCGGGACATCCGCTTCGTCTTCCAGGAGTCACGCCTCTTCCCCTGGCTGACCGTGGCCGGCAACGTCGCGTTCGACGGCCAGGGGGCGGGCGATGCGGCGCGCGTGGAGGCCCTGCTGGACGAGGTGGGCCTGGCCGGCTTCGGCCAGCGCCTGCCCAAGGAATTGTCTGGCGGCCAGGCGCAGCGCGTGGCCATTGCGCGGGGTCTGTTCGTGCAGCCGCGCGTGCTGCTGCTCGACGAGCCCTTTTCGGCGGTGGACGCCTTCACACGCCTGAAGCTGCAGGAACTGCTGCTGCGCGTGGCCCGTGCCCACCGCATCGCCGTGCTGATGGTCACGCACGACATTGACGAGGCGGTCTACCTGGGCGACCGCGTGCTGGTGTTCGAGGCGGGTCCCGGCCGCATCAGCGCCTCGGTCGCCGTGCAGGTGCAGCAACCGCGCGACCGCGACGGTACGGCCGTCGGCCTGGCCATTGCCAGCGTGCGCCAGGCCCTGCATAGGGCCCATGCGCTCTGATCGCTGAACTGCCTTGTTCCACTTGCCATGCCGTGCTGCAGGCAACTCTCATTGCATGACCCCGGCGGACCCGCGCATGCGGGCATTGGCATCGCCTTGCAGGCTGATGCGGTCGGCACCGCTGCTGCTCTCGCGGATGCGCGCCACCAGCATGCGGTTGCGGGCCGCACCCGTGGCCACATCGGCCTGCCGGGCGGCCATGTAGGCCAGGTGGTTGGTCTCGGCCTCGTCATGCGTCTTGCGCCATATGCCATCGGCATAGGCCAGGGCCTGCGCCGCCTGTTGGAGTTCCAGCGGCGCATGCAGGGCCACGGCCGGGTTGGCGCTGGCGGCGCCCACGGCGGCACGCGCGCGCTCGAGCGCCATCGACGGGGCCGTGGCGCAGGCGGACAGAAACCCGGCAGCCGATGCGCCGGCGGCGAGAACAGCCGCGGTGCGGCGCAGCGCGGAAAGCACACGGAGTGCCAGTATTTCAGGGTGGCGAAACAGCATCTGTCGGGACTATCCAGGGGTTTGCAACGTGGGTGTGCACTGCAGTCGGCAGGTTGGAAAAGGCCTATTCTGGCCACGCACCCCCTCCCATCCAACGAAGGAATGCGAGTTTGCAGATGCGATTTCTGCTTCCGCTGACAGGGCCGCAGGCAACGCAGCAAGTCCATTGCCCTGGTGCCAGCAACGTTGTTCGGTCTCACGTACAAAGAAACCATGCCTAACCATCGCCAACTCAAACTGGGCGCCTTCATGCGCCCTGTCAGCATCCACACCGGCGCCTGGCGCTACCCTGGTGCGTATGCCGATGCCAACTTCAACTTCGCGCACCTCAAACGCTTTGCGCAGACGCTGGAGCGGGCGCGCTTCGATGCCTTCTTCATGGCCGACCACCTGGCGGTGCTCAACATGCCGGTGGAGGCGCTCAAGCGCAGCCACACGGTCACCTCGTTCGAACCGTTCACGCTGCTGTCGGCGCTGAGCCAGGCCACCGAGCACATCGGCCTGGTGGCCACGGCATCGACCACCTTCGACGAGCCCTTCCACATCGCGCGGCGCTTCGCGTCGCTGGACCACCTGAGCAACGGGCGCGCGGGCTGGAACATCGTCACCACCTCCAATCCCGATGCCGCGCTGAACTTCGGCCGCGAGGACCACATGGCGCACGACGAGCGCTATGCCCGCGCGCGCGAGTTCTACGATGTGGTGACCGGCCTGTGGGACAGCTGGGCCGACGATGCCTTCGTGCGCGACCAGGCAAGCGGCCTGTTCTTCGACCCCGCGCGCCTGCACACGCTCGACCACCGCGGCCAGTACCTTTCGGTGCGCGGGCCGCTGCACATTGCCCGGCCGGTGCAGGGCTGGCCGGTGATCGTGCAGGCGGGGGCCTCCGAGCCCGGGCGCCAGCTCGCGGCCGAGACGGCCGAGGTGATCTTTGCCGCGCACGGCACCCTGGCCGAGGGCCGAAGCTTCTACGCCGACGTGAAGGGCCGCCTGGCGGCGCTGGGGCGCGGGCGCGACGACCTCAAGATCCTGCCGGCCGCCTTCGTGGTGGTGGGTGATACGGTGGCCGAGGCCCAGGGCATCCGCGCGCAGCTGGACAGCCTGGTGCACTACGAGAGCGCCATCGCCTCCCTGTCCATCGCCCTGGGGGTGGATGCGTCGAAGTTCGACCCCGACGCGCCGCTGCCGCCGGTGCCCGAGACCAATGCCAGCCAAAGCAGCCAGCAGCGCGTGGTCGCCCTGGCCGAGCGCGAGGGCTTCACGGTGCGCCAGCTCGCGCAGCGCCTGGGCGGCTATGGCGACCTGGCCTTTGTCGGCACCGCGCAGACCATTGCCGACGAGATGCAGGAATGGCTGGAGTCCGAGGGCAGCGATGGCTTCAACATCATGTTCCCCTGGCTGCCCGGCGGGCTCGATGCCTTCGTGGAGAAGGTCGTGCCCGAGCTGCAGCGCCGCGGCATCTTCCGCACGGAGTACGAGGGCACGACGCTGCGCGAGAACCTGGGCCTGGCGCGCCCGGCGAACCGGTTCTTTGCGCCCCGGCCCTGAGAGCCTGTTCAGGTTCTGAGGCAGGCCTACGCGGCCGCAGGTGCGCGCCAGACGATCTCGCGCACGTTGATCTTGCGCGGGATGATCCCCAGGGCATGGAAGCTGTCGGCCAGTTGCTGCTGCTGGGCCACATGGGCATCGGTCAACGGGCCGAGCGAGAACTCGGCGCGGGCAAAGGCCGTCGACCAGGACCTGGCGTCGATGCCGGTGGCTTCGGACGCCAGCTGGGCCAGCTCGTCCCGGCGCTGGCCCGCCCAGGCGATGAGCTTGCCCAGCTCGTCGAGTACGGCACCGAGCACTGCCGGATGGCGGGTGGCAAAGTCCTTGCCGGCCATGTAGTAGGACGCGCTCGCCAGACGCCTGTCCGTGGTGTCGGCAATCACGCGCGCA
Organism: Acidovorax sp. GW821-FHT10A04; assembly: GCF_059415825.1. Lineage (NCBI taxonomy): Bacteria > Pseudomonadati > Pseudomonadota > Betaproteobacteria > Burkholderiales > Comamonadaceae > Acidovorax > Acidovorax sp. GW821-FHT10A04. The sequence goes on from NZ_JBWKNZ010000004.1 coordinate 60,484, forward strand.
CCATAGCGCTCCTCGGCAATGGCGTAGTACGGGTCCCAGACCACCCAGGCATCGATGTTGCCGCCATTGAAGGCGGCCGTGGCGTCGGCGGGCGAGAGGTAGGTGGGAACGATGTCCTGGAAGGCCAGGCCCGCCGTGGCCAGCGCCTTGATCACCACGTTGTGCGCGGCCGATCCCTTGCCGAAGGCCACCCTCTTGCCCTTGAGGTCGGCCAGCGTCCGGATGGGCGAGTTCCTGGGCACCAGCACGGCCTGCTGGGCCGAGGGGGTGGCTGCGGCATACACCAGGTTCGATCCGCCCGCCTGGGCGAAGACCGGCGGTGTGTCGCCCACCGAGCCCAGATCGACCGCGCCGGCGCCCAGGGCCTCCAGCAGGGGCGGGCCGAACTGGAACTCGACCCACTTGACGCTGTGCACGCCCAGTGCTTTCAGGCGGGCTTCGATCACCTGTTGCTTGCGTGCCAGCACCAGGATGGCCGAACCTTTCTGAAAGCCTATCTTCACCTCCTTGGGCAAGGTCGTGGCCTGCTGGGCCCAGGCGGGAAGGCCCGAGGCGCTGGCAGCCATGGCCATCAACGCAGGAGCAACATGGCGGCGACGCAGCTGGAACGGGAAATCGGTAGACACGCAGGACTCCTTGAACTCGATGGGAATGGGCTCTGGAGCTTAGGAGCGGGCCCACGGCGCCGTCCAATGCGCCGTGCATGCTTGCTTATGCGTTTTCGGCCATGGCCGCAGCGGTCCAGGGGAACTGTGTGCAGCGCCCTACTTCTCCGCAAAAGCCCGTTCCACGACGAAGTCTCCGGGCGTCGATGTATTGCCCTCCTTGAAGCCCCTCGATTCCAGCAGGTGCTTGAGGTCGCCGAGCATGCCGGGGCTTCCGCACAGCATCACGCGGTCCTCGGCCGCATCCAGGGGCGGCAGGCCCAGGTCGTCGGTGAGCTTGTTGCTGGCCACCAGTTCCGTGATGCGGCCCCGGTTGCGGAAGTCCTCGCGGGTCACGGTCGGGTAATAAAGCAACTGTTTGCGCACCAGCTCGCCCAGGAACTCGTGCCGGGGCAAGTGGTCGATCACCAGGTCGTGGTAGGCCAGCTCATCGACCTGGCGCACACCGTGCACCAGAATCACCGTCTCGAACTTCTCGTAGGTCTGCGGGTCGCGGATCACGCTCATGAACGGTGCCAGGCCGGTGCCGGTACCCAGCAGGTACAGGCGCTTTCCCGGCAGCGTGTAGTCGATCAAGAGCGTGCCGGTGGGTTTGCGCCCCACGATGACCTTGTCACCGGGCTTTATGTGCTGCAGCCTCGATGTCAGGGGCCCGTCGTCCACCTTGATGCTCAGGAACTCCAGGTGTTCCTCGTAATTCGCGCTCACGATGCTGTAGGCGCGCAGCAGCGGCTTGTTGTCCACGCGCAGGCCGATCATGGTGAAGTGGCCGTTGGAGAACCGCAGCGCGGGATCGCGCGTGGTGGTGAAGGTGAACAAGCGGTCCGTCCAGTGGTGGACGCTCAGCACGGTTTCCTCGCTGAAGGCGCTCATGGGCGTTTCCTTCAGGCGACCGAGGCGGCCACGGCCGCATCGGCTTGCCCAGGCAGGCCCAGCGCCCCGCCGGTGCGCCGGAACTGGGCGCCGGCATGGCGCGCCGGCAGGTGGTCGGCCTCGCCGAACAGCTTCTTGCGCAGGCTGCCCGGTGCGTACTCCGTCTTGTAGACGCCGCGCGACTGCAGTTCGGGCACGATGAAGTCCACGAAATCCTCGTAGCTTTCGGGCACCACGGTGCGGCTCACGTTGAAGCCGTCCACGCCGGTCTCGTCGATCCAGGACTGCAGCTCGTCGGCCACCTGGCCCGCATCACCGACGATGGCCGGGTAGCGCCCGCCGAGCTCGAACAGCTCGAGCAGTTGCCGGCGCGTCCAGCCGTGCTGCGCGGCGGTGCGCGCGGCCGACTCGATGGCATTGGTGGCGCCGTAGACGATGGGCTCGTCCAGGTCGTAGTGCGAATAGTCCACGCCCGTGCTGGCCGCGAAGTGGGCCAGACCGGCCTCGCGGCTGGCGTAGCGCTTGTAGTCCTCGTACTTCTCGCGCGCCTCCTTGTGCGTGGCACCGGTCACCACGGCAGAGCCGACGAAGACCTTGACATCGTCCGGCCGCCGGCCGGCGCGCACCAGCTGTTCGCGCAATGCATCGACGCTCTTGCGCGCCGCCGCCTTGTTGGGGGGCGAGATGAACACGCATTCGGCATGCCGCCCGGCAAAGCGCTGGCCCCGGCCCGAGGCACCGGCCTGGAACAGCACGGGCGTGCGCTGCGGCGAGGGTTCGGCCAGGTGGTAGCCGTCCACCTGGTAGTAGTGGCCCTGGTGCTGCACCTTGTGCACCTTGGCCGGGTCGGCGTACATGCGCCCGGCGCGGTCGCGCCGCACGGCGCCCTCTTCCCAGCTGCCCTCCCAGAGCTTGTAGAGCACCTCGAGGAATTCGTCGGCCCGGTCGTAGCGCTCGTCGTGCGGCAACTGCTCGGACAGGCCCATGGCCCGCGCCGCGCTGTCGAGGTAGCCGGTGACGATGTTCCAGCCGATGCGCCCGCGCGTGAGGTGGTCCAGGGTCGAGAAGCGCCGCGCCAGCAGGTAGGGCAGCTCGTAGCCGAGGTTCACCGTGACGCCGAAGCCCAGGTTCTGCGTGACCGCCGCCATGGCCGAGATCAGCATCATCGGGTCGTTGACCGGCAGCTGGATCGACTCGCGCAGTGTCACGTCCACATTGGCCTGGTAGACGTCGTACACGCCCACGATGTCGGCGATGAACAGGCCGTCGAACAGCCCGCGCTCCAGCGTGCGGGCGATGCCGGTCCAGTGCTCGATGGTGTTGTAGGCGGCGGACTCGTCGCGCGGATGCGTCCACAGGCCGTGGTTGATGTGGCCCACGCAGTTCATGTTGAACGCGTTGAGCAGGATCTGCTTCTTCGGGGTGGCCATGGGGTCAGAACGCCGGGATCACGCCGCCGCCGAAGGTCTTCACGATGAACTCGCGCACCTCCTCGGTCTGGTAGGCCTTGACCAGTTGCTGCACCCAGGGCTGGGCCTGGTCCTGTTCGCGCACGGCGATCAGGCAGGCGTAGGGGCCATCCTTGTCCTCGACCAGGATGCCGTCCTTGGCGGGATTGAGGCCGGCCTTGATCGCATAGTCGGCATTCACGGCCGAGGCATCGGTATCGTCCAGGGTGCGTGGCAGCTGGGCGGCCTCGATCTCCACAAAGCGCAGCTTCTTCGGGTTCTCGATCACGTCGCGCGGCGTGGCGTTGACGCCTTCGATCGGATCGATGCCGGTGCGCAGCTTGATGTGGCCGGCCTTTTGCAACAGCAGCAGGGTGCGGCTCTCGTTGGCCGGGTCGTTCGGTATCGCCACCCGCGCGCCTTCGGGCAGGTCGGCGATGGACTTGTACTTCTTGGAGTAGATGGCGATCGGCCCGATCCAGGTGCGGCCGAAGCCCACGATCTTGTAGCTGCGCGAACGCACCTGCGCGGCCAGGAAGGGGCGGTGCTGGAAGCTGTTGGCATCCAGGTCGCCGGCATCGAGTGCGGCATTGGGCCGGCTGTAGTCGGTGAAGGGAACGATCTGGATCTTGAGCCCGTAGTCGCGCTCGGCCACGCGCTTGACCACCTCGAAGGTCTGCTCGTGCGGCCCGGTGGTCACGCCCACCTTGAGCAGCTTGCTGGTGCCGGGCGGCTCCTTCAGCGCCGCAGTGGCCGGCAGCCCGAGGCCGGCCAGCGCCATGGCAGAGCCCGCCTGCAGCAGGCGGCGGCGCGAGGCCGCAGGGTTGGGGGAAACAGGGCGGGGAGAAATCACGGTGTGGCTCCTGGCGAAATGGGGATCAAGGACATGGCCACCCGCCCTACAGCGCACCGTGGCGCGGGGGCAGTTGGCCGTTGAGGTAGTAGTTGCCGATGGCGTGGTACTTCCAGCGCACCGGGTCGTGCAAGGTGTGGGTGCGGGCGTTGCGCCAGAAGCGGTCCAGCCCCAAGCCGTCGAGCGTGGCGCCGGTGCCGGCCAGCTCGAACAGGCGGTTGCCGGCGTCCAGCGATGCCGTGGTGGTCAGCACGCGGGCTTCGGCCACGGCGATGGAGGCCGCGGCCACGCTGGCCTCGTCGGGCGCGGCCTGGGCCTGGTCGACAAAGCGGCCGGCACGGCGCAGCAGCGCCTGGGCGGCGCGCAGCCGCACCGCCACGTCACCCACCTGGCGGATGGTGAGCGGGTCGTCGCTGGCGCGGTCCACGCCGGCATCGATCCAGGGCCGGGCCTGCTCGCGTACGAAGGGCAGCGTGGCCTGCAAGGCGCCCTGCCCGATTCCCAGGTCGATGGCCGCATGCAGCAACTGTGCGAACGGGCCGATAGGGGTGGGCCACTCGAACGAGGCGAGAAAGGGCACGACCCAGGCCGGGTCGACCGCCACGGCATCGAAGGACACGGACCCGCTGCCGGTGACGCGCTGGCCAAAACCGTCCCAGTCGTCGACGATGGCCACACCCTCGGCCCGGCGCGGGATGAAGGCCAGCAGCGTGACGTCCCGCCCGCCCTGCTGTGCGCTGACCAGCGTGGGAATCCAGTGCGCGAACAGTGCGCCGGTGCAGTAGAACTTCTGCCCGTCCACGCGCCAGCCGTCGGGGTGGTCGGTGGTCAGGCGCGTGCGGCGCTTGAAATCCTTGTGGCCGATCTCGGCCAGGGCGTTGCCAAAGCGCTCGCCATCGAGCGCGCGGCGGTAGAAGAAGGCCTTTTGCGCATCGCTGCCGCCCACGCGCAGCACTTCGAGCGCGTAGTAGTGGTTCTGCGGAATCTGGCCCAGCGAGCCATCGGCCGCCGAGATGGTGGCGATGACCTCGGCCAGGGTGACGTTGGACACCCCTGCCCCGCCGTAGGCGCGCGGCACGGTGATGCCCCACAGGCCGCTGGCCGTGAAGCGGTCCAATTCGTCCCAGGGCAGGATGCGGTCGCGGTCGCGTGCCACCGCACCGCGCGCGAAGTCGGCGGCCAGGGCGCGGGCGACTTCGAGGGCGTGCGCATCGTCGCGGATGCGCTGCACAGGCTGCGCCGGCGGGGGGGCAGGCTCCTCGGCGGCGCCCTGCGGGCCCAGGGCGGGGTTCAACAGTTCGAGGGCCATGTCAGTTCCAGGAGTGCCGCCGTGGGGCGACACCGTTGAGCAGGTAGTTGCCGATCAGGTGCGCCTTCCAGCGCACGGGGTCGTGCAGGGTGTGGGTGCGGGCGTTGCGCCAGTGGCGCCCGAGGTTGTGCGCCTCGCGCGTGGCGGACGAGCCCGCCAGCTCCAGCAGCTTCTCGGAGGCATCGAGGGCGATCTGCGTGGTCAGGATCTTGGCTTCGGCCACGGCGACCGAGGCGCGGGCACTGTCCTCGGCCGTCACCGTGCCGGCGGCGCGGATGGCGTCCAGCAGCTGGCCGGCTTCGCGCAGCACCGCGTGCGCGGCATGCAGGTCCACCTGCAGGCGGCCCACGTCCTGGATGATGTAGGGGTCGTCGGTCGCCTGTTGCAGCCCGGAGTCGATCCAGGGCCGCGCGCGTTCGCGCACGAAGGCCAGGGCGTCGGCCAGCGCCGCCTGGGCAATGCCCTGGTCGATGGCGGCCTGCACGATCTGCGACGCGGGCCCGAACAGCCCCGGCTGGTCGGCCAGTTGCCAGATGGGCAGTACGTCGGCCGCGTCGATGGCCACGTTGTCGAAGCGCACGGTGCCGCTGGCCGTGGTGCGCTGGCCGAAGGACGACCAGTCGTCGACCACCGTGAGCCCGGGCGCATCGCGCGGTGCCCAGACCTGCACGGCCCGGTCCTCGTCGTCCAGCGCGCGCGTGGGCACCCGGTGGGCGAACAATGCGCCGGTGGAATAAAAGCGTTCTCCGGTCAGGCGCAGGCCCTGCGGCGTTTGCGCCAGGCGCGTCTGGCCATGCAGGATGGTCTTGGAGCGGCGCTCGGGCCCCGCATTGCCCAGGCGGTGGCCGGCCAGCACCTCGGTATAGAAGCGTTGCTTCTGGGCATCGGTGCCGATCTCACGCAGCACGCCCAGCAGACCGAAATGGTTCTGCGGAATCTGCCCCAGCGCCGGGTCGGCCGCCGAGAGGATCACGAACACCTCGGCCAGCGTGGCGAAGGACACGTCCGCCCCGCCGTAGGCGCGCGGCACGGTGATGCCGCCCAGCCCGCTTTCGGACCACAGGTCGAGCTCGGCCCAGGGCAGGCGCCGCTCGCGGTCACGCCCGGAGGCGCCCGGCGCGAACAGCGCGGCCAGCCGGTGTGCGGCCTCCAGGGCCTCCTGGTCGCTGTGCAGGCGCTGCACGCGCGATGCGTCCGGCGCACGGGGCCGCTGGTCGGGTGCGGCCTGCGGTGAATGGGAATGGGTATCTGTCATGCGGGAGCACCGTCTAGAAAAAACGGGCATGCGGGCGGCGTCTGCGCTGCCCGCATGCCTTGCTGCGCGGTGGCGTCCGTCAGGCCAGCGAAAGAACGGGAATCTCCACCAGGCCCTGGGCCCGCTGGCGCAGCGCCGGCAGCGCGCGTTCGACCGCCAGGGCAATGCGGGCCCTGAGGGCGTCGCTGCTCACGCGGTAGTTGTCGAACTCCTTGTCGGTCGCATACACGCCGATGGGCAGCGTGTGGGCCTGGAAGAAGCTGAACAAAGGGCGCAGCTGGTGGTCGATGGCCAGCGCATGCCGGTCGCTGCCACCCGTGGCGGCCAGCAGCACGGGCACGTCGATCAGCGCTTCGTGGTGCACGAAGTCGAACAGGTGCTTGAACAGGCCGGTGTAGGAGCCGCGGTAGATCGGGCTGGCCACCAGCAGCAGGTCGGCCGATTCGATCTCGCGCAGCACGGCCTCGATCGCGGGGGGCAGTTGGGTGCGCTGGAGCACACCGCCGAACTGGGGCACGAGCTCGCCCAGCTCGATGAGCCGCGTGTCCACCGGCAGGGCATCCGACAGCCCTTCGAGCAGCTGCTGCACCAGCGCCAGGGTGCGGGAGGGGCGCTGCAGGCCGCCAGAGACGGCGACGATCTTGGGGGTTCTGGCCATGGGAAGAAAGGGATTGAAGAGGAAAAAAGGGTGGTCGTCCGGTGAACGAGACCGAAGGTCCAGACTGTGCGCCCGCCCAGGGCCTTGCGGGGTGTGACGGCTAGAAGCATTTCGGCTATCGATATGCGCAATGGCCGCAAGGCCCGCCAGCGCCCCAAGCGCACTCCGGCGCCCGGCCGCTTATGCGCCCGGCGCATTTGGAGCGGCGCTTTCCTTCGTTCGGGGGCAGCCGGGCACCTCCTAGCATGGCCAGACACCGGCCGCAGCAGGCGCCAGGCCCCTCCCCCTTTCGAGAAAGCTCCACCCCATGTCCCGCAATCCCCCCACGCATGACTTTCTCGTGCAGCGCTTTCACCCCGTCTTTGCGCGCATTGCCGAGCATGCCGCCCAGCGCGAGCACGCGCGCGAGCTGGCGCACGAGGCCATCGGCTGGCTGCGCGAAGCCGGCTTCGGCGCGCTGCGCGTGCCCATCGAGCACGGCGGCTTCGGCGCCACGCCCGAGCAGCTGTACGAGCTGCTCATCGACCTGGCCGAGGCCGACTCCAACCTGCCCCAGGCGCTGCGCGCGCATTTTGGCTTTGTCGAGCGCGTGCTGGCCGAATTCGAGCCCGAGCAGCGCGCGCCCTGGCTGCGGCGCGTGGCCGATGGCGCCATCTTCGGCAATGCCACCACTGAACAGGGCGACGGAGCCCTGGGCCGCCTGCAGACCCGGCTGTTCCAGGAGGAAGACGGCACCTGGCTGCTGAGCGGTGAGAAGTACTACAGCACCGGCACCCTGTACGCTGACTGGGTGGCGGTCACCGCCGAGCGCGAGGGCGGTGACCCGGCCCAGTGGCGCACCATTGCCCTGGTGCGCACCGGTGCACCGGGGGTGGAGTGCGTGGACGACTGGCGCGGCTTCGGCCAGCGCCTCACTGCCTCGGGCACCACGCGCTTTCACCGGGTGGCGGTGGCGGCCGGCGACATCATCGACTTTGCGCGCAGCGGCACCACGCTGATGACCGCCGTGTTCCAGCTGTTCCACATCGCTACGCTGGCCGGCATCGCACGTGCCATCGAGCGCGATGCGGTGGCCTTCGTGCAGCCACGCAAGCGCGTGTTCAGCCATGCCAGCGGCAACCTGCCGCGCGAGGACCCGCTGGTGCAGCAGGTCATCGGCCACCTGGCCAGCACCGCCTTCATCGCCACGCTGGCCACGCGCGAGGTGGCGCGCGGCCTGGGCGAGCTGGACCGCGGGCGCCTGCGCGGCGAGCCCTTGCCCGGGGATTTGCTGGTCGACGTGGAGCTGCGCGCCGCCAAGGCCCAGGTCGCCGTGACCGAGGCGGTGCTGGCCGCCGCCACGCGCCTGTTCGACGTGGGCGGCGCCAGCGCCCTGCAGGAGGACCGGCGCCTGGACCGCCACTGGCGCAATGCCCGCACGCTGGCCTCGCACAACCCGGTGATCTACAAGTCGCGCGTGATCGGGGAGCATGCGCTCAACGGCGCGCGCCCCACCTTCTACTGGGCCGTGGGCACGCGCGAGGCCTCGCCCCCGGCTGCCGGCTGACGCCGGCCCATCTTCACCGTGTCAGAACACCCGCCCCTCTTCGAGGTGGGTGGTCACGCCATTGAGCTGGTAGTCACCCAGCACCCGCGTCTTCTGCAGCAACGGGTTGTGGTTGAAGATGGTGCGGATGTTGCGCCAGTGGCGGTCGAAGTTGTGCTTGCTGGACGTGGCCGAGGCACCGCCGGCCTCGAACATGCGCTCGGCCGCGCCCAGCGCCAGGCGGGCCACCACGGTCTGCGTCTTGGCCGTGGCCAGCGCGCCCTGCAGCACCAGGTCGGCCGCCTGCGGCGCCTCGGCGGCAATGGCATCGGCCGAGCGGTCGAGGTGGCGCGCGTTGTCCAGCACCAGGGCATCGATGGCATGCGATGCCGCCGCCAGTTCGCCCACCACGAGCTGGTTGAAGTGGTCCTCGCGCGCAGTGGCGGCCGGGCTGTGCATGGCCGGGCGGCCATGGTCGCGCACGAAGCGCGTGGCGTCGGCCAGCACATTGCGCACCGCGCCGGCCGCGGCCGTCACCAGATGCAGCTGGCGCAGCGCCGAGGTGTGGCGCCCCACCAGCGAGCCCGAATCGCGCGACTGCACCTCGTGGGCATGCACCAGCACATCGGTGAAGACGATGGAGCCGCTGGCCGTGAGGCGCTGGCCAAAGCCGTCCCAGTCGTCCAGGATGGCGATGCCTTCGCGGTCCACCGGCAGGTTCACGGTGACCATGGTGCCCTCTTCGTCCAGCACGCTCACGTTGGCATAGTCCGAGAAGGCCGTGCCCGTGGCGTAGAACTTGCGACCGCTCAGCCGGAAGTGCTCGCCCTCGCGCACCAGCGCGGTGTGGGTCACGCCGGCCCGCTCGGTGCCGCGTTCGGTGTAGGCGCCGCCGAACAGCGCGCCCTCGAGCGTGCGCTGCACCTGCAGCTGCCGGTAGGCGCCGGGCGGTGCCAGGCGCAGGGCCTCGGTGGCGTTGAAGTGGATGCGCAGCGCATGCGCGACGTTGGAATCGGCCGCGGCCAGCGTGGCCAGGGCGCCGATCAGGTCCTCCAGCGAGCCATCGGGGCCGCCATCGGCCTGGCCGATGCGCAGCGCACCCAGGCCGGACTGGCGCACGCGCTGGAAGGCCTCATGGGGGAGCGTGCGGTCGGCCTCGCGCTGGGATGCGCCCTGGGCGATGGCGTCGGCCAGGGCCGGAACACCGGCCAGGATGGCCGCGCGCGTGCGGGGAATCTGCAGGATGGTGTGTGCCATGGGCCCGGCCTCACTGTGCGGTAGCAGCAGCAGCGGTCGCCGCCACGCGGGCCACGCGGCCTTCCACGGGGTGGCTCGGGTCGGTGAAGCCCAGGGTGGAGGCATGGCCGGCGGCCACCAGGCGGTTGACCAGGGCCTCGTCCTCGGGGGTGAACTGGTAGTCGAGCGCGCGCACATAGCCCTCCCACTGCTCCAGCGTGCGGGGGCCGGCGATGGCAGAGGTGATGAGGCGGTTGTTGAGCACCCAGGCCACCGCGAAGTCGGTGGGATTGACGCCGCGCGCCGCCAGATCATCACGGATCTGGCGCGAGATGGCCAGGGATTCGGGGCGCCACTCGGTCTCCAGCAGGCGCTTGTCGGCACGGGCCGCGCGCGAGCCAGCTTCGGGCGCCGCGCCATCGTCGTACTTGGCGGTCAGCACGCCGCGCGCCAGCGGGCTGTACGAGACCACGCCCAGGCCATAGGCGGCGGCGGCAGGCAACTGTTCGGCCTCGGCCGTGCGGTTGACGATGTTGTACAGCGGCTGGCTGGCCACGGGCCGGTCGATGCCCTCGGCGTCGGCCAGGTGCGCCACCTCGGCAATGCGCCAACCGCGGAAGTTGGACACGCCGAAGTAGCGCAGCTTGCCCGCACGCACCAGGTCGCCAATGGCGCGCACGGCCTCGCCCAGAGGGGCGTTGAAGTCGGTGCGGTGAAAATACAGCAGGTCGATGTAGTCGGTGCCCAGGCGGCGCAGGCTGCCCTCCACCGCATCGATGATCCACTTGCGCGAGATGCCGCTGCGGTTGGGCCCATCGCCCATGCGGTTGGCGAACTTGGTGGCCAGCACCCAGTCGTCGCGGTCGTGGCGGATGCCGCGGCCCACGATCTCTTCGGTGCGGCCTTTCTGGTAGGCATCGGCCGTGTCGATGAAGTTCACGCCGCTGGCCTTGGCGGCCGCAATGATGGCGTGCGAGGTGGCCTCGTCGGTGGGGCCGCCGAACATCATGGTGCCCAGCGCCAGGCGCGAGACTTTGAGGCCGCTGCGGCCCAGGTAGTGGTAGGTGGTCAAGAAGGCTCCGGGAAAGGGGTGGTGGCACGCGGCCGAGGCCGGTCAGCCGCGAATGGTAGGCAGCGCTGCGCAAAGCACATACTCGCTGCACGCATATCGATAGCCGCTCCTGAATCGGTAGCAGCCGGTGCGCCAGGAGCAAGCTTCATCGGCGCAGATGTCCGCATAAGCAAATGCGGAAAGAACGCTGCAGCCCGCCGCGATATTGGGTGCAATGCAAGGGTTTCCATTCCTGCCCTGCGACCCGTTGCGCAGGGCTTGCCGATTGCCTTCATGACCACCATCACACACCGCGCTGGCTCGCTGGTCGGGCTCGACCGTTTCTCCGCACCCACCGATTTCCCGGGCAGCCCCTTGTCCGAGGCCTTGAAGCAGCCCATCCTGCTCGGGCTGTTCCTGCCCATCCAGGCGGGGGGATGGAGCGCCTCCACCCTGCCCCGCACCACCGACTGGCAGTTCGCCTACAACCGCGACCTGGTGCTCAAGTCCGAGGCCCTCGGCTTCGACATCGTCTTCGCGCTGTCGCAGTGGCTGCCCAAGGGCGGCTACGGCGGCGTGTTCGACGGCAATGCGCTCGACTCCTTCATGGCCACGGCGGCGCTCACCGGCGTCACGCAGCGCATCATCCTGATCTCCACCATCCACGTGCTCTACGGCCCGCTGCACCCGCTGCACCTGGCCAAGTGGGCCAGCACGCTGGACCACATCTCGGGCGGGCGCTGGGGCATCAACGTGGTTACCGGCCACCGCGCCGTGGAGCACGAGGCCTTCGGCTGGGACCGCATCGACCACGACCGGCGCTACGAACTGGCCGCCGAGTTCCTGGAGGTGGTGCAGCGCCTGTGGACCGACACCGAGAACTACTCGTACGAAGGCGGCTCCTCCTGGAAGCTGCAGGGTGCCTTCGTCTCGCCCAAGCCGCGCTATGGCCGCCCGGTGCTGGTCAATGCCACGGGGTCGGACGCCGGCATCGAGTTTGCCGCGCGCTATTCGGACATCGTGTTCATCACCAGCCCCGCGGGCTCGGACTTCGCCAGCGCCATCGCCGCGTTGCCGGCGCACACGGCACGCGTGAAGGCCGCTGCGCGGGCCCAGGGGCGCGAGGTGCGCACCCTGCTCAACCCCATGGTGATCAGCCGCGAGACCGAGGCCGAGACCTGGGCCTACCACGATGCCATCGTGGCCGCGCAGGACCAGCATTCGCCCCAGGGCTTCAACGGCTTCGACAGCGACGCCCATGCCTGGAAGGGCCGCGTGGGCGTGGATGCGCCCAAGCGCCGCGCCATCGGCGGGAACATCGAGGTCATCGGCACGCCCGAGCAGGTGGTCGAGCAGTTCGTGGCCTTGAAGCGCGCAGGCGTCGACGGCCTGCAGCTGAGCTTCTTCGACTTCCAACCCGACCTCGAATTCTTCGGCGACCGCATCCTGCCGCTGCTCAAGCAGGCCGGCCTGCGCTTCTGACCGCGCTCCATCCACCCAGCCCTCCCCCTATTTCATGGCCCTCCACCGCACCTTCGCCCACCTTGCCTTCGCTGTGCTGCCAGCCTTGGCACTGGCACAGCCCGCCACCGATGCCGCCACCCCGGTCAAGGGCGGCACGCTCACCTACGCCAGCGACATCGAGCCGCCCATCCTGGTCTCGCTGCTGGACACCAATACCCGCATCCGCAACATCAGCGCCAAGATCACCGAGGGGCTGCTGCGCTACGACGCGCAGTTCAAGCCCCAGCCCCTGCTGGCCACGCGCTGGAGCGTGAGCCCGGATGGCCTGCGCTACACCTTCGAGCTGCGCAAGGGCGTCAAGTGGCACGACGGCAAGGACTTCACCGCGACCGACGTGCGCTACTCGGTGCTCACGCAGAAGAAGCAGGGCCCGCGCGGGCGCATCACCCTGGCCAACGTGGAGCGCGTGGACACGCCCGATGCGCTGACGGCCGTGCTCGTGCTCTCCAAGCCCGCGCCCTACCTCATCAAGGCACTGTCCTCGGCCGAGCTGCCCATCGTGCCGGCCCACCGCTATGGCGACGGCGACCCGCTGGCCAGTGCCAATGCCACGGCACCGGTGGGCACGGGGCCCTTCATCTTCGAGCAGTGGGTGCGCGGCAGCCACATCATCCTGCGCAAGAACCCGAACTACTGGCGCAGCGGCGCGCCGCACCTGGACCGCATCATCTTCCGCTTCATCCCCGACAAGGCGGCCATCTCGGCCGCACTGGAGGCCGGCGAGGTGGACGTGGCCAGCAACGTGAACCTGGCCGACCTGGAGCGCCTGGGCAAGAACCCGCAGCTCAAGGTCGAGGACACCTACGACGCCTACCTCAACAACGCCGTCTTCCTCGAATACAACCTGGACAACCCGGTGCTGGCCAAGGCCGAGGTGCGCCACGCGATTGCCCATGCCATCGACCGCAATGCGCTGAGCAGCGTGGTCTGGTACCAGCGCGGCGAGGTGGTGAACTCGCCCATCCCCAAGGTGTTCACCAGCTACTACGACGACAGCACCTTCAACTACCCGTACGACGTGGCCCGCGCCAACCAGTTGCTCGACCAGGCGGGCTACCCGCGCCAGGGCGGCGGCACGCGCTTTGCCCTCAAGGTCACCAACATCCCGGGTGCCGACTTCAAGCGCACCTCGGACTTCCTGCGCTCGTCGCTGGCGCGCGTGGGCATCCGCGTGGAGATCCTCGACGGCGACCTGCCCACCTTCCTCAAGCGCGCCTACACCGCGCGCGAGTTCGACCTCAACGTCAACGGCCTGGGCCGCCTGTACGACCCCACCGTGGGCGTGCAACGCATCTACTGGGGCGACGGCGTGAAGAACCCGCTGATCTGGATCAACGCGGCGCACTACAACAACCCGCAGGTGGACGAGCTTTTCCGCCAGGCCGCGATCGAGGTCGACGAGACCCGCCGCGCTGCGCAGTTCCGCCAGATCCAGCAGACCGTGGGGCGCGAGCTGCCGGCCTACCCGCTGGTCACCGTGCCCTCGGCACTGCAGGTCTACAGCACCCGCGTGCACCAGCTCAACACCACCATCGACCTGACGGCAGGCGATCTGGCCGACACCTGGCTGCAACCCCGCAAGTAATCCACGCCATCGCCACCAAGGAGCCTCCATGAGCACAGCCACTGCACCCGTCCCTTCCGACGCCCGCAGCCCCGCCGCCGAACTGAGCTTTGCCAGCGCCGTCGAGCAGGCCCGCGCCCTGGCCGAAGGCCGCATCACCGCCACGGCGCTGCTGGAGCACAGCCTGGCGCGCATCGCCCGGCACGACGCGGCCTTCAACCTCGTCGCCGTGCGCGATTTCGAACAGGCCCGCGCTGCGGCCCGGGCGGCCGACGAGGCCCTGGCGCGCGGCGAGCGCAAGCCGCTGCTGGGCGTGCCCATCACGGTCAAGGAATCCTTCGACGTGCAGGGCCTGGTGACGGCCACCGGCAACCCTGCCCACGCAGGCAACGTGGCGGCGCAGGACTCGTGGGTGGTGCGCGCGCTGCGCGAGGCCGGCGCCGTGGTGCTGGGCAAGACCAACGTGCCGGTGGGCCTGGCCGACCTGCAGAGCTACAACCCGCTGTACGGTGTGAGCAACAACCCCTGGGACGTGGCGCGCACGCCCGGCGGCTCTTCGGGCGGCTCGGCCGGGGTGCTGGCCGCGGGCTTTGTGGCGCTGGAGCTGGGCTCGGACATCGGCGGCTCCATCCGCATCCCCGCGCACTTCAACGGCGTGTACGGCCACAAGCCCACGCAGGGCCTGATCGGCCTGCGCGGCGCCGGCCTGCCCGCCGGGCGCGTGGCCGACCGCGACCTGAGCGTGGCCGGCCCGCTGGCGCGCAGCGCCGCCGACCTGGCCCTGGCGCTCGACCTGCTGCTGAACCTCGACCCGCTGCAGGCCAAGGCCTGGCGCGCCACCCTGCCCCCGGCGCGGCACCAGCGCCTGGCCGACTACCGCGTGCTGGTGATCGACCAGTGGCCCGGCACCGAGCGCAGCCTGGACGAGCGCGTGGCCATCGAGCGCGTGGTGGAGCGCCTGCGCACCCAGGGCAGCCAGGTGCTGCGAACCAGCGACCTGCCCGCCGGCCTGCTGCCCGACCTGGGCGAGGCCCACCGCATCTACCGCAGCCTGCTCGGCTCCTCGCTGGCCGAACCGCCCGCGCTGTCGGCCGGGGCCCAGGCACGCCTGGACGCCCTGGCGCCCGAAGACACCAGTGCCGATGCCGCCTGGCTGCGCTCGTTCAGCCTGTCGCACCGCGCCTGGCTGCACGACAACGAGGCACGGCTGAAGCTGCGCCAGCAGTGGGAACAGCTGTTCGGGGTGGTGGACGTGGTCGTCACCCCCGTGCTGGCCACCCAGGCCTTTGCGCACAACCACAGCGAACCCAAGGACGAGCGCAGCTACCCCGTGGCCTTCGAGGGCGGCAGCAAGCCCGTGCGCTTTCTGGATCTGTTCACCTGGGCCGGCCTGCCGGTGCTGCCGGGCCTGCCGGCCACCAGCTTCCCGCTGGGGCTGGACGGCGATGGCCTGCCCATCGGCGCGCAGGCCGTGGGCCCCTACCTCGAAGACCACACCAGCATCCACTTCGCCCACCTGCTGGAGCAGGCGTACGGCGGCTTCCAGGTGCCGCCCGGGCTTGAAGACTGAGAGATCGCCTGTGAGTGACCTGTCCCAGCCTTTGCAGGCTTCGCCCCGGTCCGCCGCGCACGCCGATCTCATCGCGCATGCGCGCCAGCTGGGCCATGACTTCGCCCTGCTGGCCGCCGAGCACGACCAGAGCGGCGCCCCGCCCGAGGCGCAGTTCGCGGCCCTGCATGCCGCGGGCCTGCTGCGCCTGACGATAGACAGCGCCCACGGCGGCCATGGCGCCGGACTGGCCGTGGCGCGCGAGGTCGTCAGCGCCATTGCCTATGGCGATCCTTCGGTGGCGCTGATCCTGTCCATGCACTACAGCCTGCACGGCCACATCGCGCGCAGCCTGCGCCAGGGCTCGGACGAATGGCCCAAGGCGCTGGCACGGCAGCTGATCGCCGAGTCGCTCGAAGGCCGCTCCCTGCTCAACGCCGCGCAGGTGGAGCCCGCACTGGGCTCACCCTCGCACGGCGGCCTGCCGGCCACGGTGGCACGGCGCGTGGGCGACCAGTGGCTGCTGTCGGGCCACAAGCTCTACGTGACGGGCGTGCCCCTGCTCTCCTGGATCAGCGTGCTGGCCGTGACCGACGAGCCCGAGCCGCGCCTGGGCAGCTTTCTCGTGCGGCGCGGTGCGCCCGGTGTGCAGGTGGTCGACACCTGGGACCCGGTGGGCATGCGCGCCACGGCCAGCCACGATGTGCTGTTCCACGACGTCGCCGTGCCGCTCGGCCATACCGTGGGCCTGCGGCCGGCGCAACTGGGCCTGCGCCGCGACGCGACCACCATCGCCTGGTACTTCAGCCAGGTGGGCTCGGTCTACCACGCTGCGGCGCAGGCGGCGCGCGACTGGTTGCTGCGCTTTCTCAACGAGCGCAAGCCCAGCGCACTGGGTGGTGCCTCGCTGGCCAGCGTGCCCACGGTGCAGGACGCCGTGGGCCGCATACAGGAGCTGCTGGCTACCAACGACTGGCTGCTGCTCAGCCATGCGCAGGCCTACGACGCCGGCACTGCGCCCGACCACCTGGGCGCGCTGGTCAAGCAGGTGGTGACCGACAACGCGGCCCAGGCTGTTACAGCGGCCTTCGAGCTGGCCGGCAACCACGGCCTGGCCCGGCGCAACCCGCTGGAGCGGCACCACCGCAACGTGCTCTGCAGCCTGATCCATGCACCTCCCAACAACCTGCTGCGCACCCATGCGGGCCGCGCGGCGCTGCAGGCCGCGGCATAGCCCGGCCTGCCACCGATTCACTCCCACACCGTTCTGTCCATCCATGCCATCCTTCGACGATATCCACACCCTTGCCGCCGCTGCCGTGCAGCGGGATGCCTCGCGCCGCGCCTTTCTGCAGGGCACCGCCGGGCTGGGCCTTGCCACCCTGGTCCCCTGGGCCCAGGCCCAAGGTGGTGAGACGCCCCAGCGCGGCGGATCGCTCACGCTGCTCATCTTTCCCGAGCCACCGACGCTGACCACCATCGCGCACACGGCCAATGCGTCGGTACTGATCTCGGGCAAGGTGACCGAAGGCCTGCTGACCTACGACTTCGACCTGAACCCCAAGGCGCAGCTGGCCACCTCGTGGACCACCAGCGCCGATGGCCTGCAGTACACCTTCAAGCTGCGCCAGGGCGTGAAATGGCACGACGGCAAGCCCTTCACCTCGGCCGACGTGGCGCATTCGCTGAACCTGGTCAAGGAATTCCACCCGCGCGGGCGTGCCACCTTTGCCGCGCTGAGCGAGGTGCAGACGCCCGACGCCCACACCGTGGTGCTGCGCCTGGCCAAGCCCGTGCCCTACCTGCTGTCGGCGCTTGCAGCGTCCGAGACGCCCATCGTGCCCAAGCACCTGTATGGCACCGGCAAGGCCGATGCCAACCCGGCCAACAATGCCCCCGTGGGCACAGGCCCGTTCGTGTTCAAGGAATGGGTGCGCGGCAGCCATGCCATCTTCGAGCGCAACCCGGCCTACTGGGACGAAGGCAAGCCCTACATCGACCGGCTGATCGTGCGCTTCATCCCCGATGCCGCGGCACGCTCGGCCGCCATCGAAAGCGGCGAGGTGCACCTGGCGCCGGGCTCACCCGTCTCGCTGGCCGACGTGGAGCGCCTGCGCGCCAAGCCCAACCTGGTGTTCGAGAGCAACGGCTACCAGTACATCAACTCCATCTACCGCACCGAGTTCAACCTGGAGACCCCGGCCCTGCAGGACCTGCGCGTGCGCCAGGCCATCGCCCACTCCATCCAGCGCGACAACCTGCTCAAGGTGGCCTGGTACGGCCAGGGCAAGCTCATCCCCGGTCCGGTGAGCAACACGCTCAAGAAATACTACGTGCCCGACCTGCCCGTGCTGCCCTACGACGTCAAGCAGGCCGAGAAACTGCTCGACGAAGCGGGCCTGACCCGCGGCAAGGCCGGGGGCAACCTGCGCCTGAAGCTGCGCGCCACGCCCATCCCCAATGAGGGCGGCCTGCGCACGGCCGAGTTCCTGCGCCAGTCGCTGTCGCGCATCGGCATCGAGCTGCAGCTCAGCTCGCAGGACTTCGCGACCTACATCAAGCGCGTGTACACCGACCGCGACTTCGACCTGCACATCAGCGCGATGAGCAACACCTTCGACCCCACGGTGGGCATCCAGCGCCTGTACTGGTCCAGGAACTACAAGCGCGGGCTGCCGTTCTCCAACGGCTCGGCCTACAGCAACGCCGAGGTAGACCGCCTGCTGGAGGCCGCGTCCGTCGAGACCAACGAGGCCAAGCGCATCCAGCTCATCACCGAGTTCCAGCGCCTGATCATCCGCGACCTGCCCGACATCAACCTCGTGGCGCCCGACACCTACACCATTGCCGACCGCCGCGTGCGCAACCACACCGTGGGCGGCGACGGCCCTGCCGGAAACCTCGCCAACGTCTGGCTGGGCAAGGCCTGACCAGGCCAGCCCGCCCATCCAAAGGAGGAACTGCCATGACGACACACACCACCGCAGCCAACCAGCCCCAGCCCGATAAGCTCTGGTACACGCGCTGCCCCGTGCCTTCGCCCCTGGGCATCGCCGCGCGCCTGGGCTGGCTGGCCGAGGCCTTCGCCGAGGACGGCATCGCCATCGAGTCCATCATCGACTCCAAGGACCGCAGCGTGCGCGAAAGCCATTTCGACCACCACCTGGCCTGGTCCTTCCGCCAGGGCGGCAACATCCCCCCCATCTGGGCACGCGCCAGCGGGCGCGACACGCGCCTGGTGGCCATCACCTGGACCGACGAGTTCCAGGCCCTCATCGCCCTGCCGGGCAGCGGCCTGACCAGCGCCGCCCAGCTGGCGGGCAAGCGCATCGCCATCCCACGGCGGGTGAACGACCTGATCGACTTCCACCGCGCCACGGCGCTCAAGGGCACCGTGTCGGGCCTGTCGCTGGCCGGGCTCACGCACCAGGATGTGACCCTGGTGGACCTGCCCATCGAGGAGTCGGTCATCATCGCCGCGGGCGAGCCCAGCCTGCACGGCCTGCGCCGGCGCCACCCCTACTTCGCCGAGGTGCAGGCCCTGGTGCGCGGCGAGGCGGATGCCATCTTCGTCAAGGGGGCCGAGGGCATCGTGGTGGCCAACCTCATCGGTGCGCAGGTGGTGGCCGAGTTCGGCAAGCACCCGGACCCCAAGGTGCGCATCAACAACGGCACGCCGCGCACGTTGACGGTGGACGCCGCCCTGGCCGACCGGCGCCCCGACCTGGTGGTGCGCCTGCTCGGCGTGGTCGAGCGCGCGAGCTACTGGGCCGAGCAGCACCCTGACGAGACCCTGCGCTTCGTGGCGCGCGAGATCGCCACCACCGAGGAAGCCGTGCTCGCCTCCAACGGACCCGAGGTACACCGCCACCTGGGCCTCAGCCTGGATGCGCCCCTGGTCGATGCCATCGGCCATTTCAAGGATTTCCTGCTTGCATGGGGTTTTCTGCCCCGCGACTTCGCACTGGGCGAATGGGTGGACCCACGTCCCCTGGCCCGGCTGCGTGCGCAGGCCGAGGCCGCCACTGCGTTGCCGTTGGCCGCCTGACGCCTGGGAGACCGCCACATGACTACCGAATCCTCAGTCCAGAGCCTGCGTGTTCTCGTCACAGGTGCCACCGGCAAGCTGGGCCAATTGCTGGTGCCGCGCCTGCTGGCACAAGGCGTTGCCGTGCGCGCGCTGACCCGCCAGCCTGAGCACGCCCGCCGGGTGCTGGGCCCCGCCGTGGAGATTGCCGCGGGCGACCTGGGCCAGCCCGCCACGCTGGACGCTGCCTTGCGCGGCGTGACGCACCTGTTCCTGCTCTCGCCCATCGACCCGCTGCTGGCCGTGCACCAGGGCAACGCGATTGCGGCCGCCGAGCGCGCGGGGGTGCAGCGCATCGTCAAGCTCTCGGGCTCGGCGTGGACCACCACCCCGCCTGGGCGATCGCTCTCGGGCGACCTGCATGCGGCCGTGGAGCGGCAGCTCGCACAGTCAGGCATTGCGCACCTGGTGCTGCAACCCAACGCCTGGGCCCAGGTGGCGCTGGGGCGGCTGGCCGAGCCATTGCAGCAGGGCGATGCGCTCACCGATCCCTTCGCCGGCGCCCGCGTGGCCTACATCGACGCGCGCGACATCGCCGACGTGGCCGTGGCAGCCCTGCTGGAGACTGCGGTGCAGCCACCGGAAGATGGCGGGCCCTGGGTGCTGACGGGACCCGAGCCGCTCGATTTCGCCGACCTGGCCGCAGCGGCTGGTGCGGCGCTGGGCCGCACGGTGGCCGTGCAGGCGCCAGGACCAGCGAGCCAGGCGCCGGCCGCCCTGCCGGCGTTCACCGCGCAGGTGCATGCGCAGTTCAGGCAACTGATTGCCGCCGGGGCCGCGCGGGAGACCACATCCACCGTGGAGCGCGTGCTCGGCCGGCCTGCGCGCAGCGTGCGCGACCACGTTGCCGAGCAGGCCCGGCAGGCATTGGCGGGTACCCCTGCGGCAGTGGCGGCGTAAGTACAAAGTAGCACTTGCTTACTCAGAATCGTTCGTTGTAGGGCCCGGGGGGGCTGCCTACATTGGGGCTTGTCTACCAACACGCTCTCATGCAAAGGATCTCCATGCCCCGCCCCCCACAGCGCCCCGCCCTCCCGTGGAAACGCATCGCCGTCGTGCTCGGCCTTGCCGGCCTGGCCAGCCTGTCGGCCATGGCCCAGGCGCGCCACGGCGGCACGCTCAACTGGGCCGTGAACCCGGTGCCCTCGTCGCTGGTACCTCTGACCACCACGGCCGGCGGCAACACCGAGATCGGCCCCAAGATCGTCGAAGGCCTGCTCACCTACGACTGGAACCTGGCGCCCAAGGCCCAGCTGGCCACCACCTGGGCCGTCAGCAAGGACGGCCTGCAGTACACCTTCACCCTGCGCAAGGGCGTGAAGTGGCATGACGGCAGGGACTTCACCTCGGCCGACGTGGCGTATTCGATCCAGACGCTCAAGCAGGTGCACCCGCGCGGACGCGGCAGCTTCGCCAACGTCACCGAGGTGAAGACGCCCGACGCCCACACCGCCGTGGTGGTGCTCTCCAAGCCATCACCCTTCTTGCTGACGGCGCTGTCGGCGGCCGAATCCCCCATCGTGCCCAAGCACCTGTACGAAGGCACCGACGTCAACACCAGCAAGTACAACAGTGCCCCCGTGGGCACGGGGCCCTTCGTCTTCAAGGAATGGGTGCAGGGCAGCCATGTGCTGCTGGAGCGCAACCCCAATTACTGGGACAAGCCCAAGCCCTACCTCGACAAGATCGTGGTGCGCTTCATCACCGACGGCGTAGCCCGTGCCGCAGGCCTGGAGTCCGGCAGCATCGACCTGAGCGCCGGCAGCTCCATCCCGTTGTCGGACGTGGAGCGCTTCAAGAAGCTCCCGGGCATCGAGATCGACACACGCATCTCGCCCTACGTGGGCAACCACCAGCAGGTGTATTTCAACCTGGACACACCCGCGCTCAAGAACATCGAGGTGCGCCGTGCCATCGCCCAGGCCATCGACGCCAATGCCTACAACAACACCGTGTGGTATGGCCTGGGCAAGCTCTCGGCCACGCCCATCGGTGCGCACAGCCGCTACCACGATGCCAGCGTGCAGCGCATCGCCTACAACCCCAAGGCGGCCGAAGCGGCGCTGGATGCCGCCGGCTTCAAGAAGGACGCCAGCGGCACGCGCCTGAAGCTGCGCGTGCTCTACAACCCCTTCGTCGAGCGCCGCTCGGCCGACTTCATCCGCCAGTCGCTGGGCCGCATCGGCATCGATGCCGCCGTGGAGACTTATGACTTCGCCACCTACGTGAAGAAGGCCTATACCGACCGCGAATGGGACATCACGGCCGAGAGCCTGACCAACATCTTCGACCCCTCGGTGGGCGTGCAGCGCATCTTCTGGTCCAAGAACTTCAAGATCGGCCTGCCATTTTCGAACGCCCCGCACTACAGCAACCCCGAGGTGGACCGCCTGCTCGAAGCCGCCGCCGTCGAGGTGGTCGAGGCCAAGCGCCGCCAGCTGTTCTTCGACTTCCAGAAGGCTGTGGCGGCCGACATCCCATCCATCGAGTTCGGGGCCAACCCCAACATCACGGTGGTGGCCAAGAAGGTCCGCGACTACGCCCCCACGGGCGAGCATGTCCGCGGCAGCTTCGCCGACCTGTATTTCGCCGCCCCCTGACCTGACACGCGAACGGGGCACGCCCATGACCACACTCTCGCGCGTCGGCCACACCCTACAGCGCACGGCCTGGCAGGCCGTGCCGACTGTGCTGGGCGTGGTGGTGCTCAACTTCTTCCTGCTGCAACTGGTGCCAGGCGACGCGGCCGACGTGATCGCGGCCGAGTCGGGATCGGCCACGGCCGAGACCATGGCCCAGCTGCGCACCCATTTCGGGCTGGACCTGCCGCTCTTGGACCGGCTGCTGGCCTACCTGAACAACCTGGCCCACTTCCACCTGGGCACCTCGCCGCGCCACAACCAGCCGGTGCTGGACCTGATCGGCGGGCGCCTGGGCAGCACCTTGCTGCTCATGGTCACGGCCCTGGGCATGGCCCTGGCCACGGGGGTTCTGCTCGGCACCATCATGGCCACCTGGGTCGGCAAGTGGCAAGACCGGGTGCTGTCCGTGCTGGCGCTGCTGCTGTACTCCACGCCGGGCTTCTGGCTGGGGCTGATGGCCATCGTGCTGTTCTCGGTCAAGCTCGGCTGGCTGCCCACCGGGGGCAACCTCACCATCGGCGCCGGGCTGACCGGCTGGGCCCTGGTGAAGGACGCCGCGCGCCACCTGGTGCTGCCGGCACTGGCCATGGCCGGCTTCTTCGTCGCCATCTTCTCGCGCCTCACGCGGGCCGCCATGCTGGAGGTGAGCCACCAGGACTTCGTGCGCACCGCCACGGCCAAGGGCCTGACCCCCGTGGCCGTCACGCTGCGGCATGTGCTGCGCAACGCACTGATCCCGGTGACCACCGTCGCGGGTATGCACTTCGGCACGCTGCTGGGCGGAGCCATCGTGGTCGAGTCGGTCTTCAGCTGGCCGGGCCTGGGCCGCCTGGCCCTCGAATCGGTGCTGGCCCGCGACTACAACGTGCTGCTGGGCATTCTGCTGCTGTCCTCGCTGCTGGTCATCGTGGCCAACATGCTGGTGGACCTGCTGCACGCCTGGCTCGATCCCCGCATCCAGGTCCGTTGAGGCGTTTTCCGCACCTGTTGCATCCCACAAGATTGCCATGACCACCGCCGCCACCACCTCCCCCCAGAACCGCTTCCTGCGGCTCATCCGCGCATCATCGTCGTCCGCGGAAAAGAAGCCCGCGCTGGACGCCCTTTCCCCCGTGCCCGTGCAGCGCCACGCGGCCTTGCAGGCCTTCGTGCGCAACCCGGCGGCCGTCACCGGCGTGCTGATCCTGCTGCTGGTGGCCGGCCTGGCCGTGCTGGCGGGGGTGATCTTCCCGAACGACCCGCTGGACATGGCCACCCGCCCGCTGCTGGCGCCCCTGCAGTCGGCCGAATTCCCGCTGGGCAGCGACTCGCTGGGCCGCAACGTGGCGTCCGGCATCGTGCACGGCGCGCGGGTCTCGCTGGCGGTGGGGCTGTCGGCCGCCACGGTCAGCGTGCTCATCGGCATTCTGGTTGGGTCCGTCGCAGGCTATTTCGGCGGCCGGGTGGACGACCTGCTCGTGCGGCTGACCGAGCTGTTCCAGACCGTGCCCACCTTCTTGCTGGTGATCGTGATCGTGGCCATCGGCCAGCCTTCGGTGAAGGTCATCGTGCTGGCCATCGGCCTGGCCTCCTGGCCGGTGATAGCGCGCCTGGTGCGCGCCGAGTTCCGCTCGCTGCGCGAATCCGAGTTCGTGCTGGCAGCGCGCAGCCAGGGCTTTTCGGACCTGCGCATCATCTTCCAGGAGATCCTGCCCAACGCCCTGCCCCCGGTCATCGTGACCGCCTCGGTGCTGGTGGCCACGGCCATCCTCATCGAATCGGCCCTGGCCTTCGTGGGCATGGGCGACCCCAACGTGGTCTCCTGGGGCAGCATGATCGGCGAAGGCCGCGAGCAGCTGCGCACCGCCTGGACGTTGACCGCCATCCCGGGCGCCGCCATCATTTTCACCGTGCTGTCGCTCAACTTGGTCGGTGACGGCCTCAACGACGCCTTCAACCCCCGCCTGCGAGGCCTGCGATGAGCCACCCGACCCTGATTCACCCTGTGCACGGCGATGGAGCCGCCGGCACCCAGCGTGCGCCCCTGCTGCTCGACATCCGCCAGCTGGACGTGCGCTTCAAGGGCTCGCAAGGTGTGCTGCACGCCGTGCGTGGCCTCGACCTGCAGCTGCACCAGGGCGAAACCCTGGCCCTGGTGGGCGAATCGGGCTGCGGCAAGTCGACCACGGCGCTGGCGCTGCTGCGGCTGCTGGCCCCCGGCGCACAGATCGGTGGCCAGATCCTGTTCGACGGCCGCGACATCGTGCAGTTGCCGCTGGACCAGCTGCGCCAGTTGCGCGGGCGCGAGATCTCGATGATCTTCCAGGAGCCCATGACCTCGCTGAACCCGGTCTACACCGTGGGCACGCAGATCGCCGAGACCTTGCGCCAGCACGAAAGGCTGTCGGCCCCGGCGGCCCGCCAGCGTGCCATCGAGCTGCTGGACCTGGTGCGCATCCCCGAACCCCAGCGCCGCGTGGACGACTACCCGCACCAGCTCTCGGGTGGCCAGCGCCAGCGCGTGATGATCGCCATGGCCGTGGCCTGCCGCCCGCGCCTGCTGGTGGCCGATGAACCGACCACCGCGCTGGACGTGACCATCCAGGCACAGATCCTGGAACTGCTGGACCGGCTGCGGCGCGAGCTGTCGATGTCGCTGCTGCTCATCACCCACGACCTGGGTGTGGTGGCCCAGTGGGCCGACCGCGTGGCCGTGATGTATGGCGGCGAAAAGGTCGAGGAGGCCAGTGCCCCCCAACTGTTCGCAGCGCCCTCGCACCCCTACACGCGCGGCCTGCTCGGGGCATCGCTGCACGCCGGCCAGGACCTGCACTACACCGATGCACGCCTGCCCGAGATCCAGTCACGCCTGAACCTGGAGACGGGCCAGCGCAGTTTCGACCTGCACATCCCCAAGGTCCGGCCACGTGAGGAATCCGCAGCGTTACAGGACAACACTCTGCTTTCGGTGCAAAACCTGCGCACGGACTACGCCACGCGCACCGGCACCGTGCATGCGGTCGACGATGTGTCCTTCACCATCGGCGTCGGCGAGACCGTGGGCCTGGTGGGCGAGTCGGGCTGCGGCAAGTCCACCCTGTCCAAGACCCTGCTGCACTTGGTGCCCGCCGCGGCCGGGCGAATCGTGTTCGACGGCACGGACCTGACCCGGCTCAAGGGCCGCGCCCTGCAGCCCTGGCGCCAGCGTATGCAAATGGTGTTCCAGGACCCTTATGCTTCGCTCAACCCGCGGCGCACGGTGTATGACATCCTCGACACGGTGCTGTACGTGCACGGCAACCGCTCGCGCCAGGACCGGCAGCAGCGCATCGCCGCCATCCTGGACCGGGTGGGACTGCCCCTGAACGCGGGCAACCGCTACCCGCACGAGTTTTCGGGTGGCCAGCGCCAGCGCATCGGGATCGCGCGCGCGCTGGTAGTGCGGCCGTCGCTGGTGATCTGCGACGAGCCGGTGTCTGCCCTCGATGTGTCCATCCAGGCGCAGATCTTGAATCTGCTGGTGGAGCTCAAGGAGGAGTTCAAATTGTCCTATTTGTTTATCTCGCACGACCTGGCTGTCGTGCGCTACATCGCGGACCGGGTGTTGGTGATGCACCGGGGGAGGTTCGTGGAGTCGGGGGACCACCAGAGCATCTGGGCGGCGCCGCAGCATGAATACACACGCAGCCTGATCGCCGCAGTCCCACGGGGTGAGCAGCGCAAGGCAGCGTGAGCAGGACTGCGGCAATCAAGAAAGCCAAGGGGCCCGCAGGCCCCTTTCTTCTTCCCGAACCTCTCGCTACCCTACACGGCTGCCTAGAGGCCGCACCAATCTCAGGTTCTCTCGCAAGGTCGCGCCGTCGTATTCCGAACGCGCCAGCCCCCGTCGGCGCAGCTCAGGCAACACCAGCTCCGCAAAATCCGTCAGCCCTGTAGGCAACACCGGCGCCATCACATTGAACCCATCGGCTCCGCGATGGACGAACCGCTCCTCGAGCTGATCGGCTATCTGCACCGGCGTGCCCACCAACTGCCAATGCCCCCGTGCCCCCGCCACCCTCAGATACAACTGACGGATGGTCAGGTTTTCGCGGCGCGCGAGCTGCAGGGTCAACTCCTGGCGGCTCTTGCTGGCGTTGGTCTCGGGCAGCTCCGGGATGGGCCCGTCGAGGTCGTAGCCCGACAGGTCCACGCCTCCGGTCAGGCCTGAGATCATGGACAGGCCGAGCACCGGGTCGATCAGCGACTGCAGCTGCTCGAACTTCTCCTGCGCCTCGCCCTCGCTGCGCCCCACCACCGGAAACACGCCGGGCATGATGAGCAGGCTGTCGGGGTCGCGGCCATAGGCTTCGACACGACCCTTGAGGTCGGCGTAAAAATCGACGGCGTCCTGCAGGGTCTGCTGCGCGGTGAACACCACCTCGGCCGTGCGCGCCGCCAGGTCCTTGCCGGCGTCGGAGGAGCCGGCCTGCACGACAACTGGCCGCCCCTGCGGTGAGCGCGCAACGTTCAGCGGGCCTTGCACCTGAAAATGCTTGCCCTGGTGGTTGAGCACATGGCGGCGCGCAGGGTCGAAGACCCGGCCGCCCTGCTTGTCCCACAAAAACGCTCCGTCATCCCAACTGTCCCACAGGCCCAGCACCACGTCGGCGAACTCGCTGGCGCGCTCGTAGCGCTCGGCATGAACGTAGTGTGTATCGCGATTGAAGTTGCGCGCCTCGTGCTCGCTCGACGAGGTCACGAGGTTCCAGCCCGAACGGCCGCCGCTCAGGTGGTCTAGCGAGGCGAACTTGCGCGCGATGTGGAAGGGCTCGTTGAAGCTGGTCGATGCCGTGGCCACCAGGCCGATGTGCTCGGTCACGGACGACAGTGCTGACAGCAGGGTCAGCGGCTCGAACTGCGAGACATAGCTGTGCGCCGTGCGGCTGAGCACCTCGGGGTTGCTGCCGCGCGTGCCCACACCATCCGCCAGGAAGATCAGGTCGAAGCGCGCCGCCTCGGCCGCCCGGGCCAGTGCCCGGTAGTGGTGGATGTCCAGGCCCGCGCCGCGCACCGCGTCAGGGTGGCGCCAGGCGGCCAGGTGGTGGCCAGTGGGGTAGAGAAAGGCGCCGAAGCGCAGGAATCCGGAACGTTGGGGCATGGAAGGAGCAAAGAATCGGGTGCTGGGCCGAGGGTTTCATCGAGGAGGCAGGCAGAAGCGCCAAGGGCGCGCGCCACGGGCTCATTTCTCCAGGTACACGTCGGCAAACGAATCGTTGAGCCCGTTGGAGTTGGTCGTGTGGTTGCGCACCTTCCTGTGGGCCACCGTGAGTGGCTGGAAGGCGGTGAGGTTGACCACCGGCAGGTCGCGGTGCACCAGTTGCTGAAAGCGCACAAACAGTTCGCGGCGCCTGGCCGGGTTGGCCTCGATGGCGGCGGCTTCGAGCAGCTGGTCGGCCTCGGCGTTGCTGTAGTGGCTGGCGTTCGAGAAGCCCAGGCCGGGCTTGAAGTTCTTCGACCAGTAGATGCGCTGCACGCCCACCGTGGGGTCGAAATTGTTGTTCAGGTTGTTGACGTTGATGTCAAAGGCTCGGTCGGTATACACCGCCTTGACGAAGCCGCCGAAGTCGTAGGCAGCAATGGTCGCGTCGATGCCCACGCGGCCCAGCGCCTGGCGCACGAACTCGGCCGTGCGGCGGTTGCCTTCCTGGTAGTAGGGGTTGTAGGTCAGGCGCAGTGCGAAGCGCTTGCCATCGGGCTTGCGTGCAAAGCCTGCCTCGTCCAGCAGCTTCTCGGCCAGGGCCGTGTCGAACTTGTGGTGGCGGATGCTGGTGTCGCTGTACTGCCTGAGCACCGGGCTGATGGGCGATGGCGACGGCTGTGCAAAGCCATACCAGGCGACGTCGACCAGTGCCTTGGCGTCCACCGCATGAGCGATCGCCTGGCGTACCTTCTGGTGGGCGAGCTGTGGCGTGTCGAGGTTGAACTCGAACTGAGATTGGTTCGCCACGTACTCGTACCCTTTGGTCTGCACCTCCAGTTGCGGCAGGGTCTTGATGCGGGCCACGTCCCCCAGGGGCACGGGCGAATCGCCGCTCAGGTCGATCTGCCCGGCCTCGAGACCGGCGGCACGAGCGCTGGCATCGGTGACGATGCGCACTACGATGCGGTCAAGGTAGGGTTTGGGCTTGTCCCAGTAGTCCGGGTTGCGCTCCAGGATCACATGGCTGCCCTTGACCCATTCCTTGAACATAAAGGGCCCCGTGCCTACCGGCTTCGTGTTGTAGGGATTGGTGCGGATGTCGGTGCCTGCATACAGGTGCCGGGGCACGATGGGGGATTCGCTAGATGCCAGCGCGGTCAGCAGGTACGGCGCGGGTTTGGACAGCACGATGGTGGCCGTGAGCGCATCGGGCGTCTTGACCTCCGTCACATTGGCGAAGGTGGCTCGACCCCGGGGATGGAACTCCTTCAAGGTGAGGATGGAGAAGGCCACGTCGGCCGAGCTGAAGTCCTTGCCGTCATGCCACTTGACGCCGGTGCGCAGCTTGAAGTTGTACTGCAGGCCATCGGCGGACACCGTCCATTGCGTGGCCAGGCGCGGTTGGGGACTCAGGTCGAAGTCATAGGCCAGCAGGCCCTCCACGACCTTGGTGCCGACCTTCTGCGGAAATCCAAAGGTGTTGTCGATGGAGACGATGGTGGCCGACTCGGGCCCGGCCACGAACTGCAGCGTGCCACCGCGCACGGGCTGTAGCTGCTGCGGTGACTGCGCGACAGCGTGACCTGCGAACAGGCCAACGCAGAGCGCCAGCGCAAACCAGGGGCGAACCGCTGGCCGCGCCAAATGAACGGCTGAGAAGACGAGGTATCGGGCGTACATGGGGTTCCTTGACGGAAAGAAGCGCCACGCATCCGGCGGCACACGCCGCCGCTGGGGCGAAACATCGGCAGCAATGCTATGTGCCGACCCACTGGTCGCTTAGACCAATTTCGAGGAATCAAAGACGAAAACGTGCGCCCCATGGCGGTGTTCATGGCGGCCCGCATAGCCCCTGGATTTCCCGCGGGCGTTCGCGTCCTCACGGACGATTCCGTCATGAGCATCTGGTTGCGCTGCGCACTACCCTCGCAGATGATCGGCCTCACTTGCGTTTCGCGGCAACCACTCGGCGTGCAAGGTGGTGTCTTGCGTTCACCGTAAGCTTCCAGCGAGGCGAGGCCTCCGGGATCAGCAGAAAATCAAGGGTCCACATCGTTGCAAACGCCGCATGTACAAGTCCCAGCCTGACCACAGACATGTCTGAATCAGCACTCCGTAAATTTATGCTGGCGGTCGGGCTTTGAAGTATCTTCGGTAGACGCCCAATTCCCCGGAGCCCTTACGAACTGCTAAAGCTTGCGAGTCAGCCGGATCTCTTCCTTGAGCTCCTTGGCGAAAGCCTCGGCCAGTAGCATGCGCGCGCCCGGGTAGGGAAAAATCACTGCCGAGCGCGAACTCATCTCCTCGCGCACGGGCCGCACCACCACGTTCGGCCCGGCAAAGGACTCCGCCGCCCAGTGCGACACCAGGGTGATACCTGCCCCCGCCGCTGCAAAGCCGCAGGCAATGAGCGAGTGCGGGGTTTCCATCACCACATGGGGCACCACGTCGGCCTTGGAGAAGGCATCGTCGATCTGGTAGCGCAGGAAACTGTGCTGCGACAGCAGCACCATACGCTCGCCCGCAAGGTCCTTCACCGAGATCTGCTTTTTGGCTGCGAGTCGGTGGCCTGCCGGGATCACGGCCACCGAACGAGCAGGCTCCAGCGGCTCGATGGAGATGGACGGGCGTGCCATGGGCAGCTCGATCAGGCCGACGTCGAACTGGCGCGTGGCTACCAGGTCGGCCACCTGGCGCGAGGGCAGGCTCTGCACGAACACCGACACATTGGGCCGCGTTGACAAAAAGCGCGCCGTGGCTCTCGGCAGCAGAGACTGCGATAGCGAAGGCAGCGTGGCGATGCGCAGCTCCCCCGCGCGCTGGAATCGGATGTCCTGCGCCACCTGGGCCAGCCGGTCCAGGCTGCCGTAGATGGGTTCGGCCTCTCGGTAGAAGGCCTGGCCTTCTGGCGTGGGCACCAGCTTGCGCCCGCGCCGTTCGAACAGCTTATAGCCAATACGTGATTCGAGCAGGCTGATGGCGCGACTCACCACCGGCTGCGTCACGTTCATGTGGCGCGCTGCGGCCACCACGGTGCCAGTGCGCATCACGGAATAGAACGACTCGACCTGGCGCAGATTCAGCGTGGGCTTCATGCATAGCATTTGAGCATAAGGTGAAGCGATCTATCGAATTGTCGTTTGCAGTACCGGGGCATACGATTCGTTCCATACCGCCGCAACGCCTCTACAAAGGATGCCCTCCATGCCCAAGACTCCCCATATGCCTGGCCTGGCCAGCCTTGTCGATTGCGCACGTGTGCGTATGTCCCGCGCTCAACGTGGCGGTGGTGAGGGTGGAGGCCATCGACGGGGCGAGCATCGCGCTGCACAGCCACAGGGCAGGCACAGCAAAAAGTCGGGGGACAGTAAAGGGTCTTGTGTATTTCATAGTCAAAGGGGCGGCTTGGGTATCCGGATACAGGTTCCGTTGACGCCCGAAAGCCCGGCATTGAAATAGGTACCACCGACGCAGTTGCGTCCCGACCCATCCCAGCACATAGTTGAGCGCAAGGAATTAGCTCCGGAGGGCCGTGACGAACGTCCCGGTTGTGGCCGATAGCGGAAGTCTAGCTGGTCGTGCCATTGCCCTGTATCACCCAAGAAGGCAACTAGGCGAAGCCGCATAGATGCTCATCGTCAGCGACCTGGGAATGCACACGAGAGCCGATCTCTGTGTCCAGTTCCTGCCGTTCCCGCTGTCCAAGTCAATTCGCCCTCACTGTCCAGCAGCGACCGAAATACGCACTCGTCAATCAAATGCAATACGGCCTCTCTGCCGCTTCATCCGAAAGCAGTACGGCTTCACTTCCACTCTTTCAACTGCTCACCAACTTGTGTGCCTGCAACCGACAGGTGATCAACTTGTCCTCCGCTTCGCTCGGAGGGAGTTTGGCCATCACATTGAAAAATCCCTTATGAATCAATAAGGTTGAGCTCTCCAACTTCTCTACCGTCGCACAGTGGCACCTTGGCATGGACCTCAGATCCGGCGGCTGAACTCGGCCACACGCAACTGAGGTTTCCGACGAACGCCTGGTCAGTCTGGCTTGAAGCCAGAGGCCTTCACCGGCTGTTCCCAGCGTTTGAGCTGCTCGGCTTGCAGCTTCTTGAGCCCGGATGAATCCAGGTAGTCCGGAACCAACCCCAGCGCGGAAATCCTGTCCCGCACATCCTGGGCGCGAAGCGCCTCGGCGACGGCCCGTTCGATGCGCTGCACGACTGCCGGTTGCATTCCCGCAGGACCGTACAGGCCGAAATACCCATCCGCAGTCATGTTGATTCCGGCTTCCTTCAACGTAGGCACGTCGGGCAAAGCGCTGGAGCGCTCCTGTCCAGTCACCGCGACAATCCGCACCCTGCCCGCCTTGTGATGCTCCAAGGTTTCAGAGGCTGTATCCACCATGAGTGGGAGCAGCCCGGCTACCAGGTCTTGCGCTGCGGGTGCGCCCCCTTTGTACGGTATGTGCGTGAGATTGACGCCAGTGGTCTGCGAAAGCAGCACGCCAGTGAAGTGGCCCAATGTTCCGGCTCCCGAGGTGGCGAAGTTGGCTTTGTCAGGGTTCGCCTTCATCCAGGCCAGCACATGCTTGATATCGCGTTGGGGACCTGCAGGACCGATGGTGAGGGCAAAGTCGAAGCTCGCGGCACGCGCGATCGGCGTGAAGTCCTTCACGGCATCGTACGGCAGGTTGGGATACAGCCAGGGAGCCACCACCAGCGTGCCACTGGTGGCCATGACCAGGGTTTGCCCATCCGGCGGCAATCGTTTGAGCTCAGCCATCGACACCCGCCCCGATGCGCCCGGCTTGTTCTCGACGACGACGTTTTGTCCCAGCGAAGCGCGCAGCTTGTCGGCAATGATTCTCGTCAATTGGTCGGATGAGCCACCGGGCGCGAACCCAACAATGAGCTTCAGGGTCCGGTCTTGCCCAGATGCTGGCAAAGCCAGTGAGAGTGCTGAGGCTGCAGCTGCTGCGGAAAAGATTCGTCGCTTCATTCTGGGTGTCTCCTGGCTTGTTGCTCTGTTGCGGTTGATGGAAGGGGAATCCGGTGCGTAAAGGAGAAGTCTTGGACGAGGCATTGGCGTCGATCAGGCCAGCGATGCGCGCAGGTTCAAAGGCTGGAGTGACCTGGCACTGCTGCTGCTAAAAGCCAACCGCCTGTCCGTCCCGGCGCGAGTCGGATGCTGCGATGTACCCATGCTCCGCCTTGTAGAGCAGCTGGGCTGACCCGAAGTCCAGGCTTTGGCGCTGCGCGACAGTGACGCTGTGTCCGCGGGCGCGCAGGGAGTCCGGCACATCGCCGGGGACATGCGATTCCAGCGTGACCGTGGGGCCTGGCTCCACGCGAAACCGTGGGGCATCACTCATGGCTTGCGGGTTTTGTCCGAAGCTGGCAAGCCGCGTCACCATCTGCACATGCCCTTGTGCCTGCATTGAGCCGCCCATGACGCCCATCGCCATCACGGGTGCGCCATGGCGCGTGATGAAGCCCGGGATGATGGTGTGCAGTGGACGTTTGCCTGGAGCGACGATATTCGGATGGCCCGGGACCAGGCTGAAGTCTTCGCCGCGATTGTGCAGACTGATACCGGTGCCTGGAACGACCACGCCGGAGCCAAAGCCATGGTAGTTCGACTGGATGTAAGAGACCATGGTGCCAGCCGCATCCGCTGACGCAAGGTAGACCGTTCCGCCGGTTTTCGGCATGCCGGGGCCTGGATTGGCCGCGCGCTTCATGTTGATGAGCTTCGCGCGCTCCGCCAGATAGGCAGCGTCGAGCAAGTGCGCCGCAGAGACAGGCGACATGGCAGGCGCATCGGCAGCATATTGGTGGAGGTCGGCGAAGGCCAACTGCATCGCCTCCAGGCCCACGTGGTAGTAGTCGACACTGTCCACTCCCATGCTTGCCAGGTCGAAATGGTCCAGGATGCCCAATGCAATCAGTGCTGCCAGCCCTTGGCCATTCGGCGGAATCTCGTGCAAGGTGTAGCCGCGAAACGACTGCTCGATGGGCTCGACCCATTCGGCCCGGTGCGCCGCGAGATCGGTAGCGCGCAGCGCACCGCCGCACTGCTTGGCAAACGCTTCGATTTTCTCGGCGAGTTCGCCCCGGTAGAAACTCTCGCCGCCGCTCTCGGCAATGAGCTCGAGTGTCCTGGCTTGCGCTGGAAACCGCCAAAGCTCACCTGCGCGAGGAGCGCGCCCATCCCATGTGAACGCATCGCGAAAGCCCGGTTGGTCGATCAGTCGTGGAATCTGGTTGGCCCACTGCCTCGCAATTTGCGGCGAAACCATGAAGCCGTCCCGCGCGTACCGAACAGCCGGCTCGAACAGGCGCGCAAAAGGCAGTTTGCCAAAGCGATCCGACAGCGCCTTCCATCCCGCAACCTGGCCGGGCACGGTCACCGAATCCCAGCCCTTCTCTGGCATTTTTTCATGCCTGCCGAAATACTGCGGCGTCCAGAGCGCGGGCGCGCGTCCGCTCGAGTTCAATCCATGCAACCTGCCTTCATGCCACACCAGCACGAACATGTCGCCGCCGATCCCGTTCATGACCGGTTCCACCACGGTCAGCGCAATAGCGGACGCCAATGCGCTATCGATGGCGTTGCCGCCCTGGTACAGCATGCTCAAACCTGCCTGCGCCGCCAAAGGCTGGCTGGCGCTCACGGCATTGGCCGCGAGCAGTGGCATCTTTTGCGAGGGGTACGGGAACGACCAGTCAAAGGGCAGCATGGGCCGGAGTATATTCGTGTATCCAATCCAATTGAATGGCAAGCATGCTGACGCCCTTTTCGAGCCCCGCAACGGCGGAGGAAGAAGCCTATCGGTTCCTCCTCAACGGAATCCGCATGGGTCAGTTCAAGGCGGGCGACCGCATCGTGCCCGAGGAGATTGCGTCGCAATTGGGGATGAGTCGAATGCCGGTGCGCGACGCGTTCCGGCGCCTTGCAACGCAAGAATTGCTCACCATCCGCCCCAACCGTGGTGCGGTGGTGCGGGGCCTGAACCATGCCGAGGCGATCGAGGTGTTCGAGATGCGGGCGGTGTTGGAAGGCTTGGCCGCAACAGCCGCTTTGAGCCGGATCGGCCCTGCGGACATTGATGAGCTCGAGCGGCGACTGGATGCCATGGACCGATGCGCAGAAGATCTTTCCGCCTGGGTGACCGAGCACCGCGACTTCCACCTGTACTTGTGCGGCTTGAGTGCCCGTCCGCGACTGGTAGCGCAGATTGCGGCGCTCCACGTGTGCATCGAGCCCCATATGCGGCTATGGCTGCAGTCGACGTACAAGCCCAGACCGAGCCGCGAGGAGCACGGGTTCATCATCGACGCGCTGCGCCGCAAGCGCCCGGAGTTGATCGAAGCGGTGGTTCGCGAGCATGTTTGCAGCACGTTGGAAACACTCGCGAAACTCATGCGCCCCTGACCAGGCTGGCAGCCAACTGGATACAGTCTTACATTTTTGCCTGTCGCCGTAAGCATGTGAAGCGGCACGATGGCTTGCGCCAAGGCCGCTGCCCTGCCCTCCCTACTCAACCAATCGATTCAACTTGACGGTACTGCTGGTAGGCCCGGCCAAAACGATTTGCCAGGAAATCCGTGAGAGCGACTTGCTCCTGGCGAATGAACCCGCGCTGAGGCAGCTTCCTTTCCCGAAACAGGTCAAGGGCCGCGCAGATCCCTGCAGCGGTTGTGATCTGGATGGCGGACAACGGGTATGCACCATCACGCTCGGCGAAGATCTTCCGCGCGAACACCTCCTGCACGAGCGCGCCGTTCTTGGTGCCGGAGACGGTGACGAAAACCAGCACCACGTCCTGCATGGTGGCGGGCATGCTGCGCCGAAGGACGGTCTTCAGTGTGTCCTGGTCGCTCTTGAGTTGCAGCTCATCCAGCAGAAATTGCATCAAGGCGCGATGCCCTGGGTAGCGCACCGTCTTGTAGTCAAGATTGCGCAGCTTTCCGTCCCAAGTTTCACACAAGGTTCCCAGACCACCCGACGTGTTGAAGGCTTCGTACTCCACCCCGTCCAGGGAAAAGTGCTCCAGCCCTTCGAGCGGCAGGGCCGAGATCACCCGGCCGTCGTGTATCGCCTCGCACGGATGGCAGTACTCATTGATGAGGCCATCCACGCTCCACGTCAGGTTGTACTTGAGCGCATTTGTGGGAAACGCCGGCAATGCGCCCACACGCATCTTCACGTCGTGGAGAGCCTCGAAGCTGCTGGCAAGGTGGTGGGCCACTATCCCGATGAAGCCCGGGGCGAGGCCGCACTGGGGCATGAACGCAGTTTCAGCGTCCTGTGCGAGACGCTTGATCTCCTTGGTTGCCGCCACGTCCTCCGTCAGATCGAAGTAGTGGCAACGGGCTCGCAAGGCCGCCTGGGCAGCAGAAATTGCAAGGTGGTACGGGAGCGCATTGACCACTGCAACGTGCCCGTCCAGGGCATTCGTGAGTTCAACGGCATTGGAGGTGTTGATGCACAGGGTCCGGATGCCCCTTTGGGCAAGCCGACCCAATGCGGCCTGGTCACGGTCGAAGACCGTCAACTCATAGTCGCCACTGGTGTACAGCAGTTGGGCAATGGTTTGGCCGACGTGGCCTGCGCCGAGAAGAGCTACTTTCATGCGAGTTTCCTTGAGGAACGTGGTGGGTAGAGGCGATACACCCGAGTGTTCCGAAACCCGCTGACGAAAAAAAGCATGAGTTCGACGAAATACCAATCGTCTTCGCCAGAATGATGGAAAATAACGCCGAATCGTCACCCTCTCTCTTTTTTTGACTTCTGTCCTTCACCTGAACGTGCCGACAAACCTTCCCGCAACACTGCTGCGCGACAAATTCGATCGGGAACTCATTGCGCTGCTGCAGGCCAACGCGCGTGAAAGCACCGCCAACCTGGCCCGCAAGCTCGGCGTGGCCAGAACCACGGTCGTGGCACGTCTTGCAAGACTCGAAGCAAACGGCCTCATCGGTGGCTACTCGGTGCGCCTCGGAGGCGAAGCGGTCGCACGGGGCGTACAGGCATTTGTGGGCATCGTGGTGCAGCCCAAAGCTGGCAAAGAAGTCATCAGGGAGCTGACGAAGTTTCCCGAATTGCTCCAGCTTGCATCGGTGAGCGGCGAGTTTGACTACATGGCCACCCTTCGGGCAGACAACACGGCGCGGCTTGACGTGCTGCTTGATCAAATTGGGGAGATCGAGGGAGTCACTAGAACAAACACCTCGGTCATTCTCGCCCTTCGAATCGACAGAGGTGGCTAGGCGGACACTGCAATCAGCATGACTGAAGCTGCACGTGTCAGCCCCGCCAAACCCGGCCGCTCGCAACTGAGGTTCCCACCGGCCTTGCGCGGCCAGACACGGGAACCGCCGATGCTCCAGCCTTGATCCTTCAAGGCTGGGACGCCAGGCGCTTGATGAGCTGGTACATGAACTCGCGGCCCTTGAGCAGTTCGGCCACGCCGATGTTCTCGTCAAGGGCGTGCACCCCCGTCTTGTCGGGATCGACGAACAGTCCGGACACGCCGTACATGGGGATGCCCGCAGCGCGGAAATGGCGGCTGTCCGTGGTGCTGACCCCCATGGTCGGCACCACGGGAACCCCTGGCCACATGATGCCGCTGATGGACTCGACGACCTGCATGAGTTCCGGCTTGAGCGGCGAACCGGGTGCCGGCTCTTCGCGCACCTGCTGCGTCACCTTGACCTTGGGGCCTGCGATCTCGCGCAACTTCTGCTCCACGAATTCCAGATCCTGACCGGGCAGCGCACGGCAGTTGATGGTGGCCTTGGCGCTTTGGGCCTGCGCATTGACGGCATGGCCGGCCTGCACCATGGTGGCCACGCAGGTGGTGCGCAGCAGGCCGATGATGGGGCCGCGGTTGGACAGCCGCTCCACCACGTCGGCCGGCGGATTTCCGCCCGCCACCGCCAGGAAATCCGCACGCACGTCTTCGGCCTGCATGGGGGCGCTGCGTTCGAAATAGGTGCGCGCCGCCGGGTTGATGTCGACCGGAAAGCGGTACTGCCGCAGGCGCACCAGGGCTTCGGCCAGGTCGTAGATGGTGTTGGCCGGGGTGGGCCGGGCACTGTGCGCGCCCGGGCCGGTGGCCTCGAACTGGTATTGGAGAAAGGTCTTCTCCCCGATCTGCATCACGTGCGCATGGGGCTTGCCGTTCTTGAGTTCGCCGCGGCCGCCCTCGTTGATGCCGAATTCCGCGTCGACGTCCTGGCGGCGATTCTTGAGCAGCCAGGAAGCCCCGTTGGCCGGTGAATCCCCCAACTCTTCGTCCGCTGTCAGCGCCAGCACGATGTCGCGGTTGGGCTTGAAGCCCTCGCGGCGCAACTGCGCAAGCGCAGAGACGTAGGAGGCGGCCATGGCCTTGTCGTCGATGGCGCCGCGGGCGATGTAGCGGCCGTCGACCTCCTGCAGCTTGAAGGGATCGGTTTTCCAGTCTTCGCGGCGGGCCTCCACCACGTCGATGTGGGCCAGCAGCAGCAGCGGCTTCTTCTGTCCCGTGCCCTTGTAGCGGCCCAGCAGGTTGCCCTTGCGCGGGTACGGCTCGATGACCTCGAAGTCGCCCGGGGCAAACCCCGCGTCCAGCAGCCGCTGCCGCATGGCCTGCGAGGCCTCGGTCGTGCTGCCCACCGAGTCCGTGGTGTTGATCTCTATCAGCTGCTTGTAGATGCTCTTGAAGGTGTCGACCTCGGAGTCGGCGGCCGATGCGGCCGGCGACGCACACAGCAGGGAAGCAGCAGCCACGGCACTGGCCAGCGACAGCGGAGTGCGCCGCAGGCGGGCGGCGAAGGAGAACGGTACGGACATGGTGGAACTCTCGTTGTTGGATGGTTTTGGGCCAGTTTGCTGCCTGCACCTGTCAATGCGCTGTCGGGTGCGTAAGGGGTTTCCCGGATCAACGCGGCTCCGGGCGTGGCCTGCCTGCTCCCTGTCAGCGCCCTTCCCCACCACGCCAGCGGGGCATCGGAAATTTTTTGCGCATGTTCAACCCCATTTCTCCGCCCCGTTCGTTTCACCCAGTACCAACACTTTGATTGATGGAGCTGCCATGAAATCCGGTTCACTGATCCTTCCCGCACTGACGGCATTGGCCGCCATGCTGTCGCTGGCCAGCCTGCCTGCCCAGGCCATCGGCCGCCTGGCCGACGTCACCATCGTGGACCGGGATACCGGCGCCACGCTGCCGGTGCACTACGCCAAAGGCGAATACTGGGTGGCCGGCCGGCCCGGTGCGCGCTACGCGGTCACCGTGCACAACCGCAGCGGCGAGCGTGTGCTGGCCGTGCCCTCGGTGGATGGCGTGAACGTGCTCAGCGGCGAAACCGCGGCCTGGGACCAGCGCGGCTATGTGTTTTCGGCCTATGAGCGCTACCAGATCACCGGCTGGCGCAAAAGCAGCAGCGAAGTGGCCGCCTTCGAGTTCTCCAACATTGCCAACTCGTATGCCAGCCGCACCGGCCGGCCGGCCAACGTGGGCGTGATCGGGGTGGCGCTGTTCCGCGAGCAGCCGCCACCCGCCCCAGCAGTCGTCCTGCCCGAGCCGTACAGCCAGCGCCGCGACAGCAGCAGTGACAGCAGCTACGGCGGCCTGGGGCGCCTGCGCGAGGAGCCGGCAGCGCCGGCTGCCGCAGCCGCGCCATCCGCGGAGGCGGAGTCTTCCGCCAACCGCTCGCTGGCCGCGGGCAGCTCGGCCAGGTCCGCACCCGCACCGGCCGCCAAGCTGGGCACGGCGCACGGCCAGCGCGAGACCTCCGTGGTGTCGCAGACCACATTCACCCGCCTGCAGGAGCGCCCCAACGAAGTCATCAGCATCCGCTACGACAGCCGCGAGAACCTGATGGCCCTTGGCGTGATCCGCGAGCAACCGGTGCGCCCGCCGATCCCGCGCGCCTTTCCCCAATCGGACGCCGTGTCCTATGTGCCCAACCCCAGGTGACCCACCCCAGCCCAGCTTCGCCGAGGGATGAGGTCCCCGCATAATGCGCAGGTGCAGACCGCCCTGTCCCCCGACGATGCCGACGAGACGCTGATGCTGCGCTATGCGGCCGGCGACATGGGCGCGTTCGACACGCTGTACGGCCGGCACGAGCTGGCCGTATGGCGCTTCGTGCTGCGCAGCGTGAAGGTCCAGGCGGTGGCGGACGACCTGCTGCAGGACGTCTGGTTTGCGGTGGCGCGCAACGCAGCCAGCTATGAAGTCAAGGCGAAATTCCGCACCTGGCTGTTCACCCTGGCCCACAACCGGCTGGTGGACCACCTGCGCACCACCCGCAATCACGCCAGCCTGGATGCGGACGACGGCGACGGCAGCGGCGCAGGAGGCTCCGGCCTGGCCGACACGCTGGCGGCCGACTCCGGCTTCGGCCCGGTGCGGCAGCTGCAGTCGCGCGAGCAGGCGGCTGCCCTGATCGCTGCGGTCGAGCAATTGCCGTTCGAGCAGCGCGAGGCCTTTCTTCTGCAGGCCGAAGGCGACCTCAGCGTGCAGGAGATCGCGCAAACGACCGGCGTCCATTTTGAAACCGCCAAGAGCCGCCTGCGCTATGCGCGCACCAGCCTTCGCCAACAGCTACAGGAGTTTGCACCATGAGCGCGCGGGACGACGAGCTGACCCAGCGGTACCGCGAAGCCAGCGAACAGGACGGTGCCCGCCCCGGCGCCCATGTCCGCGACGCCGTGCGTGCCCATGCCCAGATGCTGGCAGCGGCCACGGCCGCCCTGCCCGCCTCCCCTGCCCCCCAGCAGCCTGCCGCCAACCAGTCGCGCTGGAAGGTATCGGCCCTGGCCACCGTGGCCGTGGTGGGACTGACCGGCCTGCTGCTGCTGCAGTTCCAGCGCGGGACGCCCGAGGAGCAGGAAATCGCCTACGGCCAGCGCCGCGCTACGCCCTCCGCCAGCGTGCAGGCACCCGCCACAGCGCCGCCCGCACCTGCAGCCACGCCACAAGCCCCTGCGGCCGCCGCTCCCGAGCCCTCCGCGCCCGCGCCATTGCAACGCAG
Organism: Acidovorax sp. GW821-FHT10A04; assembly: GCF_059415825.1. Lineage (NCBI taxonomy): Bacteria > Pseudomonadati > Pseudomonadota > Betaproteobacteria > Burkholderiales > Comamonadaceae > Acidovorax > Acidovorax sp. GW821-FHT10A04. The sequence continues at coordinate 100,909 of NZ_JBWKNZ010000004.1, forward strand.
CGCCCATGAGGAGGCCAGCGCACTGGCCAGGCCCCAGGCCCACCAGCCCGCCGCACCGGCGTCAGGGCCCACCCGGCCGCTGGCCAAGACGGCGCCGGCCCCCGCCATCCAGGAGGCCCAAGCTCCACCAGCGCCAGGGAACGTCGGCGCCGTGTCGGGCTTCCCCGCCTCACCAGCCGCCGCGCCGACACTGCCTTCCACGCCCCCACGCACGGAAATGCGCGAGCGCCTGGCGGCCCAGGATGCAGCGGTCGCGAAATCGGCGGCGCCACCGCCACCGTCTCCTTCGGCGGCAGCCCCTGCAGAGGCCGCTGAAGCCGCTCGCTCGTACCTGCCAGAACCAGCGCGGCCTGCGGCACAGGCAGCAGCAGCGGGCAGCGGCCTGCGGCGAGACGGTGCGGCGGACAACCGCCTGACCGCGGCCGCCCCGCGCGCCGACAGCGGGCGCAGCAGCGCCGCGCTGCCGGATGCCCTGCGGGAAGCGGCCCGCGCAGGCCGTACCCCAGAGGTAGAAAGCCTCATCGCCCAAGGCGCCGCCATCGACGCCCGCGACAATCTGGGCAGGACGGCGCTGATGCTCGCCGCCGCCAACGGCCAGACCACCACGGTCCAGAGGCTGCTGGCCCTGGGCGCCAACCCCGCCTTGGTGGACCATGAAGGCCTGAGCGCGGCCCAGCAAGCCAGAAGGTTGGGCCACACCCGCATTGCGGAATTGATCGACGCCGGCTCCTGAGGCCGCCAGCCGGTTCCCCACTGCGGGCGTCGAGGGGCCGCCTTTTCCCGGCCCGCAGGCCTATTTCAAACCCTGGCCCGAGCCATCCAGGCTGCGCTGGGCCAGGTTCATGTGCTCCAGCGGCGCCGGGCGCCCGAACCAGTAGCCCTGGGCGCTGCCGCAGCCCATCTGCAGCAGGCACCGGGCCTGGGCCTCGGTCTCGACGCCCTCGGCCACCACGGTTACGCCGAAGCCCTTGGCCATGTGCAGCACGGCCGTGACGATGGCGGCGTTCTGGGAAGATTCGACCAGGTCGCGCACGAAGGTCTGGTCGATCTTCAGGCAGTCGAAAGGCAGCCGGCTCAGGTAGGCCAGCGACGAGTAGCCCGTGCCGAAGTCGTCGATGGCGATCTTCAGCCCCAGCGCGCGCAGGCGCGAGAGCTGCTGGTGCGTGACGGCATCGCCCTCGATCAGCACCGATTCGGTGAGCTCCAGCGTCAGGTGGCGCGCCGGCAGGCCGCTGGCCTCCAGCGTGCGCTGCACCTGCTCGACAAAGTCCGACTGGATCAGTTGTCGCGCTGACACATTGACATGCAGGCCGAAGTCGTCGGGCAACTGCGGCAATTGCTGGGCGATGTCCCGGGTGGCCCGCAGCATGACCCAGTCGCCCAGCGCCAGGATCAGGTCGCTTTCCTCGGCCATGGCGATGAACACGCCCGGCGGCACCATGCCGCGTGTGGGGCTGCGCCAGCGCAGCAGGGCTTCGGCACCCGTCACGCGGCCTGTGGCCAGGTCGATCACCGGCTGGTAGTGCACGAGGAACTGGTCCTTGTCCAGGGCCTGCCGCAACTCGGACGCCAGCCGCGTGCGCTCCATCGACTGGTCTGCCATGCCGGGCTCGAACACCATCCACTGGCTCTGGCCGTGGCGCTTGGCCTCACCCAGGGCAATGCTGCCGTTGCGCAGCCACTCCGCCAGCTCCTCCCCGCGCAGATGTCCCGCCACCAGGCCCACCGAGGCATGCACCATGACCTCGTCGGCCCCCGCCGAGAAGGGGGTGGCAAACAGGCCCAGCACAGCCTTGCCAAAGCGCTCCGCAGACTGCTCCCCCTCCTCCACCAGACTCAGCAGGGCAAACTCGTCCCCACCCACGCGGGCGAGCAGCACGGGCGCGGGAAAATGCCCGCGCAGCCGGTTGGCAACCGCCTGCAGCATGCGGTCACCCGTGCCATAGCCCACGCTGTCGTTGATGGCGCGAAAGGCGTTCAGCCCCACGAGGCTGAGCACCGCGCGCTTGGGCTCCGCCCACTGCACCTGCTCCAGCAGCCCCCGGCGCGTGAGCAGCTGGGTCAGGCTGTCGTGGGTGAGCAGTTCCTGCATCTGCAGGAACGAGCGCTGCAGCCGGTGTGACATTTCATTGAAGGCGAGCACCAGGACCGTGGTTTCCCGCAAGGGGCTGGGGGCGGCGATGTCGGTGTCCCAATCGCCCCGCGCGATCCGGTTGGCCGCCTCGGCGGTCCTGAGGATGGGCCGCGCGGCCCACTGGATCACCCACAGGCCGAGCAGCAGGCCGATGATGGCAATGGCCCCGGCGGCCAGCAACGCCCCCTGGCCGGCACTGCGGGTGTCGCCGAGCAGCTCCGACTCGGGCAGCAGCACGACGATGCGCCAGTCGATGCCGCGCCGGTCCGCATAGGGGGTGACGCGGCCGAAGTAGCGCGCATCCAGGTGCTGGAAGTGGAAGCTGCCACCGGCAGCGGCCGGAACTTCGCGCAGGTAGCTCTCGGCCGTTCGGATCTGGGGGCTGGTGCTTTCGGAGATGCGCAGACGCTCCCGCTGGCCGGCGGCATTGCGCCGCTCGCCGAGCACCGAGCCCGGCTCCGAATGGGCCACGATCAGGCCCTGCGCATCGACGATGAAGATCTGCCCCTGCCCGCGCAGCGGGTCCTCGCGCAGAAAGCGGTTCAGGCTGTCCAGCCGGACATCGGCCTCCATGACGCCCAGCAGGCTGCCATCGGCCACCACAGGGGTTGCCGCCGAAATGGTGATGTCCCCGCGCTCCCCGGCGGTGGTGTAGATGGGCGACCAGCGCGGCTGGCCCGATCCGGCCACTGGCGCATACCAGGGGCGCACCCGCGGGTCGTAGTTGGGAAAGGCCGCCGCCACCTTGCGCAGCGTATCGTCCTCGTACACATTCATCATGCCGCTCGTCGTGGCATCCTTGAGGATCAGCCGAAAACCCTCGCCGGGTTCGCGGCGGATGCCGGTGTACTCCCCTGCCCGGCTCCCGAAGCTCAGCAGGCTGATCTGCTGCTGCCCGGCATACAGGTCGGAAAACACCCCCCGCAGATGGGTGTACACAGGGCGCAGGTTGCCTTCCTGGTACAGGCCATGGCGGCTGATGGCGTCGGCCACCGTGCTCTGGATCAGGAACGGGGTTTCGAGGAATTCCGCCAGGCGCGCCCGCGAATTGCTGGTCAGGGCCTCCAGCACGCGCACACTCTCCTGGTCGATCAGTTGGCTGATCTGCCGGTGCTGCGTGACTGCCTGCAGCACGACCGTGGCCATGAACAGCGCCGCAAAAGGCACTGCAATGGCGGTCCGCAGAGACAGCTGGAAGGCACGCATCCTCATGGGCTCCGGTTACACGCCCGCTGCGTGCAACACGCGTGCCTGCGCGGGCGGCGCCATGGCGTACCGGCCTTTCAGCGCAGAACGCCGCCAGGGGTCGATGCGCCTTCGGGTGGATGTCATGGGAGCACAGCCCGGTGCCCCTCGAGCACCTGCGCGAGCGGTACCGGGTGGCCTACGGCATAGCCCTGGGCATAGTGCACCCCGATCTTCTGCAATATGCCCACCAGGGCAGGGCTCTCGACGAACTCGGCCACGGTGCGCTTGCCCATCAGGCAGCCGATCTCGTGGATGGACTTGACCATGGCCAGGCTCACCGGGTCGCGGTCGATGTCGCGCACGAACTGGCCATCGATCTTGAGCACATCGACCGGCAGGTTGCGCAGGTAGGCAAAGGAAGACAGGCCGCTGCCAAAGTCATCGAGCGAGATCTTGCAGCCGCTGGCGCGCAAGGCCTCGATGAAGTGATTGGCCGTGTGCAGGTTGCTGATGGCTGCCGTCTCGGTGATTTCAAAGCACAGCTTGGAGCACGGCACATCGGCATGCTGCAGCGCCTGCAGCACGAAGGCGGTGAAGGCCGCATCCCCCAGCGACTGGCCCGACAGGTTGATCGAGCACTGACCGATGCGGTCCTGCTGCTCCACCACCCAGCGCAATGCATGGGTCACGACCCAGCGGTCCACGCGGGCGGCCAGGTGGTAGCGCTCGGCCGCCGGCATGAAGCGGCCCGGCAGCACCAGCTCGCCCTGCTCGCTGCGGATGCGCAGCAGGATCTCGCAATGCAGGCCCTGCTCATCCCCGCCCTGCAGCGGCACGATGGGCTGCGCGAACAGCTCGAAGCGGTCGTGCAGCAGGGCATGCTCGATGCGGCTCACCCACTCCATGACGCCATAGCGCTGCGCCAGCGCAGGGTCGTCGATGGCGTACAGATGGATCCGGTTGCGGCCCGCGTCCTTGGCCACGTAGCAGGCGCTGTCCGCGGCCTGCAGCAAGGCGCCCACGCTTTCGGTCTGGGCATCGAACGCCACCATGCCGATGCTGACGCCCACGCCAAAGCGCTGCTCCAGCCACACGAAGTGGTAGTGGGCCAGCGCTTGCTGCAGCCTGTCGGCAAGCTGCAGGGCCGAAGCCACGCTGCGCTTCGTGAGCAGGATGCCAAATTCATCCCCGCCGATGCGGCACAGCAGGTCCTGCTCGTCCAGCAGGCTGGCAAACAGGCCGGATATCTCGCGCAGCATGGCATCGCCTGCCGTGTGGCCACAGGTGTCGTTGACCACCTTGAACTCGTCCAGATCCAGGTAGCACACCACGTCGTGGCGTGCCGTGCCCCGCGTCCCGTCGAAGGCGCAGGCCAGCGCCTGCTCGAATGCACGCCGGTTGCCCAGCCCGGTCAGTTCGTCGTGCAGGGCCTGGTAGGCGATCTCGTGGCTCAGGCGGCGCTGCTCCGTCACGTCGCGGAACACCAGCACGGCGCCCTGCACCTCGCCATCGGCGTCCTTGATGGGCGATGCCGTCGCCTCCACCAGCACCCGGCCGCCCTGCAGGGGTTGCAGTTGCAGCTCCGGGTAGCGCAGGGCCTGCGCGGCGGCAATGGCGCCGGCCATCATGTCGGGCGCCGGCTCCCCGGCCCCCTCGGGCCCGAGCAGCCGGAACACCTCGCCATAGGGCTTGCCCACGGCAGCGGTCAGGCTCCAGCCGGTCAGCGCCTCGGCAGCCGGGTTGATGTAGAGCAGATCCCCCTGGGCATTGGTGGAGATCACCGCATCACCGATCGAGTGCAGCGTGACCTGCAGGCGCTCCTTCTCGTGGTAGAGCGCGTCCTCGGCGTCCTTGCGCGCCTGCATGAAGCGCACCCGGTCCATGGCCACGGCCACATGGGCCCCCATGGCCTGCATGAAATCGATCTGCCAGGGCAAGGGCGGGCGCACGCCTTCCGCATCGCCATAGGTGCCCATGCCCACCGCGCCCAGCCGCTGCTCTGCCAGGATCAAGGGGATGTTGATGATGGTGCGGTTGTGCAGCGCCGCCACGATCTCCTTGTTGGTGCGCGGGTCGGTGCGGGCATCGGCCACCACCACCACGTGGTCCGCAGCCATGATCTCCTGCACCATGCTGTCGCCGGCAATGGGGATTTCGGTGGTGTCGATGGCCCGGGCGAACGCCGGGTCGCTGATCTGGCTGGAATGCAACAGGATCGAGACAAACCCCGGCTTGAGCCCATAGACGCCCAGCCAGCAATGGGGATAGCCCAGCACCTGCTCCGCCACGGGGGACACCGCATCCAGGATGTCGGACAGGGTCCACGCACGTTCCAGGCGCCTGCACAGCTGCAGCAAGGCCTTGGCGTGCGAAGGCGCTTCGGTCGTGGTGGCCGTCAGGTCGCTCATGGTTGGAGTGTATCCAAGGGTTTCAGCAAATCCCGGCCTTCGGACATTTGTTGATGATTGTTTACACCCATGCAACGGGCATTCGTGCTGTGATAGCTTGCGCCCCATGGAGTATGTCGATTTCTTGATGTCCTGGCTGGCCGGCAACCCTCGGATGGTGACCGCCTGGGCGGTGGTGCTGATGCTGGCGCTCGCCTGGCTATGGCGCGGCCACCGCGCCAGCAGGGAGCGCGCCCGCTTCAAGCCCGTGTTGCGCCCCCGCACAAGGCAGACCGCCCACAAGGCGACAGGCGCGATCTCCACGCCCAAAACCCTCCGCCGCAGCCCTCCGCGCCGCTAGTGTCCTGTCCCGCAAATAAATGCCAATAAAACCGTGCCTTTCACGCCAGGGCCGCGTTGCAAATCCTCGCGATAGCTACGGCTATCGCTGCGGTTTGCGCCTTGCCTTGGCGCGAAATCCATCGGTTTTATTTTTGGCATCTATTTACGGGACAGAACACTAGGCAGACGCCGGCGCGTGGCCGGCAACCCGCTACCATCCCGGGCATGACATTCCCTGCCGCGCCCTCTTCCATCGCTTCGTCCACCGTCCACTTCGGCCACCAGGGCCGGGTCTGCATCGTCACCGGGGGTGCCCAGGGCATCGGCGAGGCCTGCGTGCGGCGCTTTGCCCGCGAAGGCGCCCACACCGTGATCGCCGATGTCGACGACGCCCGTGGCAATGCACTGGCCCAGGAGCTCGGCGCCCTGTACGTGCGCTGCGACGTGGGCGACAAGACCCAGGTAGACGCCCTCGTGGAGCGCACGCTGCAGGCCCATGGCCGGGTGGACGTGCTGGTGAACAACGCGGGCATTTTCCGCGCCGCGGATTTCCTCGAGGTGACCGAAGAGGACTTCGATGCCGTGCTGCGCGTCAACCTCAAGGGCTCGTTCCTGGTGGGCCAGGCCGTGGCGCGGGCCATGGTGGCCTCGGGCGGCGGCTCCATCGTCAACATGAGCTCGGTCAATGGCGTGCTCACCATTCCCAGCATTTCCAGCTACAACGTGAGCAAGGGCGGCATCAACCAGCTCACGCGCGTGATGGCCCTGGCCCTGGCAGACAAGAACGTGCGCGTGAATGCCGTGGCGCCCGGCACCATCGCCACCGAACTGGCCGCCAAGGCCGTGCTCACCAGCGACGAGGCTAAGGCGAAGATCATGTCGCGCACGCCGATGAAGCGCCTGGGCGACCCGGCCGAGATCGCCGACGTGGTGGCCTGGCTGGCCAGCGATGCAGCCAGCTACGTCACAGGCGAAATCGTCACGGTGGACGGCGGCCGCATGACCCTCAACTACACCGTACCCGTCTGACGCCTGAGCAGCCCTGCCGGGCTGCTCGGCCAGCCCACACGGCCGAACCAGGCGCCGCCGGCAATGGCCCAGCCGATCACGATGCCATAGACCACCAGGGCCACGCCCTGGGCCGCGAACACGCCGGCCAGGCCGCCGTCCCAGCGCAGCGCCAGCCAGCCGCCCACCACGGCCACCACCAGGCGCGCCAGGTTGCCGGCCACGGGCCAGAACAGCCGGCCCGCGCCCTGCGAGGCAAAGTACAGCACCAGCCCCAGGCCGAAGAAGCCATAGACCGGCCCCACCGAGCGCAGGTACTGGCTGCCTGCGGCGATCATGGCCGGGTCGCTGGCGAACAGCGACAGCCAGGTGGCGGGGAACATCGCCGCCCACAGGCCGATGGCCTCGGTCATGCCGAACGCCATGGCGGCGCCGATCCAGGTGGCGCGCAGGGCGCGTTCGCGCTGACCGGCGCCGATGCAGGTGCCGACCATGGCCACCAGGGGCGCACCAAAGCCGAACACCAAAGGCACCAACAGGTACTCGAGCCGCGACGCCGTGCCGTAGCCGGCGATGGCCGCCGTGCCGAAACCGCCCACCAGCGCCGTGGTGACGCCGATGGCCACATTGGTCGCCACGGTGGAGACCGCCCCCACCAGGCCTACGCGCAGGATGTCGGCGAACAGTGGCCAGCGCAGCTGCAGCCCCTTGAACGAGGGCCGCAGCAGGCTGCGCGGCGACCACAGGTACCAGGCCAGCACGGCACTGCCCAGCACGTAGTAGGCCATGAGCGCGATGGCCCCGCCCGCAATGCCCAGGCCCGGCAGCGGGCCCCAGCCAAAGATCAGCAGCGGCGACAGCGGGATGAGCACCAGCGCGCCCCACACCGTGACATAGGCCGGCACCGCCATGTTGCCCGTGCCGCGGATGATGGCCGCCAGGGTGTTGAACACCCAGACGCAGATGGCGCCGGCAAACACCCAGTTCGAATAGATGAGCGCCGCCTCCAGCGCGCCCCCTGCCCCGCCCATGCGGGTGTAGAGCCAGCGCCCGCCGCCGACCACGGCCACGCTGAAGCACAGCGCAAACACCAGGCCGATGACCAGGGCATGCAGCACCAGCGCATCGGCATCGTCCTTGCGCCGGGCACCCAGCGCCCGCGCAATGGCCGCCGCCACGCCGCCGCCGATGGCACCGGCCGACATCATCTGCATCAGCATCACCACTGGGAACACCAGGGCCATGCCGGCCAGCGCATCGGTACCGAGCTTGCCGACGAAATACGTCTCGATCAGGCCCACGCCGGCCTGGGCCAGCATCACCAGCACATTGGGCAGCGCCAGGCGCAGCAGCGTGGGGGCGATGGGCGCCTCCAGCAGCATGCGGGTGCGCGGGTTGATGGCTGCCGCGCCCGCAGCGGTGGCTGGACTGGCAACAGCGCTCATGGTGCAGCCCCGGGCTTGCGCGGCACGACGATGCGCACGGTGGAGACCTGCAGCACCTCGTCGTTGTGGTTGCGCGTTTCGCTGCGGATGGTGACCATGCCCCGGTCGGGCTTGGACTTGGAGGGGTTGGCCTCCACCACCTCGCTCACCACGTGCAGCACGTCAGTGGCCCGGGTGGGCCGGGGCCAGCTCACCTCGCCGCTCGCGCCGATGATGCCGCCGGCCACAGGCAGCCCCGTGGTCACCTGCAGCCGCATGGTGATGGCCGCCGTGTGCCAGCCGCTGGCGGCCAGGCCGCCGAACAAGGTGCCCTTGGCGGCCTCGTCGTCCATGTGGAAGGGCTGCGGATCGAATTGCCTCGCAAAGGCGATGATCTGCCCGGCGTCCATCGCATGCTCGCCGCTCTTGAAGCGGCGGCCCACGGCCATGTCGTCGAAATACAGGGGTTGCACTGCAGTGGTGGTATCGGTCATGGTCACAGGCTCATTGAAAACGGTGCCGGGGAATCAGGCGGCTGCGGGGACCAGGCGCTTCAGGGGCGCTTCGCGTATCGGCAGGTTCACCAATGCGGCGCCCAGGGCCAGCGCGATGTCGATGTACCAGACCCAGTCGTAGCTGCCCGTGGCCTGGAACACGCTGCCGCCCAGGTAGGCGCCGAAGAAGCCACCGATCTGGTGCGAGAGCATCACCACGCCGAACAGCATGGCCATGTTGGCCGTGCCGAACATCTTGGCCACCAGGCCGGCCGTGGGTGGCACGGTGGACAGGAAACTCACGCCCATCACGGCGGCAAAGACCAGCATCACGGCCGTGGTCTTGGGCGCCAGCAGAAAGACCAGCACCGCAATGCCGCGCGTGGCGTACAGGATGGAGAGCAGCGACTTCATGCGCCAGCGCCCCACGGCCCAGCCCATGGCCAAGCTGCCGATGATGTTGAACAGCCCGATCATGGCCAGCGACCAGCCGCCGACTTCGGGTGGCAGCCCGCAGGCCGCTATCACGCCCGGCAGGTGCGTGGCCAGGAAGGCCACATGGAAGCCGCAGACCAGGAAGCCCGCCGACAGGTACAGGTAGCTGGGCGTGGCCAGCGCCTGTGCGATGGCCTGGCGCGCAGTCAGCGCCTTGACGCCCGATACCGCGGCCGCCTGGGCCGCCAGCGCCTTGGAATTGCCCTTGAGCACGAAGGCCGCCGGCAGCGCCAGCAGCACCAGCACACCCAGCCACTGCATGGCACTGGCCCAGCCCACGGCGGCCGTGAGGCCGATGGCAATGGGAGCCATCGCAAACTGGCCGAAAGAGCCGCCTGCATTCACGATGCCGGTGGCCAGGCCGCGTTTGGCCGGGGGTACCAGGCGGGTGCTCGCCGCCATCAGAACCGATGGCCCTGCCATGCCCGCACCGCCCGCGGCCAGCACGCCGATGGCGAAGATCAGGCCGGCGGTCGTCGTCATCAGCGGCGTGATGATGGTGCCCAGGGCCACCAGCGCCACGCCCAGCAGGATCACCCGGCCGGTGCCGATGCGGTCCGCCACGGCGCCCGCAAACGGCTGGGTCAGGCCCCACCACAGCTGGCCAAAGGCAAAGGCCAGGCTGATGCTGCCCACCCCCAGTCCGGTGGAGGTGTTGAGGGCCGAGAGGAACAGCCCCATGGTCTGGCGCGTGCCCATGGTCAGGGCAAAGGCGCCTGCGGCGGCCAGCAGCACCAGCCAGATGGCGATCGATCGGTTGGGAGAGGCTGCGTTCACATCATTCGCCATGGTAAAGCTCCGACACGGGGGACAACAATTCAAGGCACTCATCGGCCAGGTTGTGCAGGGCCATCACCCGCTCCACGCCCAGCAGGTCGTTGAGCGACAGCTGCGCCACCTTCCAGCAGCGCTGGGCTTCGGCGCGCTTGTCGCGGCCCGCGTCGGTGATGTGCACCAGGCGGCTGCGCGCGTCGGCGCCCACCTCCAGCGTCACCCAGCCGGCATCCACCAGCGGGCGCAGGTTGCGCGTGAGCGTGGAGGCATCCATCTTCATCTCCGCCGCCAGGTCGCCCGGGCGGATGGGCCCGAGCTTGAACACATGCGACAGCAGCGAGTACTGCGTGGTCTTGAGCCCGCACTTGGCCATCTCGGCGTCGTAGTGCTGCCCTACCCGGCGCAACAACTGGCGCAGCTTGAAGTTGGTACAGCCCTGGGGACGCCCGGCTGCGGTGGGCGGGATGGTGATTTCGGCTTGCATGGATTTGATTGTATCTGCAATAATTGCATATGCAACACTTCAATCGAAAGAAGACCCCATGACACAGCACAACCAACTCGAACAATGGCTTGCCCTGGAGCAAGAGGTGATGGCCCGCATGGACGCTGGCGTAGGCCCCGGCGTGGCGCGGCCCGACCAGGTGGCCGGCCTCACCGGCCTGCAGATGATGCAGGCCATGCTGCGCGGCGAACTGCCCTACCCGCCCATCGCGCGCACGCTCGACTTTCGCCTGGTGGAGGTCGGCGAAGGCCTGGCCGTCTTCCAGGGCACACCCAGCGTGGAGCACCTGAACCCCATGGGCACCGTGCACGGCGGCTGGTTCGCCACCCTGCTCGACTCGGCCCTGGGCTGCGCGGTGCACACCCGCATGCTGCCCGGGCGCGGCTACACCACGGCCGAGCTGGGCGTGAACCTGGTCAAGGCCATCACCCCCAAGGTGCCGCGCGTGCGCGCCGAAGGCCGGGTGATCCACTGCGGCCGCCAACTCGCCACCGCCGAGGCCCGCCTGGTGGGCGCTGACGGCACCCTGTACGCCCACGCCACCACCACCTGCCTGGTCTTCGATCTGCCGACGCAATCGAAAGCCTAAGACTCCTGCATCGCGCATGCCTGGTGCTACCCTACGGGACCGCAGCGAAGCGCAGCGGCAGTGAAACCTCTTCGAGGGTCGTATGGCACCAGAACTCAGCGAACACGGTCAGCAACTTGTCTTGGGCCTGTCTTCACGCACCGGCTTCAGTCCGGATGCCGTAAGGCAGTTGCTGGCGGCCCTGCAGGAGGGCAACGGCACGATGGCGCAGTTTGCCCACCCTGAGTTCGGCGGCAGCGGCCAATGGGTGCGCGGCGGCATGGTCATGATCGGCGACATGTTCAATGACGCATTGAAGGCACGCGTGAATGCCCTGGCGACCGAACTGGCCAGTGCCCTGGCCGGTTTACCAGCCCCCATGCCGGCAAGCCCTCCCCCATCGCAATCCCAAAGCAGCGGCAAAATGGGGTTCGCCAGTGCACCACCATCGATCTTCGCCACCCATCCTCAATTCCCCTGGTATCCAGCGGACCTGGGCACACCCCACAGCAGCGGCTCGCAGAACACCACCCGGTATGCCTACTTCGCCGACAAGCGCCGCCTTGCGGTGGAGGTGGGTGGCAAGCTGTCGCTGTACGACACGCTGGAACACCAGATCCAAGGCGTCGGTCAGCAGCAAGGTGGCGCCGGCACGCTGAGCTTCACCAGCCAGCACGGGACCGTGGACCTCTCGGCCCTGCCCTTGGTTCTACGCGGTGATGATTCAGCAGGCAGGCCCTCGGGTGCGTCCCAGGCAGCCGTCCCGACCAAAGAAGCAGCGCCCGGCAGCAGTAGCAACACACAAGCATCCATCTTCGAAACCATCTCCCAGCTTGCCGCCCTTAAGGACAGGGGCATCCTCACCGAGCAGGAATTCGCGGTGAAGAAGGCAGAACTGCTCGCGCGGATCTGACCCTGCCATCACCGCGGTGTGCCTGGTCTTCGATCTGCCGGCACAATCGAGGGCATGAGATTCCTCCACACGATGCTCCGCGTTGGCAACCTTCAGCGCTCGATTGATTTCTACACCCAGGTGCTGGGCATGCAGCTGCTGCGCCAGTCCGAAAACCCCGAGTACAAGTACTCGCTGGCCTTCCTGGGCTTCGACGGCGGCAACCCCGGACAGGCCGAGATCGAATTGACCTACAACTGGGGCACCGAGAGCTACGACCTGGGTACGGCCTACGGCCATATCGCCCTGGGCGTGCCCGATGCATACGCGGCCTGCGACAAGATCAAGGCCGCGGGCGGCAATGTGACGCGCGAGGCCGGGCCGGTGAAGGGCGGCACCACGGTGATCGCGTTTGTGACGGATCCGGATGGGTACAAGATCGAGCTGATCGAGCGCAAAAACGACACGGGCGGCACCGGATTGCGCTGAGCGCACCGCCCTGCTGCATCCAACAAAAAAGCCCGGCAATGCCGGGCTTTTTCATTCTCTGCGCCCCACGCTGTAACGTGGAGCCCGCCATGGGGATCAGCCGGCAGCCAGCGCCACTTCCACCCGACGCGCCTCGGCATTGCTGCCGCTGGCCGTCGTTTCCTCAGGCTTCTTGAGCTCGATCTTGTCCTCGGCCACGCCCAGGCCCTTGAGCGCATCGCGCACCGCATAGGCGCGTTGCTTGGCCAGTTCGGCATTGGCGGCGGCGTCGCCCGTGGCGTCGTGGAAGCCCGAGACCACAGCCTTCTTGCCTTCGGCCACGCCCTTGACCACATCGGCCAGGGCTTCGTTGGCGCCTGCGGCCAGGTCGGCCTTGGCGCTGGCAAAGTAGAACTTCACGACGCCGTTCTCGACGCGCACGCTGGCGGCGTCGGCCGCAGCAGCAGTTGCAGCCGTGTCAGCGGCCGGAGCGGCTGGTGCGTTGCTTGCAAGTGCGGTGGCTGCAGGGGCTGCCTTGGCGGACTTTGCGGCGCCCAGGCGCTTGACCACCACGGTACCGACCGCGGTGGAAATGATCAGTGCGATCAGGATGAACAGAAAACCGAGTGCAAAACGTTCTTGGCTGTCGTTGTCGGAACTACCGGACATGGAGTCTCCCTGTGTTGTCTCTATATGTGGTGGATATTGTCGGGCGCCCTGCTTGGGCACCTTCTTCATTGTAGAGTGATGCGATGACGAGTCTTCCCGCACCGCTGCGCGATCCTGCCCCCATGCTGGAGCGGGCCCTGCAGCAATGGGGCGGCCACCGGGACCTGTGGGTGTTCGGCTACGGCTCGCTGATCTGGCGGCCCGATTTCGACTTCAGCGAGCGCCGGGCGGCCCGTGTGCACGGCTGGCACCGGGCACTCAAGATGTGGAGCCGCATCAACCGTGGCACGCCCGAGTGCCCGGGCCTGGTGTTTGGCATGCTCTCGGGCGGCAGCTGCCGGGGCATGGTGTTCCGGGTGGACAAGGCGCATGCGCGCCAGGTGCTGATCAACCTGTGGCAGCGCGAGATGATGACCGGCGTGTACGACCCGCGCTGGCTCACCTGCCACACGCCCCATGGCAGCGTGCAGGCGCTGGCCTTCACCCTGTCGCGCAAAAGCCCCAACCACACGGGCGAGCTGCCCGACCAGGAGTACTGCCGTATCTTCGAGCAGGCCTGCGGCAAGTTCGGCACCACGCGCGACTACGCCCAGGCCACCTACGACGAGCTGCGCCGGCTGGGCATCCACGACCGCTCGCTGGGAAGATTACTTTCGCTTACCGACAAAAAGCAGGCATAGTGCGGCACTGGTGTGGTGCAGAGCAAGCCGTCTGCGCCACTGCACCTCTACCGACCTATCTGCCCTGTTCGTTTGTTTGTTCAAGGAGTGAGCTTCATCATGATTCTTCGTACCGCCCTGGCCGCCGCTGCCGTGGCAAGCATTGCCGGCTGCGCCGCCTTTTCGTCGTCCGGCCCTTCGGCCGTGGCCAAGCTCGAATCCACGCGTGGCAACACCACCACCGGCACGGTCACCTTCGTGCAGACGGGCGACGTGGTCAAGGTCCACGGCGAAGTCCGCGGCCTCAAGCCCGGTGCCGAGCACGGTTTCCACATCCATGAAAAAGGCGACTGCTCCAGCGGCGACGGCATGAGCGCCGGCGGCCACTTCAACCCCGGCGGCAAGCCGCACGGCAGCCATGGCGCCGCCGAGCACCACACGGGCGATCTGCCCAGCCTGAAGGCCGACGCCGGCGGCGTGGCCAAGATCAGCTTCGAGTCGCGCTCCATCCGCGTGGGCAGCACCGCCAACGACATCGTCGGCAAGGGCCTGATCGTGCACCGCGACCCCGACGACTACACCACCCAGCCAACCGGCAATGCCGGCCCGCGCCTGGCGTGCGCCGTGATCACGGCGAAGTAAGCCTGCCGGCCAGGACCTGCTCCGCCCGGGCCAGGTCCTGCACGGTGTCCACATCGGTCACCGTGCCTTCGTCATCGACTTCCACCAGCCGCGACCGGCCCTGCGCCTGCTGCTCGCGCACCACGCTGGCGGCGCCCTGCTCTCCCGCCAGGGCCAGCAGGCCCGGCAGGCATTGCGCCGAAAAAGCCACCGGGTGACCGCGCTCGCCCTCGTGCACCGGCACGGCCACCGCACAGCCGTACAGCGCAGCCGCCATCCTGCGCAGGGTTTGCGGCCGCACCAGGGGCAGATCCCCGGGCAGCACCAGCCAGCCGGGCGCATCCGCCGTGGCACGCACAGCCGCCGCGATCGAATCCCCCATGCCCGGGTGGCCCGCATCCTCCAGGTGCCAGGGCAGGCCGCTGGCGCGCACGGCGGCCAGCGTGTGCTCCAGCACCGGCAGGCCATGGAGCAATGCGCTCAGCTTGTGCACGCTGCCACCCGAAGCCGCAAAGCGCTCGCCCCGGCCGGAGGCCAGCACCAACACCACGGGGGATGGCAGCGGTTGTGGTGCCATCGTCACGCCATCTTGAACGGCAGCTCACGCGGCGTCTTGCCCGTGAGTTGCGCAATGGCGTTGGCAAATGCCGGCGCCAGCGGCGGCAGCCCAGGCTCGCCCATGCCCGTGGGCGGTTCTGCGCTGGGCACGATGTGCACGGCCACCTGCGGCATGTCGGTGATGCGCGGCACCGCGAAGTCGCCGAAATTGCTTTGCTCCACCACGCCGTCCTTGAGCGTGATGGCACCGCCCGGCAGGCACATCGACAGGCCCATCAGCGCCCCGCCCTGCACCTGGGCCTCCACGCTTTTCGGGTTGACCGCCAGGTTGCAGTGCACACCGGCCGTGATGCGGTGCAGCTTGGGGGCACCGTCCTTCGTCACCGAGGCCTCGACCACATAGGCCACGACCGACTGGAAGGATTCGTGCACCGCCACGCCCCAGGCGCGGCCCGCGGCCAGCTTCTTCTTGCCATAGCCGGACTGGGCCACCGCGAGCTGCAGCGCCGCCTTGTGGCGGGGGTGCTTGTCGCCCATCAGGCGCAGGCGGTAGGCCACGGGGTCCTGCCTGGTGGTGCGGGCCACCTCGTCGATCAGGGTCTCCATGGCGTAGGCCGTGTGGGTGGAGCCCACGCTGCGCCACCAGAGCACTGGCACGTTGACCTGTGGGTGGTGGACCGAAAGCTTCATGGGCACATCATAGGGCTCCTTCATGCCTTCGATGGCCGTGGCGTCGATGCCGTTCTTGACCATGAAGCCCTCGAACGGCGAGCCCTTGACGATGGACTGGCCCACGATGGTGTGGTCCCAGGCCAGGATCTGACCCTGGGCGTCGAAACCGATCTCTGCGCGGTGCACATGCATGGGGCGATAGTAGCCGCCCTTGATGTCGTCCTCGCGGCTCCAGAGCGTGCGCACGGGCACCCCCAGGCCGGCACCCAGCGCGGCCTTGGCCACGCTGCAGGCCTCCACCACATAGTCGCTGGTGGGAATGGCCCGGCGGCCAAAGCCGCCCCCGGCCATCTGCGTGTGCACCTTGACGTTCTGCGGCTGCAGGCCCAGGGCCTGGGCGGCGGCCACCGCGTCCAGGCCCGGCATCTGCGTGCCCATCCACAGCTCGGCCTTGTCGCCAGCCAGCAGCACGGTGCAGTTGAGCGGCTCCATGGGGGCATGGGCCAGGTAGGGGAAGACGAACTCGGCGCTGATCTTGTGCGGCGCATTCGCCAGCGCGGCCGTGTCGGCCTGCATGGCGACCAGGCCGGGTTTGGCCGCGAGCGCGCGGTAACTGGCCAGCAGTGCCGTGGTGTCGGGCTTTTCCACTGCGTCGGTGTTCCATTCCACCTTGAGCGCGTCGCGGCCCTGCTTGGCCGCCCAGTAGCCATCGGCGATCACAGCCACGCCCTCGCCGCCCCGGTCGGTGGGCACGCGGAGCACGGCCTTCACGCCCTTGACGGCTTTGGCGGCCGAGTCGTCCAGCGATTTGAGCTTGGCCGCGAACACCGGCGGGCGCGCGACCACGGCGGTCAGCATGCCGGGCAGGCGCACGTCGATGCCATAGTCCTGCAGGCCGCTGGACTTGGCCTTGGCGTCGAGCCGCCCCGTGGGCTGGCCGATCAGGCGGAACTGCTTGGGGTCCTTCAGGGTGACTTTTTCGGGCACGGGCAGCTTCATGGCCGCCTCGGCCAGCTCGCCATAGCCCAGCTTCTTGCCGCCGGGCCCCACGACAAAGCCGTTCTGCGTGCGCAGGGCCGATGCGTCCACGCCCCACTGCGCTGCCGCGGCCGACACCAGCATGGCGCGGGTGCGGGCACCGAGTTCGCGGTACTGGGTATAGGAGTTCTTGATGGAATTGGAGCCGCCCGTGAGGTGCAGGCCCATGGCAGGGTCGGCATAGGCGATGTTGGCGTCGCCGTGCGTGCTGCGCACCTTGGACCAGTCGGCATCGAGCTCCTCGGCCAGGATCATGGGCAGGCCGGTCTGCACGCCCTGGCCGAAATCCAGCCGGTTGATGGTGACGGTGACGATGCCATCGGGCTCGATGCGCACAAAGGCCGAAGGCTGCTGGAAAGGCTTGAGGCCGGCGGCCGGCGCAGCCGCCGTACCCTGTGCAACGGAGGCCAGCGGAAACGCGCCCAGCGCAAAGCCGGTGGCCGCCGTGACCTTGAGAAAGCTGCGGCGCGCCAGGCCTTCGGCCAGGCCCGCTTCGGCAGGCCCCTCCTGGGATTTTTCCAGCAGCGCGAGCAGATGGCGGGGCATGTGGGCCTGAACGGTGTCGGGATGGAAATGCATGGTGCGTGCTCCTTCAGGCCAGGGTACGGGCGGCATCATGGATGGCCGCGCGGATGCGCACATAGGTTCCACAGCGGCAGACGTTGCCGGCCATGGCGGTATCGATGTCGGCGTCGCTGGGCTTCTTCTTGCCCTTGAGCAGCGCCGTGGCGCTCATGATCTGGCCGCTCTGGCAGTAGCCGCATTGCGCCACGTCGTGCTTGACCCAGGCGGCATGCACGGCCTTGCCCACCTTATCACTGGCCGCGATGGCCTCGATGGTGGTGATCTTCTGGCCCGCAGCGGCCGAGATCGGCGTGATGCACGAGCGGATCGGCGCGCCGTTCAGGTGCACGGTACAGGCGCCGCACAGGGCCTGGCCGCAGCCGAACTTGGTGCCGGTCATGCCCAGCGTGTCGCGCAGGGCCCAGAGGATGGGGGTGGATTCATCGGCATCCACAGCCGTTTCTTTGCCGTTGATATGGAGCGTGGGCATCGTGGGTTCTCCTTGGGGAGGTTTTTTTACAGTGCGGGGGAAACAGCAGGGCGAAGGCAGCTTGAGCGCCGCCATCGGCAAGGCAACGGGAACGCGGTGGGGATTGCCATTTTTAAGAGAATATTTATTCGATTAAAGCGCAAATCGGCGGATCATGCTTTGAGCGCGTCCCAGCACAGGCCGAAGGCCATCTGGTGCAGGGCCTCGTCGTCGGGCAGCACGCCGGTGCGTATCAGGCCGGCGGTTTCGCGCACCGAGCCGATCAGGCTGGCGGTGAGCAGGGGCACGGGCACGGCCTTGAGGATCTCTTGCTGCTGGCCCTCCTGCATCAGGGCGTAGAAGCCGGCCATCAGGCGCGTGGAGAACTCGCGGTTGCCCTCGGTGAACCAGGGCGAGTTGTAGTACTGCTCCTGGAAGACCACCTCGGCATGCTGGTCCAGCCGGTGGCGCAGCAGGTTCTCCCAGATGCGGCGCACCCGGGCGCGGTACGGCAGGCTGGGCACCACGCCGTCCATGATGCGCGCGGCGGTGACGGTCTTGGCGTCCTGGTAGAGCTGGCTGATGAGCTCGTCCTTGGACGGGTAGTAGACGTAGAGCGTGCTGGTGGCGATGCCCGCGGCACGCGCGATCTGGGCCATGGTGAGCCCGCTCAGGCCGGTCTGGCCCACCAGGTCGAAGGTGGCCTGCGCAATCGCACGCTGCTTTTCATCGTCTTTGGGTTTCATCGCAGCGCCAATATAAGCGAATTTTTATTCGGCAACAACCGGGCCCGGCAGGCCATGCACGCAAGGCGCCAAGCCCCGCCTTGGCGGCGTGCACAATCATGTCCATGTCCATGTCCATGTCCATGACCACCTCCATCGCCGATCTGCGCAAGAGCTACGAGCGCGCCGAACTCAACGAAGACGCCTCGCATGCTGCGCCCCTGCAGCAGTTTGATCAATGGCTCCAGGAAGCCATTTCCGCCCAGGTGCCCGAGCCCAATGCCATGACCCTGGCCACCGTGGGCGGGGACCTGCGCCCCAGCACGCGCATCGTGCTCATCAAGGGCTATGACGAGCGTGGCATCGTCTGGTTCACCAATTACGAGAGCCGCAAGGGCCGCCAGATCGCGGGCAACCCGTTTGCGGCGCTGCAGTTCCATTGGGTGGAGCTTGAGCGCGTGGTGCGCATCGAAGGCGTGGTGGAAAAGGTCAGCGCCGAGGAAAGCGACGCCTACTTTGCCAGCCGCCCGCTCGACTCGCGCATCGGCGCCTGGGCCAGCCCGCAAAGCCAGGTGATCGCGGACCGCAGCGTGCTGGTGGCCAATGCCGCCAGGTACGGCGCGCAGTTCCTGCTGCGCCCTCCCCGCCCGCCACACTGGGGCGGCTACCGCCTGAAGCCCGAGCAGTGGGAGTTCTGGCAGGGTCGCAAGAGCCGCCTGCACGACCGGCTGCGCTACCGGCTCGACGGCTCCAACTGGGTGCGCGAGCGGCTGGCGCCCTAGACCAGAAAACGGGTCACCAAAATGATCACCACCGGCATGGTGATCAGCGCCAGCGCGGTCGACACGGCCACGCTGGCCGTCACCTCGTCCTGCGCCACCTCGTAGCGCTGCGAGAACAGGAACACGTTGGCCCCCACCGGCAGCGATGCCGCCACGACCATCACGGCCAGCGGCATGCCCGACAGGCCCATGGCCCAACCCACCGCGGCCATGGCCACAGGATGGACCAGGCACTTGACCAGCGCGATGCGCATGGCCGCGCGGAGATGGGTCCCCACCTTGGTGAAGGCCAGCGTCACGCCCACCAGCAGCAGCGCCAGCGGGCCCAGGGCCTGGCCCAGCAGTTCCAGCGGCTTGTCGATCACCAGCGGGATCGGCAGGCCGGTCTGCGCATACAGCAGGCCCACGATGATGGGCATGGGGATGGGGTGGATGATGCCGTTGCGCACCGCCATGAGCACGGTGCGCAGCATGGAGCGGCGTTCATGCCCCGGCGTACCCGCCCGCTCGCGCGCCGCCGCCAGCTCGAACACCACGGTGGCCGCGGTGAGCAGGATCAGCGCGTGCAGCGAGATCAGCGTGAACAGCGTGACCAGCCCGGCCTCGCCGAACACCAGGCCCACCAGCGGCACGCCGATCATCACCGTGTTGCTGAACATGTTGGCCAGTGCCCGCGCCGCCGTCAGGCTGGTGAAGCCCAGCAGCAGCATGGTGCCGCCGAACACCAGCCCTGCCGCCGCAAAGTACGCGGCGATGGGCGCAAAGTCCACGTCCCCCAGGTGCACCGAACTCATGGTTCGGAACAGCAGCGCTGGCGTCAGCACCATGAACACCAGGTTAGAGAGATCCTTGACCGAGCCCGCCCTGATCCAGCCCTGGTGCCCCGACAGAAATCCGATGGCAATGAACAGGACGACGGGGATCAGGGAGGCGAAGACGGGGGAATTCACGGTGCAGCGGCGCGCGGGGAGGGAGACAGCGAGTGTAGTACCCGCAAGGGTTTTCCCTCGGAGGCTGAAAGGCTCTCAGCCTCTCAGTCCAATCCGTCGAACACTGCGTCGTCAGGGCCCACATGGGAGGGCGAGCGCCAGCCGGCATCGCGCATCGAGCGCGCCACCTGGTTCTCCACCCCCATGAGCACTGCGAACAAGGCCATGCGCACGGGGATGCCGTTGTCCGTCTGGCGAAAGATGGCCAGGCGCGGGTCGTGGTTGAGGTCGGTGGAAAGGTCGTTGGCACCGGGCCGCCCGTCGCGCGGCAGCGGGTGCATGAGGATGGTGTCGGGTTTGCACAGCTCGTCCACCAGCGACTTGCGGATCTGGAACTCGGGCGTGTAACCCTCGATGGCCTCGCCCACGAAGCGCTCCTTCTGGATGCGCGTGGCATAGACCACGTCGGCACCGCGCAGGCCGTCCTGCAGCGAGGTGGTCTGCTCGATCACATGGCCGTTGCGCGCCACCAGCTCCAGCAGGTAGGCGGGCATCTCCAGCGACGGCGGGGCCACCAGGCTGAACTTGAGCCCCTTGTAGAGCGCCAGCAGGCGGATCAGCGAGTGCACGGTGCGGCCGTACTTGAGGTCGCCCACCAGGGCCACGTGCGTGCCATCGACCAGCTTGCCCAAGCGCGAGAACTCGCGCTGGATGGTGTAGAGGTCGAGGATGGCCTGGCTCGGGTGCTCGCCCGGGCCATCGCCCGCATTGATCACGGGGATGTTGGTGGCGCGCGCGAACTCGGCCACAGCGCCCTGCTCCGGGTGGCGCACCACCAGCGCGTCCACATAGCCGGCCATGACGCGGCTGGTGTCGTAGATCGACTCGCCCTTGGCCATGGAGGAAAAGGTGAACCCCGTCGTGTCGCACACCGTGCCGCCCAGGCGGCAGAACGCCGCGCCAAAGCTCACCCGGGTGCGCGTGCTGGCCTCGAAGAACAGGCTGCCCAGCACGGCGCCTTCCAGCACGCGCGAGACCTTCTGGCGCCGGGCGATGGGCTGCATCAGGTCGGCCACCTGGAACAGTTCCTCCAGGCTGCCGCGGTCGAACTGGGCCACCGAGAGCAGGTGCGGCCGGCCCTCGGCGGCGATGCGATGGGCCAGCGGCTGGGCCGTGGGCGCCCTGCCCCGCTGCGTGCCGGCGCTTCCCGCTTCGTGCGTGAGGAGGATCTCGGAGACGAACTTCTCCACCATCTCCGGCATGCTGCGCGACTCGCCCGAATCGGCCGGCAGCAGCCAGGTATCGAGGGCCCGGCGGCGCACGCCCAGCCGGTCGGAAAACGCATCGCGCGTCAGGTTGAGGCGGCGCATGGCGTCGCGCAGGAAGTCTTGCTGGCTGTTCATGACCAGCAATTATACGCAATGAGCAGTTTTATATAACGCATTGCGTATATTTCTTGCGCACACGAAGGGATGTAACTCAGATCTTGAACTAAGGTAAACCCAGGCCCCGGCAGCTGCCAGAAGAGTAGGATGAAAGCATTTGTTACAGCCATCGGGCGCAGCTTGCGATGACGGCTGGACAAGCCCACGATAGAGATGCCATGACAAGACCCCCACCATGTGCAGGACGCAGTCGGCTTGCCCTCGGGATGTGCATGGCTGCCTGCCTGGCTTCCGGGGCCCAGGCCGATGTCGCCCAGCTGCCGCTGGAGCAATTGATGCAGATGGAGGTCCGCACCGCGAGCCGCTACCTGCAAAGCGCGCTCGAGGCCCCGGCTGCGGTCAGCGTCGTGACCGCGGAAGACATCCGCACCTTCGGGTACCGCAACCTGGCCGAGATCCTGGCCAGCATGCGCGGGCTGTATGTCTCCTACGACCGGTCCTACCACTACCTGGGCATGCGCGGCTTTTCCACGCCGGGGGACTACAACACCCGGGTGCTGCTGCTGGTCGATGGGGTGCGGTTCAACGACAACCTGTACGACCAGGCGCCGGTGGGCACGGATTTCCCGATCGACATCGACCTGATCGAACGCGTGGAGTTCGTGCCCGGGCCGAGTGCGGCCGTCTACGGGGCGAATGCCTTCTTCGGCGTGCTCAACATCATCACGCGCGAAGGCCGGCAGCTCAAGGGCGCCCAGGTCAGCACCGAACTGGGCAGCCACGGCCACGCCGGGCTGCGCTTTACGCTGGGCACGGTGGACGGGCATGGCGGCGACTGGCTGGTGTCTGCATCGCGCTCCACCACCCGGGGCGAGGACCTCTACTTTCCGGCCTTCGATACACCCGCCCAGAACCAGGGTATTGCGCAAGGCCTGGACTACGATCGCAGCACCCGCTTCTTCGCCAAGTGGCGGCGCGGGGGCGTGACGCTGTCCCTGTCGCACGGCGAGCGCCAGAAGGGCTTGCCCACGGCGGCCTTCTCGCAAGTGTTCAACGACCGGCGCTCCCGCGTGGCCGACTCCAGCACCCGCCTTGCGGCAGAGTACGCCGGGCAGTGGAACCCCACCCTTCATTTCACGGCAAGGCTCCACGGCGGCCAGTACCGGTATGTGGGCGACTATGTCTACGACTACCCGCCCGTCACCACCAACCGCGACATCGGTAGCGGCCGCTGGGTGGGCTCGGAGCTGCAGTGGGTGAGCACCGCATTCCAGCGGCACAAGATCTCCTGGGGCGTGGACTACCGGCGCGACCTGGACATCACGCAGCGCAACCTGGACCTCGCGCCCGAAGCACACTACCTCAACAAGAGCAGCAGCGGTGACGTCATGGGCGTCTACCTGCAGGACGAGGTCGCGCTGCGCCCCGACCTGGTGCTGCACGCCGGGCTGCGCTGGGGCAAGCACTCGGACAGCCAGGGCAGCCTGCACCCGCGGCTGGGCCTGGTGTACCTGGTGGGGCCGGCAACGGCCCTCAAGCTGCTGTACGGCACGGCGTACCGGCCACCCAACGCCTATGAGCGCGACTACCGCGTGGAAACCCCCGGCGGCGTGGTCGGCACGGCCAGCCTGCGCTCCGAGCGCATCCGCACCACGGAACTGGTGCTGGAGCATGCCCCGTCGGGTGCCTCGCGCGCGCTGCTCACGGTGTTCCAGTCGCGCGTCTCGCACCTGCTGGCGATCGGCGAGGCACTGCAGGCCGACCGGTTCATGTTCGGCAATGCCAACAGCGTCGGCGTGTATGGAATGGAAACCGAGATCGAGCAGCGCCTGGGGCCCGACGCCCGGCTGCGCCTGGCCTACAGTTGGCAGCGCGCCCGCGATGCCCTGACGCGGGAGACCCTGGCCAATTCGCCCCGACACCTGCTGAAGGCGCAGTGGTCCAGCGCCATCGGCAGCGCCGACGCTGCGCCATGGGCCCGCGGGCGTTTCGGGGTGGAAGCCATCGCCATCGGCGCGCGCAACACCCTGGCTTCGCGCCTGCCGGCCCACGCGCTGGCCAATCTGACCTACACCACGCGGCTGGCGGGCACGGATGTCTCCCTCGGGGTGTACAACCTGTTTGACCGGAGGTTTGCCGACCCTGCGTCCTTCGAGATCCGCGGCGACTCGCTCCTGCAGGACGGCCGGACCCTGCGCCTCAAGCTCACCTATGCGTTCTAGGCCATGCCGTACCTGCACCGCCTGTACCAAGCCCTCCTGGTGGGGTTGTGCGTACTCGCGTGCGACACCGGGGTGGGTGCGCAGGAGCGGGTGGGCGAAAACGAGCTGAAGGCGGCCTATGTCTTCAACTTCATCCAGTTCGTCGAGTGGCCCCAGGGGGACGGCCGCGCCGGGGCCGACTGGACCATCTGCGTATCACCCTTCAGCCCCCTGAAGCGCAGCCTGCTGGCACTGGAGGGGCGGCCCGCACGCAAGGACAATCCGATCCGCATCCGGCTTTGGGAAGCCACCGAGCTCAACGACTGCCGCGTGCTGGTCCTCAGCGGCGCAGACACCGACCGCGCCCTGCGCGCATTGCGCGCCGTGCCCGGCAGAACGGCGGTGCTGACCATCACCGACGATGCGGCCGCCGCCGCGCCGGAGATCATGATCGTCCTGCACCGCGAGGGCGACCGCATCGTCTTCGACATCAATGCCGATGCCGTCGGCAAGGCGGGCCTGTCGGTCAGCTCGCGCCTGCTGCGCCTGTCCAGGGGGGCCCGATGAGAAGCCCCGACAGCCCGGCCACCGCCGCCGACTCGGAGCAGCTGTCATCGCGCGTGGTGGCGACCGGGCTGCTGGCCACCGGGCTGGCCCTGCTGACCATGGTGCTGGCCCTCACGGCCTTCGACTACTGGAGCAGCCGCAAGGCCATGCTCGCCGACAGCCGGGTGGAAGCCTCCATCGTTGCCGACAACGTCTCCACGGCCGTGATGTTCCGCGATGCGCATACGACGGAAGAGATCCTGGGCGCCCTCAAGGCCTCGCCCATGGTGCTGATGGCCGCCATCTACGATGCTCAGGGCACCCTCTTCGCCTCGTACCAGCGCGATGGCGACCAGGTGGCGCCCAGCGCACTGCCAGGTGGTGGCAACGGGGATTTCGAATACCAGGGTCTGTCGCTGCTGGAGATGGCCAAGCCCGTGAAGTTCCGGGGCAAGAGCTCGGGCAGCATCTACCTGCGCAAGTCGATGGCCGAGGTCTACACCCAGCTGGTCATCCGCTTCGGCGGCGCGCTGCTGATCGCCGGGGGCACCATGGCCCTGGCCACCGCGCTGGTCCTGCGCAGCCGCGCGGCGGTCGGCGAGGCGGAACGCCGCCTGCAGGTGCTGGCCCACCAGGATGCCGTGACCGGCGTCGGCAACCGGCATTACTTCAACGAACGGCTGGCGCATGAAATCGCCCGGGCCGCCACGCTGGGCAGCAAGCTGGCGCTGGTCTACATCGACCTGGACAATTTCAAGACCCTGAACGACACCTTCGGCCATGCCGCCGGCGACGGCCTGCTGCGCCAGGTGGCGCAGCGCCTGCAGTCGGTGGTGCGCGCGGGCGACGACATCTGCCGCATGGGGGGTGACGAGTTTTCCGTGATCCTGCGGCTGGACATGGACGAGGCGGCGCTCGGCAACTATGGGGACCGCATCGTCGCCGTGTTCGAGAAGGGCTTTGTCGAGTCGGACCAGGAGGTGATGGTGACCTGCAGCGCGGGCATCGCCACCTACCCGGGGGACGCGCCGGACCGCGACAGCCTCATCAGCAGCGCCGATACGGCGATGTACCGGGCCAAGGACCTCGGCAAGAACCGCTGCGAGCGCTTCGACGCCTCCATGAACCTCGCTGCCGTACGGCGCCAGGCCATCGAGAAAGCCCTGCGCCAGGTACTGGAGGACGGGCAAGGCCTGGCCTTGCATTACCAGCCCGTGTTCTCGGCCACCGACCGCAAGATGATCGGTGCCGAGGCGCTGCTGCGCTGGACACACGCCCGGCTGGGCCCCATCCCGCCCCTGGAAGCGGTGATGGTGGCGGAGGAATGCGGCCTGATCGTGCACCTGGGCTACTGGGTGGTGCGCACCGCGTGCCGGGATGCGGTCCGCTGGCAGGCCCAGGCGTCTTCCCCCTTGCGCGTGGCAGTCAACGTCTCGGCGCGGCAGCTGGGCGACCCGCAGTTCCTCGAGCGCGTGATGGACATCCTGCGCGAAGAGGGTCTGCCGGCCCACCTGCTGGAGATCGAGCTCACCGAGACCGTGCTCATGGAGAACATGGATGCCTGCGCCAGCACCCTGCACCGCCTGAGCCAGCTGGGCGTACACCTGGCCATCGACGACTTCGGCACCGGCTACTCCTCGCTGGCCTACCTGCGGCGCCTGCCCATGAAGCGCCTGAAGATCGACCGCAGCTTCATCCGCGACCTGCCCGAGCAGGAGCACAGCCGGATGATCGTCAAGGCCATCATCGCCCTCTCGCACGGCCTGGGCCTGGCCGTCACGGCCGAAGGCGTGGAGACCCCGGCGCAAATCGACTACCTGGTGGATGCCGGCTGCGACGTGTTGCAGGGCTTTGCATTTGCCCGGCCCATGCCGGTGGAGCAGTTCGAGGCGATGCAGGCGGCGCGATAGGTCCCTGCCGCCCCCTGGCGCACCAGCCTTCAGCCGATCGCCGGGTAGCTCCCCGTGCCCTCGGGCCAGGCCGTCAGCACCTCGAAACCATCGGCCGTCACGGCCACCATGTGCTCCCACTGGGCCGACAGGGAATGGTCGCGCGTGACCACGGTCCAACCGTCGGGCAGTTCGCGGGTTTCGCGCTTGCCGACGTTGATCATGGGCTCGATGGTGAAGACCATGCCCTCTTCGAGCGTGATGCCCTGGCCACGCTGGCCGTAGTGCAGCACCTGCAGGTCCTCGTGGTAGATCTGCCCGATGCCGTGGCCGCAGTAGTCGCGCACCACGCTGAAGCGCTCGCGCTCGGCCACGCTCTGGATGGCATGGCCCACGTCGCCCAGCGTGGCGCCGGGGCGCACCTGGCGGATGCCGGCGCACATGGCCTCGTAGGTGGTCTCCACCAGGCGGCGCGCCAGGCGGTTGGGCTCGCCCACGTAGTACATGCGGCTGGTGTCGCCGAACCAGCCATCCTTGATGACGGCCACGTCGATGTTGATGATGTCGCCCTTCTTGAGCACCTTGTCGGCCGCGGGCACGCCGTGGCAGACGACATGGTTGACGGAGGTGCACAGCGTCTTGGTGAAGCCCTGGTAGCCGATGTTGGCCGGGGTGGCCTGCAGCTCGTGCACGATGAATTCGCGGCAGCGGTCGTCCAGTTCTTCGGTGGACACACCGGGCTGCACGTAGGGGCCGATCATCTGCAGCACCCGGGCCGCCAGCTGGGCGGCAATGCGCGACTGGGCGATCTCGGCGGGCGTCTTGATGATCACCTGGGGGTGTCGGGCGCCCATCACTGCACCCGCCGTACCTGGAGGCTGGATTGGCTGCCGCTGCCGCCACCGGCAGGCGACGGCAGCGCCTGCGCCAGCGCGGCCAGGTCGAACCCGCCCGCCTGCTCGGCGCGGATCAGCAATTGGCAGATCTGGCTGTGGCTGAGCTCGGGGTGCAGCTCGGCGAGCATGCCCACGCGCATCCAGTGCTCGGCCTGTGCGTTGATGGAACGAGACAGCGCATTGCTGGCAATGCGCAGGTTCTCGTGCATTTGATCGGAAATTTTGACTATGCCCATGGGTTGAATTATACGAAACATATACGTTTCGTGTAAACCCATGCACTCCAGGGCCGGCCGCCGCCGGCCCTGGGGGTCAGAACGCGATCTTGACCCCCAGCGTCAGGTTGCGGCCCATCAGCGGTGCCGCGTTCTTGATGAAGGAGGTGTGGGCGTAGGCCAGGCGGTCCGTCAGGTTGTTGGCCTTGAGGTAGACCTGCCAGGGCGTCTCGCCGTTGTACTTGCCGCTGTAGCTCACGCCCAGGTTGAGCATGCCGTAGCCGGGCGTGGCCGACTCGAACTCGGCCACCCGGTTCTGGCGTGCCACCTGTACCCATTCGACCTGGCCTTCCCAGGCGTTCCAGTTGGCGTCCATGCGCACACCGGCGCGCGTGGCGGGGATGCGCGGCAGCAGACCGCCGCCGGCCAGGCGGGCGCGCACGGTGTCGCCGAACAGCGTGACGCCCAGGTTGCGCGTGATGCGCTGGCGCACCTGGCCTTCGATCCCCGTGAAGGTGGCGTCGGCCTGGGCGTACTGCAGCAGTTGCAGGCCGTCCACCGCGTCGAGCGTGCGGCCGTAGATGTAGTTGTTCACGCGGTTGCGGAACACGCTGGCGCTGAAGGTGGTGTCGCCGCTGGTCTTGCGCAGGCTCAGGTCGATGTTCTGCGAGGTTTCGGAACGCAGGTCGGCATTGCCGCGCTCGTAGGTGCTGGTGGCCATGTGCAGGCCGTTGGCGTACAGCTCCTCGGCCGAGGGCGCGCGGCTGGCGCGCGTAAGCGAGGCGCCCAGCGAGTAGCCGGGCGTGAACTGCCACACCGCACCCAGCGATGCCGAGGTGCCGTTGTGGCTGCGCTCGATGCCCGAATCCTGCGCCTCGGCCGTCTGGCGGTCATGGCGCAGCGCGCCTTCGAAGCGCCAGTCGCCCAGGCGGTATTCCTCCAGCAGGAACAGGCCGGTCTTGCGCGTCACCGTGGGCTGCACATAGGCCTCCTCGCCCTCGGCGCTGAACTTGCGCTGCGAAGTCTGCAGTCCGAACACGCCCTTGAAGCCGGCGATCGGTTCGTGCTGCAGCTCGAGGCGGGTGTCGTAGGCCTTGTTCTTGAAGGTGGTGCTGATGGCGCCGTCCTCCACCTCGTCGTGCTTGTAATCGGTCACGCCGGCACGCAGGCGCAGGGCCGAGAAGCCGGCGAACGGGTTGCGCAGCTCGCCGCGCACATCGAAGCGCTCGCTGCGCAGGTCCACCACCGGCACGTCGCCAGCCTCGGCGCCGCGGTCATGGTCGTGACCGTCCTCTTCGCCGTGTTCTGCGCAGTGCAGGTGGTTGCCATGGGTGTGGCAGCCCTCGAAGCTGTGGTTGTGGCCCGGCAGGCCGTAGCGCGCCGTCTGGCGCGTGTAGGCGGCGCCCAGGTAACCGCGCTCGCCCACCCAGGACAGGCCCACGCTGCCCGTGTCGGTGCGGTTGAAGCTGCCCAGCACCTTGCGCGCCGGCTCGCCATTGGGTGCCCAGCCCTTGCCCACGCGGTAGTCACTGGCGTCGCGCGACACGCCTTCCACATGCACGGCCAGGTTGCCGGCGCCGCCCGTCAGCGAGATGGCCCCTGCCCCTTCGCGCGCGCCGGTGTTGGCACGCAGCTCGGCGCTGCCTTCGTAACCCTTTTGTGGAATGGCGGTGGGAATCTTGCCATCGAGCACGTTGACCACGCCGCCCACGGCGCCGTTGCCATGCACCAGGGCGGACGGACCGCGCAGCACCTCGATCTGCGTGGCCAGCAGCGGCTCGGACACCACGGCATGGTCGGGGCTGATGGTGGAGGCATCGTGCAGCTCGGCGCCGTCGGACAGCACCTTGACGCGCGGGCCATCCATGCCGCGGATGATGGGGCGGCTCGCGCCCGCACCGAAGTGGCTGCTGGTGATGCCGGGTTCGCTATTGAGCGTCTCGCCCAGCGTTGCCTCGCGGCGGCGCACGAGCTCGTCGCCCTCGAGCACGCTCACGGGCGTGGTCATTTCGCTGGCGCCCAGTTGCAGGCCGCTGGCCGACACAGTGACCGAGGGCAGGCTGGGGGCATTGGTCGCGGCATCGGGTGCGGCAGGGGCGACCGTCTGGGCCAGGCTGCTGCCCGCCGAGAGCGCCAGCATGGCGGCCAGAGCGATGGGATGGAGCGCGGGACGGCGGGAGGTGGAGTGGAGCTGAGGTGTCGTCATGGTGTTCAGTGCAAAAGCGTGCGCGCAGCAAGGCAGCAGCTAGTCACGGGCGCACGCCTTCATGCCGCGGGGCATGAATCAAAGGAAAGAAAGAAAACGGGTATGCAGCCAGCCGCCTGGCGCGCAGGCGTCTACCGCAATGGATTCAGGGAAACAAGGACAGCGTGCGCGACGGGGCCAGGCCCCTGCCCTGCGGACCAGGCAGTCCACACAGGGGAACGCTGCCGTCAGGCGCGCAGCACGGGCGGCGGACCACGCGCCTGGAACAGCGCGGCATGGCGCGCCTGCACGCCGTCGGCATGCGTGGCCACCGGCGCAGCGGCCGGCGAATGGGGCTGCAGCACCAGGGCGGCGCTGTGCAGGGCATCGCCCAGCGCAAGCTGGTCGAGCAAAAGGCAGTCCACCAGGCTGTGGCTGGACAGGAAACCGCCGGCATCACCCGCCATGCCATGGGCGGCAGCGTGCTCTGCCGGCGCCAGCGCAACCAGCGCACCATGGCCCGCATGGATCTGCGCCAGCGGCTGGGCATGGGCGATCTGGTGCAGGCGACCCGCCGTGGGCACCCAGGCCAGCGCCAGCACCAGCCAGACCAGGGCCAGCCGGGCCGCCCATGCACGCGCACCCGTCCCTGAGGCCGGAGGCCCCAGGCGGATAGAGACGGCCTGCAGGGCCATCAACGGAGTGCGCGAGCGGTTCACGGCAAGGATGGTGGGCTTACTTCACCGGCACGGCCTCGACCACGCGGTAGTACAGGCCGTAGGGGTCGTTCTGCAGCACGGTGAACCGGCCCTCGACCACCACGGGTTCGAGCGAATAGCGCACGGGCGTCTTGGCCTTGACCTCGACCATGCTCTCGGGCCCGCCCGGAATGCAGAACGAGCAAGTCAGCGGTACGGAGGTGAGCAGAAAATGCGTCTGCGTGGCCTTGGCATCGAGCGGCATCATGAAGCCCTGGATGCGCTGCACCGTCTTGTCCATGCCCTGCTGTTGGGCGTTGAACACGGGCAGGATGCCGTCCTTGGTGGTCTTCTTGGTCAGGTCGCTGAGCACCGACCATGGCACCACGTCATTGCGCTGCGGCAGCGGCGCAATCGGGCTGTTGGGGCTGTGGTAGCCCGCGCCCGAGCCCGTCGGTGCCGTTCCCGGCATGGGCGAGCTGAGCACCGGCGCGTTGAAGGGCGCGCCGGCCGTCGCCGCAGGCTTGCTCTCGGCATGGGCGCTGCCCACCCCCGCCAGGGCGCAGGCCAGCACCAGCATGGCAGAGCGGGCTGACAAGGAACGGGGCGAGGAGTGGTGGCGTTGCATGGAAAGTCCTTGGTGGCAGGGCTGACGTATTTTCTTACAGATGCGCAGGCGTCGCGTGCAATGGATCAGTGCACGTGGCGCATGCCGCAGAATTTACCAATGCCCAGACCCTTGCAGGCCACCTGGAGTTCCTTCTGGCACTGGTCATGGCCCTTGCCCGATTCCAGGCACTTGGCGGCGGCCTCGTGCGCGGCGGCCATGGCGCGGTGGCGCTGGATGTCGGCCTTGGTCTCCTGGTCGGAATGCGCGCCCTGGGCCTGGGCGATGGAACCTGCCAGCAGCAAGGGAGCAATGGCCAGGGCGGTGAGCAGCTTTTTCATGGTGAACCTTTCAAGGACAGTTGGTAATCGAATCAGGGCTGGCTCAAGAGGTCTGCGACTTCCGTGCGATAGGCCTGCATGGCAGGCAACAGTGCGGCGAACACGGCCACGGCCCCGGCGATCAGCGGTACGCCGGCCTCGGCCGGCAGCCACACCAGGCCGCTCACGGGCAGCAGCCCTTGCGCCTGCAGCACCCAGCCCAGCACCTGGGCCAGGCCATGGCCCAGCAGCAGGCCCAGGGCCGAAGCCAGGGCGGCCAGCCACAGGGCCTCGCACAGCACCAGGCCGGCCACTCGGCCCGGCGGCGCGCCCAGCATGCGCAGCATGGCCAGGTCGGTGCGGCGCTCGCGCACGGCATTCCACAGCGCGATGAACACGCTGAGCGCGGCCACGGCCAGCAACACGCCGCCAAAGGCGCGCAGCACGTCGGCGCCCACGCCCAGCAGGCGCAGCAGGCGCGTGACCTCGATGGCCGGGGCTGCCGCCTGCATGGAGGTGTCGGCATTGATCTGGCGCGGCAGCGTGACGGCGGCCATGGGCGTGCGGTAGCGCAGCAGGGCCACGGTCACCTCGCGCTCTTCCTTGAGCACCGCCAGGTCTTCGGGCTCCGTGGCGGTGGCCGTCTCGTGCACCATCCAGACGGACTCGGTCGAGGTCAGGATGAGCCGGTCGAGCACGCAGCCGCAGCCGGCCAGCACGCCGGCCACGCGGTAGGGGTGCTCGCCATGCGCATGCCCTCCCCCGCCCAGGCCGTGGCTGCCGATGAAGGTGGCACCGACCAGCGGCGCCCCCGCATGCGCGCCCCCCACGATGCCGCGCGCCACCGTGGCGCCCAGCACGGCGTCCATGGGCTGCTGCCAGGGCTGGCCCTGATCCAGGGTGGCGCCATAGAGCGCCAGGTAGTCGGGCGTGGTGCCCACGATGCGAAAGCCCTGGTAGCTGTCGCCCAGGCTCAGCGGGATCACCTGCGCCACCAGCGGGTTCTTCTGCAGGGCCTGCACTTCCTGCAACGGGATGTTGCCCGTGGGCACGTCGATGTGGAACACGCCGGCCAGGATCAGCTGCAGCGGGCTGCCCTTGGCGCCCACCACGAGGTCGATGCCATCGAGGTCGCGCTCGAAGGCCCGGTCGAGTTGCGTGGCCACCAGCAGCACCAGGGTGATGGCGGCCAGGCCGAGCGTGAGCACCAGCAGGTTGAGCACGGCGGCCAGCGGGCGCGCCCACAGGTAGCGCCAGGAAAGGGAAAGAAGCTTGGCCATCGGATCGGTGGACGTCAGTCGGCGCGCAGGGCGTTCAGGTCGAGTTGCTGCAGGCCCGGTACAGAGGCCAGGGCCTGCACGACGCGCTGGTCGTGCGTGGCGACGACCAGGCTGGCATCGCAGGCGGCAGTGCTGGCCTGCAGCAGCGCCAGGGCATCGGCCGCGGCCTCGTCGTCGAGGCTGGCCGTGGGTTCGTCGGCCAGCAGGATCTGGGGCGTGAGCAGCACCGCGCGCGCCAGCGCCACGCGCTGCGCCTGCCCGCCCGAGAGCTGGTGCGGCCGGCGCGCCGCCAGCTCGGCCACGCCCACCTGGGCCAGGGCCCGGGTGATGGCCGCATCGTCACGCGGCAGCCCGGCCGCAAAGTACACCAGGGCCAGGTTGTCGGCCACCGTGAGCGCGCTGCTCAGATGCAGCTTTTGCGGCAGAAAGCCGACACTGCGCGCGCGCCAGGCGTCGATCTCGGCGCCGCGCTGCGTGCCCAGCTGGGTGCTGGCCACGAACAAGTCACCCCCCGCAGGGGAGCGCAGCCCGGCCATGAGGGCCAGCCAGGTCGACTTGCCAGTGCCTGAGCGACCGCGCAGCAGCAAGGTGCCGCCCTGGCGCAGGTCCACGTCGGGAAAGCGCAATGGCTCGCTGCCTTCTGTGTAGCGGTAGGAGAGGCCGCGGGTACGGATCATGCGGCGGCGCCCCCGGCCGGGTGCGCGCAGCCGGCGCAGCGGCCGCGCACGGCGACGTCCACGGCCAGGCTCTCGTGCCCGGCGGTGGCCAGGGCGGCCAGCACCTGCTTCAGGGCCGACTGGACGCGTGCCGAGCCCTGCGCCAGGCGAAACTGGCGGTGGCAGTCGCCACACTCGAAGCGCGGCACGGTGGAGTCCTGGTCCTGCGAGGCCAGCGCGAACCGGGTCACGCGGGCCGCATCGACCTGCTTGTGCAGCAGGCCGGCGGCGGCAAAGCGGTCGAGCATGCGGTAGACGGTGACCTTGTTGACCGGCGCACCCGCCGCGGCCAGGGCTGCCTCCGCCTCGGACTCGGACAGCGCAGCATCGGGGCGCGCTTCATAAAGCGCAGCCAGCGCCCGCGTGGCCTTGGTGGCGCGCATGCCGGGCGGCAGGGCCCAGGAAGTGCCTGCGGCGGGGGAAGAAGGGGTGGAACGTGCAGTGGACATGGGCGACATCGCACCAGCAGGATGCCGGTAACGCAAGCGGATTGCATTATGCCCCGCGCAGGCCGGGCCCCGGAACAGAGACCCGCCACGGCAGGCGCCTTTGCCTCTGGCACGAAGAAAACCCGCCTTCACCAAGGCGAGGGCAATGGGGAGCCTGCGGGCCGCAGCCCTGGATCAGTCTTCCTTGAGGTACTTGCGGAAGGTCTTGCGGAACTTCTCCACCTTGGGTCCCACCACAAAGGCACAGTAGCCCTGGCCCGGGTGCTTGGCGAAGTAGTCCTGGTGGTAGTCCTCGGCCGTGCTGTAGTTGGCCAGGGGCTTGACCTCGGTGGTGATGGGCGCGCCGAACAGCTTGTCCTGCTCCAGCTGGCGCACCATGGCGTTGGCCAGCTCGCCATGGGCCGGGTTGTCGTAGTAGATGCCGCTGCGGTACTGGGTACCCACGTCGTTGCCCTGGCGGTTGAGCGTGGTCGGGTCATGCGTGTGGAAGAAAATCTCCAGGATTTCTTCGAGGCCGATTTCCTCGGCATCGAAGGTCAGGCGCACCACCTCGGCGTGGCCGGTATCGCCCCCGCAGATCTGTTCGTAGGTAGGCCGGATGGTCTGGCCGTTGGTGTAGCCGCTTTCCACGTCGGTGATGCCGCGCACCCGGTCGAACACCGCCTCGGTGCACCAGAAGCAGCCGCCGCCCAGGGTGATGGTTTGCAGGTTCTCTGCCATGTCGGTCTCCATGCAATGACGTATTTCCATGGCATGGTACGCGGCCTGGGGTGCCGCAGTGCGGGCGGGGCCATTGCGACGGGTGGGGCTTGGCCGCCGCCCTCGCCTATTCGGGATGGCCAGGGCGCGTTGGCTTCACCGGGATTGGGCGTCTTTCGAGACAGCCTGATTCAACGCCCCCACAGGTGGAGGGGCGGTGAACCATCCATTTCTCGCATCTCTTTCCACCACCGTGAAAAAGACGTAGTCCGGTTTCCAGCTTTCGACCAGTTGAACCAAGCGCCCGCCGGGTTTGATGGCCTCGTGCCAATGCAATTGCAGTACGTCACTGAAGGTGCCCTCCATCATCAGCGCCATCGAGTCCCCAAATGAATCCCTGAGCCACAGCACTTTCTTGTTGTTCAAGGCATTGCTGGTGTGGACAAGGACAGGCTTGATCGGCGGTATCGTGGTCAGGTGCCCGCCCGTGTGCAGGACTTTCTGGGTGTCGAAGTCGATCCGGGTGGATTGCAAAGAAAACTCGGACGCGCCAATGGTCAATCGGGTATCGGAAAGCTGTGTCGGCAGCCGAAGAAAATTGGCCAGATCCCCGCCCTTGGTTTCCTGGCGGGACGTCAATGTATACGCTTCACTGGGTGGCCATCGCAGCTCTGGCACCGCGGCACCCACCTGCTGCGCAAAGGCGCGAAATCCCATCGCTGAGCCAAGATTGTTCCAATGGGTATCCAGCTTGTAGTAAAGATCAGCCGTCTGATGTGCCTTGGCTTCCAGCAAAGGCGCACGAAGGTCCACGTAGAGAACGTTGCCCGTTTCAGAAAACAGGGCATCCGTGGCATTGGGCAATACGGGCTGAGCCCAGCGAGGCAAATGCTCGGGGTAGATGCTTCCCTTGTTGGGGCCGATCATGACCCTGAAGAGTTGAACCCCCTTGCTTGCGAAATAGGCGTCCCAGGCAGCAACGGCCACACCAATCTGTTTCGTCAGTTGCACATCTTCCGCCGAAGGCGGGTGGCGGGCAGCCGACAGCGTGGCCTGGAATGAATCGCCCAGGAAAAGCCAGCCGTCACGGCCGATGACGACGCTCTTGGAATTGATGCTGACTCCCAATGGGTACAGCCATTTCGCCGCAAAGCTCGATGCGAAATCCATGTTGTAGAAAAATGACTTCTCCCACTTGATCGCTTCAAGGTTGCGTACGCGACAAATATTGACCGCAGGCACTATCAGCAGACTTGCCAACAGGGCGATCAAGAAAATGCTTGCCCGATGTTTCATCGTGATTATTATTAGAAATTGAAGTACAGGAACACCGAGCTTGTGGTTGCCAGCATGGCGTAAATCGCGATGGAGAAAAGAAGTCCACCGCAAGCAAGCTTGGCATTACCCAAGGGTCCGCTGGCTATCTCCATTGAATTTTTCTGGCGAATGATGGCAAAGGCGAAGACAATGACAGTGTATACAGGCAATTGCCCAACCAGCCCTGCAGGAAGGTATTGCAGCAAGACATCGGAAAACCAGCCAGCCCACGCAAAGTCGGATGTGGATGCCGAGGCAATGGACTCTCCAAGGATCGAGCGAAAATCAACCATTCCCTGCAACACACGCTCCGCATCTTCCATTGTTTTTGCACGGAAGAAAACCCACGTGATATTCACAAACACAAAAGTCAAAAGCCATGCCAAGGCTGTTGGCATCGGGCGCCCCCACTTCTTCCACAATCGGTGAACTCCGAGTGCCCCCCCATGCAGGGCGCCCCATATCACAAACATCCAGGTCGCACCGTGCCAAAGGCCACCCAGCACGAATGTGATGAAAATATTGATGTACGTCTGGTATTCCGCCCCTCGGTTACCACCCATCGGAATGTAAAGATAGTCCCGCAAAAAGCTGCTGAGAGTGATGTGCCAGCGTCGCCAGAAATCCTGGATGCTCAGTGATTTATAGGGCGAGTTGAAATTGATGGGCAATGAAATATTGAACAGCAATGAGGCGCCTATGGCCATGTCGCAGTACCCGCTGAAGTCGAAATACAGCTGAAAGGTGTATGCCAGGCTGGTGGCCCATGCTGCGAAAAAGCCGAGATCCTGGCCTCCGTCGAACCCGGCGTCCGCCCAGCCCGCAAAGTTGTCTGCAATGACCACTTTCTTGAACAGGCCGATGGCAAAAATGAACAGCCCCTTGAGAATGTTCGACTTTCTCAGCATCAAAGTCCAGCGCGAGGCGAACTGGGGCATGATTTGCTGGTGATGAACGATCGGTCCCGCAATCAGGTGCGGGAAAAACGTCACGAACAGCGAGTAGTTCAATATTCCATATTTCGCGGTTTCCCCACGGTAGCTATCCACCAGATACACAATTTGCGTAAATGTGAAAAAGCTGATCCCCAGTGGCAGCACGATGTGGGGAAGGGCATGCGCCGTACCGAAAATGGTGTTTATGTTGTCAATCAGGAAATCGGTGTACTTGTAGTACCCCAGCACCACCAGATTGGCGGCAATACCGGCGGCAAGAATGGTTTTTCTGCTGAATCCTCGGTTCGATTTTCGCGTATCGCCGGGGGACGCAGAATACGATCTCGCCAGCCGTGAGCCAACCAGGAAGTTCAAAAAAATGGAGGCCAGAATCAGCGGCAGGTACTTTACGTTCCAGTACGAGTAGAAAAACAAGCTCGCTATGACGAGCCAGGCCTTTCCAGCAGTGATCCAATGCCGGTGATTCATCAAGAAATAGACGAGCACCACGATCGGCAGGTAGACCAGAATGAACTGCCACGAACTGAAAACCATATTTACAGGCCATCTCCGGCAAGGCCGGGGGCTTAGAGATGTGAGCCGCTCGACGCGGTGAGACGGGGAGGTGACCTGGCCCGATGAACTGCCAAACCCGCCAATTATGCAGGGCGAATTCAGCAGCGAAGTGCAAGGTGGGCGGCGATGGTCGCCCCCCACCCCTTTGGGGGGTCATCAGGCCGTGTCTACCGACCGATCTCAGCGGCTATTCGTACCTGCGCCCCAGCTCCATCAGCTCAGGTGTCCCGATCAATGCGTTCAGGCCGTCGAAGTCCAGCATCCTCTCCTTGAACGGCGCAGTGGTCTGGTGCGCATGCAGGCTGGCGTAATAGCCCTGCAGGGTGTGGGCCACGGCCCGGGCGGTACCGCCCGGAAAGATGGCGATGCGAAAACCGCGCTGGCCCAGCTCCTGCGCGCTCTGCACCGGGGTCTTGCCGCCCTCGACCATGTTGGCCAGAAGGGGGATGCGGTGGGCGAACCGTTGGCAGGCGGCATCCATCTGCTCTGGCGTGCGTAGGGCCTCGATGAACAATGCATCCACGCCGCATTCCAGATAACGCTCGGCGCGGTCGAACGCAGCCTCGATGCCTTCCACGGCCAGTGCATCCGTGCGCGCCAGGATGAGGGTGCCGGCGTCGCGCCGGGCATCGAGCGCCGCGCGCAGCTTGCCGCACATCTCGGCGGCAGGCACCACAGTCTTGCCGTCCAGGTGGCCGCAGCGCTTGGGAAAGCCCTGGTCCTCCACTTGCACCATGGCAGCGCCGGCGCGCTCGAAGCCGCGCACCGTGCGCTGCATGTTGAGTGCGTTGCCGAAACCCGTGTCGGCATCGACGATGACGGGCGTGCGCACGCGCTCGGTGATGCGCGCCAGCGTGTCTTCCACCTCGGTGTAGGTGGTCAGGCCCACGTCGGAGCGGCCCAGCAGGGTGTAGGCGATGGAGGCCCCCGAGAGGTACAGCGCCTCGAAGCCGGCCTGCTCGGCCACCAGGGCGCTCAGCGCGTCATAGACGCCGGGGACCAGGAGGATCTGCGGCTGCTGCAGCCGTTGGTGCAAGGAAATGCCATTCATGGGGTGTTGCCCGTGGAGGGATGGAGCAGATGGGCGGCGGTGTGGGCCGCCAGGTAGCCGCCGGCCACGGCGCTCAAGAGGCCGTTGCCCGAGAGATAACCCCAGACGGCATCGCCCGAAACGCCGCGCGCCGCACCGCCGGCCGCCAGCAGGTTGGGAAATGGCCGGCCCACCGTGTCGAGCACCCGGCATTGCGCATCGATGTCGAGCCCGCCCTGGGTATGGAACAAGGCACCCGTGACCTTGACGGCGCAGAACGGTGCCTGCAAGGGCCGCGCCGCCGCGCGCGGGTACGGGCCCTGCCCTGCCAGCGTGGCCGAAAGTGCCGCTTCCTCGCAGCCGATCACGGCGGCCAGGGCCTGCACGCTGCCGCAATGCTTGACGGCACCCGCCGCCTCGGCATCCACGAAATCCGGAAAGCCGCGCGCCAGCGCGAGGATGGGCGCGTCGAAGACGTTCCAGGCCACCCCGCCCGGCTGGGCCAGCACATGCACCGAGGCTTCGGAATAGCCCTGCGTCTCGTCGTGGAAGCGCCGGCCCAGGGCATTGACCTGGATACCGCCCTCCATCATCAACGCCCAGGAGATCAGCGCGCCCTGGGGGATGGCCCAGGAGCCATGGCCCTGGTAGCCGCCCAGGTCGGCCAGGCGCGCACCCAGCGCACGGCCCCAGGCAATGGCGCTGCCGTCGTTGCCGGCATGGCCGGCGAACAGGGCGTCGCGCATCTCGGGCAGCAGCTCGCGCACCATGGCGGCATTGCCACCAAAGCCGTTGCAGGCCAGGATGGCCGCGTCGCAGGACAGGTGCTCCAGCGTGCCGTCCGGCCGCTCGTAGCCGACGCCGATCACCAGGCCGGTCTCGTCGGCCCACAGCTCGCGCACGACGGCATCGGTCACGAGGGGAATGTCCGCCGCCGCGGCGGCATTGGCCAGGCGGCCCATCAGGCCCACCCCGGTCTTCTCGGGCACGGCATGCATGCGGCGCACGCTGTGGCCGGGGTAGAGAAAGCCGTCGAGCACCTGCCACTCCAGGCCATGGCGCTGCTGCAGTGCATCGAGTGCGGGGCCGATGGCGCGGGCGTAAGCCTGCACCAGTTGCGGCGCCGCCCTGCCCTTGGCCTTGGCGCCGATGTCAGCGGCGAAGCGCTCGGGGCTGTCGGCTATGCCCAGGTCCTTCTGCACCTGCGTGGCCGGTGCCGGGATGAAGCCCGAGGACAGGGCCGAGGAGCCCGTGGGCGTAGCGTCGCGCTCCAGCACCGCGCAGTCCACCCCCAGGTCATGCAGCATCAGCGCGGCCGTCAGGCCACAGGCACCGCCGCCCACGATGGCCACGGGCACATGGTTGTCCCGCGTGGCCGCGGGCATGCGGTCGGCCCGGCGGATGGTGGGCAGCGTGGCCGTCATGGCGTGCCGGCCGCCAGTGCCGCGATGAAGTCGGCGCAGGTCAGCACCTGGGCCACGGTGCCCAGGTCGGCCAGCGCCGTGTCGTGCACCTCCTGGCGGAAGGCCGCACAGCCGTCCGACAGCACCAGGGTGCGGTAGTCGCGCATATGGGCGTCACGCACGGTACTCGCCACGCCGCCGTTGGTGACGATGCCGCACACCGCCACGGTGTCGATGCCCGCGCGGCGCAGCACCCAGTCGAGCTGGGTGTTGAAGAAGGCCGAGTACGCCACCTTGCACACCGAGACGTCCACCCAGGTGGCGATCTCCGGCACATGGGCCTGGCCCCGGCTGCCGGGCGCGAAGTCGCCGCGCCGCAGGAAAGGCCGCAAGGTCTTGAGGTGGGGCGAAACCATGGGTTCGCCCTGGGCATCGGACCACAGGGTGAACTGGCTGCCCGCCACCAGCCCACTTCCCGCCTTGACCGCCTTGGCCACCTCGGCCACCCGTGGCGGCAGCGCCAGAGCGGCCGGGCTTACCGCGCCGCCGCGTGCATAGGCACCGTCGGGCGCGAGAAAGTCGTTCTGCAGGTCGATCACGACCAGCGCCACGCGCCGGGTGTGCAGGGGGGCTGCGGCGGCGGTCATGCGGTACGCACCAGCAGATTGCCCAGCGTGTCCACCGTGGCGTAAAAGCCCGGCTCCAGCCACACCGTGGTGTCGGGCTGCTCCAGGATGGCCGGGCCGTCGATGCGCGTGCCCACGGGCAGGTCCAGCCGCGCGTGGCGTGCCGCATCCCACCACTGGCCGGCATGGAACACGCGCTGCACACCCAGGGAGGGCTGGAGCGTGGTCGACTGCGGCGCCAGCACAGTGAGGTCGAACTTGGGGCGCACGCCCACACGGGCGTAGCGCAGGTTCATCACCCGCACCGCAATGCCGGCCAGCACCCGGCCGAAGGCGGCGCGGTAGGCGGCCTCGAACGCGGCCTGGATACCTTCGCGGTCGAGCGCATCGGCGGCAACAGGGACCTGCACGGTGTGCGTCTGCCCGGCATAGAGCATGTCCAGCGCAATGATCTGCTGCACCTGCACGAACTGCACGCCGGCCGAATCCAGGCGCTGCTGGCAGGCTTCGGACAGGGCCTGCACACGCTGGCGCAGGTCGGCCACGTCGAGCTCGGCCAGGGGCTTGTTCAGGGTCTGCACCGCATCGTGGCGCATGTCCGCCATCACGCAGCCCAGGGCCGAGGTGACGCCCGGGTAGCGCGGCACGATGCCCGTGCCCACGCCCACCTCGCGCATCATGGCGCACACGTGCAGCGCGCCGCCACCGCCAAAGGGCATGTAGGCGAACTGGCGCGGGTCGTGCCCACGCTCGATGGAGACCACGCGCACGGCGCCGGCCATCTTGGCATTGGCGACGGTGAGGATGGCCTCGGCTGCGGCCATGGCATCCAGACCCAGCGGAAGGGCCACGTGGGTCTCGATGGCATCGCGCGACCTGGCCGCATCCATGGCGGCCAGCAGGCCGCCGCCCAGCGGCCGGTCGGCCGCAATGCGCCCCAGCAGCACATTGGCGTCGGTCACCGTGGGCCGGGTGTTGCCGCGCCCGTAGCAGGCGGGGCCGGGCACGCTGCCGGCCGACTCGGGCCCCACCTGCAGCATGCCGCTGGCGTCCACCGAGGCGATGGAGCCACCGCCCGCGCCGATGGTCTCGATCTGGATCATGGGCGAGCGCACCACCATGCCGAACTCGATGGCGGTCTGCGCGGCCAGGGCCGCCTCGCCGCCCGCGACCAGGGACACGTCGAACGAGGTGCCCCCCATGTCGCCCGTGATCGCATCGGGAAAGCCCGCCGCCCGCGCGATGGCCGCGCAGGCGATGACGCCCGCCGCCGGGCCCGACAGCGCCGTGCGCACCGGCACGTCGCAGGCCGTCTGGCGCGACATCACGCCGCCGTTGCTCTGCACGATGAGCAGTTCGCCTGCGAAGCCCTGGCCGCGCAGGTCGCCCTCCAGCCGCTCCAGGTAGCTCCCCACCACGGGCTGCAGGGCCGCATTGAGCGTGGCGGTGGAGCAGCGCTCGAACTCGCGGATCTCGGGCAGCACCTCGCTGGCCG
Source organism: Acidovorax sp. GW821-FHT10A04 (assembly GCF_059415825.1). Classification (NCBI taxonomy): domain Bacteria; kingdom Pseudomonadati; phylum Pseudomonadota; class Betaproteobacteria; order Burkholderiales; family Comamonadaceae; genus Acidovorax; species Acidovorax sp. GW821-FHT10A04. The sequence continues at coordinate 142,742 of NZ_JBWKNZ010000004.1, forward strand.
CCGTCACATGGGCGTTGGGCCAGAGGGCGCGCACGGCGGTCACGGCCGCCTGCTCGTTGGCCGGGTTGGCGTAGGTGTTGATGAAGAACACGCAGACGGCCTCGCAGCCCGCCTCCAGCAAGGCCTGCGCCTGGGCCTTCACCTGGGCCAGGTCCACCGGAGTGTGCAGCGTGCCGTCGGCCAGCACGCGCTCGTCCACCTCCAGGCGCAGGTGGCGCGGCACGATGGGCTCGAAGCTGCCGCGCAGGCCCCAGGTCTGGGGGCGGTCGCGCCGGCGCATCTCCAGAACGTCGCGAAATCCGCGCGTGGTGATGATGCCGGTGCGCGCCACCTTGCGCTCCAGCAGCGCATTGGTGCCCACAGTGGTGCCATGCACGATGGTGGCGATGGCCGCGGCCGAATCCGCCACCCGCGCCACGCCGTTCATGAAGCCGCGCGCCTCTTCGCCCCGGGTCGAGGGCACCTTGACGATGCGGGCGCTGCCGTCGGCCTCGTCGAGCACGAACAGATCGGTGAAGGTGCCACCCACGTCCACCCCCACCACAAAGGAAGCCTTGCCGCTCATGCTGCGCCTTTCATTGCTGCTGCGCTGTCGTCCGCCACTACATAACCCATCGCCTCGTCGCGCTGGCGCGCCGCCACCGCCCGCGCCGCCGGGGTACCGTAGCCGCCGCCTCCCGGGGTCTCCAGCCGCACACGCTCGCCCTTTTTCAGCTGGATGCCGATCATCTTGGAGCGCATGGGCGGCGTCTTCCACTCGCCCGCGTTCTGGTAGCTGAAGACGTTCAGGGCGCCCTCCCCGCCCCCGGCGATGCCCTGGGGCGCGGCCTTGCCGCGCTCGCCGAAGATGAAGACCTCGGCGTCCTGCTCCAGCAGCTCGATCTCGTAGATGGCGCCCAGGCCGCCGCGGTGCTGGCCATCGCCGCCCGAGCCCGGGCGCAGTGCCCATTGCGTGAAGCGCACGGGGTAGGCCGCCTCCAGGATCTCCAGCGGCGGGATGGTCGCCGTGGAGATGGGCGCATTGCCGTGGCTCATGCCGTCGCCATCCGAATGGCCGCCATGGCCGCCGCCGAAGAAGCTGAACATCACCCAGCGCTGGCCCTTGCGTGCCGCATCGGTGCGGTGCCCGGCGATCGAGAGCGCATTGATGGTGCCGTAGGCCTGGGCCATGGCGCGCTCGGGCGCGGCCAGGGCCGTGGCGCTGAAGATCACGTCGATCATGCGCAAAATGGTCTCGGTGTAGCCGCCCACGGGGCGCGGCCGTGCGGCGCTGATCACCAGGCCGTCGGGCAGCACGAAGTCCACCGCGTCGAGCACGCCGGCATTGGCCGGCACGTCGGGAAACAGGTGCTTGAGCGCCACATAGCAGGCCGCGATGGCCGTGGCGCGCGAGATGTTCACCGGCCCGGCGCACTGGGGCGAGGTGCGCGAGAAGTCGAGCGTGAGCCGGTCGCCCTGCACCGCCATGTCCAGGGCGATGGTCAGCGCCTCGTCCTTCACGCCGTCGTTGTCCAGCATGTCGCTGAAGCTGTAGCGCCCATCGGGCAGCGCCGCGATGTGCGAGCGCATGAGCCTGACGGCGCGCGTGCGCAGTTCGCCCATGGCCTGCAGCACCACGCCGTCGCCGTACTGGTCGAGCAGGTCATGCAGGCGGCGCTCGCCCAGGTCCAGGGCCGAGAGCTGGCCGTTGAGGTCGCCCCACAGGCTGTCGGGCAAACGGGTATTGGCCTTGAGGATGGCCAGCACGTCTTCGTCGAGCGTGCCGCCGCGCACGATGCGCACCGGGGGTATCTGCACCGCCTCCTGCCAGCACTCGGTGGCGGCGGGGTTGTAGTTGCCGGGCACGTTGCCGCCCACGTCGTGCCAGTGCGCGGCCGAGGCCAGGAAGCAGTACAACCGGCCATCGCGAAAGAACGGCCGCACCAGCTTGAAGTCGTTGGCGTGCGTGCCGCCCTCGTAGGGGTCGTTGAACAGCCAGGTATCGCCCTGTGCCATGCCGCCGCGCCCTGCTGCGATGCGCATGGCCGCGCGCACGGCGAAGGCCATGGCCCCCACGAACACCGGCAGGCCCGACTTGCCCTGCACCAGGGTGTCGCCGCTGGCCGCGTCGTACAGGCCGTGGCAGGCGTCGTGCGCCTCGGCGATGATGGGGTTGAACGCGCTGCGGTAGAGCGTGGCGTCCATCTCGTCGGCGATCTGCTCGAGCCGCCCGCGCAGCACCGCGAGGGTGACGGGGTCCATGCTGCTGGTAGTGCTTGCTGTCTGTTCAGCCATTCGAGGCCTCCTTGCCGAAGCGGGCGCGCAGCTGGTTCATCAAGCCGCCAGCGCGCACCATGTCCATGAGAAATGGGGGAATCGGATCGCACGCCAGGCGCGTGCCATCCGCCGTGACCACGGCCGGCGCCTGCCAGTCCAGGGCGACCGTTTCGCCCTCGGCCACCCTGCCCGCCTGCGTGCAGGTCAGCAGCAGCAGGCCCAGGTTGAAGGCATTGCGAAAATACAGGCCGCTGAACGAGGGGGCGATGACTGCCACGATCCCGAGCCGCACCAGCACCGCGGCCGCCTGCTCGCGCGAGGAGCCGATGCCGAAGTTGGGCCCGGCCACGATCACGTCGCCCTGGCGCACGCCACCCACGAAGTCCGGCCGCACCGATTCCAGGCAGTGGCGCGCCAGCACGTCGATGCCGTGCTTCATCGCGTGGCCGGGTGCCAGCACGTCGGTGTCGATGTCGGCGCCCAGCTTCCAGGCCCTGTGCAGCGGTGCAGCGCTCATGCCAGCACCTCGCGCGGGTCGGCAATCCGGCCCTTGAGGGCCGAGGCGGCCACGGTATAGGGCGAGGCCAGGTACACCTGGGCCGTGGCCGAGCCCATGCGCCCCTTGAAGTTGCGCGCCGTGCTGGAGATCACGGTGGTGCCGTCCCCCACGCTGTCGCCATAACCGGCGCAGGCGCCGCAGGTGGTCGGGAACAGCTCGGCCCCCGCGTTCTCCAGCACCTGCAGCACGCCTTCGGCCCGGGCGGCGGCCTGGTCCTGCTGGCTGGCGGGCGCCACCATCAGGCGCACGCCGCTGGCCACGCGCTGGCCGCGCAGCACGCTGGCGGCGGCGCGCAGGTCGTCGAGCTTGGCGCCCGTGCAGGCGCCGATGTAGGCCACGTCGATGCGCGTGCCAGCATGCTGGCCCACGGCACCGGTGTTGGCCGGGCTGTGCGGCGCGGCCACCTGGGGCGCCAGGGTGCCGGCAGCGAATTCGTGGCGGGTGAGTGGCGCGCCAGGGTCGGTTGTCCAGGCATCCAGCCCCTGCAGGTCCGCCTCGGGTACGCCGTGGACCGCCAGCCAGTCGCGCGTGGTCGCGTCGGGAGCGATCAGGCCGGCCTGTGCGCCCAGCTCGGCGCTCATGTTCGAGAGCGTCATGCGCTCTTGCATCGACAGGGCCTGCACGGCAGGGCCGGCAAACTCCACGGCCTGGTACTGGCCGCCGTTCATGCCGAAGCGGCCGATCATGTGCAGCATCATGTCCTTGGCGGTCACGCCGGGGACCAGGTGCCCGCTCCAGTGCATCTGCAGGGTGTGCGGCACGCGCAGCCAGATCTTGCCGGTGACGACCACGCCCAGCATCTCGGTGCTGCCGATGCCGAACATGTAGGCGCCGAAGGCCCCGCCCGTGGGCGAATGCGAATCCCCCCCCACGCAGAACATGCCGGGGCGGATGTGGCCGTGCTGCGGCACCACCACATGGCAGATGCCCTGGCCGTCGTAGACATGGGGCAGCGACTGTTCCCGCGCCCAGTCGCGCGCGATGCGCACGATGCGGCGCGATTCCTCGTCGCGCTCGGGCAGGTAGTGGTCCATGACCAGCACCACGCGCGACTTGTCCCACAGCTGGGCACCCAGCTCTTCGAGCATGGGCTTGAGCCGGCGCGGGCCGGACGAGTCGTGGAACATGGCCAGGTCCACGCTGCAGTTCACGATCTCACCCGGCGTGACGCCGGTGCGCCCGCTCGCGCGGGCCACCAGCTTCTGCGCCAGGGTGCTGGGCTCGGAGCTCATTCGGGCTTGGCTCCGGCAAAGCGCACGACCTTGGCCCAGCGCGGAATCTCGGCCTGCACGAAGCGCGCGAACTCTTCGGGGCTGTTGCCCACGGGCACGGCACCCTCGGTCTCCAGGCGCTTCCTCACCTCGGGCGTGGCGATGGCCTGGCGGGCCGCGTCGCTCAGGCGCTTGGCCAACTCGGGCGCCATGTTCCCGGGCCCGAACAGGCCGAACCAGGCGCTCGACTCGTAGCCGGGCAGCACCTCGGAGATGGCCGGCACGTCCGGGAAGGCCGGCAGGCGCCTGGCGCTGGTGACACCGAGCGCCCGGAGCTTGCCCGCCCGCACCTGGGCCTGGGCGTTGCCCACGGCGGCGAACATCAGCTCCACCTGCCCGGCCAGCACGTCCTGCAGCGCCGGGGCGGTGCCGCGGTAGGGAATGTTGACGATGTAGGCGCCCGACTGCATCTTGAAGGCATCGCCCGCCAGGTGCAGCGAGGAGCCCACGGCGCCAATCGCGAAGTTGAGCTTGCCCGGCCGCGCCTTGGCCAGCGCGATCAGCTCGCGCACGTCCCTGACCGGTACCGAGGGGTTGGCCACCAGGATCGAGGGCGAGGTGGCCACGCAGGTCAGCGGCGTGAAGTCCTTGATGGGATCGAAGGGCAGCGAGGGGTACAGGCTGGCGTTGATGGCGTGGCTCGTGAAGCTCATGAGCAGCGTGTTGCCGTCGGGCGCTGCCTTGGCCACCGCGTCGGCGGCGATGTTGCCGCCGGCGCCCGGGCGGTTTTCCACCACCACGGTGCGGCCGAGCTGGCGGCCCATTTCGTTGGCCAGGTTGCGCGCCAGGGTGTCGGTGGAGCCGCCGGCGGGCGCGCCCACCAGGATGCGGATGGGGGCGTTCTGGGCCAGCGCATGGCCCATGGGCAGGGCCGCCGGCAAGGCCAGCAGCAGTTTTCGGCGTGCAATCGTCATGGTTCTTGTCTCCTTGTCAAAGGCCCAGGTAGGCCCGGCGCAGTTCGTCGCTGCGCAGCAGTTCGTCGGGCGCGCCCGAAAACCGGATGCTCCCGTTCTCCATCACATAGGCGCGGTCGGCGATCTCCAGCGACTGGCCCACGTTCTGCTCGACCAGCAGCACCGCCAGGCCCGTGGAGCGCAGCTGGCGGATCAGGCCGAACATCTCCTCGACCAGCAGGGGCGACAGGCCCAGCGAGGGCTCGTCCAGGATCAGGAGGCGCGGCTCGGCCATCAGGCCGCGGCCGATGGCCAGCATCTGCTGCTCGCCGCCGCTCATGGTGCCGGCCAGCTGGCCGCTGCGCTCCTTCAGGCGCGGGAAGGTCGCGAACACCTTGTCGATGTTCTGGGCCCGCCGCTCCCGGGCACGCGAGAAGCTGCCCAGTACCAGGTTTTCGAGCACACTGAGGTTGGGGAAGATCTTGCGCCCCTCGGGCACCTGGATCAGTCCGGCCTTGACGACCGCCGTGTAGTGCGCGCCGCTCAGGTCGGCGCCGCCAAAGGCCACACGCCCGGCCCAGGCCGGGTAGATGCCGCAGACCACGTTGTTGAGCGTGGACTTGCCCGCGCCATTGCTGCCCAGCAGGGCGACGGTTTCGCCGGGGTTCACGTGCAGGTCCACGCCGCGCAGCACCTCGACACGGCCGTAACCGCCGCGCAGCCCTGTGATGTCGAGCAAGGGCGCCGTGTTCATGCAGCCTCCTTGGCGGCCGCGGCACGCAGGCGTGCTGCCGTGCCATGGCCCAGGTAGGCCTCGATCACGCGCTCGTCGGACGTCACCACGCCGGGGCTGCCCTCGGCGATCAGCTGGCCCTGAGCCAGCACCCAGACGTGCTCGGCCAGGTTCATCACGGCCTGCATCACGTGCTCGATCATCAGCACCGTCACGCCGCCCTGCGCAATGCCGCGCACCACGGGAATCATCTCGGCAATCTCCTGGGGGTTGAGGCCGGCCAGCACCTCGTCGAGCAGCAAGAGGCGCGGCCGGGTGGCAAGCGCCCTTGCCAGCTCCAGCCGCTTGCGGCCGGCCACCGTGAGGTCCGACGCCGGCTTGTCCAGCTGCGCCGACAGCCCCACGCGCGCAGCCACCTCGGTGGCCAGTGCCAGGGCGGCCGCACGGCGCGGCTCGTGCAGGTGCGCACCCACGGCGATGTTCTCGCGCACGGTCTGGGCGGCGAAGGGCTGCACGATCTGGAAGGTGCGCGCCATGCCCAGGCGGGCATTGAGGTGCGGCGCCTGGCCGGTGATGTCGCTGCCGGCGAAACGCACCGTGCCGGAGTCGGGCTTGACGAAGCCGGTCATCAGCGCGAACAACGTGGTCTTGCCGGCACCATTGGGGCCGATCAGCGCGGTCAGCGAGCCTTCAGGCACCGTGAGGCTGACGTTCTGCACCGCCTTGAGGCCGCCGAAGGCTTTGCCCAGCCCCGTGAGAGTGAGCAGCTCATTGGCCATGGCGACCTCCCGAACGTTTCCACAGGTCCACCACCGACTGGCCCAGGCCCGCGATGCCGCGCGGCAGGAACATCACGATGAGCACCAGCACCACGCCGTAGATCACCATGTTGATCCCCGGCAACTGGCCGAACAGGTTGCGCGTGAGGTCAGCCAGCACATGCAGCACCAGCGCGCCGAGCACCGGCCCCCAGACGGTGCCGATACCGCCCACGATGGCCGCCACCAGGGCTTCCACCGAGGTCACCGAGCCATAGGCGATGCCCGGGTCGATGTACTGGAAGACCTGCACATAGAACGCCCCGGCCGCCCCCATGAAGCCGCCCGACAGCGCGATGGCGCCCATCTTCACCGTGAACGGATTCACGCCGATGGCGCGCGCCGCGTCCTCGTTGTCGCGCACGGCCTGCAGCCAGGCGCCGAAGCGCGAATTGCGCAGCCACCAGCTCACCAGCAGCGCCAGGGTCACCAGCGCCAGGACCAGGAACACATAGCCCTTGCGCGAACCGAACTGCATGTTGCCAAGCGACTCCCTGAGCGGCAGCATCAGCCCCACGCCCGCGCCGGTGAACGGCACCGACAGCGCCAGGATGCGGAACACCTCGGCAAAGGCCAGCGTGACCAGCGCGAAGTACGAGCCCTTGAGCCCGTAGCGGAACGACAGCCCGCCCACGAACAGCCCCACCAGCGCGCTGCCGGCCACCGCCATGGGCAAGGCCAGCCAGGCATTGATGCCGCCCTGCATCTGCGCAATGGCCTGGATGTAGGCGCCGGTACCGAAGAACAGCGCATGACCGAACGAGAACTGCCCGCCGAAGCCGCCCAGGATGTTCCAGGCCTGCGCCAGCAGGGCCGCGTACAGGGACATCATGAGGAAGTTCAGCAGCACGCCGGAATCGGACGCAAGGGTGATGGCCGACACGGCCAGCACGAACAAGGCGATGGATGCGAGCTGCTTCATTGCCGGGCTCCGAACAGGCCCTGCGGGCGGAACAGCAGCACGGCGATGAAGATGGCAAAAATGCCGATCTGCCCCAGCGACTCACCGAGGAACAGGCCGCCGAGCGACTCCACCACCCCGATCAGCAGCCCGCCCACGAGCGCCCCGGCAAAGCTGCCCATGCCGCCGAGCACGACGATGGTGAAGGCCACCAGCACGAAGCCGCTGCCCACCTGCGGGTTGACGTAGTAGGCCGGCAGCAGGAAGCAGGCGGCCGCCCCCAGGCAGGCCAGGCCGATGCCGAAGCTCATGGCGTAGACATGGTCCACGTGGATGCCCATGAGCTTGGCGCCGTGCTTCTCGCGCGCCACGGCGCGGATGGCGCGGCCCAGGTCGGTGCGCCCGACGATCCACAGCAGCAGGCCCGAGACCACCAGCGCCCCGGCGAAGGACACCAGCTTGGGCAGCGCGATCATGGCCGGGCCGATGGCCACGGTGGTCAGGGTGTAGGCGGTCTCTATGGTGCGCGTGTCGGACTTGAAGAACAGCAGCGCCAGGTTCTCCATGACGATGGAGATGCCCAGCGTGACCAGCAGGATGTTCTCGTCCTTGCCATGGCTGGCGCGGTTGATGACCACGCGCTGCAGCCCATAGCCCAGCACGAACATGCCGGGCACGAGGATGGGCAGCGCCAGGTAGGGGTCGATCCCCCAGTGCTGCTTGAGCAGGTAGACGGCGTACAGCGCCAGCATCAGCGACGCGCCATGCGCGAAGTTGATGATGTGCAGCACGCCGTAGATCAGCGTGAGGCCCAGCGCGATCAGCGCGTAGACCGCGCCGGTCGTCAGGCCGTTGAGGACCGAGGGAAATAGGATGCTGAGCTCGAACATGGGTGCGGGGTCTGCGGCACGTCAGGCAAAGGCGTGGCCTGGCGCCAGGCTTTCTGGCGCCGGAGCAACGGATGAAGGCATGGTCTTCCCCTCTCAGGCCTTCAGGGGGAAGAGCGGGTCCGCTTCGCGGTAGTCGCGCGGGATGATGACCTTGATGTCGTTCTTGAGCACCTGGGTCATGAGCGGCTGGGCACCCTGGTTCTGCCCGGCCACGAACTTCGTGGGGCCGTACGGCATGATGTGGTCGGCGAACGTGCTCTTCTCCAGCGCGTCGATGATGGCGGCGCGGTCCGTGGACTTGGCACGCTCCAGCGCATCGGCCAGCAGCCACATGCTGGTGTAGGTCATGAACAGCTCGTAGCTGAAGAACAGGCCCTTGGCTTCCACGCGCTTCTTGAGGTCCTGCGCCCGCTTGTCCTTGGGGTTGAACCAGTGGTTGCAGTCGATGATGCCGTTGGCCGCGTCCGGAAACTCCTTGACGAACTTGTAGCTCGACGCCGCGCCGCCCAGCACCGAGTAGATGGCCTTGGGCGTGACTTTTTGCTGCTGCATGGTGCGCACCAGCAGCGCGTACTCGTTGTAGTAGTTGGCGGGGATCACGATGTCGGGGTTGATCGCCTTCATGCGCAGCACGATGTTGTTGAAGTCGCGCGTGGGGTTGGCATGCTTGACGACCTCCTTGACTTCGTAGCCGTACCCGGGCAGCTCGCGCGCCAGCAACTGGGCCGTGCCCGAACCGAACAGCGACTCCTCGTGGATGATCATCACCGTCTTGGCAGGCTTGCCGGCCGCCGTGTTGAGCACGTGCAGGTTGGCCACGGCGGTTTCGGCGCATTTCTTGTAGCCAGGGCCGAAGCGGAAGGTGTTTTTCAGGCCGCGCTCCACGATCTGGTCGGCCACGCCCACATCCACGATGTGCGGCAGGTTGTACTTGGCGGCGGCCTGCGTGGTGGCCAGGCAGATGGCCGAGGCAAACGCCCCCACCACGGCGGATACGCTGGCCTCGTTCATCTTCTCGATCTCGGCCGCGCCGGCCTGGGGTTGCGACTGCGCATCGCCCAGCAGGGCCTCGAGCTTCGCACCGCCCAGGGACTTGATGCCACCGGCCTTGTTGATGTCCTCGATGGCCATGAGCGCGCCCTCACGGCACTGCTGGCCCGAGTAGGCCAGCGCCCCCGTCACCGGGTGCAGCACCCCCACCTTGACCGCCTTGGCCTGCGCGCCGCCCACCAGGGGGAAGGCCAGGGCCGATGCGGCGGCGGCCGACTGGGATAGGAAATGGCGGCGGTTGCTCATGGGCGTGCTCCTTGGGGTGGGGTCGGGGGTGGTCGTCGTTGGTTTCGTCAATGGAACTGGGCCGACAGCTCTTTGCTGACCCAGACCTTGGCATCGATGCTGCCCACGCGGGACAGCTGCATCTCGTATTCGTAGCGATCGGGCCGGTACAGGCCATGCAGCCACTGCACGGGCCGCTCCTGGTCGTCGTAGATCAGGCGCCGCACGGCCAGCAGGGCCGAGCCCACGGCCACGTCGAGGTGGCGCGCCACCACGGCGTCGGCCAGCCGGGCGGAAATGGTCTGGTGGGCACGGCCGACCTTCACGCCCGACTCCTCCAGCAGCACCAGGATGGGCTTGCGGGCCAGCTCGCGGCGGCCGAACTGGCGGCCGATGTCGGCCGGCACATAGGTGGTGATGTGCGAGAGCGGGCCTTCGCGCGTGCTGCGCACCCGCACTGCCTTCTGCACGGCGTCGCCCACGGCGATCTGCAGGGCGCCCGCCACGGCGCGCGAGGCCGTGACGGTCTCCACGTCGAGCACCTTGACCGAGGTGCGCAGGCCCATGCTGACCAGGTTTTCGAGCAGGCCGGTGAGCTGGGCGCGGTTGCTGTGCGGGTGGCCCTCCTGGCCACCCTGCCCCGCGTCGGGCTGGGGCACGGGCCGGGTGCCCCTGCCCGGCTGGCGGGAGATCAGGCCTTCGCCCTGCAACAGTTCCAGTGCGCGTCGCACCGTCACGCGGGCCACGGAGAACTGCTGCATCAGCGCCAGCTCGCCCGGCAGGCCTGCGGCAAAGCAGCCTTCCTGCAACTGCTCGCGCAGCACCAGGTAGATCTGGTGGTACTTGGGCAGCGGCAGCTTCGGTGACATGGGGCCATCGTCAAACATCCCTAATGTCCTGTCAATGAGACATTTAAGGGCATTTGGTCCTGTTTTAGGGACATTTGTACCCGATAGCGCCCGGCTGCAAGGCGCTCCCTTTTTTGGAGCACGATCGCGCACTGGGTCGGGGCCTGGACGGACACGGCGCACCGCCGTGGAGCACCCCACCGCGAGCCCGCCAGCGTGATTTCAGGGAGCGCGCGCCCTGCTCCAAGGGTTTACCCGAAGGGGGCAACAACCCCCCGGTCTTTTGTCTCGCCCAGCCATCGATCAATTGACTGGGGGAGGTGCACTTGTTATATTACTAACCAGTCAGTCATTAACTAGAAAGCCCCTTGAGCACTGTCCCCACCACCCCTTCTGCCGGCACCAAACGCGAGCGCCGCAAGGAAGCGCGTCCCGGCGAATTGCTGGAGGCCGCGCTCGATCTGTTCGTCGAAAAAGGCTTTGCCGCGACCCGGGTGGACGATGTGGCGGCGCGCGCAGGCGTATCGAAGGGCACGCTGTTCCTCTACTTCCCGAGCAAGGAAGAGCTGTTCAAGGCCGTGGTGCGCCAGAACATCGCGGGCCGCTTCGAGGAATGGAGCCATGAGCTCGAAACCTTCGAAGGCACGACCGGCGAACTGCTGCGCCACTGCTACCAGGTCTGGTGGGAGCGCATCGGCGCCACCAAGGCGTCGGGCATCACCAAGCTGATGTTCAGCGAATCCCAGAATTTCCCCGAGATCACCGTCTTCTACCAGCAGGAGGTGATCCGGCCCGGGCAGGACCTGGTGCGCCGCATCCTGCGCCGTGGCATGGACCGCGGCGAATTCCGTGCCGTGAACCTCGACTACGCCGTGCATGTGGTGATGGCCCCGATGATCTTCCTGATGCTGTGGAAGCACTCCATGGGCGCCTGCATGCCCGATGCACTGGAGCTTGGCCCCGAGAAGTTCATCGACGCCCAGGTAGACAACGTGCTGTACGGCCTGTGCGCCCGCCCGGAAACGGGGCCTTTCGCCCCCGCCCTCTCCTCCCCTCCTCCCTCTTCTTCTGCGGTCTGACCCATGAAACGCTGGATTCCCTGGCTGGCTGCGGCCGCCGTCGTCGTGCTGGTGGGCGGTGGAGCATGGCGCGCCATGGCCGCACGCCAGCAGCAGCAAAAAGCCCTGGCACAGGCCGCCAGCCAGCGCGCCGAGGCGCCCATGCAGCTGGCCGCCAGCGAACTGGTGGGCGTGGTGCGCAGGAGCCTGGTGCTGGGCGTGCCCGTGTCCGGCTCGCTGCGCGCCACCGAATCGGCCATGGTCAAGGCGCGGGTGGCGGGCGAGCTGCAGGGCCTCACGGTGCGCGAAGGCGACAGCGTGCGCGCCGGCCAGGTGCTGGCCCGCATCGACGCCACCGAATCCCAGGCCCGCCTGCGCCAGGCGCAGCAGCAGGCCGACGCCGCCCGGGCGCAGGTGGACATCAACCAGCGCACGGTCACCAACAACCAGGCGCTGGTGAACCAGGGTTTCATCTCGGCCACGGCACTCGTCACCTCGCAGGCCAGCCTGGAATCGGCCCAGTCGACCTACCGCGCCGCGTTGGCCGCCGCCGACGTGGCCAAGAAGTCGCTGGAAGACACCGTGCTGCGCAGCCCCATCACGGGGCAGGTATCGCAGCGCCTGGCCCAGCCCGGCGAGCGCATGCCCATCGATGGCCGCGTGCTGGAAGTCGTTGACCTCTCGCGCCTGGAACTCGAAGCCCTGCTCAGCCCGGCCGACTCGCTGGCCGTGCGCGTGGGCCAGAAGGCACAGCTGCAGATCGAAGGCAGCGCCGAGCCCGTGGTGGCCACGGTGGCGCGCATCAACCCCAGCGCCCAGGCCGGCAGCCGCACGGTACCCGTGTACCTCGCCATCGCGCAGAACCGCGGTGCGCCCGCCCTGCGCCAGGGCCTGTTCGTGCAGGGCCTGCTGGACACCGGCCGCGCCGACGTGCTGACCGTGCCGCTCGATGCGGTGCGCACCGACAAGCCCGCGCCCTACATCCAGGCGGTGCGGGACGGCAAGGTGGCCTACCTGCCGGTCAAGACCGGCGCGCGCGCCGTGGTCGATGGCCAGACCCTGGTTGCCGTCGAAGGCGCGCCCGAAAGCACGGTGGTGGTCTCCGGCCGCATGGGGCAGTTGCGCGAAGGCACGGCCGTCACCACGGCGGCAACGCCTTCCGCTCCCGTGGCTGCGGCCTCCGCCCCTGCAACGCGCCCCGCGCCCTGACACGCCATGTGGTTCACCAAGGTCAGTCTCAAGAACCCGGTGTTCGCCACCATGGTGATGCTCGCCATCGTGGTGCTCGGCCTGTTTTCGTACCAGCGCCTGAAGGTCGACCAGTTCCCCAACATCGACTTCCCGGTGGTGGTGGTCACGGTGGACTACCCCGGCGCATCGCCCGAGATCGTCGAGAGCGAGGTCACCAAGAAGATCGAGGAAGGCGTCAACTCGATTGCCGGCATCAACGCCCTGACCTCGCGCAGCTACGAGGGCATGGCCGTCGTCATCATCGAGTTCCAGCTGCACATCGATGGCCGCAAGGCCGCCGAGGACGTGCGCGAGAAGGTAGCCACCGTGCGCCCGCTGCTGCGCACCGAGGTCAAGGAGCCACGCGTGCTGCGCTTCGACCCTGCCAGCCGTGCCGTGTGGTCGCTGGCCGTGCTGCCTGACGACAAGGCCGCCAAGGACGGCGCCGCCACGCGCAGCGCGGTCGAGCTGACCACCTGGGCCGAGCAGATCCTCAAGAAGCGCCTGGAGAACGTGCGCGGCGTGGGCGCCGTGAACCTGGTGGGCGCCACCAAGCGCGAGATCAACATCTACCTGAACCCGCAGGCGCTCGAAGCCTTCGGCGTCACGCCCGACCAGGTGGCCAATGCCGTGCGCAACGAGAACCAGGACCTGCCCGTGGGCGCCATCCGCTCGCTGGCGCAGGAGCGCGTGGTGCAGATCGACGCCCGCATGGAACGCCCCGAGGACTTCGGCCGCATCATCGTGGCGCGCAAGAACGGCGCCCCCGTACGCCTGGACCAGGTGGCGCGCGTCAACGACGGCGCCCAGGAAGTGGAAAGCCTGGCCTTATACAACGGCCAGCGCACGCTGCTGCTGTCGGTGCAGAAGTCGCAGGGCGAGAACACCATCGAGGTGGTGGACGGCCTGAACGCGGCCGTCGTCGAGCTGCGCAACCAGCTGCCGCCCGGCGTGCGCCTGGAAACCATTGGCGACAGCGCCCGCCCGATCCGCGTGGCGGTGAACAATGTGCGCCAGACGCTGGTCGAGGGCGCCATCCTCACGGTGCTGATCGTCTTTTTGTTCCTGAACTCCTGGCGCTCCACGGTGATCACGGGGCTGACCCTGCCGATCGCGCTGATCGGCACCTTCCTGTTCATGAACATGTTCGGCTTCACCATCAACATGATCACGCTGATGGCGCTGAGCCTGTGCGTGGGTCTCTTGATCGACGATGCCATCGTGGTGCGCGAGAACATCGTGCGCCACGTGCAGATGGGCAAGTCCGCCTACAACGCGGCCATGGACGGCACGCAGGAGATCGGCCTGGCCGTGCTGGCCACCACCCTCTCCATCGTGGCGGTGTTCATGCCCATCGGCTTCATGGGCGGCATCATCGGCAAGTTCTTCCACGAGTTCGGCATCACCATCGTCGCGGCAGTGATGATCTCGATGTTCGTGAGCTTCACGCTCGATCCGATGCTGTCGAGCATCTGGCACGACCCGAGCATCCACAGCCATGGCCAGAAGACGGAGCCCGTCACCTTCTACGACAAGACCATCGGCCGGGTCACGGGCTGGTTCGACCGCGCCACCGACGCCCTGGCCGAGGGCTACCAGCAGATCCTGCGCTGGTCGCTGGTGCACAAGCTGACCACCATGGCGATTGCGCTGGCCATCTTCGTGCTGAGCATCTTCATGGTGCCGCTGCTGGGCACCGAGTTCGTGCCCAAGGCGGACTTCTCCGAGACCTCGATCAATTTCTACACGCCCGTGGGCTCCTCGCTCGAGGCCACCGAGGCCAAGGCCGCCCAGGTGGAGGCCATCCTGCACGAGATGCCCGAGGTGCGATACACGCTGTCCACCATCAACACCGGCAACGCCCAGGGCAAGATCTACGCCAACATCTACGTGCGCCTGGTGGACCGCAAGGACCGCAGCCGCAGCGTGGACGCCATGTCCGACGTGCTGCGCGAGCGCCTGAAGACCGTGCCCGGCATCACCGTCACCCACGTGGGCCTGCTCGACGCCGTGGGCGGCCAGAAGCAGGTGGAATTCTCGCTGCAGGGCCCGGACCTGCAGGAGCTCGAACGCCTGACGGCCACCGTGACCGGGAAGATCCGCGGCATCCCGGGCCTGGTGGATCTCGACACCAGCGCCAAGCCCAACAAGCCGGTGATCGCCCTCGATATCAAGCGCGATGCGGCGTCTGACCTGGGCCTGTCGGTGGCGCAGATGGCGGCATCGCTGCGCACCCTGGTGGCCGGCACCACGGTGGGCAACTGGCGCGCGCCCGACGACCAGACCTACGACGTGAACGTGCGCCTGGCGCCCGAAGCCCGCACCGCCCCGCAGGACCTGGAGCGTCTGCCCTTTGCCATGAGCAGCGCCGATGGCACCACCCGCATCGTGCGCCTGAACCAGGTGGCCAGCGTGACCGAATCGACCGGCGCCAACCAGATCAACCGCCGCGACCTGACGCGCGAGGTGGCCATCAACGCCAACGTGTCGCAGCGTTCGGCCGGTGAGGTGTCGGCCGACATCAAGAAGGCGCTGGAAGAAGTCAACTTCCCGCCCGGCTACCGCTACCAGTTCGGCGGCTCCACCAAGAACATGGCCGAATCCTTCGGCTACGCCATCTCGGCCCTGGTGCTGGCCATCGTCTTCATCTACATGATCCTGGCCAGCCAGTTCAGGAGCTTTCTGCAGCCGCTGGCACTCATGACCTCGCTGCCGCTCACGCTGATCGGCGTGGTACTGGCGCTGATGATGTTCCGCTCCACCCTGTCGATGTTCTCCATCATCGGCGTGGTGATGCTCATGGGCCTGGTGACCAAGAACGCCATCCTGCTGGTGGACTTTGCCATCCGCGCCCGCGAGGAGCACACCGACGATACCGGCGCCACCGTGCCCGGCCTGCCCCGTGCCGACGCGCTGCTGCTGGCCGCCCGCGTGCGGCTGCGCCCCATCCTCATGACCACGCTGGCCATGATCTTCGGCATGGTGCCGCTGGCCTTCGCGCTGTCGGAGGGTTCCGAGCAACGCGCACCCATGGGCCAGGCCGTGATCGGGGGGGTCATCACCTCCTCGCTGCTCACCCTGGTGGTGGTGCCGGTGGTGTATTGCTACATGGACGATCTGGCGCGCTGGGCCCTGGCGCGCATGGGTCGCGGCCAGGCAGCGCCAGAGGCCCGTAAAATCGAGGGTTTGTCCTGACACCCGCCCCACGGAGAACCCCATGAACATGCCATTGAACACGTCTGCCAACACCAGCGACCCCGTCGCCCAGGCCCGCTACAACATGATCGAGCAGCAGATCCGTCCCTGGAACGTGCTCGACGCCGACGTGCTGGACCTGCTGGCCGTGGCCCGCCGCGAGGAATTCGTGCCGCCCGCCTACCGCAGCATGGCCTTCATGGACATCGAGGTGCCCCTGCAGGGCAGCGATGCCGAAGACGCCGTGCGCGCCGGCCACAGCATGCTGCAGCCGCGCGTGGAAGCGCGCATCCTGCAGGACCTGGCGATCAAGCCGACCGACCGCGTGCTCGAAATCGGCGCCGGCTCGGGCTACATGGCCGCCCTGCTCGCCGCCCGTGCCCAGCAGGTGGTGACGCTCGAGATCGTGCCCGAGCTGGCCGAGATGGCGCGCGAGAACCTGCTGAGCGCTGGCGTGCAGAACGCCGAAGTGCGCCTGGCCGACGGTTCGCTGGGCGCTGGCGACGGCCCCTTCGACGTGATCGTGCTCAGCGGCTCGGTGGCCGAAGTGCCTGCCGCCCTGCTCTCGCAACTGCGCGATGGCGGCCGCCTGGGCGCCATCGTGGGCAGCGAGCCCGTGATGCGCTTCACCCTGATCCGCCGCACCGGCGACCGCTTCGACACCACGTCGCCCTGGGACACCATCGCGCCACGCCTGGTGAACTTCCCCGAACCCTCCGGCTTCACTTTCTGATCCGCCTTTTCTGGAGTTTTTTGCATGATCGAGCACATCCGCCCCGCCCAACTCGCCGCCTGGTTCGCCACCGCCCCCGATGGCAGCCGGCCCGTGGTGCTGGATGTGCGCGAGCCCTGGGAACTGCAGACGGCCAGCGTACGCGCTGACGGTTTCGAGCTGGTGGCCATCCCCATGGGGCAGCTCACGGGCCGCCTGGCCGAACTCGATGCCGCCCGCGACGCGGGCACGCCGATTGCCTGCCTGTGCCACCACGGCGCCCGCAGCCTGCGCGTGGCAGCGTTCCTGGAGCAGCAGGGTTTCGAGCGGCTGGCCAACATCAGCGGTGGCATCGACGCCTGGTCGCATGAGAACGACCCGGCCGTTCCCCGCTATTGAAGCCCCGGTCTCCTTCGTCCCACCCGACATGCAGATATTCCTGAAAGGCATCCATGACTTCGTTCCGGCTACTCCCCCTGTCACTGGCGCTGGGCGCTGCCCTGTGTGTCCCCGCACAGGCCCAGAGCCTGACGGAGCTGTTGGAGTCTGCGCGCACCTATGACACGGCCTGGCAGTCGGCCCGGCTGCAGCTGGACGCCTCGGCCCGCAGGGCCGACCAGGCCCGTGCCGGCCTGCTGCCCAGCGCCGGCCTGTCGGCCGGTGTCTCGCGCGCCAACACCGATGTGAGCCGCCCGCCCATCGAGCGCACCGCCACCACCCAGACCCTGGGCGTGAATGCCTCGCAGCCCCTGTACCGCCCGGCCAACCGCATCAACCTGGAACAGGCCCAGCGCGGCGTGGATGTGGCCCAGGCCCAGCTCGACGCGGCCAGCCAGGACCTGCTGGTGCGCGTGAGCCAGGCCTATTTCGACGTGCTGGCCGCGCAGGACACCCTGACCTTCGTGCAGGCGCAGAAGGCCGCTGTGTCCGAACAACTGGCTTCGGCCAAGCGCAATTTCGAGGTCGGCACCTCCACGGTGACCGATTCGCGCGAAGCCCAGGCCCGCTACGACCTGGTCATTGCCCAGGAGATCGCCGCCGAGAACGACCTGCGCGTGAAGAAGCTGGCACTGGACCAGCTGGTGGGCGTCACGGGCACCCAGCCCAAGCCCCTGGCACTGCCGCTGCAGCTGCCGCCCGTGCAGCCCGACAACGTCATCACCTGGGTGGACACGGCCCGCGAACTGCAGCCCGGCGTGCGCCAGGCGGCCATCGCGCTGGACATCGCGCGCCTGGAAACGAAGAAGGCCGAGACCGGCCACCTGCCCACCGTGGACCTGCAGGCCGGCTACAACATCCAGCGCAACCCCACGGGCACCATCACCACCCCGGGCATCAACAGCCGCACCAACAACGCCAGCGTGGGCCTGGCCCTGAACCTGCCGCTGTTCGCCGGCTTCTCAGTGCAGAACCGCGTCAAGGAAACCCTGGCCCTCGAAGAGAAGGCCAGCGCCGACCTGGAGACCACGCGCCGCAATGTCGCCCAGGCCACGCGTGCCGCCTTCTTCGGCGTGCAATCGGGCCAGGGCCAGGTGCAGGCGCTGCAGGCCGCCGAGGCATCGAGCCAGAGCGCGCTCGATGCCAACAAGCTCGGCTACCAGGTGGGTGTGCGCATCAACATCGACGTGCTCAACGCCCAGAGCCAGCTGTTCCAGACCAAGCGCGACCTGGCCCAGGCCCGCTACAACGTGCTGCTGGGCACACTCAAGCTGCGCCAGGCCGCCGGCACGCTCACCATCGAAGACGTGCAGGCCATCAACGCGCTGCTCACGCCCTGACGGGCGGCTTTACCGCTTGCGAAAGCGCGGAACCTCTCCGACCCTAGAGAGGGCCTTCTTCGTGGCCTTGACGGAAGACGGGCGCCGCGCTGCGAGCCAGCCCACACCGAACCAGGCCTTTGGATCCTGGTCTGCCAGGCTGCGGTACAGCGCGCTGGCCACCTGCTCGTCATTGAGCCGGCCCAGCGCCGACAAGGCCGGTTGCAGGCTGGCGAGAAAATCACCGGCATCGCCTTCCATGGCGGGCGCCACGAATTCGGCCAGGAAGCGCAGGCGCTTCAAACGCTTGCGCACGCGGTGCTGCTCGTCGAACGACAGCGACCCGAAGCGGCGCGCATCCTTGTGCGCCTTGGCGCACAGGGCCTGCAGGCGCTGGTGCAGGTAGCGGCGCGCCTTGCCGGCGCCAAGGGCCCCGTCTTCCTGCGCAGCCGTCCCGTGGTTCTGGGCCGTGAACCCCATGAGGCTGATCAGCACCGCCTGGAATTCCGCCGTGCCGACGATGTCCAGCGGTGATGCCATGGCCGTGGCGGCCTGCTTGCCGGATGGTGGGGCTCCGGCCTCGCGCAGTTCGGCACCGATGGTGTCCAGGGCCTGTTCCCGGTCGCGCAGCTGGCCCAGGCGCCGGAACACCTCCACCAGCGGCAGCTCCCAGGCGGGGTCGAAGCGGCCCGGCGCCAACGCATCCAGTTCACGCAGCGCCGTGCGCAGCCGGCGGATGCCGATGCGCAGCTGGTGCACATGCTCCTGGCCGGCCGAGCCCTCCACGATCTCGCTGGCATTGGCCAGGATCTGCGCCAGGCAATTGGCGAGCACCGCGCGCTGCAGCGCTTGCCCCTTGAGAAATTGCCGGCGCCTGCCGCCGGCCACCATGGGCCGCGCCTTGGATGGCGGCTGGGCCCATTGGGCCGCCAGGAGCCGCTCGCCGCGCTCGGCCTTGGACACCGTGTTCAGCACCAGGCCATGCTGCGACGCCCATTGGGTGGCGACTTCGACGAGCCCGGCCACCGGCCCCTCCTTGAGTTCCAGCTCCAGTTCGCACACCGGTGCCTGCTTTTCCTGCGGCGTGCCGCCATGGGCCACGATACGGCCGAAGTCGAACGCGAGTTCGACGACACCGCCGCGAAAGGCCAGGTTGCGCAGGGTGCGGTCGATTTCGGTGCGGTAGGTCTCCAGCAGTGGGCCCTGCGCGCTGTCCAGCGCCTCGCGCAGACGCTCGCCGGCCTTGGTGCCCGCATGCAGGGCCGGGCGTGCCAGCGCTGGCGGGGTGTCGAGGCTGACGTTGTGTTCCTCGCGGTCCAGCGGGCCATCGCCCATGGCCTTGACGGTCTGCACCCACTGCCCGCCCTCGTTGCGCAGGCGCAGGGCGATGCCGCGCGAGGACAGCGCCTTGTCGGCGGTATCGAAGTAGCGCGCCTCCATCCGGATGGCGGTGGAGGCACCGCGCCGGGCGGCGGCCTTCACGGCCGCCAGGCGCTTGGGCGGGATACTGAACTTGAATTCGACTTCCATGGCGTATTGTCCTGCGGAACGGGCCTGTGCCATGGCAACTGCACACACCCCGGTTCCCCAGGATGGCGCCTGGCGGCACGCCTGTCTGTCATCAATTCGCCATATTCGTATCCTAAGCTGGCGGTTCCAGGTATGCCCTGCGCCGTGACATCTCGCGCCCGCGGCCCTGTGGACACCGCGAGAAAACCGGCAATGACAATACTGGAAGGGTCGCCGCTGAGACGAAGGGCCGTCCTGCGCTCGGTCGCAGGCGCCAGCGGCATCCTGGCATCGCCATGGCTGGCGGCAAACGCCTGGGCACAGGCAAGCCCGGCACAGGTCATTGCCGAAGCGCACCGCCCTGCCCTGGCCAAGGGCACCATGAGCGGCGACGTGGCACGTGACCGCGCCATGGTCTGGAGCGCCACCGACCGGCCATCGCGCATGCACGTGCAATGGGACACGACGCCCCGTTTTGCCAACCCCCGCTGCGTTGCAGGCCCCATGGCGCTCGACGTGACGGACTACACCGCGCGCGTGGACCTCACGGGGCTGCCACCTGACCAGACCATCTTCTACCGCGTGCAGTTCCAGGACGCCGCGCGGCCCCGGGTATCGAGCGACTGGACCCAGGGACGCTTTCAGAGCGCCCCTGCCGCACGCCGCCAGGTGCGCGTCATCTGGTCGGCCGACACGGGCGGCCAGGGCTTCGGCATCAACCCCGACATGGGCGGCATGCGCATGTACGACACCATGCGCCAGGCGGAGCCCGACCTGTTCATCCACGCAGGCGACACGATCTACGCCACCACGCCACTGCAGGCCGAAAAGACCGTCGAGGGCGGCCAGGTGTGGCGCAACACGCTGGCACCGGCACGCAGCCGACCGGCGCAGACCCTGGAAGAATTCCGCGGCTGCTACAGCTACAACCTGCTGGACGAACCCCTGCGCCGATTCAACGCCGAGGTCGCCCAGGTCTGGAACTGGAGCGACCACGAGGTGACCAACAACTGGTCCCCCGCCAAGGACCTGGGCCCGTGGAGCGACTACACCGAAAAGCAGGTGGGCATCCTGCAGGCCTGCGGTACCCGGGCCTTCCTGGAGTACGCGCCCATGCGCTGGCATGCGCAGGACGAGGCCGAGCGCATCTACCGGCGTATCCCCTATGGGCCCCTGCTCGACGTGTTCGTGACCGACATGCGCAGCTACCGGGGTGGCAACAGCAGCAACCTGCAGGCCCGCGAAAGTACGGACACGGCGTATTTCGGCAACGCCCAGGTGGACTGGCTGCTGCGTGGGCTCAAGGCCTCGCGCGCGCTCTGGAAGATCGTCTCGCTGGACATGCCTCTGGGCGTGATGGTGCGCGACGGCCAGCTGCGGGACGGGCAAGGCCAGCCGATCATGGAAAACAGCGCCAACGGCGATGGCCCGCCCCGGGGCCGCGAACTGGAGGTCGCGCGCCTGCTGCGCCAGCTGGCGCGCGAGCGCATCCACAACGTGGTCTTCACCGCGGCCGACGTGCACTACGCCGCCGCCCACTACTACGACCCGGCGCGCGCGCAGTTCCGCGATTTCGAGCCGTTCTGGGAGTTCGTCGCCGGCCCCATCCACGCCGGCACGTCCGCACCGCTGCCCATGGACAACACCTTCGGTCCGCAGGTCGTCTTCAGCAAAGGCGCGCCGCCCGGCCAGACGCTGTCGCCCCTGGCAGGCCTGCAGTTCTTCGGCCAGCTCGACGTCGACAGCCGGAGCCGGACGCTCACCGTGCAGCTCAAGGATGCCTCAGGCCAGGCCATCTACCGCCACACGCTGCAAGCCCGGCGCGCATGAATTTCTCCTTCCCCAAAAAGCAATCCCGCCCCACCCCACTGAGAGACTCTCCATGGCAAAAGACTTCGATTCGATGGAAGACAGCAACCGCTCGGCCAACCCGAGCATCCACGAGGTGTCGGCGCTGCGCCGCCGCACCCTGCTCGGCGGCGGCTTGGCATCGGCCGTCGGAGGCTTGCTGGCGCCGCTGGCTGCCGTGTCGCTGCCCGGTTGCGCAAGCGGCACCAGCATCCCCAGCGGCCCGCTGCTGGGTTTCAAGAGCGTGCCCATCGGCACGGCCGACCGCATCGTCGTGCCCGAGGGCTATGTGACCCAGATCATCGCGCCCTGGGGCGACCCGGTGGGCCTGTCGGGCGAGAACCCGGCCTTCAAGGAAGACGGCTCCAACACCGCCGCCGAGCAGGAAGCGCAGCTCGGCATGCACCACGACGGCATCCACTTCTATGCGCAGGAGGGCAGCCGCCAGGGTCTGCTGGTGATGAACCATGAGTACACCGACGACGGCCTGCTGCATGCCGACGGCATGAAGACCTGGACCGCCGAGAAGGTGCGCAAGTCCCAGGCCGCACACGGCGTCTCGGTCATCGAGGTGGAACAGAAGGCCGATGGCCAGTGGGACATCGTGCGCCCCTCGCCCTGGGCCCGCCGCATCACGGCACGCACGCCCATGGCGTTTGGCGGCCCGGCCGCCGGCCACCCCATGCTGCGCACGGCCGCCGACCCCGAGGGCATGCGCCCGCTGGGCACCATGAACAACTGCGCCAGCGGCATCACGCCCTGGGGCACCTACCTGACCTGCGAAGAAAACTTCATCAACTACTTCAAGGGCCCCGATGCCCCCAACGCCCACGAAACCCGCTGGGGCCTGCGCAAGGGCGAGCCCGCCGGCTACCGCTGGGCCGAACACGATGCGCGTTTCGACGCCACGAAGAACCCCAACGAGCCCAACCGCTTCGGCTGGATCGTGGAGATCGACCCGTTCAACGCCAGCTCCACCCCCGTCAAGCGCACGGCCCTGGGCCGCGCCGCGCACGAAGGCGCCACGGTGGCCGTGACCAAGGACGGCCGCGCCGTGGTCTATTCGGGCGAGGACTCGCGCTTCGAGTACATCTACAAGTTCGTGAGCCGTGACAAGATCCGCAAGGGCGGCGCCCGCGAGAACGCCGAGCTGCTCGACCATGGCACGCTGTACGTCGCCAGGTTCAATGCCGATGGCAGCGGCCAGTGGCTGGCCCTCACCCATGGCCAGGGCCCGCTGACGGCCGCCAACGGCTTTGCCGATGCCGGTGAGGTGCTGATCAAGACGCGCCAGGCCAGCGACCTGCTGGGCGCCACCAAGATGGACCGCCCCGAGTGGATCGCCATCGGCAAGGACGGCTCCGTCTACTGCACGCTGACCAACAACAGCAACCGCGGCACGGCCGGCCAGCCTGGCGTGGATGCCGCCAACCCGCGTGCCAACAACAGCATGGGCAACATCATCCGCTGGAAGGAAGCCGGGGATTTCGATGGCGCGCGCTTCCAGTGGGACCACTTCATCCTGGCCGGCGACCCGGCCAATGAGCGTGCCGATGCCAAGGGCAGTGTCAGGGGCGACATGCTCGCCTGCCCCGATGGCCTGTGGGTCGATGGCCGCGGCGTGCTCTGGGTGCAGACCGACATGTCCACCTCGGCCATGGGCAAGGGCGACCTGGCGCGCATGGGCAACAACGCCATGCTGGCGGCCGATCCGCGCACGGGCGAGATCCGCCGCTTCCTGGTCGGCCCTTCGGGTTGCGAAATCACCGGTGCGACCATGACGCCCGATGGCAAGACCCTGTTCATCAACATCCAGCACCCCGGCGAAAGCCCGAGCGAGCGCAGCGACCCTGCCGAGCCACGCAAGTTCTCCAACTGGCCCGAGCACCGCCCCGCCGGACGCCCGCGCTCGGCCACGGTGGTGATCCGCAAGGCCGATGGCGGCGTGGTGGGGACGTAAGAGAAACACCCCCTGAGGCGCCTCGCGCCTTCACCCTTCCCTCCTATTGCTTCGCAATCTGGGAGGGGGACGCCCCTCGGTGCACGCAAGCCAAGCGCCGCATGCGCAGCTTGGCGGCCCTTGCACGGGGGCACTGGCTTGGCCCGCGCCGGTTTCTTGCGTAGCGCGCACGGAGATGGATAGCCGAAAAGGAAAAGGGGCGAGGCAGCGTCGTTGCTGCAGCGCCCCGTTCGGAACCGCGGCCTTTGAAGGCCTCAGGCGAGATAGGCGAGGTCCCGGACGTCCGAGCGCAGAGTGGCGCGGTCCGGGTCGCGTATCGGCAGGCTGGACAGGATTTCCAGCCGGCGGCGCAGCGACATCAGCATCGCATTCGCGGCCTTGAGCGGGTCCTCTTCGCCGGTGGCCCCGCCCACGAGGTCCGGATAGGCCCACAGGGCCGTGTCCGGTTGGCCGGCCCAGCGCGGGGTCATGCCCTGCACACCCTCGTCCATGGTGATAACGAAATCCGCCCTCTGTGCGCCTGGGCGGGCAAATTCGTTCCATTCGTACTGCCGGTCGTGCCGCAAAGCAATGCCTGCGGTGTCGATGGCCTGCAAGGCAAGCTCATGCGGGCCGGGGGCCAACAGGCCGGGCCGGCCGCAGGAGTAGGCCCGAAAGCGCCCCTTGCTCACGTGCTCCAGGCACGCCCTTGCGAGGACACTGCGCAGCGAATTGCGCTGCGAGACAAAAATGACCATGTGAACATCTGACATTCGGCCTCCAGAATTCCACGCAGCCTTCGGGCCGCGCCGGGGAGTGGACAAGGTGTTTCATTGTGTAATCGCGCTGTGGCAAAACAATGACCAAGGACGACCAGCGCCAAGGGCGCCTTTCCAGCTACTGGGGCCGCACAAGTTCGCGGATGGACTGGTAGTCCGCGTCCGAGGTCGGCACGAAGCGCCGGCCGCCCAGTTCGTTGAACATGGGCTGCAGCGCAGGCCCTGCGCTGAAAAAGACGCTGCGCACCTTCTCCACGATGGCGGGGCACAAGGTGCTGCGGTACACGAAGGGGTCGTTCGGTATGGGGGGCGACTGCCACAGCAGCGCAAACTCCTTGGCGGAGCCCGGCTTTTGCTGGCCATACTCATCCATCCGCCGACTGGAGACGAACGCGGCATGGACCAGGCCCTTGTGCACCGCCTCCACCGCGCGCAGGTGCGAGCCCGCGTAGGTGACCCGGCTGAAGTACTTCTCCATGGGCTGGCCCGTCAGCTTCATCACCGCCTGCATGGGCAGCAAGGCACCCGAGGTGCTCACAGGGTCCGTGAGGCTGAGGGTCTTGTCCCGAAGGTCCTTGATCGACCTGAACCCGCTGTCTGCCCGCACCACCAGAACCGCACGGTAGGTTCCCGGGGCCGCGGCGTCTGCCTGCAGCCCGCGCGAGAGCGTGGCAAAGGCAGTGACCGGGGAGCCGCGCTCCATGAGCAGGGCATAGGATGCGGGGCCCAGCTCGGCCAGATCGACGTTGCCGGAGTGCAGGCCTTCGACCACGGCCCCATAGGAGTTGCTGCGCGCGACCTCCACCCGCTTTTGCAGCACGCGCTCCAGTTCCTTCATCAGGGGGCGCATGGTCTGCTGCTGCTGCGCACCGTCGGACTTGGGGATGGATGCGAAGCGCAACACGGCGGGATCATCGCAGCCCTGCGCCCTGGTGGAGAAGGCGCCACAGGCGGCCAGGAAGAGCACTGCCAGCTTCGAGAGGATGGGTGTCATGGTTCGGGCACGATGGTCGGTTGGTTCATCAGGCGCAGTGCATCGTCGGCCGGCACCGGGCGGCTCAGGTAGTAGCCCTGCACCTCGTCGCAACCCGCGGTCTTGAGCTGGACGAGCTGGTCGAGCAGCTCGACGCCTTCGGCGATGACCCGCATGCCCAGGCTGTGCGCCAGCGTGATGATGGAGGTCACGATCACGCCGACCTCCTTGCTGGTGCGGATGTCGTTGATGAAGGAGCGGTCGATCTTCAGGCTGCTGATGGGCAGATGGCGCACCTGGCTCAGGTTGGAAAAGCCGCTGCCGAAGTCGTCGAGACCGACCACCACGCCCATGTGCTGCAGCTCTTCGAGCACCTGGATGGCCATGACCAGCGAGCTCTCGGTGATCTCGATCTCGATGTCGCCCGCCCCCAGCCCGTGTGCGAAGAGCAGTTCGGCCATGCGCCGGGGAAGCCCGGCGTCGCGCAACTGGCGCGGGGACAGGTTGAACGCGAGCGGCACCACCTGTACGCCCTGCTGCCGCCACAGGGCCTGCTGGGCGCAGCAGGCCTGCATGACCCAGTTGCCCAGCGGCAGGACCAGGCCCGACTCCTCGGCCAGGGGGATGAAATCCCCGGGAAAGATAAGCCCCAGTTCGGGATGGGCCCAGCGCACCAGTGCTTCGAAACCCACAATGCGGTAATCCGACAGCCGCACCTTGGGCTGGAAATGCAGCACCAACTGGCCCTGCTCGATGGCCTGCGGCAGTTCTTCCTGCAGCCGCAAGGCCCGGTCGGTCTGGGGCCGAAGCGCCGCGTCGTAATACGAGAAGCAGCCGCGTCCCAGGCGCTTGGCGGCATACATGGCAGAGTCGGCATTGCGGCACAGGCTGCTCACGTCGTGCCCGTCGCGCGGGAAGAAGGCGATGCCCATGCTCGGGCTGGTCTGCACCTCATGGCCATCCAGCGCCAGGTAGGGTTGGCTCAGCTGGTGCAGCAGCTTGGTGGCGATGGCGTCCACGGATTCGGCCGAGTCCAGCTCGGTCAGCAGCACGGCGAACTCATCGCCCCCCATGCGGCCCACGATGTCGGCACTGCGCAGGCCGCCCTTGAGCCGCTCCGCCACGGCCTGCAGCAGCCGGTCGCCCACATGGTGTCCCAGCGTGTCGTTGATGGACTTGAAGCGGTCCAGGTCCATGTAGACCAGGGCGTAGTGCTTGCGGCTCCTGCGCGCCACCTCCAGGTGGCTGGCCGCGAGTTCGTTGAACAGGCGCCGGTTGTGCAGCCCCGTGAGGTGGTCGAACGATGCCAGCGCCACGGCCCGCGCCTTTTCCTCTTCAAGCTGCGCGATCAGCGAGCGCTTCTCGCCGTCCGCGCTCACCAGTGCCAGGAACAGCGTTTGCTGGCGCCGAAAACCCCGGGCGAGGCCCCAGGTCGCGATGGCCAGCACCCCGGCCAGCACGGCGATGCTGGCCCAGACGCGGATGCTGCTGCGCACATGGCTGGCCCGGATCTCCGACAGATCCTTGCTCACCACCACGATGAACGGGGCACGCTCCACCTGGCGTGCGCTGGCGATCAGGCCGCCCGCGCCCTGCGTTTCGCCCGCGAGGCTGCCCCCGTCGGCCACCTCCGCCAGCGCGGCGAACTCCTTGAACCTGCGCCGCTGGCGCTGGTGGGTAAGGCCCTCGGCACGGGCCTCGGCCAGTTCCGTGCCATCCAGCCCGAGGATGCGGATGACACCGCTGCGCCCGATGTCGATGTTGCGGTACAGCCCGAGGAAGTACCCCATGTCCAGGGTGATCAGCAGGAACCCCTTGCTGACCCCGTACTCATCGGCAATGGGAAACAGCACCGGCACCGCCCACAGGTTCTCCTGCGCGCGCACCGAGACCAGGACGGTCACGGCCCGCGCGCCCGCGCGGTCGCTGCCCAGCACGATGGACTGCAGCTCCTCGCGCGTGGGCGCATCCGCGCCGGTGGGCGAAGAGCTGTACACGCGCCGCAGCGAGGTGTCGTAGAGCGAGAAATTCAGGAAGATCTGGTCGATGGCCAGCATGCTCACCAGGCGCTGCTCGGCCTCCATGCGGTCCCCGCTGAGCCAGGACTCGGCGGCCACAGCCACCGTGCGCCCCCGGTCCATCACCTGGGTCAGGTTTTCCGAGACGATGGTGGCCAGGCTTTGCTGCTGCGCCTGCGCATTGCTGTCGAGCAACTGCTCTTCCGCCCGCAGGCGCTGCCAGGTCAAAAGGCAGATGAGAAAAACGGCGCACACGGCCAGGGCCATGCTCGCCCAGCGTATGAGCAGCCAGCCGTCCTGCCTGGACAACGCGTGCCGCACCGATTTGCCGGAAGAAGAAAGCTTGCGCACGCAGCGTCGGACCCACTCTAAAGCCCGATTTTCGCAGCGCAGATGCAAGCATTTGTGACAGATCGGTGTCACAAATGGTTATTGCATGCCGACCGGCAGCGGTGCCGCGCCTGGGGCAGAGCAGCGCCGCGCTCAGAAGCTTGCGCGCAACCCCACCGTCACCAGGCCGCCCTTGGCGGCGCGCGAGAGCTTGCCGAAATGGTCGTAGTCCGCAGTGACGGCCAGGTGGCGCGACAGGCCGTACTCCAGGCCACCGCCCAGCATCAGCCCGCGCTCGCGCCCGATGGGATTGGCGCTGGCGGACAGCACGTTGTGGCCCGACACCCGCCCCTGGGCGATGCCCGCCCGGGCGTTGATCGCAATCGCGTCGGTCACCGGGATGCGCCCGGTGGCCGCGGCATAGAACACGCGGCCCTTGCCCTGCTGGTGGACCTCGGCCCCGCCCTGGCGCACGCGTTCGCTGAATTGGCCCAGTTGCGCGTAGCCGGCTTCGATCCCGAAGTTCTCGGTGAAGCGCAAGCCGCCATAGAGCTTGATGCCCGTGCCCGACTGGTCCTTGCTGACCACCGGTGCGCCAGGATCGGCCAGCCGGTAGCGCGACATGCCTGCCGCGCCGCCGACGTACAGGCCCGTATGGGGTGCCGGCTCGGCCGCCTGGACAGGGCCGGCCATGGCCGTGCACAGCGCCAGGGGCACGAGGAGCGACGCGATCGATGATTTCTGCATTTCAGGTTTCCTGTTGGTTCATCCGTTGAAAGAAAGTGGCTGGCAGCCCCTGCCACTGGCAGCGGGCTGCGGACCCAGCACCCAGGCAGTGTTCACGGCCCACCTGAACGCGGGCTCGGATTGGCTGAAGACAAGCTGAAGGACCAGCGCGCCTGCTCGCAGATACTTGCCCTTTTGGCTGGCGACACGCTGCGAGGAAAGGCCCATGAGACTGCTGCTGGTGGAAGACGACCTGGACCTGGGCAACGGCATACGCATTGCCCTGGCCGACCAGGGCCTGGATGTGGTCTGGGTGCGGCGCCTGGACGACGCCCGGCGCGAACTCGACAGCGGCCTGTTCGACATGGCCATCCTGGACCTGGGCCTGCCCGATGGCGACGGGCTGGACCTGCTGCTCGCCCAGCGGCGCAACCGGCAGCGCCTGCCGGTGCTGATCCTGAGCGCGCGCGACAGCCTGCACGACCGCCTCAAGGGCCTGGACCACGGGGCGGACGACTACCTCGTCAAGCCCTTCGCGCTGGCCGAACTGCTGTCGCGCGTGCGCGCCCTGGCGCGGCGCAGCTTCGGCTTCGATGACGAAACCCTGCAGCTGCGCGGCCTGGCGCTGCACGAACCGACCCGCCGCGCCAGCGTGGAAGGCCGGCCGGTCGAACTCTCGCGCTGCGAATTCGACCTGCTGGCACTGCTGCTCAAGCGGGTGGACCGCGTGGTCACGCGCCGGCTTCTCGAAGAGCAGGTGCTGCCCGGCGGGCCGGACAACGGCAGCAATGCGCTGGAGGTGCATGTCTCCAACCTGCGCCGCAAGATCGGCCCGGGCTTCATCCGCACCGTGCGCGGCATCGGCTACGTGGTGGACGCCAGGCCCCTGCCCGGCGTTTCGGGGGCCCCGTGATGCGCCGGCTGGTGGCGCGCCTGCGGCGCTCTATGCAGCCCTCGCTGGGCCGGCGCCTGCTGCTGGCGCAGATGGCGGTGCTGACCGCCCTGTGGACGGTCCTCATGGCGGCGCTGCTGTTTACCGCCCATGGCGACAACGACCTGCTGAACAGCGAGCCCGTCTACGGCCTGGCGCTGTCGATCGCCGACCACCTCGCCGATGCATCACAGCGGCAGGCCGAGGGCCTCAAGGCCTTCGACCGCGCCCTGCGTTCGGAGTATGGCGATGGCGTGGAGGACGGCAGCTTCGCCCCGGTGCTCTTCGTCTGGCACAAGGGCCAGGCCATCTACCGTTCCTCCCCCGACCTGCCGCTGGTGCGCAACCGGCAGCTGGACACGGTGGAAAACGTGCTGGTGGACGGCAAGACCTGGCGCATGCGCACCAGCCGCTCCACCACGTCCGACACCGAGGTGGCGATTGCCATCCCGGACCTGCCACGCCTGCTCATCACCTTCAACTCGCGCGGCTACTACATCCTGCCGCTGCTCGTGAGCCTGCCCTTCCTGGCCTTCCCGGCCTGGTGGTCGGTGCGCGCGGCGCTGCGACCCTGGCGGCGCGTGAGCGAAGAGATCGCCACCCGCGGGCCCGGCGACCTGGCGCCCCTCTCGTTCCAGCCGCGCCATGCCGAGCTCAAGCCCTTCCTGCGCAGCATCAACACCCTGCTGGCACGCGTACAGGGCAGTGCAGCCCGCGAACGCAGCCTGATCGCCGATGCCGCCCACGAACTGCGCACGCCGCTGGCGGCCATGCGGGTCAACGTGGAGGCTTTGCACCAGCAGTCCACCGACCCGCGCCAGCGCGAGCTCATGCAGAGCCTGCTGCGCAGCAACCAGCGCGCCACCCGCATGGTCGGGCAGCTGCTGCAGCTCATGCGCGCCGATGCCACCGCCGACGCCGCCACGCCCGGGCCACTGCGCCTGGACGCCCTGGTGCAGGACCGCCTGGCCGAGCTCGCCGGCCTGGCCGCCGAGGCCGGCGTGGAGCTGGAGCTCGCGCAGTCCCCGGCAGTGACCGTGCTGGGCGAGCGTGAAAGCCTGGCGTCCATGCTCGACAACCTGGTGGACAACGCCGTCAAGTACAGCCCGCAGGGAGGCACCGTGTCGGTGCAGCTCCAGATCAAGGGCTCCGAAGCCTGGCTGGAGATGTCCGACGAAGGTCCCGGGATTCCTGCGCAGTGGCGCGAGCGCGTGTTCGACCGCTTCTTTCGCGTGCCCGACCAGGCCCAGAGCGGCAGTGGCCTGGGCCTGGCCATCGTGCAGAACGTGGCGGCACGGCATGGCGGCCATGTCAGCCTGCACGATGGCGCCAGCGGTGGGCTCCAGGTGCGGGTCGCCCTGCCCCTGGCGGGCAGCCCGGCGGCCGGCTGATCCGCCAGCCGCCGGGGCGGCCTCATTCGGCTATCACGCTGTGCGCCCCACTGCTCTGGGCATCGATCTGGGCGCGCGTGAAGGGCAGCTCCACCCATTCGCGCCGGGCAAAGCGCTCGGTCTGGTCGGCAAACCAGGCCGAGCCCGGGTTGGTCGATTGCGAATAGGCCAGCAGGGCCCGGGCGCGCGGCCCCTCGGCCGTGAACCCGACCGACTGCAGGTAGCTGGTACCGTGGATGGCTTCGCGCTGTCCATTGCCGGTGACATCCCAGCTCACCATCATGTTGTACACACCCAGTTCATCACTGCCTCCCGGCACGGGGATGCGCCGCCCGCCCCGTGTCGCGCCCTGGATGTCGCCCCAGCGCTGCCCCGGCACCCAGCCGCGCGCGGCGACGTTGCGCACGGCGGCCTCCATCGCGGTGCGCACCTGCGCCGCCACGGCGGGCTGCTCCACGCGCAGGCCGCGCGGGGTGTGCACCGGGTCGGCAGGGTCGAAGGCCACGCGCCAGACATCCGGCATGGTGCCCAAAAAGGACAACGCGAAGTCCTCCAGGTAGCCGTAGCCGATCCCGGCATAAAGGCCGGCGGTCCGATCCCAGGCCTTGAGCGCCGTGCAGGCCTGCACCAGTTCGGCCGACCCCATGGCAGCCGGGCACAGCGACAACATGTCGTCCAGCACCAGCTCGGCGAGGTGGACGCGGTTGTCCAGCACCATGGCCTGCACCTGGTCCTGCGACACGCGCCGCGTGGGCAGGCCGTTGCGCGGCTGCAGGGCAGCCTGCAGCCAGGCCAGGCCCTGGCGGGTGCGCAGCCCCTGCGGTGTTCCGGCCACGCTCAGCAACGGGGAAAAGCCCGTGAGCGGGGCCTCGGGGTTGGTGAGCCAGGCGCTGTCGTTGGAGTTCTGCACATAGTCGCGCCGTTCCAGCACCGGCAGGGCACGGCCCGCAACGATGCCGGCCTGCGGCGCCGCCGGATCGCGCACCCACTGGCAACGGGCCGTGTCGCCCCGCAGCACGGGGGCCGGCGTACCTTCCAGGGCATCGGCCCGGGCGGGCCGACAGTCCGCCAGCAACTGTTCGGAGACATTCGGCGTGGGCGTTGCGCTCATGAACACGGTGCGCCCGGCGGCATCCGCTGCCAGGGTATTGTTCCAGGGGTTGCCCACGATGCGCAGCACGGCCTCCTTCATCTCGTCGAGCGAACGCGCCTGGTTCATGGCCAGCCATTGGTCGGCCAGCCGGTGGTTGTCCGTGTTGGCGTCGCGCACGGTGTAGGCATGCTGGCGGTCCCAACCCAGCTGGTCATGGACCAGGACCGGCCCGAAGTCGGTGGCGTAGTAGGCATGCTCACGCGCCGCAATGCGCCCATCGGGCTCTCGCACCTCCACGCGCAGCAGCTTGCGTTCCATGGCCTGGCTGCGCCCGTCCACCAGGTAGCGCGTGGGGTCCGCTGGGTCCAGGTGCAGTTGGTGGAAGGTGATGCGCGCCGCCGTGTTGGTGGTGTGCGTCCAGGCGAAATCGCGGGTGAAGCCGATCCCCACCATGGGCAGACCCGGCAGGCTGGCCCCCATCACGTCCATGCGGCCCGGAATGGTCAGGTGCAGCTGGTACATGCGCAGCACGCCGGCCCAGGGGAAGTGCGGGTTGCCGAGCACCAGGCCACGCCCGTTGTCGGTGGCATCGCTGCCCAGCGCGATGGCATTGCTGCCCGTGCCGGGCTTTCGCGCCAGCATCTGCCGCCTGGCCTGCCCGGCCGCTTGCGTGGCCTTGGCGCCGAGCCCGGGCGGAACGGCCTGGGCCAGGAAGGGCGCCATGTCGGCGATTCCGTTGAGCGCCGCGTAGTCGCGCATCAGGCGAACGAGGTCGGTGTCGTCCACGGCACGCACCCAGGCCTGGCCCTTGCAATCCGCTGGCAGGCCTGCGGCCCCGGTTTCGCGCAGGTAGCGGTTGTAGCCTGCGGCAAAGCCCTTGAACAGCGCCTTGACCGGCGCGCTGTAGGCGCCCCAGGCCGCGCGCAGCGGGGCCTCGTCGTTGTGGTAGCGGTAGAACAGGTCGGAGGCGATGTTGTTGGGGAGCGTCCCCTGCCCCGCCTGTGGCGCATCCCCCTCGCCGAAGTAGCGCGAGCGTTCGCCCCGCACGGTGACGAAGTGCTCGGCCAGCAGGCAGAAATTGTCCTGCGCGTAGGCGTAGCCCACGCCGTAGCCGATGCCTTTCTCGTCCTCGGCCTCGATATGGGGGATGCCATGGGCGGTGCGGCGGATCTCGGCCTTGTAGCCGTTGCCGGAAGCGGTGCTGCCCTGTCCGCCACCGCCACACGCGGCCAGCGCCGCCGCGGCACCGATGCCAAGGACCAGCCACCCGGCATGGCGGCGCCCCCGGGCGGGCACTGGAGGCCGGAGATGCAAATGGTGAAGATTCATGTCGTACCTGGTTGGATTCGGCCGCAGCCCCTTGCTGCGGTCTTCCGGCACGATAGGAATGAAGCCTGGGCGCCCGGTGAAGGCTTGCTGAAGGAATGCTGAGCACCGCGGCCCAGCGCGCCCGTTCAGCCGCTTACCGCCGTATAGCGCTTGAGAAAACGCCGTTCATCGGGCGCGTAGCCCTGGGCCGCATAGAACGCATGGGCCGCAGGCCGGTGGTCGCCGCTGGTCACTTCGGCGCGCACACAGCCCTGCCCGGTAAAGAAGCGGTCGGCAGCGGCCACCAGCGCCTCCCCGACCCCGCGGCCCCGCTGCCCGGCATCGACCACCAGCGAGGTGATGCGGCCGATCCGGCCTTCGGCATGGAAAAGCTCGAGCACATGCAGGCTGATGACACCGGCCACACGGCCATCGACCTCGGCCAACAGCACGTTGTCGCCGGCTTGCACGGCCAGGATCGCGAGCTTGCGGACGACCAGCGCCTCGCTGGCCTCGTAGCCCAATTGCCCCATCAGGCCGGCGATGGCCGCAGCGTCGGCCGCCACCGCCGAGCGGATGGACGGCGGCGGCGACTGCGGCTCAGGCATCGGCGTCTTCTTCGAGCCGCCCCACCGTGCGCCGGCGCACCAGCTGCAGCAACTCCCGCACCGTGGCCCGGGCTGCGCCCCGGTGCTGGCGTGCGAAGCGGGCCGCCCGCTCGCTGGCGGCCGCCTGCTGCGCGGGTTCGCGCACCAGTTGCATGGCCTGCGCGACGCCGGCGGTGAGGTCGGGCACGCGCTGCGCCGCTCCAGCGGCACAAGCGAGCTCGGCCGCCTCGGCAAAATTGAAGGTGTGCGGGCCCAGCACCACGGGGCAGCCGCAGGCAGCCGCCTCGATGAGGTTCTGCCCCCCCAGCGGCGCGAAGCTGCCGCCCAGCAGCGCCACGCCGGCCATGCCGTAGTACAGGGCCATCTCGCCGAGCGAGTCGCCCAGCCACACGTCGGCCGGCTCGGGCAGCAGGCTCCAGGTGCTGCGGCGCGACACCGTGAGGCCGGCCGCCTGGAGCTGCTGCTGCACATCGTCGAAGCGCTGCGGATGCCGTGGCACGACCAGCCATTGCACGGGTTGCGCGGCATCCGCGCGCGAGGTGCTCCAGGCGCGAATCGCCTCGAGCCACAGCGCCTCTTCGCCTTCGCGGCTGCTGGCCAGCATGGCCACGGGGCGCATGGCCTGCACGCGCCAGGCACGCCCCAGCTCCAGCTGTGCCACATCGGGCACCACGTCGAACTTGAGGTTGCCGAACACCCCGTGCACCTGGGCGCCGATGGCGTGCAGGCGTTCGGCATCGTCCTCGGTCTGGGCATACACGGCGGTCAGCGCCGCATAGGCCGGGCGCGCCAGGGGCGACACTCGCTTTGCCTTGCGCAGCGAGTGCGCGTTGAAGCGGGCATTGGCCAGCACCAGGGGCACGCCACGCTGGCGGCACGCGGCCACCAGGTTGGGCCAGACCTCGGTCTCCATCAGGATGCCGATGGCCGGGCGAAACTGGCGCAGAAAGCGCAGCACGGCACCCTGCGTGTCCCAGGGCAGCCAGACCTGCACATCGCCCGCCTGCAGCAGCTTTTCACCCTCGGCCCGGCCGGTGGCCGTGCCATGCGTGAGCAGCAGGCGCATGCCGGGCAGCTGCGCGCGCAGCTCGGCCAGCAGGATGGCGGCGGCGCGCGTCTCGCCCAGCGACACGGCGTGGATCCAGACGAACTGGCCCAGCGGATCGGTGCTGCTGTGCAGCACCAGGCTGTCGATGGGCTGGGGGTAGCGGCCAAAGCGCTCGCCCACCGCCACCGCATAACCCGGTTCGGCCGCGGCACGGCGGCGCAGCTTGCGGCGCAGCAGCGGCTGGGCCGCCCAGGTCACCATGGAATACAGGGCGCGCGCGGTGGTCATGCGGTACGCCTCATTGCGCGGGGGCCTCGACCACGCGGCCTTGCCATGCCCCGTCCTCGCGGGAGGCAATGACCAGGCAGGCACCCACGCCAGGCGCTGCCACCACCTGTGCGCCGCCGGGCGCCCAGAAGGCGCTGCGGCCTGCGCAAGCGTAGCCCCCCGTGGGAGCGCCATGGTTGGCCATCAACACGGACATGCCCAGATCGGCGGCATAGCCCTTCAACTGGACCGAATCCTTGGCGTACCCGCCTTCGGAGATCACCGAGCCGCAGGCATACAGGAAGGCGCCCGCATCCAGGGCGGCCCGGGCATGCTCGGGATGCGTGGTGTCGGCACACACGGCCAGCGCCGTGGGCTGGCCCGCCAGCAGGCGCACGTGGACATCTTCACCACCGGCGCTGGCGAACTGCTCTTCACCAGGGTGCAGGTAGCGCTTGCGGTACAGGGCGGCTGCGCCATCGGCACCGAACACCCAGGCACCGATGGCCGGCTTGTCGCCCGCCGCGAGCGAGGCCACGGGCGCCCCGACCACCAGCGCCATGCCGGTGCTGCGAGCGGCCTCACGCAGGGGCGCCAGCACGGCATCGTCGGCGCCGAGCACCAGGCCTGCGGCCAGCGTGGGTTCATAGCCGGTGAGCGACAGCTCGGGGAACACCAGCAGCTGCACGCCGTGGCGCGCGGCTGCGAGCACCATGGACAGGTGCGACTGCACGTTGGCCTGCACATCGCCAGGCACGGATATCGATTGCGCTGCGGCGATGCACAGCACGGGAGACAAGGGGGTAGTCAAGGAGAATGCGTTCGCAAAGATGGAAGTCAGGCCTGGGCTCAGTGGGCGGCGGCGCCCAGTCGGGCGTCGGGCTTGACCTTGTGCAGCATCGCCAGCATGGCCGCCTCGATGCGCGCCAGGGCCTCCTCGGTGTGACCCTCGAAGCGCAGCACCAGCACCGGCGTGGTGTTGCTCGCGCGGATCAGGCCAAAGCCGTCCGGCCAGTCCACGCGCAGCCCGTCGATGGTGTTCACCTGGGCAGGCGCGCTGAAGCTGCCGGCCGCCAGGGCCTGCAGCTCGGCCGTGAGGCGGTGCGGCTCGCCCTCGGCGCAGGAGACGTTGAGTTCGGGCGTCGAGAAACTCGTGGGCAGTGCATTGAGCACGGCGCTCGGATCGGCATGGCGGCTCAGGATCTCGAGCAGGCGGCAGCCGGCGTAGGTGCCGTCGTCGAAACCGTACCAGCGCTCCTTGAAGAAGATGTGGCCGCTCATCTCGCCGCCCAGGGGCGAGTCGAGCTCCTTCATGCGCGCCTTGATCAGGGAGTGCCCGGTCTTGAACATCACCGGCACGCCGCCCGCGGCGGCAATGGCCGGCGCCAGGCGCTGGGTGCACTTGACGTCGAAGAGGATGTTGCCACCGGGCACGCGCGTGAGCACGTCCTGGGCGAACAGCATCATCTGCCGGTCGGGGAAGATGTTGGTGCCATCTCGCGTGACGATGCCCAGGCGGTCGCCGTCGCCATCGAAGGCCAGGCCCAGTTCGGCGTCGCTGCCCTGCAGCGCGGCGATCAGGTCGCGCAGGTTCTCGGGCTTGCTCGGGTCGGGGTGGTGGTTGGGGAAGTTGCCGTCCACCTCGGAAAACAGCTCGATCACCTCGCAGCCCAGGGCACGGAAGATGTCCGGGGCCGTGGCACCGGCAATGCCGTTGCCGCAGTCGACGACGATCTTCAGCGGGCGGGCAAGCTTCACGTCGCCGGTGATGCGCTCGCGGTAGGCGGGCAGCACGTCCACATGGCGCACGCTGCCGCCGGCCGAAAGCTGCCAGCTCTCCTGCTCCATGGTGTGGCGCAGGGACTGGATCTCTTCACCGTAGATGGCGCGGCCAGCCAGCACCATCTTGAAGCCGTTGTAGTCGCGCGGGTTGTGGCTGCCGGTGACCTGGATGCCGCTTTGGCACAGTGTGCTGGCCGCGAAGTACAGCAGCGGCGTGGTGACCATGCCCACATCGATCACTTCCATGCCTGCCTCCACCAGCCCCTGGATCAGCGCGGCCGACATGGCCGGACCGGAGAGGCGGCCATCGCGGCCCACGGCCACGGTGGTCTGGCCTTCGGCGCGGGCGGCCGTGCCGAAGGCACGGCCCAGGCCGAGGGCGACGTCTTCGTTCAGGGTGGTCGGCACGATGCCGCGGATGTCATAGGCTTTGAAAATGGCGGGCGTGGGTTGCACGTGGGGGCCTTTGCGGTGAGCGTTGGAACAGTGCGCTGGATTGTAGGGGGCGCCCCCTGCAGCTCCAGCGAAGCATCGTATACAGATTGCCCGAGGCACATGTCCGAAAACGGCCAGACCGGATGTAGGCGCGGCCTATCATTCCCCCCATGTCCACCCCCCTGCTCTCTCCTGGCCAGCCTTGCACCGCCACCGGCCCGGTGGCGGATGACGAGGGCCGCTACCTGGCACTGCAAGCCCGCGATGCCCGCTTCGACGGCCGTTTCTTCACGGGAGTGACCTCCACCGGCATCTACTGCCGCCCGGTCTGCTCGGTGCGCACACCGCGGCGCGAGAACTGCCGCTTCTTCGCCATGGCGGCCCAGGCCGAGAGCGCGGGATTTCGCCCCTGCCTGCGCTGCCGGCCCGAGCTGGCCCCCCAATCCCTGGCCTGGTCGGTGCAGGACGCCTCGGGCATCCTGGTGCTGCAGGCCGTACGCCTGCTCGATGCCCCCGAAGGCTGGGCCCGGGACAGCCAGGGGGCGACCGTCGCCCGGCTGGCCGAGCGCCTGGGCGTGAGCGACCGGCACCTGCGCCGCATCTTCGAGGCGGCCCTGGGCGTATCGCCGCTGCAGTACCTGCAGACGCGGCGCCTGCTCACGGCCAAGCAGCTGCTGACCGACACCCCCCTGCCCATCACCCAGGTGGCCCTGTCCAGCGGCTTTGGCAGCGTGCGCCGCTTCAATGCGGCGTTTGCAGAGCACTACGGGCTCCAACCGGGCCAGCTGCGCAAGAATGGCAGCGCCCACAGCGCCACCAGCACGGGCACGCTGCGCTTGGCATACCGGCCGCCGCTCGACGTGGCGGCGCTGCTCGCCTTCTTCGAGCGGCGCCGGTTTCTCGGGGTGGAATGGGTGCAACAGGCGGGCGACGGCGCCCCGGCCCTGCGGCGCACGGTGCGCCTGTCCCCGGCCGTGACCGGGGGCGCCGAGGTCACGGGCTGGCTCAGTGCCCGGTTCGACACCGCCCGGCACCAGGTGCTGCTGCAGACCAGCGACAGCCTGTACCCGGTGCTGCCGGTGGTGATTGCCCGGGTGCGCGCCATGCTGGACCTGGACGCCGACCCCGGCGCCATCAATGCCGTGCTGCACGAACGCTTTCCCGAGGGCGACGGCCTGCGCGTCCCCGGTGCCTTCGATGGCTTCGAGCTGGCCGTGCGCGCCGTGCTGGGCCAGCAGATCACGGTGGCCGCGGCCCGCACCCTTGGGCAGCGCCTGGTGGAACGCCTGGGCGAGCCCATCGAAACACCGTGGCCCGAGCTCACCCGGCTGTTCCCGCCACCCTCGGTGCTGGCGCGTGCCGAAGGCGAGGTGCTGGGCCAGATGGGCATCGTGCGCCAGCGCCAGGCGGCCATCGTGGCATTGGCGCAGGCGGTAGACAGCGGCGCCCTGCCACTGCACGCGGGTGCCGACGTGGCCGGCACCACGGCCGCCCTGTGCGCCCTGCCCGGCATCGGCGACTGGACGGCCCAATACATCGCCATGCGCGTGCTGCGCTGGCCCGACGCCTTCCCGGCGGGGGACGTGGCGTTGCACAAGGCCCTGGGCGTGCAGGGCCAGAAGAACCCGGCCCGCGCCGCCACCGAGGCCTCGGCCGCCTGGCGCCCGTGGCGCAGCTATGCCGTGCTGCGGGCCTGGGCCGAACTGCCCGTGCCCGGGGCTGCGGCCCTGGCCCCCAGTGCCCCCAGTGCCTGACACGGCGGCGGCCACCTGCCTATCTATATAGAGAGAGCACCCCTTCCATGCAATTCCATCCCGCCACGGTGCAATCGCGCGCCACCTCCCCGCTCGGCGCCGTGCGTCTGGCGGCATCTCCTCAGGGCCTGGTCGGCCTGTGGTTCGACGGCCAGCGGCACCAGCCCACGCCCCTGCTCGATGGCCCCGGCGCCTGGCCCGAGGTGGCCGGCCATTCCCTGATGCAGGAGGCCGCGGGCCAGTTGCAGCAGTTCCTGCGCAGCGAGCGCCGCGCGTTCGACCTGCCGCTGGACCTGTCGGGCGGCACCACGTTCCAGCAGGAAGTCTGGCGCGCGCTGCTGGCCATCGGCTGCGGCGCCACCTCCACCTATGGTGACCTGAGCCGCGGGCTGGGCCGGCCGCGCGCGGTGCGCGCCGTGGGGGCCGCCGTGGGGCGCAACCCGATCAGCGTGGTCGTGCCCTGCCACCGGGTGCTGGGTGCCGATGGCAGCCTGACCGGCTATGCCGGTGGCCTGGACCGCAAGGGCGCCTTGCTGGCCATCGAGGGCGCACAGCCCCGAACCCTGGATCTGCTGGCGGCCTGAGGGGCTGGCAGGCCCGCGGCCACCAAGGGTCCATCATCGCGACGGGCCCCCTGTTGTCAATCGGGCTTGTCAGGACCCGCACCCCGGCACGGGAGCCCATGGATCGGCCCTAAACTCTGCGCATGGGCCTTGCGTCGGTTTTTCATCTGCTTACAAGCGTTACAGCGCCGGTCTGGCCACGCGCTGCATGCGCAGCCCAGCATTCGCACGCACAGGGGGCCGGCCGCGGGCACCATGGCGCATAACACCTTGCTGGCAGGCAGCCTGCTGTTGCTGCTGACCGTCCTGGGCCTGGCGCTGTTGCCACCCCGGGAGGTGCTGGCTCCTTCACGGCGCACCGAGTGGCTGGCCGGCCTGGCGGGGGGCCTGGTGTCGGCAGCCATGCTGGCCGTGCTCAACTTCCAGGCAAGCGGCACCGCCTTGGTGGCCTACCCCACGGCCACCGCCTTCGTGGCGCTGTGCTTCGGCGTAAGCGCCACCGCCCTCTGCGCCGGCCTGGCTTTTCTCGCCGCCACCTGGATCCAGGGCTCGCCCTCGCTCGCCGGGGCGCTGGTCCTGGCGGGCGCCTGGGCCTGCGGGGCGCTGTGGCGGCAGGTGGCACTCCACCGGCACAAGCGCAACTGGCCGGAGATGCTGGGCCTGGCGCTGAGTCTGCCGGTGGTGAGCGGCCTGGTGCTCACCGCAGTCAGTGCCCAGGCAGAGAGCCCGGATCTGGTGACCTGGTGGGAAAACCTTCCCTGGCAGCATGGAACCGGCATCCTGGTACTGGGGGGCTGCCGCCTGCTGCTGATCAGCAAGGCCCAGTCGATGGACTCGATGGAGTCGGCCCACCGGGCACTGGGCCAGCGTGAGCAACAGCTGCGCATGGCCCTGGACTCCCTGAACGGCGGGCGCTGGGAGTGGGACGTGGACACGCGCCAGTTCCGCTGCGAAGGCGGGTTCTACGCACAGTTCGGCCTAGGCGACGACGCGCTCAAGGCCCCTGGCCTGTGGCAGCGCTGGTACGACCTGCGCCACCCCGTCGACCGGGACCGCAATGCCGCCAGGCTCGCCCGCGCCATGGATGGGCTCGAAGACACCTACGAGGCCGAGTTCCGCGTGCTCGATACCACCGGGCGCTGGCGCTGGCTCATGTCGCGCGGCATGGTGTCCTTGCGCGATGCCAGCGGCAAGCCGCTGCGCCTGATCGGCATGGACGTGGACATCTCCGCCCACCGCGAGGCCCAGCAGGCGCTGCGCGACTCCGAGGCCAAGTACACCTCGTTCTACCAGACGCTGCCCGATCCGGCGGGCATCAGCCGTATCTCGGACGGCCGCTACGTCGACGTGAACCCGGCTTTCTGCGAGATGTTCGGCCTGGCACATGACCAGGTGGCGGGCCGTACCTCGACCGACCTCAGGATCTGGGCCAGCGACGAGGAGCGCCAGCGCCTGCTGGACACCTACCAGCGCCACGGCAAGGTGGACCGCCTGCCCCTGGTGGCGCAGCGGCGCGGCGTGCGCATCCCGGGGCTGATGTCGGCACGCTCCGTGCTTGTGGATGGTGAAAACTGTTTCGTCTTCGTTTTCCACGACATGACCGAAGCCCAACGCACCAGCGACGAACTGCGCGCCCTCAACAGCCTGCTGCAGCAGGCTGGCCGGTTGGCGCGCCTGGGCGCCTGGGAGGACGTGCGCGGCAAGGGCCTGGTCTACTGGTCGGACGTGTGCTTTGACATCCACGGCATGCCGCCCGGCTCGCCCCTGCCCACCGACTACATCGACCGCATGGTGGCGCCCGCCTACCGCGAGACGCTGCGCAACCACTTTCGCGCCAGCATCCTCGATCGCGCCGAGTGGAGCCTGGAGCTGGAGGTGGTCCACGCCGATGGGCACCTGCTGTGGGTGCGCGCCCGGGGCGAGCCCGTCATCGAGAACGGCCGCGTGACGCGCGTGCGCGGGGTCATGCAGGACATCGACGAGGCCAAGCGCGCCACCGAGCGCCTGCGCCAGTCCGAAGAGCGCTTTTCGCGCATCTTCCAGCTCATGCCGTTTCCCATGGGCCTGTCGCGCCGCAGCGATGGGCAGTACCTGGACGTGAACCCGGCCTGGGAAACCTTGCTGGGCATACCGCGCGCCGAGGCCGTGGGCCGCACGGCGGTGCAACTGGGCATCTTCACCCAGGAGGAGCGCCAGCGGCTGATACAGGCCTTTGAACGGACCGACCCGCAGGCCAGCCACGAGGTGACGCTCAACGGCCGCCCCGGCACCCGGCTGACGGTGCTGCAGTCCATGCGCGCCATCGATTTCGACGGCGAGCCCTGCTGGCTGTTCTCGGTGCACGACATCACCGACCGCAAGCGCCAGGAAGAGCAGGTGCGCGAACGCGAGGAACTGCTGTCGCTGACCATCTCGGCCGCCTCCCTGGGCCTGTGGGACTGGGACATGGAGCGCGGCACCATCACCGGCGACAGCCGCTGGGCCTCCATGCAGGGCCGCACGCCAGGGCCCATCGCCCAGACCTCGGTGCGCTGGACCAGCGCGGTGGCGGCGGACGACATCGACCGCATCACGGCCGAAGTGGCGCGCCACGCGGCGCGGCCCGCCACGCCGTTCGACGCCACCTGGAAGGTGCCCGCCCCCCACGAGGGCACGCGCTGGGTGCGCAACCTGGGCAAGATCGTGAGCTTCGGCGCGGGCGGCGAGCCCCTGCGCATGCTGGGCGTGGCGCTCGATGTGACGCCCCAGCGCGAGCAGGAGGTGCTGCTGCAGAAGCTGGCGCACTTCGACGCCCTCACCGGCCTGCCCAACCGCGTGCTGCTGGCACGCAGGCTGCAGGAGTGCCTGGACCAGGCGCGCGAGCGCGGCACCCAGCTCGGCGTGGGCTACCTCGACCTCGACGGCTTCAAGCCCGTGAACGACCGCCTGGGCCACGGCGCGGGCGACCGCCTGCTGGTGATGGTGGCAGGCCGGCTCTCGCGCGCCCTGCGCCCAGGCGACAGCGTGGCCCGCCTTGGGGGGGACGAGTTCGTGATGCTGCTGCCCGACCTGGCCGACACCGCCGAATGCGAACGCATGCTCTCCCGGGTGATGGAGAACATCTCCGCCCCCTACGCGCTGGACACCGAGCGCGTGGTCGTCACGGCCAGCATCGGCTACACCGTGTTCCCGCTGGACGAGGCCGATGCCGACACCCTGCTGCGCCATGCCGACCAGGCCATGTATGCCGCCAAGCAGGCCGGGCGCAACCGCTTCCACCAGTTCGATGCCGCGCAGGAGCGGGCCCTGGTGGCGCAGCGCGAGCAGGGCAAGCACCTGCAGGAGGCGATTGCCGGCGCTCAGTTCATCCTGCACCTGCAACCCAAGGTGGACATGCGCAGCGGCGCCGTGGTGGGCGCCGAAGTCCTGGCCCGCTGGCAGCACCCCGAGCGCGGCCTGCTGCCGCCCGGGGCCTTCCTGCCGCTGCTGGAGGGCACCGAGCTCGAGATCGGTTTCGGCCAATGGGTGGTCGGCGCGGCCCTGGACCTTCTCCGGCGCCTGAACGGCCAGGGCCTGGCCCTGCCGCTGAGCATCAACATCTCGGCCCTGCACCTTCAGCACCCCGGCTTTGCCGACTGGATGGCCCAGATGCTGGCCGGGCGCCCCGACATCGATGCGCGCCAGGTCGAGATCGAGATCACCGAGAGCGCCGCGCTCTACGACATCAGCGCCGTGGCCGCCACGCTGACGCGCCTGCGCGAACTGGGCGTGAGCGTTGCGCTGGACGACTTCGGCACCGGCTATTCATCGCTGACCTACCTGCGCCGCCTGCCCATGGACACACTCAAGATCGACCAGAGCTTCGTGCACGGCATGATGGGCGACCCCGGCGACCTGGCCATCGTGCAGGGCGTGATCGGCCTGGCCCGCTCCTTCGGCTACCGTGTGATCGCCGAGGGGGTGGAAACCATCGAGCAAGGCCAGATGCTGCAGCAACTGGGCTGCGCCCAGGCCCAGGGCTATTGCATCGCCCGGCCCATGGCGCTGGAGGCGTTCGTGGAATGGGCCGGCCAGTGGCAGGCGCCCCCGGGTTGGCAGCGGCAACGGCCGCACTGAGCTGTCGCCACCGCACGCGGCACGGCGCGCCCCAGGCAGCCAGGCCATCGGTGGCACACTGCGGCCCTTTGTTCTTCCATGCCTTGAGCGCCATGCCCCTGGAAACCACCCTGCACTACCACCCCGACCTGGTCCGCCATGCCGTGTTTTGCTTCTGGCGCCGCTCGACGGGCCGGCGCACGCTGCTGATCAGCGCGGCGCTGGCCATCTGGTTCGGGGTGCTGCTGGCGCGTGGCGACCGGTCCTGGCAGATCGGCGTCACCGGCGCGGCCGTGGCCATCAGCCTGCTGGTGTGCGCCAGCGTCTATGCCGTGCACCACCGCAATGCCATGGGCAAGCTGCGCGACATGGGCGGCACGCCCCAGGCCACGCTGCGGGCAGACCAGGACAGCTTCACGCTCGCCTCGCCTGCGGGCCTGGCCACCCTGCCCTGGAGCAGCGTGACGCAGGTCTGGCAATTCGAGCGCGTCTGGCTGCTGCTGTTCTCGCCCGCGCAGTTCAGTACCCTGCCGGTGGCCGACCTGCCGCCCGAGATGCAGTACCTCATCGAGGCCAGCGTGCGCGCTGCCGGTGGCAAGGTCCACCGGCTCTGAAGCGAGCTACCCGCTCTATCCCACCAACTCCCGCACCTGCTGCAGCGCGGCCGGGTCTTCCATGGTGGTCAGGTCACCCGGGTCGCGGCGCTCGGCCACGGCCTGCAGGGCGCGGCGCAGCAGCTTGCCGCTGCGCGTCTTGGGCAGCACGGTGACGAAGTGCACGCGCGACGGCCGGGCCACGGCGCCGAGCTGCTGGTCCACGCGCTGCATGACCTCGCCCTCGAGCTTCAGGCGCGCA
Source organism: Acidovorax sp. GW821-FHT10A04 (assembly GCF_059415825.1). Taxonomy (NCBI): domain Bacteria; kingdom Pseudomonadati; phylum Pseudomonadota; class Betaproteobacteria; order Burkholderiales; family Comamonadaceae; genus Acidovorax; species Acidovorax sp. GW821-FHT10A04. Next base: position 187,369 of record NZ_JBWKNZ010000004.1, read on the forward strand.
GCCGGGTCGTCGAGCCCGCTGGCGTCGCGCGCCACCGCGAAGGCCATGGCCACCTGGCCCTTGAGCGCATCGGCCACGCCCACCACCGCCACTTCGGCGATATTCGGGTGCGAGGCGATGCTCTCCTCGATCTCGCGCGTGCCCAGGCGGTGGCCTGCCACGTTGATCACGTCGTCGGTGCGGCCCAGGATGAAGTGGTAGCCATCGGCATCGCGGATGCCCCAGTCGAAGGTGCTGTAGATCAGCTTACCCGGGATGCTCTTCCAGTAGGTGTTGACGAAGCGTTCGTCGTCGCGCCACACGGTCTGCATGCAGCCGGGCGGCAGCGGCCCCTCTATGGCGACCACACCCTTCTGGTTGGCACCGGTCAACTCTTCGCCGGTCGATTCGTCGATCAACTTCACGGCATAGCCGTACATGGCCTTGCCCGGGCTGCCGAAGCGCGTGGTCTGCGGCTCGATGCCATTGGCCAGCGTGAGGATGGGCCAGCCGGTCTCGGTCTGCCAGTAGTTGTCGATGATGGGTACCTGCAGCGCATCGCTGATCCATTGCGCAGTGGGCTCGTCCAACGGCTCGCCGGCCAGCCACAGGGCCTTGAGGCTTGATACGTCGTACTTGCGCAGCCAGCTCGCGTCCTGCTTCTTGAGCACGCGCACGGCCGTGGGCGCCGAGAACATGTGCGTGACCTGGTACTTCTCGACAATGCTCCACCACACGCCGGCATCGGGCCGGATCGGCAGGCCCTCGTACATGATGGTCGTCATGCCTGCGATCAGCGGGCCATAGACGATGTAGCTGTGCCCCACCACCCAGCCGATGTCGCTGGTGGCAAAGTAGGTGTCGCCCGGCTTCGCGTCGAAGATGTGCTGCATGCTGGCCGCCAGCGCCACCGCATAGCCACCGGTGTCGCGCTGCACGCCCTTGGGCTTGCCGGTGGTGCCGCTGGTGTACAAGGTGTAGCTCGGGTGGGTGGATTCCACCCATTCACAAGGCACCACGGCAGCGAGGTGCTGCGCGCGCAGGGCCGCCCAATCGTGGTCACGGCCCGGGTGCAGCTGCATGGGCGCCAGGCCCCGGTTGACCATGAGCACGGCTGCCGGCTTGTGGCGCGACTGGACGATGGCCTCGTCGAGCAGCGGCTTGTAGGGCACGACCTTGCCACCGCGCGAACCGGCGTCGGCGCTGACCACGGCCACGGGCTCGGCGTCCTCGATGCGCGAGGCCAGCGAGCCCGAGGCAAAACCGCCGAACACCACCGAGTGCAGCGCACCGATGCGTGCGCAGGCCAGCATGGCAAACGCCGCCTCGGCCACCATCGGCATGTAGATGAGCACGCGGTCGCCCTTCTTCACCCCCAGGGAGAGCAGCACGGCGGCCATGCGCTGCACCTCGGCATGCAGCTCGGCAAAGCTGTAGCTGCGCTCGCTGTCGGTCTCGGTGGAAATGGCCACCAGCGCGGGCTGATCGGCGCGCTCGGCCAGGTGCCGGTCCACCGCGTTGTGGCACAGATTGGTGGTGCCGCCCACATACCAGCGCGCAAACGGCGGGTTGCTGTAGTCGCAGATCTGCTGCGGGGGCGTCTGCCAGTCGATGAGTTTCGCCTGCCCGGCCCAGAAGGCATCAGGCTGCTCGATGGAATGGCGGTAGAAATCTGCGTAGCGCGTCATGGTGTGTCTCCAGCATCTCGTGTGCACTCCTCGGCCGGGGTGCATTTCTGAATTCATAATTATTCATGACGGGCTTGCTGGAAGCTGACTGGCGCCCTCGCCGTCGTCAGCCCCTGGGCGCCAGCAGTTCAGGCGGGCTGCAATGCAGCCACCTGCTGCGCCAGATAGCTGACCACGGCCAGGGGACGCATGAACACCTCGATGGCGGTCACACGGCCGTCGGCATCGAGCGTCAGCAGATCCACCCCGCGTGCCGTGTGGGGTCCCATCTGCCCTTCAAAAGGCAACGCCACCTGGTGGCCGCCATCGCGCCACAGCGGCTCTCCGAAGCTGAACGCGCTGTAAAGGCCGATGGCCATGCACAGGATACCCGCCACCTGCGCGCCGCCCTCCAGGCCCTCGTGGCTGAGGGGCGAGTGCAATACGGCGTCAGGATGCAGAAGGCCTGCAGCCGCGCTGAAATCCCGCTGGCGGGCCATCTGGCGCCAGGTCTGTACCGTTGCCAAGGTGGAAGGCGCAATGGATTGGACAGCGGAAACGTGGGAAGAAGGGGTCTGCATGGATGCTCCTGGTCAATGGTGAGGAGCCGATCTTCTGCATCCCAGGTCATTGCATCAATCACCTCCCAGGTCATAACCACGACGACTCGTGTGCCCGGTGTGCGACCATTGCCCCATGCATTCACCCCGCACCGACGCCAGGTCCGCCCCTCCGAAAGCTGCCCCCGTAGGCCTGTTGCTCAAGGCGCTGCGCGAGCGCCAGCGCCTGAGCCAGATGGCGCTGGCGCTGCACACGGGGGTGTCTCAGCGCCATTTGAGCTGCCTGGAGACCGGCAAGGCCCAACCCAGTCGCGCCATGCTGCTCGCGCTGCTGGATGCGCTGCGCACCCCGCTGGCCGAACGCAACCGCGCCCTGCTGGCCGCCGGCTTCGCACCGCACTACCCCTGCCGCGACTGGCAGGACGAGCATTTGGCTCCCGTGCGGGACACCCTGCGGGAGTTTCTGCGCGCACACGAACCGGCTCCGGCCATGCTGCTCGATGCCCAATGGAATGTGCTGGAGACCAATGCCGCAACGCCCGCTCTGATGCGGCTGATAGGGTTCACGCCTGCGGTGCGCCCAGGTGCCGCAACAATGAACATGCTCGAGCTGCTGCTCGGGCCCGACGGCTTGCTGCCATGGATCGTCAATGCTGCCGACATGGCATCGGCAGTGCTGCAGCGCGCCCAGGCGGAGGCAGCCCTCAACCCCGCGCTGGCAGAGCGCCTGCAGACCATGCCGATGGCCCGCATGACCCTTCCAATACCCACAGGGCAGGTCCATGAACCTCCCGTGCTGCTGATGCAGTTGCGCTCCAGCGCGGGAGTGCTGCGCTTCATGTCGGCCTTCACCACCCTGGCCTCGCCGCTCGACGTGACGCTGGAGTCGCTGCGCATGGACCACCTGCTACCGGCCGACGCGGACACCCGGCGCGCGCTGGAAAACGCGCTGGCAGCTACCGCGCCACCTACTTGATCAGCGCCAGCACGTCCTTGAAGTCCGGGTGCTCACAGCTGCCCAGCCATTCGAAGGCCACCATCTCCGTCGTGACCAGTTCGGCCCCCGCACCGGCCAAGCGGTCGAACGCCGCATCGCGGTTGCGGTCGGTGCGCGAGCCGCAGGCGTCGGTCACGACCCAGACCTCGAACTCGTCGTCGATCAGGTCCAGTGCGGTCTGCATCAGGCAGACATGGGCCTCGCAGCCCGCTATCACGATGGTGCCGCGCTCGGGCGCCTGCTGGGCGGGCTTTTGCAGGTGCTTGGGCAGGCTGCGGGCATTGCCGCCCTGCTGGGGCTTGGCAGGGGGGCGCAACCATTCGCCCAGGCCTTCCTCGGCGGCACTGAAGTGCATCTTGGCCAGGGTCTTCTGGCACAGGGCGCGCAGGGCCGGGTCATTGGGGCCCAGACGCGAGGGGTTCTGCTCGGTACCCCAGACGGGCACCTCCAGCAGCTGCGCGATCTGCGCCAGGCGGCGTGCATTGGCCAGCACGGCAGCGCCTTCGGCAATGGCGGGCATCAGGCGTTCCTGGTAGTCCACCAGGACGAGTTGGGATTCGGAGGCGTCGAGCAGCATGGCGTATACGGGGAAATTCAATGGGATGCGGCATTGTCGCAGCCCCCGGTCCCCACCTGTCCTTTTCAGGACGCCGGGGTGAGCCGCAGCAGCCGCCCTTGCGGGCTGTCGGTCACCAGATAGAGAAAGCCGTCAGGGCCCTGGCGCACATCGCGAATGCGCTCCTTATTGCCTTCGAGCAGCTTCTCCTCGCGTTGCAGCTTGCCATTGGCCACTTCGAACCGGTGCAGCGTGCCGAACTTGAGCGAGCCCACGAACAGGCTGCCGCGCCAGGCGGCGCCATAGCGGTCGCTGGTCAGGAAGGCCATGCCCGAGGGCGCGATGGAGGGCACCCAGTAGTGCAGCGGCTGCTCCATGCCGGCCTTGGCCGTGCCCTCGCCCACCTTGCCGCCGCCGTAGTTTTCGCCATAGGTGATCACCGGCCAGCCATAGTTGCGGCCCGGCTGGGGCAGGTTGATCTCGTCGCCGCCCTGGGGGCCGTGCTCGTGCATCCACAGCTTGCCGTCGGGCGCGAGCGCCGCGCCCTGGGCATTGCGGTGGCCGTAGCTCCAGATTTCGGGCAAGGCGCCGGCCCGCTCGCGAAACGGGTTGTCCGCCGGTGCCGCACCATCGGCTGTGATGCGCACGATCTTGCCGTGGTGGTTGTCGAGCTTTTGCGCGTCATCCTTGCGGTGGTAGCGCTCGCCCAGCGCCAGGAACAGGTTGCCGTCCCCCGCCTGGACGATGCGGCAGCCGAAGTGCAGGTTGCTGGCCACCTTGGGCTTCTGGCTGAAGATGACCTTCACGTCCTGCAGCGAGCGGTTGTCGGGCGCCAGGGTGGCCCGTGCCAGGGCGGTGCTGTTGTCCGAGGTGCCGGCCGCGCCGGGTTCCGAGTAGCAAAAGAAGATGCGCCGGTTGCGTGCGAAATCGGCGTCGGTCACCACGTCGAGCAGCCCGCCCTGCCCTCCGGCGGCAATGCTCGGCAGGCCGGCCAGGGCAGACCCCAGTTGGCCATTGGCCTCCACCACCCGCATGCGGCCGGGCCGTTCGGTGACCAGGAAACGGCCTTCGGGCAGGAAGGCCACGGCCCAGGGATTCACCAGGCCGGTGGCCACTGACGCCAAGGTGACAGCCTTGGCAGCGGGGGCGGTCCCCTGGGCATGGGCGCTTCCCATGCCTGCAGACGCTATGGAAAAAAGAGCAAGAAACCCCACGGCGCGCAAAGAAATGCGGCATTTCGATGTCAGATACATGTCAGCCTTGTTGGACCTGGGTTCCATGCAACCCATGGGTATAAGGGAGTGGCGCAGGCAAGTCCAGCCCCCAGATGAAGGCATACGTGACTTCCCTCACAAAACGGGCAATTTAGCGTGGTACCCTTCGCCCCCATGTCCAAATGGTTTTGCACCCTCCTCCTGGCTTGCGCTGTCAGCGCACAGGCTGCACCATCCGCCGGTCAAGCGGATGACATGGAAAAAATCCTGATGGACAAGGGTCTCTTGTCCCAGCTCAAGGACATGCAGCACACGGTGGCCGACAAAGCCCATACGGTGGCGGACAAGGCGTCCGACCTGGTGGGCAATGCCATGGGGTTTCTCGGCGTGCGCTACAAGCGTGGCGGCAACAGCGCCGAGACCGGCTTTGACTGCAGCGGCTTCGTCCGCGCCATCTATGAGCAGACGGTCGGCCTGCTGCTTCCCCGCCGCGCAGACCAGCAAGCCGCCACCACCACGGTGATCGACAAGAAGGAACTGCAGCCGGGTGACCTGGTGTTCTTCAACACCATGCGCCGGGCGTTCAGCCATGTAGGCATCTATGTGGGTGACGGCAAATTCATTCACTCTCCTCGCAGTGGATCGGAAGTCCGGGTGGAAGACATGCGCCAGTCCTATTGGCAGCGCCGCTTCGATGGCGCCCGCCGCGTCACGCCCACGGCCACGGCGGTCGAGGCCAACGCCCCTGCCGCGAAGTAAGTTGCTTTTCCGGCAGCCCGCATGACAACAAAGCGCGCCATCGGCGCGCTTTTGCTTTGGAGGGTCATGGCTTGACCACGTAGGTGGATTCCGTGCCGCGGATGGGCCCGCCCGTCACGTTCACCGGCCGGGCATTCGGGTTGCGCAGGAATTCCTTGGCGGCCGCCATGTCGGCCTGGTAACGCGCCCGGGCCTGGGCCTCGCAGGAACGGCGCTCGGCACCGGCCTGGGCGCGGCACTCCTCCAGCGCCACCTTCATCCCCCCACCCGCCTCGCGGATGGCGGTGTTGTAGCGCTGCTGCGGCGTCATGTCCGCCACGGCGCCACGCTGCAGCGACGCCTCGTCGCCCTGCGCATGCACCGCCGATGGCGACGCCGCAAACACCCCGACCACGAGCGCGATGACCGCCACGAAGGACGTGGGGGCGATGGGAGCGACCAATTTACGCATCTCGGACCTCTTTCTGGCGGGTTCTGGGCATGTCCACCACTGTAGGCAGTCCCGATGCCAGCGGTCATCAGCGGTACGCGCGCTACCATGTGCGACAAGTCCTACACCGCCGGCCCGCCCGCCGATTGATTGTCAACAACTGCGGCCCATGCGCCCAAGGCATCCTGTCCGACAGACGGGTGCCCGCCGCGCGGCTACAGTCGGGCCATTCCTTCTTTCACCTGTACACAAAGCGACAAACCATGTTCTCACTGATAGGAACGCTGTTGATTGGATTGGTCGTGGGCTTCATCGCGCGCGCCATCAAACCCGGAAATGACTCCATGGGCTGGATCATGACGGCCCTGCTGGGCGTGGCGGGCTCGTTCCTGGCCAGCTATGTGGGTGTGGCCATGGGCTGGTACCAGCAAGGCGATGCGGCCGGATGGATCGCCTCCGTCGTGGGCGCCATCGTGCTGCTGTTCATCTACAGCCTGATCAAGGGAAAAAGCTGAGCGCCGGGCCATTGCCTTTGGCCGCCGCGGCCCCAGATCAGGCTGAGTTTCCACTTTGCAGGTGACCCATGCCCACTGCCCGACAAATGGCCGCTGACGACCCCGCCCTGGCCGCCGCCGTGCAGCGCAGCCGGAGCCTGCTGCACCGCCGAGCCCTGGTGGCCGCGGCCGCCAGCACCGTTCCCGTACCCGGGCTGGACTGGGCCGTCGACGCCGCCCTGCTCTCGCGCCTGCTGCCGCAGATCAGCTCGGAGTTCGGCCTGTCGGCCCAGCAACTGGACCAGCTCGACCCCGAAAAGCGCGAAAAGGTGCAAAAGGCCGTGGGCCTGGTCGGCTCGGTGCTGATCGGCAAGCTCATCACCCGCGAGCTGGTGATACGCGCCACCCAGACCGTCGGACTGCGCCTGACCACCAAGCAACTGGCCAAGTACGTGCCCCTGGCTGGCCAGGCCGTGTCGGCGGCCATTGGCTACGCCACGCTGCGCTACCTGGGCGAGCAGCACATGCAGGACTGCATTCGCGTGGCGAAGGAAGCCCAGCTGCAACTGCCTGCACCCCGGAAATAGGCACAGGCAGTCGCGGCCCGCGTCATTGCGCTGAGCAGACGAAGCTGCCCGCATCCTCCACACTGCCGGTGCCCTTGTACTTGGCGAACTGGGGGTAGGCGCACAGCGGCCGCGTGCGGTTGGGGTAGTCCACTTGGGTGGGCAGCGCCTTCGCGGCAATGGTGTCGGGCGCGATACCCTTCTCTACCCAATCCACCATGGTCTGGATCGAATCGAAGCTGTCCGTGGCCGGGCCGCCCGAGCAGTGGTTCATGCCGGGCACGAGGAAGGTCCGCGCAAATCCCTGGGTGCTGGCGATGCCCCCGTTGTTGGCCGCCAGACGCTCGTAGTAGTCCACCGTGTCGTTGGCCGAGAAGATCGGGTCCGACATGCCGTGGATGAAGAGCAGCTTTCCGCCACGCTGGCGAAAGGCCGTGAGCTTGTCGTCGGCATAGGTGTCATAGATCGCCGAGTAGGCGGCCATGCGCGCCGGGTCGGTGTCGAAGTTGAAGGCCAGCGGATTGAACGTGAGGTCCGGCGGCGTGAAGAACTCGTTGATGAGCGCATCCACCATCAGCGTGATGTAGCGCGCATCGGGGGTGGCGGTGGTCGAGCTGCCCAGCGTCCAGGCGCGCCATCCCGGTGCGGCCAGGCCTGGATCCCAGGGTTGGCCGGCATAGAGCGCCTGGCCGGCCGAGTTGCGCGGGCCAGCAAACACCTTGGTGAGCGCGCCTACCTGGGCGGTCGAGAGGCAGTCTGCGGCCTTTGCACCGCTGCACTGCAGCACAGCAGGGTTGAATTTGCAGGCCTTGGTGTTGCTGACCATGCCGTCGACCACCCCGTCGGCGGCATCGCACGAGGATTTCACGGCATTGGCGACCAGGCTCAGGTCGGCATTGCTGAAGGCTTGCGAGAGGATGCGGTTGCCCGAGGCATCCTGCGGCGCAATGGCATTGAAGGCGATGGTGTTCCACATCGCGGCCACCGTGGCGCCACTCGATACGCGCATGGCCGGGGCACCGGCCGTGATGGCGTCGAAGTAATCGGGAAAGCGCTGCGAGAACACCATGCCCTGGCGCCCGCCCCCCGAGCAGCCCGAAAAGTAGGAACGGTCGGGCTTGCGTCCGTAGTGCGTGGCAATCAGCGACTTGGCCGATACGGCGGTCTTGTCGTAGGAGTTGTAGGCGTGGTCGATGCGCGCCTGCGGGTCAGCGCCAAAGCTGGCCGTGGTGCCGATGTGCCCGCCATCGGTGGACATGACCGCGAAGCCCTGCCCCAGCGGCGATGGCGTGCCACCCGAGATGCTGGAACTCAGCGAGGTATCGCGCAGGATGCCGTCGTTGCCGCCCCCACCCACGAACAGGAAGCGGCCGTTCCAGTTGTCCGGCAGGCTCAGCTGGAAGCCGATGGCGTAATTCTTGCCATCCACCCCGACGCGCGGGTTGATGCTGCCCGTGACCACGCAGTGGCCGGGCAGGAAGGCCCCCGTGGCCGCGCCACCCGGGCGCTTGCTGTCCGGCGGCACATAGCTGGTGGCCAGCGTGGTGCCCGCCAGCTTGGCATTGGCCACCAGGCCGGTACAGGCCGCCGAGTAGGCGCCATTGGCCGGGGGCCACATGGGGCCGTCGTTGCTGCCGCCACAGGCGGCCAGCGCGAGGGGCAGCAGCACGGCGGCGGGCAGTGCTGCGCGGCGCACGGCGCGCGTGCGAAGGGGAGTGGATGGCATGGTGTGTCTCCTGGGGGTGTTGTTGTGGTTCTGGGTGCGGCTCTGCCCGGTCAATCGGCCTTGAAACCGGTGGCCGCCACGGCCTTGCCCCAGGTCACCGTATCGGCGGCGATGATCCTGGTGAACTCCTGCGATCCCGTGCCCGTCACGCGAAAGCCGGCCTCTTCCATCTTGGCCTTGCCCTCGGGCGACTGCACGGCCTTGACGATGTCGGCGCTCAGCTTGGCCACGACCTCGGGCGGGGTCTTGGCCGGTGCCACGATGCCGAACCAGGACGAGAACTCCAGGTTGGCGTAGCCCTGCTCCTTGATGGTCGGCACCTCGGGTAGCGCGTTGGTGCGCGTGGCGCCGGTGCTGCCCAGGGCCGCGAGCTTGCCGGACTTGACGTTGGGGGCGGCCAGGCCCACGCTGGCGAACACGCCCTGCACGTCGCCGCTGAACAGGCCACCGAGCGCGTCCGTGGTGTTCTTGTAGTGCACGGGCTCGGGCTTCAATTGCACCGCATCACCGAACATGAAGGCGCCGAAATGCCCCGGCGTGCCCGCACCGAACGTCGCCAGGAACAGGCCCTTCTGCTGCTTGGTCCATTCGACGAAATCCTTGACGTTGCGCGCCGGCACCTTCTGCGGGTTGACCAGCAGCACGAAGTCGGAGGTGACCACCTGGCTCACCGCCACGAAATCCTTTTGCGGCGAGTACGGCAGCTTGGTGTAGCTGCTGGGCGCAATGCTCAGCTGGCCGGTCTCGCCCAGCATCAGCGTGTAGCCATCGGGCGTGGCACGTGCGGCCTCGGTGGCGGCGATCAGCCCGCCCGCGCCGGGCTTGTTGTCCACGATCACGCCCTGGTTGCCCCAGGCCTCGGAGAGTTTTTGCGCCAGCAGCCGCGCCACGATGTCCGGCCCCGTGCCGGCCGGAAATCCCACGATGATGCGCACCGGCTTGTTCGGGTAGCCGGCGGCGGCGTTCTGCGCCTGGGCGCTGGCCCATGGCGCGGCCAGGCCTGCGACCACGGTGGCAGCCAGCAGTGCGCGGCGGACGGGTTGGAATGAAGTCTTCGTCATGCTTGTTGTCTCCAGGGGTTCTTGTGAGGAAAGTCGGGGGGATCAGGAAGGCTCAGGCCAACTCGAAGAAACGCATGGCCACGGCATCGGGGTAGCGCGCGCCCGAGCCCACGAACATGCGCTCAGCGATCCAGGCCAGCGCGGGCGAGGCGGTCTCGAAGCTCGGGCTGCAGCGGAAATAGATCTGCCCCGGGTCCACCGGCTCGCCGCGCACCAGGCGCGCAATCAGCTCGGGCGGGCCCGAGCGCACGGCCCGGTTCTGCACGTAGATGAAATCGCCGCCCTCGGTTTCGAGCACATAGCGCGCGTCGAGCTCGGAGAGCCGGTCGTTGACGATGAGCTGGAAGTCGGCGCCGCCCGGCAGCACCCGGGCCGTCCAGCCCTCGCCCGTGGCCGTGCCGCCGGTGATGGGGATCAGCCGCCGCAGGCCGTGGGCAGTCTGGCCCACCTCCTGCGGTAGCCCCACCTGCACACGCAGGTCGGCAAAGAATTTCAGCCGGGGTTCCGGCAAGGCTTGCGGGTCGGGCATGGGCGGCATCCAGGGCAAAATTAGTTATGAACCTAGCGTAAATCCGGTTGTGCCGGCCGCCTGTCATCCCTGAGGATGACAACCCGATGACACCGATTTCCACGCACCTGCAAGGCACCCGACCATGAGGCAATGGCTCCCCTCCGAGCCGCCCGCCACGGGCAGGCACGCCGCGACCGGCCCCGCAGGCCAGGCCCTGGCCGGCATGGTGCAGCGCCTGGGCGAGGCCGGCTTCGCCGCTGGCCTGCTCGACGACCTGGCCCCCGTGCTGCCCGCGGCCTCGTGGTCGGTGTACCGCACCGGGCATCGCTGCAAGCCCACCCTGTTCATGTCCGCCAGCCGAGGCGTGCCCGACACCACGCAGGACTGCTGGTGGGCCTACCTCTCGGGCCCCTACCGCCGCGACCGCACCTGGGGCCGGCCGTTCGAGGACGCCCCCGCCGAACCACTGACCCGGCTGTGCCACGTGACGGCCACCGAAGTCGAGGGCGAGCACCGCGCCCGTGTCTACGAAGCCCACGGCGTGGCCGAGCGCGTCTCGGTGGTCGACTACGAGAGCGACGGTTCGGTGTTCGCCGTCAACTTCTACCGCCACCAGCACCAGCCGCCTTTTCGCGACGGCCAGATCAGCGGCTTCGAGAGCGTGGCACCCGTGTTGCTGGCCCTGGCGCGCAAGCACATCACGCTCGCGCGTCCGCAGTCCATGGTGCCTCTGCTGCAGGAAGAGGACGCGGAGCATGCGGTGCTCCCGGCCCTGGCCACCCTGCCCCAGGGCCTGCCGGCCCTGCGCGAGCGGCTGCTGCGCCTGCAGCACGATCTGACGGACCGCGAACTCGACGTCTGCGCCCGGGTGCTGCAGGGCATGACGCACGAGGGCATCGCCGCCGACCTGGGCCTGGGCGTGCCCACGGTCAAGACCTACCGCAACCGCGCCTTTGCCCGCATGGGCATCCACTTTCGCAACGAGCTGTTCGCGAAGGTGCTGGGTCGCTGACGCTCAACCGGGTGTGAACGGCGGCGGCCGTCGCCTGATGGTCTGCGCCTTGACGATGGCCGTGCTGGTCTGGGCCTTGTCCGCGATGCGGTCGAGCACGCCGTCGAGCTGCTCGATGGAACGCACGTAGACCCGGGCGATGAAGCAATCGTCGCCCGTCACTTTGTCGCACTCGCAGAACTCGGGCGTGTCGCGTATCAACTGCTCCACCGCGGCCAGTTGGCCCGGCAGCGGCTTGATGCGCACGATGGCCTGCAGCTGGTAGCCCAGGGCGCGCGGCTCGATGTCCAGGGTGAAGGCGCGGATCACCCCGCGCTCTTCCAGCCGGCGCAGCCGCTCGGACACGCTGGGTGCCGACAGGCCCACGCGCTCGGCCAGCAGCTTGAGCGAGGTGCGCGCATCCGCATGCAGCACCGACAAAATGGATTGATCGACCAGGTCCATGGAAAATTGCTCCAGATTCAAGCCATGCCTTGGATTATGAGGACTATCTGAGCAATCGACTTTTTTTGACCATTCACCTGGCATCGCCATTTTTCTACACTCGGTGCATCGGAATACAAGGTGGAACGGTGATGGACAAGAAGACGCAGGGCACGCTCGAAATGGGTGGTGCGATGGCCATTTCGGGCACGATAGGCTGGTTCGTCGTGCAGTCGGGGCTGGCGGCGCTGGACGTGGTGTTCTGGCGCTGCGCCTTCGGTGCGGCCACGCTGGCGCTGGTGTGCGCGGCCATGGGCCTGCTGCGCGGGGTGCTGACTTGGCGCCAGGCGGCCTGGGCCGCGCTCGGCGGCGTGGCCATTGTCACCAACTGGCTGCTGCTGTTCGGCGCGTACGCGCATGCCTCGATCTCCATCGCCACGGCGGTCTACAACACCCAGCCCTTCATGCTGGTGGCTTTCGGCGCCCTGCTCTTCGGCGAGCGCATCACCCTCGCCAAGCTCGGCTGGCTGGCCCTGGCCTTTGGCGGCATGCTGCTCATCGTGCAGGCCCGGCCGGGCGCCAGCTTCGCGGGCAGCCACTATGCGCTGGGCATCGCCATGGCGCTGGGCGCGGCCTTCTTCTGGGCCGTGGCCTCGGTCATCGCCAAGCGGCTCACGGGCACGCCACCGCACCTGATCGCGCTGGTGCAGGTCTGCGTGGGGGTGCTCATGCTGGCACCGTTCGCCAACTTTGGCACCCTGCCCCAGGATGGGCGGACCTGGCTGCTGCTGGTCACCGTGGGTGTTGTGCACACCGGCCTCATGTACATCCTGCTCTACGGCGCGGTGCAGAAGCTGCCCACCTACCTGCAGGGCGCGCTGTCCTTCATCTACCCGATAGTCGCCATCGCGGTGGACTTCGTGGCCTTCGGTCACCGGCTGCAGCCCGCGCAGTGGCTCGGGGCCGCGGCCATCCTTCTGGCCGCGGCCGCGATGAACCTGCAAGGCAATCGGCCGCGGGCGACGACCCCGCAGCCCACAGCGCAAGGCGTGAAGTAGGCCCATGAGACAAGCACAAAATATCAAAACCTGCCGGCAGCGATGGGCACCATCGGTGGCTTCTATCTCAACCCAAGGAGCACCCCCATGGACCACGCAATGCAAACCACCTGGGAAACCTACGTCGCCTCATGGAAGGCGCCCACCGCCGCTGAAAAGCAGGCCCTGTTCGCCGCCAGCCTGGACGAACAATGCACCTACACCGACCCGCTGGGGGTTGCGTCCGGCTGGGAGGCGCTCGGAGAGACCATGCAGGGCTTTCACCAACAGTTGCCGGGCGCCTACTTCGTGACCGAGCGCTTTGCGAGCCACCACCAGCACTGCATGGCCCAGTGGAAGATGGTAGGCGCCGATGGCGCGGTGCTTGGTGAGGGGGTAAGCTTTGGCCAGTTCAACGATCAGGGCAAGCTGCTGGCGATGACCGGCTTCTACGACACCCCTTGAAGGAAGAAGCCCGGCATGTTCTACCTGCACCGCATCCAGCGCGGCATCGACTTCATCGAGGCGCACCTCGATACCGACATCGCCCTGTCGGACGTGGCGCAGGCCGCCGGGCTGAGCCAGTGGCACTTCCAGCGCATCTTCAAGGCCCTGACCAACGAGACCCTGAAGACCTACATCCGGTCGCGGCGCTTCGCCAAGGCGCTGGACCAGTTGCTCCACACGCGCCTGGGCATCCTGGACATTGCCCTGGCGGCCGGATACGACACGCAGGAGAGCTTCACCCGGGCCTTCAAGGCCTGCTTCGAGCTCACGCCCAACCAGTACCGCAAGTTCGGCAGGCGCAGCCTCTTCGTCAAGAAGGTCCAGTTCGACGAGGACTACCTGCGCCAGCTGGACCGCAACCTGTCACTCAGCCCGGACATCCGCGAGCGCCCGCCGCTGCAACTGGTGGGCCTGGCCACCCATTTCTACGGAGCCGACTCCGACAAGGACAACCTGGGACAGAAGCTGCCCCCGCTGTGGGCCAGCTTCATGCCCCGGCTGGCAGAAATCCCCCACCGGGTTCCCGGTGTCTGCTACGGCGTGGTGAGCCAGACCGCGAGCACCAGCGACCTGCTGCTGTACCACGCCGCCATCGAAGTCTCGCACGCCGGCGCCTTGCCCGAAGGCATGGTGCACTTCGAAGTGCCGGCCGCGCGCTACGCCACGTTCGAGCACCGGGGCGCGCCGGAGAACGTGAACCACACCGTCAACTACATCTACGCCAACTGGCTGGCGGGTTCCGAGCAGCGCCACAGCGGCGGTGCGGACCTGGAAATCTATGGCCCCGGCTACCAGGGTGGATCGGACGCGTCCGTCATGCACTACGCCGTGCCTGTGCTCGGGTAATTGAGTTGGATAGTACGGGCACAATCACCGCCCAGTGACACGTTCCGGTGACCCCTTTCCCTCCCCCGCAGAACCGAACCTACCGCGCTCCGACCGCCAGGCGGTGATCGCCGCCTGGGTGGCCGCCCTGCGCCGCCAGGCCGGGGCCGATGCGCTCAAGGCCCTGCCCCCGCTGACGGACGCCGAGGCCGCGCGCGTGATGGGGCTGATGCGGGGCGATGGCAATGAAGCCCCCCAATCCCCGCAGCGCCCGGCCTTGCCCCCAGGCATTGCGGCTGGCCACTTCCAGCCGCGCATCACCCTCATGACCCTGGGCCGGGGCGAGGGACTGCTGGGCCTCAAGCCCCAGGGCAAGATGGGCCCGCGCGGCGACAGCGTAACGCTGGTGCAGATCGACTGGACCTACCGCCTCGAAGACACGCGACAGGCGGCCATCGCCTGGCAGGCGCCGGCGCCCACCTCCATCCTCAACTCGCGCCCGGCACCGCTCGTGGACCTGTACGACACCGGCGGCCCCGTGGTGCGCATGCAGCGCGACCTGGCGGCCGAATCCGACGCCATGGACCTGGCCTGGGAGTTGGGCCTGCAGCCCCTGGACGCGCGCACCCTGCAGTGGCGCAACCGCGATGCCGGCGCCAGCCTGGGCCCGGTGTGGACGCTGGCGCAGGAGGCCTTCTTCGGCGACTTCTGGGCCGAACAGGTGCCACGCCTTGCGGCCCAGGGCTGGAGCGTGGTGGTGCGGCCCGGCTTTGCACACGAGAGCGTACCGGTGCAACGCTGGAAGCTCCTCATCGCCCCCGACACCGGCGAGGTACTGGGCAAGGAAGTGGCCGGGCCCGTGGGCCCGCGCGAGCGCCCGGTGCAAAAGCTGCAGCTGCCCGCACGCGAAGGCGCCTGGCTGCTGAGCCTGGGCATCGAAATCGACGGCGAGACCCTGGACCTGGCGCCCATGCTGGCCGACCTGCTCAAGCGCGATGCGCGCTGGCTCATCGCACGGCGCATGGCGCGCATCGACGACCTGGAGACCATCTCGCTGCGCGCGCCGGGTGGGCGGCGCATCGACGCACCCGCCGGCCCGCTCAAGGCCATCGTGGGCGCCATGATCGATCTGCTCACCGACCCCGAGCGCAACCAGCGCCAGGACGGCGACCCGCTGCGCCTGGGCGCCTGGGAACTGCGCCGGCTCGAAGCCCTGCGCGCCGGCCTGGTGCAGGCCCACCGCGTGGGCAGTGCCAACGACTGGCAGTTGCAGGGCGACATCGGCCTGTCCCAACTGGCCAGGCGCCTCAAGGCCATCGGCACGCCCGAGCCGGTCGCCGCGCCCGAGGGCCTGCAGGTGCAGCTGCGCCCCTACCAGCTCGAAGGCCTGGCCTGGCTGCAGTACCTGCGCGCGCAAGGGCTGGGCGGCATCCTGGCCGACGACATGGGCCTCGGGAAAACCGCGCAGGCCCTGGCCCATATCCTGGTGGAAAAGGAGGCCGGCCGCCTCACCCGGCCGGCCCTGGTGGTGCTGCCCACCTCGCTGCTGTTCAACTGGCAGGCCGAGGCCCGGCGCATGGCCCCGGGCCTGCGCGTGCTGGCCCTGCACGGGCCGGACCGGGGCAAGGCGTTTGCCGAGATTGCCGAACACGACCTGGTGCTGACCACCTACCCCCTGCTCTGGCGCGACGTGGAGGCGCTGGCGGGGCAGGCCTTCCACCTGCTGATCCTTGACGAAGCGCAGATGGTCAAGAACGCCGGCAGCCGCAGCGCGCGCGCCCTGCGCCGCCTGCAGGCCCCGCACCTGCTGTGCCTGACCGGCACGCCGCTGGAAAACCACCTGGGCGAGCTCTGGGCGCAGTTCGACTTCCTGATGCCCGGCTTTCTGGGCGACGTGCGCAGCTTCAACGCCCGCTGGCGCAAGCCCATCGAGGAGAACGGCGAAACCCTGCGCGCCCAGTTGCTCTCGCAGCGCGTGCGCCCCTTCATCCTGCGCCGGCGCAAGCAGGACGTGGCCACCGAGCTGCCCCCGCGCACCGAAGTCATCCAGCACGTGCAACTGCAGGGCAAGCAGCGCGAGCTGTACGAGGCCGTGCGCACCACCGTCGACAAGCAGGTGCGCCGGGTGCTGGAGCGCGAGAGCTTCGACGGCGCGCAGATCAGCATCCTCGACGCCCTGCTCAAGCTGCGCCAGGTGTGTTGCGACCCGCGCCTGGTCAAGGGCAGCAAGATGGCGGCCAGCATGGAGCGCGCCAAGCTCGAACTGCTGGCCGACATGCTGCCGGCCCTGGTGGCCGAAGGCCGGCGCGTGCTGGTGTTCTCGCAGTTCACCGAGATGCTGGAGCTGGTGGCCCAGCAGTTGCAGGTGCTGGAACTGCCCTTCCTCGCCCTCACCGGCCAGACGCCACCGGGCCAGCGCGGCGCGGTGGTGCAGCGCTTCCAGGCGCAGGACGAGGCCAGCCCGCCCATCCTGCTGGTGAGCCTCAAGGCCGGCGGCGTCGGCCTGAACCTCACGGCCGCTGACACGGTGGTCCATGTGGACCCGTGGTGGAACCCGGCCGTGGAGGAGCAGGCCACGGCCCGCGCCCACCGGATCGGCCAGGACCAGCCGGTCTTCGTTTACAAGCTGGTGGTGGAAGGCAGCATCGAGGAGCGCATGCTGGAACTGCAGGCGCGCAAGGCCGCGCTGGCCCAGGGCGTGCTGGGGCATGACGGGGAAGGCGCCGTCAAGTTCAGCGAGGCCGACCTGCAGGCCCTGCTGGCCCCGCTGTCGGAGCCGCAGAACAACCCGCTGGCAATACCGGGCGAGAACGCCAAACGCTGGGGCGGGACGGGGCTTCGCAGAGCGCTGCCGTTCGTGCCTGATCCCTGACGGCACCGGGGCGACTGCCAACGGTGCAGAATTCAAAAGCAAGCTTCGGGGTGCGTGCAAGGCGGTCCATTTTTACAGTGGGGCCATCTCCAACACCTTTGCGAGGCCCCCATGAACACCACCACCACCGCATTCGCCCACCGCAGCATGCCCACCAGCCACCCGCCCAAGGCCAGCGCCAAGGCCGCCCAGGCCGCGGCCACCCTGGCCGACCCGCGCTGGGCGGCGGTGCGCTCGCGCGACGCTGCGGCCGACGGCCGCTTCTACTACTCGGTGCAGACCACCGGCGTCTACTGCCGCCCGAGCTGCGCCGCCCGGCCGGCGCTGCCCGAGAACGTGCGCTTCCACGACAGCACCGCCGATGCCGAACGCGCCGGCTTTCGCCCCTGCAAGCGCTGCAAGCCGACCCAGGCATCGCCCGTAGCGCACCACGCGGCCCTGGTCACCGAGGCCTGCCGCATCATCGAGGCGGCCGAGGCGCCGCCCACGCTGGATGCGCTGGCCGCCCGCGTGGGCCTGAGCGCCCACCACTTCCACCGCATCTTCAAGCAGGCCACGGGCCTCACGCCCAAGGCCTATGGCGCCGCACAGCGCGCGCAGCGCGTGCGCAGCGAACTGGCCGCGCCCCAGGCCGGCAGCGTGACCGATGCCATCTTCAACGCGGGCTACAACGCCACCAGCCGTTTCTACGAAGAGGCCGACGGCGTGCTGGGCATGACGCCCACGCGCTACCAGGCGGGTGGCAGGCAGGTCACCATCCGCTTCGCAATCGCGCAGTGCTCGCTGGGCGCCCTCCTCGTGGCGCAGAGCGGGCGCGGTGTGTGCGCCATTTTGCTGGGGGACGACGCCCAGTTGCTGGCGCAGGATCTGCAGGACCGCTTTCCCCAGGCCCACCTGGTGGGCGACGACCGCAGCTTCGATGCGCTGGTGGCGCGGGTCGTGGCCTTCGTGGAAGCCCCTGGCCTGGGCCTGGACCTGCCGCTCGACGTGCAGGGCACGGCCTTCCAGCAGCGTGTGTGGCAGGCGCTGCAGGCCATCCCCGCCGGCGCAACAGCCAGCTATGCCGAGATCGCCCAGCGCATCGGCTCCCCCACGGCGGCCCGCGCCGTGGCACAGGCCTGCGCGGCCAATGCCCTGGCCGTGGCCATCCCCTGCCATCGGGTGGTGCGCAACGACGGCGCTCTGTCGGGCTACCGCTGGGGCGTGGAGCGCAAGCAGGCCCTGCTGGATCGCGAGCAGCGCCAAACCAAGGGCCAGCCCGCATGAATGCCCGCCTCCCCGAACACGCCACGGACTGGGCCGCCCGCGCCAGTGCCATCGGCTGGGCCGAAGTCACGGACGGCCTGAACGCCCAGGGCGCTGCCATTCTCCCGGCCCTGCTCAGCCCCGGGGAATGCCAGGCGCTCGCGGGCCTGTACCCGGACGGCAGCCGCTTTCGCAGCCGCGTGGTGATGGCGCGCCACGGCTTCGGCCAGGGCGAGTACCAGTACTTTGCCTACCCGCTGCCGCCCCTGGTGGCCGGTCTGCGCGAAGCGCTGTACCCGCACCTGTGCCCACTGGCCAACCACTGGAATGCGGTGATGGACATCCCCACCCGCTACCCGGCCACGCATGCCGAGTTCATCGACCGCTGCCATGCGGCCGGCCAGGTGCGGCCCACGCCGCTCTTGCTGCAGTACCAGGCGGGCGACTACAACTGCCTGCACCAGGACCTGTATGGCGAGCATGTGTTCCCGCTGCAGGTGGCGATATTGCTGTCGGAGCCCGGGCGCGACTTCACGGGCGGTGAGTTCGTGCTGACCGAGCAGCGCCCGCGCATGCAGTCGCGCGCCGAGGTCGTGCCCCTGCGCCAGGGCGATGCAGTCGTTTTTGCCGTGCACCACCGCCCGGTCAACGGCACGCGCGGCCCCTACCGCGTGAACATGCGCCATGGCGTGAGCCGGCTGCGCTCGGGCATGCGGCACACTGCGGGCATCATCTTCCACGACGCGACATGAGCCTGAACCTGTTTGGCCATGAGGAGGAAGCCGCGCTGCTCCAGCAGCAGGCCGGCACGCGGCAAGCGCTCGCCCCGGGGGCGGTTCTGCTGCGCGGCTTTGCGCTCGATGTGGCACCGGCGCTGCTGCAGGCGGTCGACGGCATCGCCGGGCATGCGCCCTTCCGGCACCTGGAAACCCCGGGCGGCCAGCGCATGTCGGTGGCCATGACCAACAGCGGCCCGCTGGGCTGGATCTCCGACCGCAGCGGCTACCGCTATGGCCGGGCCGACCCGCTCAGCGGCCGGCCCTGGCCCCCGCTGCCGACCGTGTTCGCCACCCTGGCGCGCGGGGCCGCCGATGCCGCGGGTTTTGCGGGCTTCGCGCCCGATGCCTGCCTCATCAACCGCTATGCGCCCGGTGCCCGCCTTTCGTTGCACCAGGACAAGGACGAGCGCGACCACGGCCACCCCATCGTCTCGGTCTCGCTGGGCATCCCTGCCGTCTTCCTGTTCGGCGGCGATGCGCGGGCCGACAAAGCACAGCGCATTCCCCTGGTGCATGGCGACGTGGTGGTCTGGGGAGGCCCGGCGCGTCTGCGCTACCACGGCGTGGTGCCGCTGGCCGAGGCCGAACACCCACTGACCGGAGCATTTCGCATCAACCTGACCTTTCGCAAGGCCGGGTAATCAGGCCTGCGCCGACCCCTTGGTATAGCCCGTCTGCCGGCACAGGGACGACAGCAGTTGCTGAGCCGCAGCCTTGCCGCGCAGGCTGTCGGCCACGGTGATGGTCTTGCCGCTGGCCAGCGCGGCCTGCAGGCGGTAGTAGGTCTCCTTGTGGCCCCCCGTGGTGGTGGAGTAACTTTCCTTGAGCTCCAGGCGGGTGACCTCGCTCGCCGAAGCCGCACTCTGCCAGCGCACCACGCCCAGCAGACGCCGCTCGGAGCGGATGCCCTGGCGGTCCAGGTGCACCGTGAGGCTGTTGCCCAGGCCGTACAGGGCGCCCAGCACCACCAGCCAGCCGATGCCGCCGAAGATCAGGGTGAACGGCAGCGGCGCCTCGTTGTTCCACAGCAGCGTGCCCGCGCCCGCGAAGATGGCGCCAAACACGAGCAGCGCCAGCATGGTCTTCCAGCGCCGGCCGTAGGGAAAGTACAGCCGCACCCCGCCAGGCACCTGCTCCATGTCGGACAGGTTCGCGTCATCGCCGGCCTGGGCCACCTCGGCCAGTTGCGGGTGCTCGGCCGCGTCGTGGCGCAGCCAGACCGACTTCTGGTTCGTGAGGTACACCGGTACATCGAAGCTGCGCGCAAAGCCCGGCGCGAGGTTGTCCCCCGAGCTGCCTGGCACGCTTTGGACCTGCAGCTCCCAGCGGTGGTAGTCGCTGCCCGGGTCTTCCGATGCGGGCAGGTGCGCCGGCACGTCGAAGCGCACTGCCAACCGCACGCCTTCGCCCTGTGCCTCCACCTGCGCCAGGCCGCGCACCTGCCACAGCGTGCGGCTTTCGTAGCTGGTCTTGCCGCCCGAACGGGTGCGCGTGTGCTCCACGCACTGCAGGGTGGCCAGAAAACGCAGCCCCGAACTGTAGGCCACGGGCACCGCCAGGGTGGCGCCGAAGTGCCCGCCGATGGAGCCGGGAAACGGGTCCAACTCCAGCCGCGCATCGCCATAGCGCCGGGCATGGAAGGCACTGCGGGCGGCCCAGGCCAGCAGCACCAGGCCGACCAGCGCAACCAGCACCAGGGTGCCCGCTGCCAGGTGGTTGCCCCGGGCCAGCGCACGCGGCACCACGGTGAAGGCCATGGGGATCGCCACCAGGTTCCACAGCACCGCCATGGTCCAGGCCACCCAGACCCCGAGGCGCCGGTGCGACCGGATGCGGTTGTCCTTCCAGGCGGCGCGCGATTCCCAGGGGCGCGCCTCCCAGGCCGGCCCCGCCGTCGGCGCCCCCGGACTCAGCGCGAACCGGATGCGCAGGGCGAAAATGATGATGCCCAAGCCCGCTCCGCCGAACACCAGCGCAAACACCAGCTTGAAGGCCAGCATGCCCGGCCGCAGGCTGCGGTCCAGCACGGCCTCGGTGGGGTCGCCCGGGTTCACCCAGGCCTCCACCGGCGTACCGCTGCGCTGCGCGGCTTCAAGCCGGGCGCCCAGCTCCTGCTGGAACTCGCCCACGTTGTCGCTGCCCGAGCCGATGGCCACGCGGCGCCCGGTGTATTCCTGGCCCGCCACGCGGTAGCGGTACTCGGCCTTGACGCTGTAGGTGGTGGACTTGCTGCCGCGGCTGGCAACGGTCTCGGCCGACACCAGCGTGGCCTGCACGGGCTGCCAGCCCTGCATGGTGGTCCAGTCGTACAGGGTGGGCAGCACGCTCAGCAGCAGCAGGCCCAGGCCCACGGCCGCAAACGGCATGCCGAACAGCACCAGCACCCAGGGGCCGGGACCGTTGCCTTTCTTGCTCTTGGTGTCGGATTGCTCAGCCATGGCTTGTAGCGCAGCTGCCCATACGGACAGCAGTGCGTTTTCCCCTCGCATGTTTTGCGGTCGAACAGTCTCTTTGCCAGAATGGTGCCATGACATCCCCATCCAGCGCCACCC
Source organism: Acidovorax sp. GW821-FHT10A04 (assembly GCF_059415825.1). NCBI lineage: Bacteria > Pseudomonadati > Pseudomonadota > Betaproteobacteria > Burkholderiales > Comamonadaceae > Acidovorax > Acidovorax sp. GW821-FHT10A04. Next base: position 209,141 of record NZ_JBWKNZ010000004.1, read on the forward strand.
CCCGCCACTGGCTCATGAAGTCCGAGCCCGAGGAATGCTCCATCGACGACGCCCTGGCCGCGCCCGACGCCACCGTGCCCTGGACCGGCGTGCGCAACTACCAGGCGCGCAACTTCATGCGCGACGGCATGCAGGTGGGCGACGGCGTGCTGTTCTACCACTCGAGCTGCGCCGAGCCCGGCATCGTCGGCATCGCCCGCGTGGCCTCGGGCACGCGGGCCGACCCCACGCAGTTCGACCCGGCCTCGCCCTACCACGACCCCAAGTCGCCGCCCGACGCGCCGCGCTGGCTGCTGCTCGACGTGCAGGCCCTGCGCAAGACGCGCCTCTTGGGCCTGCCCGAGCTGCGCCAGCACCCCGCACTGGCCGACCTGCGGGTGCTGCAAAAAGGAAGCCGCCTGTCGATCACGCCGGTGGATGCACCCCACTGGGACCGCATCATGGCGCTGCTGGATACCAGGCCCTGACCGCGATTCTCAGCGGCCTTTCGCCACAGGCGGCCCACCGGGCCCCTGCCACTGCTTGCGCGTGGTGCGCAGCCGAAAGCGCTGGCGCCAAGCCCCCGGCGTCACACCGCACAGGCGCACGAAGACCTTGCGGAAACTGCCGGTATCGCTGTAGCCGCATTGCTGGGCCACGTCCTCCACGGTGAGGTAGGTGGTCTGCAGCAGCGCCTGGGCCTGCGCCACGCGCAGGCCGTGCAGGTAGTCCTGCGGGGTCTGTCCATGCTCCTGCGCAAACCAGCGCAGCAGGGTGCGCGGGCTGATGGATGCCGCGCGCGCCGTGGCCTGCAGGCTGTAGGGCTCGCTGCGGTGTGCCTGCAGCCAGCGGCGGGCCTGCTCCAGCGCGCCGGAAACCAGCGGGCGACCGGTGGGCGTCTCCATCCCCGCGGGTGCTGTCAGCTGGCGCTCCGGGTCGAAGCGCAGCACCGGCGATGCAGCCTGGGCCAGCTCGGCCAGGGGCGTGCAGGCCAGCAGATCGAGCATGGCGGCAATGGTCTCCTGCAGCGAAGCCGTGGTCCACAGGGCGCCATCGCGCTGCCAGCCCTGGTGGCGCTGCCAGTTGGCGCCGATGGCTGCGCCCTGCCCGGTGTCGCCGGCCTGCATAAAGATGGATGGGGCGAACACCCAGGGTACCGCAACCTTGCGCCCCGCCAGCAGCCCGCAATCGGCCAGCAGGGCCGAGCCGTTGAACAGCGCTGCCACCAGCCCGCCGCCCGCGACGTGGGAGCGCAGCAGCGGCCCGAAGTGCGCGGCATGCCGGTCGCAGATGTCGCGCAACTGCGGACCCGTGGGCACCAGCCAGCCAGGTACCACCACCACGTGCAGAGGTCCCTGCAGCCCATCCGTGCCCGGAATGGGCGGGGCATGGAGCCCCGCCTCGCCGGGCAGTTCCAGCCAGTGCCAGCGCAGCGGTGGCGGGGCATCGGCCGCGCGCATGGCGGCCAGCATGTTCATGGCGCGCAGGATGTCCACCACGGCCGCCGCCGTGCTGGTGATGCTGTCCTGGCCCCAGAGGATGCCCACGTTCACACAGGCAAATGGCGGTGACAGGTTAGGCGGCATGGCGGCCATTTTGCAACCATTCGTGTCCATTTCACCACCATGTCCAAATGTTACCGAGACGTAGCATGGCCCTGCGATCCCCAACGCCAAGACAACACACAGAACCGGAGACACCTACCATGACACCCACACGGAGCCGTACCACGGCCTTTTGCACCACGGCCGCGAGCGGCGCCGTCGCCCTGCTGCTGAGCGCCTGCGCCAGCACGCCCGACAGCGGCGACCGCAGCGTGACCATTGAGCGCACGACCTACGGGATTCCCCACATCACCGCGCACGACCCTGAATCACTGGCCTATGGCGTGGCCTATGCGTACGCGCAGGACAACGTCTGCATGACGGCCGACCAGCTCGTCACCGCACGCGGGCAGCGCGGCGCCACTTTCGGCGGCAAGACCACCGGCCTGCTGGGCCGCCGCTACCTGCCCAACGAGCAGATCGACCTGTTCATGGCCGCACACATGGACGACGCCCTCCTGGCACGCAGCTGGGCGGCCACCAGTGCGCAGGCGCAGTCCATGGCGCGTGGCTATGTGGCAGGCTACAACCGCTTTCTGGCGGACAACGCGGCCCGCCTGCCCAAGGCCTGCCAGGGCCAGCCCTGGGTGCAGTCGATGACGCTGGTGGAGTACCGGCGCATGGCCGAGGTCGTGGCCGTGCAGGCCGGCATTGCCGCGCTGGCCGACGGCATGCTGGGCGCGCAACCCCCCTCGCCCCAGGCCGCACAGGTAGCGGCACCCGCCGTGGACCTGGCCGATGCCGCGCAGGCCCTGCGCGATGTGGGCCTGCTCGACTCGCCCCTGGGCTCCAATGCCTGGGCCTTCGGCAAGGAGGTCACGGCCAATGGCAGCGGCATGCTGCTGGGCAACCCACACTTCCCCTGGAGCGGGCCCAACCGCTTCTACGAGATGCACCTGACCATCCCGGGCCACATGGACGTGATGGGCGTGGGCATAGGCACCTACCCCATGGTCTCGATCGGTTTCAACAAGGACGTGGCCTGGTCGCACACCGTCTCCACCGGCAAGCGCTTCACGCTGTACGAGCTGGCCCTGGTGCCCGGCGACCCGACCAGCTACCTGGTGGATGGCCAACCCGAGAAGATGGTCGCGCGCCAGGTGAAGGCCCAGGTGCGCAACCCCGATGGCACGCTGCAGGCGCGCGAACAGACCGTGTGGTCCAGCCGCTGGGGCCCGCTGGTGGTGGTGCCGCGCGCCGGCCTCACCTGGACCGGCAAGACCGCCTACGCCTTGCGCGACGCCAACACGGGCAACACCCGCATGATGGATGCCGCGCTGACCTTCGCCCGTGCCACCCGGGTGGACGACCTGCACCGGGCCCATGCCTCGCTGGGCCTGCCCTGGGTGAACACGCTGGCGGCCGACCGCCAGGGCCGCGTGATGTATGCCGATGTGAGCGTGGTGCCCGACCTGGACGCCGCCGACCTGGAGCGCTGCGCCCCGGGCAAGCCCGCCGCGGCCTTGCGTGGCAGCGCCGGCCTGGTGGTGCTGGACGGCGCGCGCAGCGACTGCGCCTGGCGCCGCGACAGCGCTTCGCCCGTGCCGAGCCTGATCCCCATGGCCCGCATGCCGGTGGCCTTTCGCAACGACTGGGTGCACAACAGCAACGACAGCTTCGTCTACACCCACCCCGCCCAGAAGTTCGGCGCCATCTCGCCCCTGGTGGGCGACGCCAGCCTGACCCGCCCGCGCACCCGCGCGGGGCTCGCCGAGATCCCCGAGATGCTGGGCCGGGGCAAGGTGACGCTGCAGGGCATCCAGCAGCAGCTGTTCCAGAACCGCAATTTCATGGCCTCGGTCACCGTGCCGGACCTGCTGGCCGCCTGCGGCCAGGCGCCCAGCGCCGCATCGCGCGACGCCTGCACCGCCCTGCGCGGCTGGAACCTGCGCAACGACCTGGACGCCCGCGGCGCCCATGTGTTCCGCGAGTTCTGGCGCAATGCGCGCAACATCCCTGGCGTGTTCCGCATTCCGTTCGACCCGGCCCAGCCCGTCACCACCCCTGCCGGATTGAAGATGGACGATGCCGCCGTGGCCGCCAAAGTCTGGGAGGCGCTGGACAAGGCGGTCACCACCATCCGCAGCAGCGGCTTTGCCCTGGACGCCACGCTGGGCAGCGTGCAGCGCCCGGCCATCACCGAGGAGGCCATCGGTCTGCACGGCGGCGAGGAGTTCGAGGGCGTGCTCAATAACCTGGGCCGCCAGGAGCCCGCACCGATCAACACCGCAGGCCTGCGCATCGACTACGGCACGAGCTATGTGCAGACCGTGACTTTCGACGCGCGCGGGCCCGTGGCCCATGCCATCCTGACCTATGGCCAGTCGACCAACCCCGATTCGCCGCATGCGAACGACCAGATGCGCCAGTTCTCCGGCAAGGCCTGGCACGCCCTGCCGTTTCACCGTGCGGACGTGGAGCGCGAACGCATCGGCGAGCCGCTGCGGCTGGTGCGGCCGTAAAACCTGGCCGACACGGCTTCAGGCAACAACTGCGCTGTGCTGGCAGCAGTGCATGAAACTGGCGCGGCCGAAGCCAGTGCCCCCGCGCAAGGGCCGCCCCGCCGCGAAGGCGGCGTATACAGCGCTTGCGCTGGGGGCGTCCCCCTCCCAGATTGCGCAGCAATATGAGAGAGGGGCTGAGGGCCGCGGCTCCAAGCCTGCCTGCGCAGGCTTGGACGTGCCTGAAGAGCGACCGCCTCTGGCGGACGCACGGAGGCGCGAAGCGACTCAGGGGGTGTTCACGCTAGCCAGCGCCGCATGCTGCAGCAGCATGATGGTCTTGCCGTCCTGGATGCGGCCCGAGGCGATGGCCGCCAGCGCCTCGGCCAGGGGCATCTCGATGACCTCGATGTCCTCGCCCTCTTCCACCACGCCGCCGCCCGCGCGCACCCGGTCGCCGGGGGCGTACTCGGCGATGAAGAAGTGCAGCTTCTCGGTCACCGAACCCGGGCTCATGTAGGCCTCGAACAGCTTGCGCGGCGCGCGGATGCGGTAGCCGGTCTCCTCCTCGGCCTCGCGGCGTATGCAGGCCTCGGGCCCATCGCCATCGAGCAGGCCGGCACAGGCCTCGATCAACTGGCCATCGGGGGAGCCATTCAGAAAAGCCGGCAGGCGGAACTGCCGGGTCAGCACCACGGTGCGGCGCAGCGGGTCCCACAGCAGCAGCACCGCCCCATTGCCCCGGTCATAAGCTTCGCGGCTCAGCCGCTGCCACTGGCCGTCGCGGCGGCGCAGCTCGAAGTGGATCTGGCGCAGGGTGTACCAGCTGTCGGACAGCAGGTCGGCACCCAGCAGCCGGACATCGGCGGCATCGCCCGGCAAGGGCGCCGCTTCGGGGCGCTTCATGGCGCCACCGCCTCTTCTTCAGCGGCCTCGCGCACGGGCAGCTCCTCGATGTGGTGGTAGACCGGCAGGCCCAGGGCCTGCGCGCGGACCACGTCCATGTCGGCGCCGCGCGAGGCGCCGGGCAGGCGCAGCACCGCATCGCAGCGCGCCAGCAGGCGGGCAGCCACGGGGTACTGGTAGGCATGGAACACCGCGTCCCCGTGCGTGTGCCCGCCGGCCGCATGGATGATGGGCAGGGCCAGCCATTCGCCCAGCATGGGCAGGTGGCCGCGCTGGTAGATGGGCAAAGCGGCCGCTTCCAGCCGCGCCCGGTTGGCGGCAATGCGCTCGGGGTCGCCATCGGTGCCGGAAAGGTAGGGGCCGGCAATGAGTACCAGCAGAGGGCGGTCGGCCGCCGTGGTGTCGGGCATGGGGTTCTCCACAGTTCAATCGTGCAGTATCATGCATTTTCATTTGATTTCATGCAACCAACCCGCCCATGCTCACCACCCAACGCAAACAGCTCATCCTCCAGCGCCTCGCACAGCAGGGCCAGGTCGTGGCCAAGGCGCTCAGCGATGAGTGGGGCGTGTCCGAAGACACGGTGCGGCGCGACCTGCGCGAGCTCGCAGGCGAAGGCAAGCTGCAGCGGGTGCACGGCGGCGCCCTGCCCGCCTCGGCCGCCGTGGGCGACCTGCAGGTGCGCCAGGAGCTGGCGCCCGGCGAAAAGCGCCTGCTGGGCCGCGCCGGGGCCGCGCTGGTGCGGCCCGGCCAGGTGGTCATCCTCGATGGCGGCACCACCTCGCTGCAGGTGGTGCAGCACCTGCCGCTCGACCTGCACGCCACGGTGGTGACCCACAGCCCTGCCGTGGCCACGGCGCTCGCCGGGCATGTGCACATCGAGGTGCTGAGTCTGGGCGGGCGCCTGTACCGGCACTCCATGGTGAACGTGGGCGCCAGCGTGGTGGAGGCCGCCGGGCGGCTGCGTGCCGACCTGTTCCTGATGGGCGTGACCGGCGTGCACGCCCAGGCCGGGCTCACCACCGGCGATTTCGAGGAGGCCGCCGTCAAGCGCGCCCTGCACCAGCGCGCGGCAGAAACCGTGGTGCTGGCATCCACCGACAAGCTCGGCGCGGCCTCGCCCTTCGGCATCGCGCAACTCAAGGAGCTGAGCGCCCTGGTGGTGCCGGCTGCGGCGCCCGCCCAGGTCCAGAAGGCCTTGCGGGCCACGGGCGTGGAGCTCGTGCTGGCCGACTGAAGCCCCGCATGCGCGGTGGCGCGCAGCATGCACAATGCCGCCATGCGATTTCTAGGAGTCTGTCGGACTTGGAGCGTCGAAAGCGAAAATTGGCCTCAGCGAGGACAGTTTTTGCCGGATTTGCAGCCCCATAGCCAGGCTATGGGGCAAAAAAACGGTGAAAAATGGACCGCTGCGGCCGATTTGCAGCCGACGATTTCCAAGTCAGACAGGCTCCTAGCCACTGTCTGCCGGCTGCGATGGGTGCTGGTCTGCCTGCTGGCGGTGGTCTTGGGCATGGGTGGTGTGCAGGCACAGCCGCAGCCGGTCGTGCATTTCACCGCCGCGCAGGAGCTGGAGCTGCCGGGTTCGCCGGCGCCGCTGCAGGAGCACACCGATTGGCAAGCCCTGGGCGCGGACTGGCGCGAGGTCGCGCTGCCCTTTGTCTTCGAGCGCCAGATCATCCCGGCTGGCGGTACGCCACGCGTATCGACCCGCTGGTTCCGTGTGCAGGTGCCGGACATTGCACCGCCCGGCGGCACGGCCCACTTCTACCTCAAGCGCTGGCAGACCGCGGGCCAGATTGCGGTGTACGCGGACGGCCGGCTGATCCACCGGTCGCTGGGCAGCCCAAGCTGGAACCTGTTCCGCCACCCGGGCCTGCTGCTGCCGTTGAACCAGACACCGCTGGCGGCTGCGCCGCGCGAGATCCTCATCCGCCTGGACAGCCTGCAGGGCGCGGGCGGCGGGCTCTCGTCGTTCTATGTGGGCGACACCAATGCCCTGCTGTCGCACTACACCGTGCGCGAGTGGCTGGAATTCCAGCTGCCCTTCATGAGCAGTTCGGCCTTTCTTGCCGTGGCGCTGTTCTGCTTCGGCGTGTGGCTGTGGCGCCGCCAGGACCCCCTGTACCTGCTGCTGGCCGGCTTCTCGCTGCTGCAGGTGGTGCGGCGCTGGCATTTCCATACCGGGCTGGAGCGGCTGCCGGTGAGCGACGCCTGGTTCGGCTGGATCACGCTGAACGCGCTGGCCTGGCAGATCGTGATCCTGCACGCGTTCCTGCAGTTGCTGCATGGGCGCACCTTGCCACGGCTGACCGGCGCGCTGCTGGCGCTGACGGCCATGTTCACCCTGCTGACGCTGCCGCTCGGCCTGCCGCTGCCCGCCCTGGTGCTGCTGCGCCCGGGGCTGCAGATGCTGCAGATCTCGCTGGCGGTCGCCGTGGTGGCCGGGGGGCTGTGGCATTCCTGGCGCAGCCGGTCGATGGACGGCCTGCTGCTGAGCAGCAGCGTCGCCGTGGCGGTGGGTCTGGGCATCTACGACTGGTTCAAGGCCCAGCAACTGCTGGACCTGGAATGGTTCTACCTCACGCCCTACGCCGCGGTCCTGTACTTGGCCGTCTTCATGTTCATCATGCTGCGCCGTTACGTGCGGGCCATCACCGAGGTGAAGCGGGTCAACGCAGGCCTGGCCGAACGGCTCGCGGCGCGCGAGGCCGAACTGGAGCGCAGCTACCAGGCGCTGCGCACGGCAGAGCACGCGCAGACGCTGAGCCAGGAGCGCCAGCGCCTGATGCAGGACATGCACGATGGCCTGGGCTCCTCGCTCACCAGCGCCATCCGCTCGGTCCAGGGCGGCACTCTGACCGACGAGCAGATGGCCCGGGTGCTGGCCGATTGCATGGACGACCTGAAGCTGGCCATCGACTCGATGGAGCCGGTGGATGCCGACCTGCTGCTGCTGCTGGCCACGCTGCGCTTTCGGATGGGGCCGCGCATCGAGAGTGCGGGCATCGCCTTGCGCTGGGAGGTGCAGGACGTGCCGGTGCTTGAATGGCTGGACCCCTCCAGCGCGCTGCACATTCTGCGCATCGTGCAGGAGACCGTGGCCAACATCCTGCACCATACGCGGGCGACCCAAATCCGCTTCAGCACCGGTCAGGTGGGGGAAGTCGTCGAGGTGGCCATCGAGGACAACGGACAGGGCTTCGATGTGGACAAGGCCCATGCAGAGTCTGCCGGCCGGGGCCTGCGCAACCTGCAGCGCCGCGCCCAGGCCATCGGCGGCACGGTGGCGTGGGCCTCCGGGCCGACTGGAACACGCTTCACCCTGTGGCTACCCATCAAACCTCCCAAGCCCAGCCCCTACGGCCTCCCCGAGGGCCGGTTGCCGACTGACAGCCCACCCTCTTGAGGGCTGGTGCCGCTGCGCCGCAGGTGCTCCACCAGTGCCGAGGCAAAACCCGAGAGCGCCACGCCCTTGCGCACGCAGATCTGCAGGTCGCGCTGGGCCCAGGGCTCGTCCATCGCCACGACCACCGGCGGGTCCGCCAGGCCTGCCAGCTGGACCGCGCTGCGCGGCACCAGGCCGATGCCCACGCCCGCCCCCACCATGCGGCAAACTGCCTCGAAGCTGCGCACCTGGATGCGCACATCCAGGTGCCGCCCCAGGGAGGCCGCCGCGTTCATCGTGAAGGTATGGATGGCCGAGCCCGCATGCAGCATGACAAAAGCGTGGTCAAGCACCTCGGCAAAGCCGACCTGCGCACGCCCCGACAGCGCATGCCCCCTGGGCACGATCAGCACCAGCCGGTCCTGCCGGTAGGGCGCCAGCTCCACGCCCGCGCTGTTGCCGCTGTCGGCGAGCACACCGACCTCGATCTCACCGCTGGCCACGGCGACCACGATCTCGGCGCTGGTGCGCTCCTCCAGCGTCACGCTGACCTGGGGGTGCTGCTTCAGGAAGCCGGCCAGGTCATCGGGCAGAAAGGTGTGCGTGGCATGGGTGTTGGCCCACAGGCTCACATGGCCGCGGATGCCCGTGGCAAAGGGCGACAGGTTGGCATGCATCTGCTCCAGGCTGGCCAGCACCTGGCGCGCATTGCGCAGCAGCGCTTCGCCCGCGCGCGTGAGCTGCACGCCGCGGGTCTGCCGCTCGAACAAGGTGGTGTGGAGCGCATCCTCCAGCCGGCGCAGCCGGTGGCTGGCCGATGACGGCGCCAGGCAGGCGCGCGCGGCCCCGCGCGTAAGGTTGCGCTCTTCGGCAATGGCGACGAACAGGCGCAGGTCGGTCAGGTCGTAGTTCATGCAGCGGGCCCATAGCGTTCGTTATGTACGAACGCATGCTTGCGGGAATAGCAATTGTGCCCTGCAACATAACAGAGCAACATGGCCCCATTGATTCCTCTGCCCCCTATCGCATGCACACATACCGTTCGCGGCAACCGCATGCATTGAACCCTAAACACCCCATGTCCTCCTGGAAACACTGGCCTGCCGAACGCATCGGCCTGGCCCTGGCCGTTCTCGCCGCCCTCGGCTTCTCGTTCAAGGCCATTTTCGTCAAGCTGGCCTATGCCGTGCCCCAGGCCACGCCGGTCGATTCGGTCACCCTGCTGGCGCTGCGCATGGCGTTCTCGCTGCCGGTGTTCGCCTGGGTCGGCTGGCGCGCCAGCCGCAGCCTGGCGCCGCTGACCCGGCGCGACTGGGCGCTGGTCACGGCCCTGGGCCTCTTGGGCTACTACGGCGCGAGCATCCTCGACTTCATCGGCCTGCAGTACATCACGGCCAGCCTGGAGCGGCTGATCCTGTTCCTGTACCCCACGCTCACCATCGTGATCGGCGTGCTCTTCATGGGCAAGCGCGCATCGCGGCGCGAGATCGGCTCGCTGCTGCTGTCCTATGCCGGCATCGGCCTGGCCTTTGCGCACGACCTGCACGTGGCCGGCGATACCCGGGCCGTGCTCATCGGCGCAGGCTTCGTCTTCGGCTCGGCCGTGTCGTACGCCTTCTACCAGGCGGGCAGCGAATCGGCCATCCGCACCCTGGGCGCGGCGCGCTTCACCGCACTGGCCATGCTGGTGTCCACCGTGGCCACGCTGGCGCATTTTGTCGCGACCCAGCCGGTCGCGGCGCTGGCGCAACCCGCGCCGGTGTACCTGCATGCACTGGGCATGGCGATCTTCTCCACCGTGCTGCCGGTGTTCATGACGTCTGCCGCTATCCGCCGCATCGGCGCCGCCCGCACCGCGCTGATCGGCAACCTGGGGCCCATGCTGACCATCTTCTTCGGCTGCTGGCTGCTCAACGAGCCGCTGTCCTGGTGGCAGATGGCCGGCGCGGGGCTGGTGCTGGCGGGGGTGCTGCTGATCAGCAAGCGCCCCGCGCCAGCGGCGGCCAGGGCCCTGCCCCCGTCCACCCCGCTGGCGGGCAAGCCCAGCGTGGTCACCCAGCCTTGATCGAGGCGAACCAGGCCTTGATGGACTCGACGCGCTCAGGGCTGACACCCCCGGCCTGGTCCTGCACCAGCGGATGCGGCCCGGCATCCAGCACAAAATTCGGCCGCAGCCCCTGCGGCTGGATATGCACCATCAGCGGCAGGCCGAGGGTCACCGGGTAGAACGGGATGTCGGTGCCCAGCAGCGCCGCCAATGGCGCGTGCGCCTCCCGCCCCTCCTCGGCACGCAGTTCCTGGTAGGCCATGAACTGCTCCTCGCTCACTTCGGCCCAGGCGCCCCAGGCAAACTCGTCCGGGTGGCCATGGATGGAGAGCAGCACCGACCCGTACAGGTAGAAGCGCTCGTCGTCGATCACGCACATCTCGCCGTTGGACCAGACCCGCTCGGCCCACTCCGCGGGCGGCACCTTGTCCGTCAGTGTCGGCCGCGAGACCGGGATGGAAACCGACAGGCCGTCGTGCGCCAGCCCGCAGCAGGGGCAGATGCCGGGAGCCGGGGCGGTTGGCGTGTCGGCCTCTGGTGGGCGGCTGGTGTTCATGCGGTCGTGCCCGTGGATTCGGTCACCGGTTGTGGGGGATGGGAGGGGCATGCTACCTGACAGACCGGCTGGTTGGGCCGCAGGCCTACACCGGCATCCAGGCACCCTGCCTATCATCAGTGCTCCCCCGCCCCACGCTGCCAGCCCCCATGCGCAACCTGCTCGACTTCAGCTCCTGGTCCACCCTGCTCACCACCCTGATGGGCCTGCTGGTGGCCACCCTGGTCATGGTGGGTACGCGCCTGGTGTTCATGCAGACCATCCAGAAGCGGCGCGAGCGCGAGAACCGGCAGATCAACGAACGCCTCAAGACCCTGATTGCCGCGTACAAGACGCTGGGTGGCTCATTCACCGGGCAGTTGCAGGTGCATCCCACGCACATGCGCGACCTGAGGCGCCACCAGGTGCATGACAGCGCCGTGCAGATGGCCATGGCTGGAGAAACGCCGCAAGCCGATGCCGCCGAAACTGGGGAGCCAGCCCTGCCTTCCCTCGCCCTCACCAGCACCGAACGCCAGCGCCGCGTGCGCGATGCGGTCGAGGCCGCGCTGTCCGACGTGATCCTGCTCGGCACCGAGGAACAGGTGGAACTGGCCGCCAAGGCCGCCCAGGACATGGTGGCCGGGCGCAGCATCGAGACTGCGCAACTGGTGGTGTCGCTGCGCCACTTCATTCGCTCGGCACTGGACCTGGAGCCCATCCCCAGCGCGGTGGCCATTCCCAACCAGGGCCCATTGCGCCCCAGCAGCGGCGGTGGAGGCGGTGCCGCCGGAAAGCGGGCAGCCGGCAGTACCGAGGGCGGTGGCGGGCGCAGCGCAGGTGGCAGTGGCGGTGGTGGGGCCGGCATGGGAGGCATGGCCATGGGCGCGGGACTGGGCTCGCACAGTGCAGACACCGAGGCGCCCGACGGTACGACGGCCCGCTGACCCGCCGGAAAGCTCAGCTGTCGCTGTCCTCGAACAGCGCGTAGATCGCCACTGCCACAGCCATCGGCAGCCCGTCGTCAAAGCCCTCCGGGTCCAGCTCAACGAACTCGCTGCCGTTCACCGGCTCCAGCATGATGGCGGGCACGGGCCGCACCACCGGCACCTTGGGGTAGTCGTCGGGCCGGCCGCCTTCGGAGGTGTGCGGGTCGAACCAGATATGGCCCGTGTTGTAGAAGCCCGCTGCGTAGCGCTCCTCGATCAGGCGCAATAGCAAGAAGGTCTCTGGGCTCAAGGCCTGTTCTGCCGAGGTGAACTGTACATGCCAGCCGGCGCCCAGGTACCAGTAGATGAGCAGCGCCGTACCCCGGTCCAGCGTGGGCTGGTCCACCAGCCACTGTAATGCCTGCAGATTGCCGTCGTAGTTGGAGCGCGCAGCAAAGACGTGCCAGGCGGCGGGAGAGGCATCGGCCAGGTAGGCCTGCACGATCGCCTGGACACGGGTTTCGATGTCGTTGTCGGAAGTCATGTCGGTAGGGGATGGATCAGGCGCCCAGTGCGGCAGGCCGCTCGACCAGGCTGTGGAGAATGGCGTCGAACAAGGCATTGCCATCGTTGCCGCTGACGGGCTTCCACTGCACGTGCTGCGTCACGCGCTGGCGGTGGCGCAGGGTTTCGACCCAGACATCGCGCAGCGGCGTCCTGCAGTGCAAGGCCAGTACCAGAAGGGCCATCTGCTCCTGCAGATAGAACAGGCCGTGCACGCCGCTCTCGCCGTCCTTGAGCACGCGGCTGACCTGGTCGACCGAAAGCAGCAGCTTGCCCAGGGCCGCCATGTCCTTGGGCGCGTCCTGCCAGAGGATGGCGCGCTCGGCGGCCCAGAAGGCCAGGGCCTTGGCAAACTCGGCCAGGTCGTGCGCGCTGCGCAGGTCGTTCTGGCCCAGGCGCGGGTTGCGGTGCCAGGGGATCTGCTGAAAATCGTTCAGGGTCCGCTCGTAGTCGGGGATGAAGGTCTTGATGCGGCCGCGCAGTTCGGGCCCGCCCAGTTCGTCCAGGCGCGCCAGCCAGGCCTCGCGCACGCCGGGCAGCCACCAGTTCACGGAGCAATGGATGTACTGCCGGTCATGCTCGGGCTGCACCTGTATGAAAAACGCCTGCACCGTAGGGCCATAACTGCGCTGCACGAGGCGCGCGCGTGAGTTCACCGGATGGGGGTGGACTTCGAAACCCAGGGGCGCGAGCCGCTCCATCAGTGCACCGCACAGCACGTCCAGGCTGTGCGGCACCCGCGCCGGGGCAAAGCTGCCGGGCGCGGCCTGCACCTTGGGCGGCTCCACGCGCAGGGCGCGTTCGGCAAAGGGCTCGACCGTGCCGTCCTCGTAGACCACCTGGCGGTCCAGCCGGTACAGCGCCCCGCCCTGCGGCTCGAACAGCTGCAGCCCGGCGTCGGCTGCCACATGGCCCAGGGTGGAGAGCACCGTGGCGTCCAGCGCCTGCAGGTGCAGGCCCAGGTTCAACGGCCAGTGGTCCAACGGCCCGAACGGCAGGCCCTCGGCCCAGATCAGGGGCTGCTCCACCCCGTTGGCACCAGCGGCCAGCGGGTAGTAGCACTGCACCTCGCGCAAGAACTGGTCGAACATGGCCACCACGCGGGGCGTGGCCCGCTGGTCGCGCTGGCACGCGGCCAGGGCCGTGGGCACGTCGGTGGCCGTGATGCGGTCGAAGATCTGGACGATGGTGCTCATGAAAGCGAAAGCGGCAGACACCCGAATATGTAACAGGATCAGCGGATTGTGCGCAATGGCGCGCCGGGCGGCTACCGGAAAACCCCGCCTGCATGGGACTCGATGCATTCGCACAACGGCTTGTAGAAAGCCACGTTGTAGCCGCGCACGCCGATGTCCTGGTGGATCGGTACGTGGCCGGGCACAAAAAAAAGCCGCACGTGCCCGAAGGCATGCGCGGCTTTTTGCTGGAGTGAAGCGGCCCGTCTGCCTACTTACTTCTTCTGCGGCGGCACATCCGTGCAGCTGCCATGCGCGATCTCCGCCGCCATGCCGATGCTCTCGCCCAGCGTGGGGTGCGGGTGGATGGTCTTGCCGATGTCCACCGCGTCCGCGCCCATCTCGATGGCCAGCGCGATCTCGCCGATCATGTCGCCGGCGTGGGTGCCCACGATGCCGCCGCCCAGGATCTTGCCGTGGCCATGGGCCTCGGGGCTGTCGTCGAACAAGAGCTTGGTGTAGCCCTCGTCACGGCCGTTGGCGATGGCGCGGCCCGAGGCCGTCCAGGGAAACAGGCCCTTCTTGACCTTGATGCCCTGGGCCTTGGCCTGGTCTTCGGTCAGGCCCACCCAGGCCACTTCGGGGTCGGTGTAGGCCACCGAGGGGATCACGCGGGCGTTGAAGGCGGCGCTGGCCAGTTCCTTGTTGCCCTGGATCTCGCCAGCGATGACTTCGGCCGCCACATGCGCTTCGTGCACCGCCTTGTGCGCCAGCATGGGCTGGCCCACGATGTCGCCGATGGCGAAGATGTGCGGCACATTGGTGCGCATCTGGATGTCGACGTTGATGAAGCCACGGTCCGTGACAGCCACCCCGGCCTTCTCGGCGGCGATCTTCTTGCCGTTGGGGGTGCGGCCCACGGCCTGCAGCACCAGGTCATAGACCTGGGGCGCCGGGGCGGTACCGCCCTCCTCCGCCGAAGCAAACGTCACCTCGATGCCTTCGGGCGTGGCCTTGGCCCCCACCGTCTTGGTCTTGAGCATGATGTTGTCGAAGCGCTTGGCGTTCATCTTCTGCCAGACCTTGACGAGGTCGCGGTCGGCGCCCTGCATCAGGCCGTCCAGCATTTCCACCACGTCCAGGCGCGCGCCCAGGGTGCTGTAGACGGTGCCCATTTCCAGGCCGATGATGCCGCCGCCCAGGATGAGCATGCGCTTGGGGACTTCCTTCAATTCCAGCGCGCCGGTGGAGTCCACCACGCGCGGATCGTCGGGCATGAAAGGCAGGCGCACTGCCTGGCTGCCGGCGGCGATGATGGCGTTCTTGAAGGCGATGACCTTCTTGGTGCCCGTCTTCTCCTGGCCGGTGGCGCCGCTGGTCTCTTCCACTTCGAGGTGGTTGGCACCGACGAACTGGCCCAGGCCGCGCACGGTGGTGACCTTGCGCATCTTGGCCATGGCGGCCAGGCCGCCAGTCAGCTTGCCGATGACCTTTTCCTTGTGGCCGCGCAGCTTGTCGATGTCCAGCGTGGGCTCGCCGAAGCTCACGCCCAGGTCGGCCATGTGGCTGACTTCGTCCATCACGGCCGCCACGTGCAGCAGGGCCTTGGAGGGGATGCAGCCCACGTTCAGGCAGACGCCGCCCAGGGTGGCGTAGCGCTCGACCAGTACGACCTTGAGGCCCAGGTCGGCTGCGCGGAAGGCGGCGCTGTAGCCGCCGGGGCCGGCGCCTAGCACCAGCACGTCGCATTCGAGGTCGGCGCTGCCGCCGAAGCTCGATGCCTGGGGCGCGGGTGCAGCGGGGGTTGCCGCAGCGACCGGTGCGGCTGCCGCGGGCGCTGCCGCAGGTGCGGGAGCCGCGGCACCTGCGTCCGCCGCCTCCAGCGTCAGCACCACGGCGCCCTGGGCGACCTTGTCACCGATCTTGACCTTGAGCTCCTTGACCACGCCAGCGTGGCTGGAGGGGATCTCCATGGAGGCCTTGTCGGACTCCACGGTGATCAGGCTCTGCTCGGCCTTGATGGTGTCGCCGGGCTTGACCAGCACTTCGATGACGCCGACTTCGTCGAAGTCGCCGATGTCCGGAACCTTGATATCAATGATTGCCATACCAGGGTCTCCTCGTTACAGCAGGATGCGGCGGTAATCCGCCAGCACCTGGCCCAGATAGGCGTTGAAGCGCGCAGCGCTGGCACCGTCGATCACGCGGTGGTCGTACGACAGCGACAGCGGCAGCACCAGGCGCGGCACGAACTGCTTGCCGTCCCACACGGGCTTGGTCTGGCCCTTGGACAGGCCCAGGATGGCCACTTCGGGCGCATTGATGATGGGCGTGAAGTGCGTGCCGCCGATGCCGCCCAGCGAGCTGATCGACATGCAGCCGCCCTGCATGTCGGCCGAGCCGAGCTTGCCGTCGCGGGCCTTCTTGGCCAGCTCACCCATTTCATTGCTGATCTGGATGATGCCCTTCTTGTCGGCGTCCTTGAGCACAGGCACCACCAGGCCATTGGGCGTGTCCGCCGCGAAGCCGATGTTGTAGTACTGCTTGTAGACCAGGGTGTCGCCGTCCAGGCTGGTGTTGAACTCCGGGAACTTCTTGAGCGCAGCCACCACGGCCTTGATCACGAAGGCCAGCATGGTCACCTTGACGCCGCTCTTCTCGTTCTCCTTGTTGGTGGAGACGCGGAAGGCTTCGAGCTCGGTGATGTCGGCCTCGTCGTTGTTGGTGACGTGGGGGATCATCACCCAGTTGCGGTGCAGGTTGGCGCCGCTGATCTTCTTGATGCGCGACAGGTCCTTGCGCTCGACGGTGCCGAACTTGCTGAAGTCGACCTTGGGCCAAGGCAGCAGGTCCAGGCCTGCGCCGCCACCACCACCTGCAGGAGCCTTGGCCGCCTGGGCCTTGGTCTGGGTGGCGCCGCTCATGACCTGCTTGGTGAAGGCCTGCACGTCGTCCTGGCTGATGCGGCCCTTGGTGCCGGTGCCCTTGACTTCTTCGAGCGGCACACCCAGTTCGCGGGCGAACTTGCGCACCGAGGGCGATGCATGGGGCAGGCCCGTGACGGGGCCGCCGGGCTGGTGGGCGGGCACGGCAGCCGCTGCGGGAGCGGGCGCTGCCGCAGCAGCCTGGGCAGGGGCCGGCGCTGCCTGGGCTGCAGGCGCAGCAGCAGGAGCCGTTGCAGGTGCCGGCGCGGAAGCCGCAGGCGCGGCTGCGCCTTCGAGAATCGCCACCAGGTCACCGATGTTCACGGTGTCGCCGATCTTGACCTTGAGTTCCTTGACCACGCCTGCGGTAGGCGAAGGGATCTCCATGGAGGCCTTGTCGGACTCCACGGTAAACAGGGACTGCTCGACCTTGATGGTGTCACCCACCTTGACCAGCATCTCGATGACGGCCACGTCCTTGAAGTCGCCGATGTCGGGCACGCGCACTTCCACCGGGCCAGATGCAGCGGCTGGCGCGGCAACGGGTGCCGGCGCTGGTGCTGCGGCCTGAGGCGCAGCGGCAGCGGGTGCAGGAGCAGCTGCCGCCGGTGCTGCTGCGGGAGCAGCCGCGTCGGCTGCTTCCAGCACGACGATGACGGACCCCTGCTTGACCTTGTCGCCCACGGCGATCTTGATCTCCTTGACCACGCCTGCGTGGCTCGAGGGGATCTCCATCGACGCCTTGTCGGATTCCACCGTGATCAGCGACTGCTCGGCCTTGACCGTGTCGCCGGGCTTGACCAGCAGCTCGATCACGCCGACTTCGTCGAAGTCACCGATGTCCGGAACCTGAATGTCTACCAATGCCATTGTTGTCTCCGGTGCGATTTATGCGTAGAGCGGGTTGACCTTGTCGGCCTGGATGTTGTACTTGGCGATGGCCTCGGCCACCTTGGCCGCAGGCACCTTGCCTTCTTCGGACAGCGCCTTGAGGGCCGCCACGACAATGTAGTGGCGGTTGATCTCGAAGTGCTCACGCAGCTTGCTGCGGAAGTCGCTGCGGCCGAAGCCGTCGGTGCCCAGCACCTTGTAGGTGCGGCCGGCCGGGATGAACGAGCGGATCTGGTCCGCGTAGTTCTTCATGTAGTCGGTGGAGGCGACCACGGGGCCCGTGGTCTTGCCCAGCTGCTCTGCGACGAACGAGACGCGTGGCGTTTCGGTCGGGTGCAGCAGGTTCCAGCGCTCCACGTCCTGGCCATCGCGGGCCAGTTCGTTGAAGCTCGGGCAACTCCAGATGCTGGCGGCCACGCCCCAGTCCTTTTCCAGCAGCTCCTGGGCGAAGAAGGATTCGCGCAGGATGGTGCCGCTGCCCAGCAGTTGCACCGTGGGCGCATCGGCGGCCAGGGCGGGTGCCTGCTTGCACAGGTACATGCCCTTGAGGATCTGCTCTTCCGTGCCGGGCTGCAGGCCGGGCATGGGGTAGTTCTCGTTGAGCAGCGTGATGTAGTAGAAGACGTTTTCCTGGCGCTCGACCATGCGCTTCAAGCCATGGTGCATGATCACGCCGACTTCGTGAGCGAAGGTCGGGTCGTAGCTCACGCAGTTGGGGATGGTGCCGGCCAGGATGTGGCTGTGGCCGTCTTCGTGCTGCAGGCCTTCGCCGTTGAGCGTGGTGCGGCCCGAGGTGCCACCCAGCAGGAAGCCGCGGGCCTGCATGTCGCCCGCCGCCCAGGCCAGGTCGCCAATGCGCTGGAAGCCGAACATCGAGTAGTACACGTAGAACGGGATCATGATCCGGTTGTTCGTGCTGTAGCTGGTGGCGGCAGCGATCCAGCTGGCCATGCCGCCGGCTTCGTTGATGCCTTCCTGCAGGATCTGGCCGGCCTTGTCTTCACGGTAGTACATCACCTGGTCGCGGTCGACCGGGGTGTACAGCTGGCCCTTGGGGTTGTAGATGCCGATCTGGCGGAACAGGCCTTCCATGCCGAAGGTACGTGCCTCGTCCACCAGGATGGGCACGACGCGCGGGCCCAGGGCCTGGTCGCGCAGCAGCTGCGTGATGAAGCGCACGTAGGCCTGGGTCGTGGAGATCTCGCGGCCTTCGGCCGTAGGCTCCAGCACCGCCTTGAAGGTATCGAGCGAGGGCACGGTGAAGCTCTCTTCGGCCTTGGGCAGGCGCTTGGGCAGGTAGCCGCCCAGGGCCTTGCGGCGCTCTTGCAGGTACTGCATTTCCGGCGTGTCGTCGGCCGGCTTGTAGTACGGGATGTCGGCCAGTTGGCTGTCCGGGATCGGGATGCTGAAGCGGTCGCGGATGTACTTGATGTCCTCGTCCGAGAGCTTCTTGGTCTGGTGCACGGTGTTCTTGCCTTCACCGGCCTTGCCCATGCCATAGCCCTTGACGGTCTTGACCAGCAGCACGGTGGGCTGGTTCTTGTGCGCGTTGGCGGCGTGGAAGGCGGCATACACCTTGGCGGGCTCGTGGCCACCGCGGCGCAGCTCGAAGATCTCGTCGTCGGTCATGTGCTCGACGAGCTTGAGCGTCTCGGGGTAGCGGCCGAAGAAGTTCTTGCGCACGAAGGCACCGTCGTTGGCCTTCATGGCCTGGTAGTCGCCGTCCAGCGTCTCCATCATCAGCTGCTTGAGCTTGCCGGTCTTGTCGCGCGCCAGCAGGGTGTCCCAGCCATTGCCCCACAGGAGCTTGATGACGTTCCAGCCGCTGCCGCGGAACTCGCTTTCGAGCTCCTGCACGATCTTGCCGTTGCCACGCACCGGGCCGTCCAGGCGCTGCAGGTTGCAGTTGATCACGAAGACCAGGTTGTCGAGGTTTTCGCGCGCGGCCAGGCCGATGGCGCCCAGCGATTCGGGTTCGTCCATCTCGCCGTCGCCACAGAACACCCAGACCTTGCGGTTTTCGGTGTTGGCGATGCCACGGGCGTGCAGGTACTTGAGAAAGCGCGCCTGGTAGATGGCCATCAGCGGGCCCAGGCCCATGGACACCGTGGGGAACTGCCAGAACTCGGGCATCAGCTTGGGGTGCGGGTAGCTCGAGAGGCCCTTGCCGTCCACTTCCTGGCGGAAGCTGTCGAGCTGCTCTTCGGTCAGCCGGCCTTCGAGGTAGGCGCGGGCGTAGATGCCGGGCGAGCTGTGGCCCTGGATGTACAGCAGGTCGCCGCCGTGGTCTTCGCTGGCGGCATGCCAGAAGTGGTTGAAGCCGGCGCCGAACATGCTGGCCACCGATGCGAACGAGCCGATGTGACCGCCCAGGTCGCCGCCGTCGGCGGGGTTCAGGCGGTTGGCGCGCACCACCATGGCCATGGCGTTCCAGCGCATGTAGGCGCGCAGGCGCTTTTCAATCGCGATGTTGCCGGGACAGTGGGCTTCCTGGTCGGCTTCGATGGTGTTCACGTAGCCGGTGTTGGCCGAGAACGGCATGTCGATGCTGCTCTGGCGCGCGTGCTCCAGCAGTTGTTCCAGCAGGAAGTGGGCGCGCTCGGGGCCCTCCTTGTCGATCACGGCGGACAGCGCATCCATCCATTCACGGGTTTCCTGCTGATCGACGTCGGTACCGAGGCCGAAAGCGGCCTGAGGGTCGGGCTGAGCTGACATGCTTTGTCTCCTATGGGTGTGGCAGCAATTTAGAACACTGCCCCTAGTTTCTCACAACTTTTCGCCAATTTCAAATGGTGCCCATCGATATCGCATTATGAGATTTTGCTGCAACTGCACAAGAACGAGCGTTCGCAAAAGGCCTACGCCAGCCTGACAAGCCGCCGCAAAAGGGATCGTGGACAGGTTTGTCCCCGCTGTCCGTAACCAGGTGTGCACCTCCTCTACACTTGAGGGACATGCATCCCACTGACCCAGCGCCCTCCCCCACGGTCTCCCCCATCGCGGCCCCTGCGCGCTGGTGGCGCAAGTGGTGGCGCAGCCTCTCGCCCACCCGGCAGGACCGGTTCGCCGCGCTCGCGCCCCTGGCAGCGGTGCTGATGTTCCTGGCGGCGATCGTGGCGGCCTTCTGGTACCTGCGCGCCGAAGAGGCCGAGCGCGAGCAGGAAGCCCTGCGCCGCGATGTGGAATATGCCCAGCAGCGGGTGCGCCTGCGCCTGCTGGAGCGGCAGGAGCAGCTCATGCGCATTGCGCGCGACCTGTCCAACCAGGAGCTGGAGCGCTCCGAGTTCGTGAGCCGGGCCGAGACGCTGATCAGCCAGTACCCCGAGCTGCAGGCCATCACCTGGATCGACGAGCGCCGCCGCATCCGTGCCAGCCATGCCGCGCCCACGCTGGCCAGCAGCGAGCTGCGCATTGCCGGCGAGGTGCTCAAAGCCGGCGACACGGCCGACACCTACGGCCTGGCGCGCGACCTGCAGCAGCCCGTCTACGCCCAGCCACCGGCCGCCCAGGGCGATGTGACGCCGCTGCTGCAACTGCAGGTGCCGCTGAACAACCAGGGCAAGTTCAGCGGCGTGGTGCTCGGCGAGTACTCCATCGACAGCCTGCTGCGCTATGGCACGCCGACCGAGGTGCTGGCACGCTATGCCGTGACCATGCTCGATGGCAAGAGCCAGGTGCTGGCGGGTACGCCCCTGGGCCCGCGCAACCCGGCCACGCAGTTCCTGCCCTGGAGCCCGCGCGCCAACGAGTACGAGGTGCCGGTCTCCCCGGTGGGCAACGGCCTGGTGCTGCGCGCCCAGGCCTACCGCACCTCGCTGGGCGTGGTGGGCAGCGGCCTGTTCTGGCTGGTGGGCACGCTCTCGGCCATGACGGCCTGGATGCTGATCGCCACCTGGCGCCACACGCGCCGGCGCATGCAGGCCCAGCAGGCCCTGGTGGCCGAGACCAATTTCCGCCGCGCGATGGAGAACTCCATCCTGACCGGCATGCGCGCCCTGGACATGGAAGGCCGCATCACCTACGTGAATGCCGCGTTTTGCCAGATGACGGGCTGGAGCGAGGCCGAGCTGGTGGGCCTGAAGGCACCCTTCCCCTACTGGCCCGACTCGGACCACGAGGCGCTGCACGCCAAGCTGCGCGATGAACTCAGCGGCAAGACCATCGTCGGCGGCTTCCAGGTGCGGGTGCGGCGCAAGAGCGGCACGCTGTTCGATGCGCGGCTGTACGTGTCGCCGCTGATCGACGCCCATGGCCACCAGACGGGCTGGATGACGTCGATGACCGACATCACCGAGCCCAACCGGGTGCGCGAGCAGCTGTCGGCATCGCACGAGCGCTTCACCATCGTGCTCGAATCGCTCGATGCCTCGGTGTCCGTGGCGCCGCTGGGCAGCGAGGAGCTGCTGTTTGCCAACAAGCTGTACCGCCAGTGGTTCGGCTCGCAGACCGGCGGCCACCTGCAACTGGTGGCCCAGGCCGGCGTGGTGCCCGTGGCGAGCAGCACGTCGACGGGGGTGGACGACGAGGACGGGCTGATGGGCCTGCCCACCGATACGCTGACCAGCGCCCGCACCGAAAACGCCGAGATCTACCTGCCCGACCTGGGCAAGTGGCTGGAAGTGCGCTCACGCTACCTGAACTGGGTGGACGGCCGCCTGGCACAGATGGTGATCGCCACCGACATCACGCCGCGCCGCCAGGCCGAGGAACAGGCCTCGCGCCAGGCCGAACGCGCCCAGTCGGTGAGCCGGCTGATCACCATGGGCGAGATGGCATCCAGCGTGGCGCACGAGCTCAACCAGCCGCTCACCGCCATCAACAACTACTGCAGCGGCATGGTCTCGCGCATCCAGAGCGGGCAGCTGACCGAGGAGGCCCTGCTCACGGCCCTGCAGAAGACGGCCCACCAGGCGCAGCGCGCCGGGCAGATCATCCAGCGCATCCGCTCCTTCGTGAAGAAGAGCGAGCCCAACCGTGCCCTGGCCGACGTGCACTCCATGGTGACCGAGGCCGTGGAGCTGGCCGACATCGAGCTGCGCCGCCACCATGTGCGCCTCACGCTGTACATCGCCGCGCGCCTGCCGCCCGTGATGGCCGACACCATCCTGATCGAGCAGGTGCTGGTGAACCTGATGAAGAACGGCGCCGAGGCCATCCAGCAGGCCAACCGCCCCACCGCCGGCCGCAGCGTGGAGCTGCGCGTGGTCCCCAAGACCATCGAGGACCGCGGCGTGGTCGAGTTTTCGGTGCTGGACACCGGCAAGGGCCTGGCGCCCGAGGTGCTGGAGCGGCTGTTCGAAGCCTTCTTCTCCACCAAGCAGGAAGGCATGGGCATGGGCCTCAATCTGTGCCGCAGCATCGTCGAGTCGCACCAGGGCCGGATGCATGCAGAGAACATCTACAATGGTTCCGAGGTCACGGGCTGCAGGTTCTCCTTCTGGTTGCCGCTTGCCAAGCCTGCCGATGACACTACAAATTCTGTAGCAAACGCACATACTCCAAGGACAATTGCATGAGCTTGATTCCGAAAAAAGGCACCGTATACGTCGTGGACGACGACGAAGCCGTCCGAGACTCCCTGCAGTGGCTGCTGGAAGGCAAGGACTACCGGGTGCGCTGCTTTGATTCGGCCGAGACCTTTCTGTCGCGCTACGACCCGCGCGAAGTGGCCTGCCTGATCGTGGACATCCGCATGGGCGGCATGACCGGGCTGGAGCTGCAGGACCGTCTGATCGAGCGCAAGTCGCCCCTGCCCATCGTGTTCATCACCGGCCACGGCGACGTGCCCATGGCCGTGAACACCATGAAGAAGGGTGCGCTCGACTTCATCCAGAAGCCTTTTGACGAAGAAGAGCTGGTCGGCCTGGTCGAGCGCATGCTGGACCATGCCCGCGAGGCCTTCGCCGGCTACCAGCAGGCCGCCAGCCGCGATGCCCTGCTTTCCAAGCTCACCAGCCGCGAGGCGCAGGTGCTCGAGCGCATCGTCGCCGGCCGCCTGAACAAGCAGATCGCCGACGACCTCGGGATCAGCATCAAGACGGTGGAGGCGCACCGCGCCAACATCATGGAAAAGCTCAACGCCAATACCGTGGCCGATTTGCTGAAAATCGCCCTCGGCCAGAATGCCCCCAAGGGCTGAGCCCACACCAGTCACCCACCAGGGCGCCCCCCGGCGCCCTTTTCGATCCGTATTCCAGCCATGACAGCCCAACTCATCGACGGCACCGCCCTCTCCCGCCAACTGCGCAGCGAAGTCGCCCAGCGCGCCGCCGCCCTCACCGCGCGCGGCCACCAGCCCGGCCTGGCCGTGATATTGGTGGGTGAAGACCCGGCCTCCGCCGTCTATGTGCGCAACAAGGTCAAGGCCTGCGAGGACAGCGGCGTGCGCTCGGTCTTCGAGAAGTACGAGGCCACTCTGAGCGAGGCCGACCTGCTGGCCCGCATCGCCGCGCTGAACGCCGACCCGACGGTGCACGGCATCCTGGTGCAGATGCCCCTGCCCAAGCACATCGACCCGCACAAGGTGATCGAGGCCATATCCACCGCCAAGGACGTGGACGGCTACTCGGTGCTGTCGGCCGGCGAGCTGATGGCCGGCCTGGAGGGCTTTCGCCCCTGCACGCCCTACGGCAGCATGAAGCTGATCGAGTCCACCGGCCAGTCGCTCAAGGGCAAGCATGCCGTGGTGATCGGGCGCAGCAACACCGTGGGCAAGCCCATGGCCCTCTTGCTGCTGCAGGCCAATGCCACCGTGACCGTGACGCACAGCGGCACGCCCGACCTGGGCTACCACACGCGCCAGGCCGACGTGGTGGTGGCAGCCGTGGGCCGCGCCAACACGCTCACGGCCGACATGGTCAAGCCCGGTGCCATCGTGATCGACGTGGGCATCAACCGCAACGCCGAAGGCAAGCTCTGCGGCGACGTGGACTTCGAGGGCGTCAAGGAAGTGGCCGGCTGGATCACCCCCGTCCCTGGCGGGGTTGGCCCGATGACCATTACCATGCTGCTGGTGAACACCATCGAGGCCGCCGAGCGCACCGCGGCAGCCCGGTGAAAAATCCTTGAACCTACGCCCCGAGGCGCCATCTACACCGCATGAGCAACGCCCTTCTCGAATTCTCCGGCCTTCCCCAGTTTGACCGCATCACCCCCGAGGACGTCGCGCCTGCGGTCGATGTGCTCCTTGAGCGTGCCAACGTGGCGCTGGAAAAGGTGACCGCCCCCGACTTTCCCGCCCGCTGGGACGCCATTGCCCAGGTGCTGGACGTGGCCACCGAGCAACTGGGCACAGCCTGGGGCGCGGTGAGCCACCTCAACAGCGTGGCCGACACACCCGAGCTGCGCGCCGCCTATAACGCCGCCCTGCCCCGCGTGACCGAGTTCTGGACCCGCCTGGGCGCCGACGAGCGCCTGTACGCCAAGTACAAGGCCATCGACCCCGCCGCCCTGACCAGCGAGCAGCGCCAGGCGCACAAGAATGCGGTGCGCAACTTCGTGCTCAGCGGCGCGGAGCTGACCGGTACGGCCAAGGACCGCTTTGCCGAAATCCAGGAGCGCCAGGCCGAGCTGAGCCAGAAGTTCAGCGAGAACGCGCTGGACGCCACGGACGCCTTTGCCTACTACGCCACCGAAGCCGAGGTCGATGGCGTGCCGGCCGACGTGCTGCAGGCCGCGCGCGATGCCGCCCAGGCCGATGGCAAGGATGGCTACAAGCTCACGCTGAAGATGCCCTGCTACCTGCCGGTGATGCAGTTCGCCCACCACAGCGCCCTGCGCGAGAAGATCTACCGCGCCTACGTGACGCGCGCCTCGGACCAGGCCGAGGGCGACGCCCGCAAGTACGACAACACGGCGCTGATCAGCGAGATCCTGGCCCTGCGCAAGGAAGAGGCACAGCTGCTGGGCTACGCCAACTTCGGCGAAGTCTCGGTGGTGGCCAAGATGGCCGAATCGCCTGCCGAAGTGGTCAGCTTCCTGCGCGACCTGGCGCACCGCGCCCGCCCCTATGCCGAAAAGGACGTGGCCGACCTGCGCGCCTTCGCCGCAGGCAACCTCGGCCTGGCCAACCCCCAGGCCTGGGACTGGCCCTATGTGGCCGAAAAGCTCAAGGAGGCGCGCTACGCCTTCAGCGAGCAGGAGGTCAAGCAGTACTTCACGGCGCCCAAGGTGCTCGCCGGCCTGTTCAAGATCATCGAGACGCTGTTCGAGGTGGCCATCCGCCGCGACAGCGCCCCGGTGTGGAACCCGGCCGTGGAGTTCTACCGCATCGAGCGCGGCAACACGCTGGTCGGCCAGTTCTACCTGGACCAGCCAGCACGCACCGGCAAGCGCGGCGGTGCCTGGATGGACGACGTGCGCACCCGCTGGCTGCGCCCCGACACCGGCGTGCTGCAGACCCCTGTGGCACACCTGGTGTGCAATTTCGCCAGTGGCGTGGACGGCAAGCCGCCACTGCTCACGCACGATGACGTGATCACCCTGTTCCACGAATTCGGCCACGGCCTGCACCACATGCTGACCCAGGTGAACGAGCGTGACGTCTCGGGCATCGGCGGCGTGGAGTGGGATGCGGTGGAGCTGCCCAGCCAGTTCATGGAGAACTTCTGCTGGGAGTGGGACGTGCTCAAGCACATGACGGCCCATGTGGACACCGGCGAGCCGCTGCCGCGCGCGCTGTTCGACAAGATGATCGCGGCCAAGAACTTCCAGAGCGGCATGCAGACGCTGCGCCAGATCGAGTTCTCGCTGTTCGACATGCTGCTGCACACCGAGCACGACCCGGCGCGGGACATCATGCCCCTGCTGGCCCAGGTGCGTGCCGAGGTGGCGGTACTGCAGCCACCGGCTTTCAGCCGCACGGCGCACACCTTCAGCCACATCTTCGCGGGCGGTTATGCTGCGGGCTACTACAGCTACAAGTGGGCCGAGGTGCTGAGCGCCGACGCCTATGCCGCTTTTGAAGAAACGGTGGGCAGCGATGGCCAGCCGAGCGCCGAGACCGGCCGCCGCTACCGCGAGGCCATCCTGGAAGCCGGCGGCAGCCGCCCGGCGATGGAGTCGTTCAAGGCCTTCCGGGGCCGCGAGCCGCGCCTGGATGCCCTGATGCGCCACCAGGGCATGGCCGAACCGGCCGCAGCCTGAGTTTCCCCACAACACACGGATCCGAGGAGAAAGACGATGCGCAAGAACCTGCTGTCCCTGCCCATGCTGGCCCCGGTGCTGGTCCTTCTTGCCTGCGCGGGAGCCCAGGCGCAAACTGTGTACCGCATCGTCGGGCCCGACGGCAAGGTCACCTTCTCGGACCGAGCACCGGAAAATGCGAGCAAGGCCACGGCCACCACCACCAACCCCGCAACGGGTGCCGTGGGCAGCACGACCGGCCTGCCGCTGGAACTGTCGCGGATCGCCCAGCGCTTTCCCGTCACGCTGTACACCGGCAGTGACTGCGCGCCCTGCCTCAGCGCACGCAGCCTGCTGGTGAACCGGGGCGTGCCCTTCACCGAGCGCAGCGTGACCACCAACGAGGACATTGAGGCACTGCGCAAGCTCAGTGGAGACACCTCGCTGCCCTATGGCACCATCGGCGGCCAGCGCATGATCGGCTTCCAGGACACGGAGTGGACGCAGTACCTGGATGCGGCCGGTTACCCCAAGGCATCGCAATTGACGGCCAGCTACCGGCGCCCTCCCGCCACGCCACTCGCAGCCACAGCAGCCGCTGCTGCCGGGGCCCCCGCCTCGGATGCGGCGGCCACAACGGCTTCGCCACGCGCGCGCCCGGCACCCTCTTCCACCGAAGGCCCGGCGCCCACCAACCCGGCAGGCATCCGGTTCTGAGCCTTCGAGCGGGCACCCGCCCAGCCCCACCCCAAAAGACAATGGGCCGCGACCAGCGGCCCATTGTCTTTTTTGCCGGCCAAGCCCCGACGAGGGGGCGTGCGCAAGCAATCAGTAGCTCAGCGTCTTCACACCCTGGGCGGTGCCCAGCAGGCAGACCGAGGCCTTCTGGTGCGCAAACACCCCCACCGTGACCACACCAGGCCACTGGTTGACGTCAGACTCGAAGGCCAGCGGGTCGGTGATGGACAGGCCGGTGACGTCAAGGATGTGCTGGCCGTTGTCGGTGACCAGGGGCTGTCCATCCTTCTGCCGGATGGACGCCTTGCCGCCCAGGGCCGTAAAGCGGCGTGCAATGTTCTGGGCAGCCATCGGAATCACCTCCACGGGCAGGGGGAACTTGCCCAGCGCCGGCACCAGCTTGGATTCGTCGGCGATGCAGACGAAGCGGCCGGCCAGTGCGGCCACGATCTTCTCGCGCGTGAGCGCTGCGCCGCCGCCCTTGACCATGTGGCCCTGGCCGTCGATTTCGTCGGCGCCGTCGATGTAGACCGACAGGGCTTCGACCTCGTTCGCGTCGAACACGGGAATGCCCAGGGCCTTCAGGCGTTCGGTGCTGGCCACCGAGCTCGACACGGCGCCCTTGATGCTGTCCTTCATGCTGGCCAGCGCGTCGATGAACTTGTTGACGGTGGAGCCCGTGCCCACCCCCACTATCTCGCCAGGCACCACGTATTGCAGGGCAGCCTGGCCTACGAGGGCCTTGAGTTCGTCTTGGGTCAGGGGGATGGAGGTCGTCATGAGGGAAAATCGGAGGTTGTTGCGCAATTATCCCCTGTCATCCCCCCATGTCTCTGATCCCCTACGCCCTCACCCGCCCTTTCCTCTTCGGCATGGATGCCGAAGCCGCGCATGAACTCACCATGGACATGCTGGCGCGCGGGCAACGCACGCCGCTGCAATGGGCCTGGTGCAACACCCGGGTGGACGACCCCATCGAGCTGGCGGGCCTCACCTTTCCCAACCGCGTGGGCATGGCCGCCGGGCTGGACAAGAACGCCCGCGTGATCGACGCCCTGGGCGCCATGGGCTTCGGTTTCGTGGAAGTGGGCACCGTGACGCCCAAGGCTCAGGCCGGCAACCCCAAGCCGCGCATGTTCCGCCTGCCCGAGAAGCGCGCCCTGATCAACCGCCTGGGCTTCAACAACGAAGGGCTGGACGCCTTCTTGCGCAATGTGCAGCAGTCGCGCTTTCGCGAGCAGAAAGGCCGCGGCCCGCGCATGCTGCTGGGCCTGAACATCGGCAAGAATGCCAGCACGCCCATCGAAAATGCCACCAGCGACTACCTGGCCTGTCTGGACGGCGTGTACCCCCATGCCGACTACGTGACGGTGAACATCAGCTCGCCCAACACCCAGAACCTGCGTGCGCTGCAAAGCGACGAGGCGCTGGACGGCCTGCTGGGCGCCATTGCCGAGCGCCGCGAGGTGCTGGCGAAACAGGCCGGCAAGCGCACGCCCATCTTCGTGAAGATCGCGCCCGACCTCAGCGAAGAGCAGGTGTCCGTGATCGCCGCCACTTTGCAGCGCCACGGCATGGACGGCGTGATCGCCACCAACACCACCATCGGCCGCGATGCGGTCAAGGGCCTGCGCCACGCGGAGGAAACCGGTGGCCTGAGCGGCGCACCGGTGCTCGAAGCCAGCAACAACGTGATCCGCCAGCTGCGCGCCGCGCTGGGCGGCCAATTCCCCATCATCGGCGTGGGGGGCGTAATGAGCGCCGACGATGCAGTGAGCAAGATTCGCGCGGGCGCGGACGTGGTGCAGATCTACACCGGGCTGATCTACGAAGGCCCGGCGCTCGTGACCCGGGCGGCGCAGGCCATCAAGGCCCTGCGCTGAGGCACCGGGGCAGGCTCTGCACGCCAGCAATTCCACCAAGTGGTAAAAAACTGGGGTATCCCACAGCACGGACGCCAAGACCATGGCATAGTCGGCGCGATACCAAATGTGTCATCCGATGGCAATCCAATCCATTTTGACCGTGCATGTGGCCTTTGTGGCATCACGGTGATGCCCCGCATTTCCATCCATGAATGTTCTTGTCATTGACGATCACTCCCTGTTTCGAGAGGGACTGCGCCTGCTGCTCGCCGAGCTCGGTTTCGGAATAGACACCCAGATCGCGGGCAGTTGCGAGGAGGGGCTCGAAAAACTGCGGGCGCAGCCCGCAGATGTCGTACTGCTGGACTGGCACATGGAAGGCCTTTCCGGCGCCGATGCCATGGTGGCCATCCGTGAACTGGTGCCCCAGGCACGCCAGATCGTGCTGTCGGGCGAGAAAAGCGCGGCCCTGGTGCGCACGGCGATCGACAACGGTGCGGTCGGCTTCATTGCCAAGGACTCCGAGCCGGAAATACTGCTGCAGGCCCTCAACACCATTGCCTCGGGCGGCATCTACCTGCCTGCCACCCTGCTCTCCGGGCCCGGGAGGACGGCGGCGCCCACGGACAAACACCTGCCCAGCGACCTCACCCAGGCGTTTCCCGAACTGACCCAGCGCCAGGGCGATGTGCTGGCGGCGATCCTGCGCGGCTTGCCCAACAAGGTGATTGCGCGCGAGCTCAACATCAGCGACCAGACCGTGAAGTCGCACCTGAGCGTCATCTTCCGCCAGCTGAACGTCCAGAGCCGCACCGAAGCGGTCTACGTCTGCGCACGGCAAGGTGTGCGCATCGCGTGACGCGATGGGGGGTGGCGCGCAGCGCCACGGATAACTGAAATGCTCCCGCTTGTCACGCAGGGCATGGCCCGTGCCGGGCCCGCTTCATGACGGACTGACGGTCCCGGGCCTGTCGGCCAGAGGCCCCAGGGCCGGAGCACGGCGGTCGGCCACCGGCTCGCCGATCTCTGCCAGCCAGTTGATCAGCAGCGAAGGCAGCACCGGCTTTTGCCACATCGCGATGTTGCCCAGGCGTGCGACCTCGTGGACGTCGATGCCGGGGTCGCCCGTGATGATCGCCACCGGCAGCGCGGGCCAGCGGGTGCGCAGGCGCTGCGCCACATCCAGGCCCGTGGCCTCGCCAGAAAGCCGGTAGTCGGCGACCAGTGCATGCGGAGGTGCCGCCGCCGCGTCGATCGCGGAATCGGGCGGCATGCCGTCCCACTGCGTGACCTTGCAGCCCCAGGACTCGAGCGCCTGCGTGGTCGCCATCCGCACCAGGGCATGGTCCTCGACGAGCCAGACATCCACTGCCATGCCCAACACCGGCTGGGCCGGTGCCGAGAGGGCGCCCGCGCCCGTGCTCTCGAAGATGGGCGCCTGGGGCAAGGTGAGCATGAAGGTCGTTCCCTGGCCGGGATTCGACTGCATGCCCATTTCCAGCCCGAGCAGGGTCGCCAGCCGGCGCACGATGGCCAGGCCCAGGCCACTGCCCTGCCCCGGGTCGCGCGAGGGATTGCCGACCTGGAAGTACTCCTCGAACACGCGGGCCTGCGAGTCGAGCGCAATGCCGATGCCGGTATCGCGGACCTGCAGCTCCACCACGCTTTCCTTCGCGAGCACGGAGACCATGACGCCACCGTCGTTGGTGTACTTCACCGCGTTGTCCACCAGGTTGCGCAAGATGCGCTCCAGCAGAAAGGCGTCACTCAGCACCCACGCCTCATCGTCGCCCTCGGCCACGATGGACACCCCTTTGGCAGCGCACCTCGGCTCGAACTCGCGTGCCAGGTCCTTCACCATGGCGGCGATGTTCAGGGCCTGCATCTGCGGCACGATGCTGCCGGTTTCGAGCTTGGAGAGATCGAGCAGCCCCGAGAACAGCTTGTCCAGCGAGCCTGCCGCATCACGGATGTGGGCGATCAGCTGCGCAGTCTGGGGCGTTTCATGGCGGTGCAGCAGGGAAGAGAAGACCAGCAGGGCATGCAGGGGCTGGCGCAGGTCATGGCTGGCAGCGGCCAGGAACCGCGACTTGGCGGCGTTCGCCTCTTCGGCCACCTGCTTCTCTTCCCCCAGCCGGCGCAGCAGGTCCGCGTTCTCGAAGCGGATTTGCAGCGAATCGCGGAAGGCCTGCGCCGTCTGCCGCGACGAGACCGCGACCACCAG
This sequence comes from Acidovorax sp. GW821-FHT10A04, assembly GCF_059415825.1. Lineage (NCBI taxonomy): Bacteria > Pseudomonadati > Pseudomonadota > Betaproteobacteria > Burkholderiales > Comamonadaceae > Acidovorax > Acidovorax sp. GW821-FHT10A04. The sequence continues at coordinate 240,474 of NZ_JBWKNZ010000004.1, forward strand.
CCCCACGCCAAACAGGGCCAGGGCCAGCGGCAGGCCGTTCGTGCCGCCCTGGGTGAGCCAGAACACGGCGGCGAAGGCCAGGTTGATCCACGCCCCGGCGATGAAGGTCGCCGGGTGCGTTGACGCATTCACCAGCGCCCCACCCAGGTAGATGAGCTGCAGCACGGTGGCAAACGTCGCGATGCCTCCGCTGGTGCCGTAGCCGATCCACCAGACGGTCGTCCCCATCAGGGCCTGGTTGGCCACAGTGATCCACCAGTGATCGGTCTGCTGCTCGGCCAGCGCAGCAGCGTCCGCCGTCTCGAGCATGGCCAGTGCGCGGGCACTGAGCACCGCATTGATCTGGGCCATGAGCACCACGGGAAGCATCCACGCCAGCACGCGCCAGGCCGGCGTGGAAAAGCCAAAGCAGATCGCCGCCACGATGGCCGCCACGACCACCATGGTGCGCGCGCTGACCGACTGCTGCGCACGCAAGCGCAGGGACTCGCGCGCCATCGCTACATCCAATGGGTGATTGGCATCGACGGGAAAGGGCGGTAGAAAATGCATGTAAACAATTGTTACTCAAAAACAAGCCCTACGGAAAGGCCCCATGGCGACCCATTCTCGCTGGTCAGAACCAATCGAAGCGATGCTGCAGGCCCACCCCGCTCCCAGCTGCGATGTACTCATTGTGGGCTCCGGCTATGGGGGGAGTTTCGCAGCGCGCGAACTGGCCGGCCCAGGCGTGGAAACCTGGGTCGTCGAACGCGGCAAGGAATACGCGCTCGGCGACTTCCCCGAGGATATCGGCCACCTGCCCGGCCACCTGCGGATGCAGCGCGGTGCCAGTGGAAAATCCCTGGGCAACGCGCAGGCGCTGCTCCAGGTGCAGAACTTCGACGACGTGGCGGTGCTCACCGGCAGCGGCCTGGGCGGCGGCTCCCTGGTCAACGCCGGCGTGGCCTTCAAGCCGGCGGCCAGCGCCTTTGGCCACGCACGGTGGCCCGGTGTGTACCGGCCCGGCGGCGCACGCCACGGGGCCTTGGTGCAGGCCCTGGACGAAGTCGTCTCGGCGCTGGAGGCGGCCCCCCTGGAACGCGCGGCGGAGCTGCCCAAGTTCCAGGCGCTGTCGCGCCTGGCCGGCGCGCTGCAGGCGGGCGGTGCCCAGCCAGTTGACCTCACCATCTCGAGCACGAAGAGGACCAACGCCCAAGGGGTGGAGATGGAGGCCTGCGTGCGCTGCGGCAACTGTTTCACCGGCTGCAACATCGGCGCCAAAGGATCGCTGGCCACGAACCTCATCCCGGCGGCGCACAGCCGTGGCGCGCGCTTTTTCGTCGGCGGCCATGCCCTGCGGGTAGAGCCCCTCGCGGCATCCGCACACAGCGCCAACGGGCGCGGCCTGCGCTGGCGCGTGCATTTCCGGTGTGCCACGGGCGGCCGCAACACGGCGCCCGCCGAGTTCACCATCGACGCGCACACCGTCATCGTCAGCGCAGGCAGCCTGGGCAGTACCGAGCTGCTGCTGCGGTCCACCGGGCTGCCGCACTCCGGAACGCTCGGCTCCGCCTTTTCCACCAACGGCGACGTGGTGGCGATGGGCTGGCGCCAGCGCCAGAGCGTCAACGCCGTTTCGGCCCCCGAAGCCGGCAGCACCGCACCGAGCCGTGATGTCGGCCCGACGATCTGCGCCACGCTGCGCGTGCCCCTGGAGGTGGATGGTGTGCCGCAGGAGATCCTGGTCCAGGACGGCGCCATCCCCTCCGCGCTCGCCCAGGCCACGAACACCCTGGGCCATACGCTGGCCACCCTGCACCGCTATGTGGGCGACGCCGATGCACGGTTTCCCGGCACCGACGATCCCCTGGCCCTGCCCCCCGGTGCGGCGCGGCACACGCAGTTGCTGCTGGCCATGGGCCAGGACGCGTCGAACGGCAGGATCTCGCTGCGCCCGCCCTCCGGCACCAGTGCCGTGGACCCAGAGGCCCTGGAACTTGACGTGCGCTGGCCGAGCCACGGCAAGACCGCGACCGCAGGGCGTGCCGCGTACTACCAGGCCGTGCACCGCGCACTCCACCAGGCACATGCGGCCGGCGGCTTCGATGGCGGCGACTACCTGCCCAATCCCCTGTGGCACCCGGCACCCGATGGCTTTTCCGACATCATCGCGGGCGGCCAGCGCGAAAAATCGGTCACCGTGCACCCGCTGGGCGGCTGCCCCATGGGCGACGACGGTGCGCAGGGGGTGGTCGACTGGCGCGGCGCGGTCTTCCAAGGCCCGGGGCGCGAGGTGCATGCGGGCCTGCACGTGCTGGACGGAGCCATCGTTCCACGCGCCCTGGGCGTCAATCCCTTCGTCACGATTTCCGCCCTGTCCATGCTCGCGGCCAGGGACATCGCCAGCGAACTGGCCCTGCCGGACCTGGGCAGCGCAGCGCCCGTGGCAGCGAAGCCCATTCCCAGGCCGCAGCCACGTGTGGCGCAGACCACAGGGGCCGGCTCCGATGGGGTGGCGGTGTTTCGCATCCACGAGCACCTGCTGGGCGGTACCGAACAGGGCCACTTTCCCGACTGGGCCCGGCAGCTCCTGTCCCGGCACGACCCCGCGCTGCCGCCCGGGGCCGCGATGCAGCCGCGCGCGTTCATCGCAGCCGTCGAGGTCGCGGTGGACCTGCAGCAATGGCTGGTCAACCCGTCGACCCGCTGGGATGCCTCGATGGCGATCTACGCCAACCCCCTTCCCGGCTGGCCGTCGATCCACTCCGAGGCCTTGAAGGGCGAGCCTTTGCTGCGCGGCCCGGGCCAGGTGTCCCTGCTCGCACTCGACCAGGCCGGCTTCGCGTGCAGGGTCTGGCGTTGGCTGCTGGCGTTCGGCACTTACCTGAAGCGCAGGCCCGGCGGAATCCGCCAGTACTTCACCGCCGACTGGCGCAAGAAGATCATGGCCTTCATCCGCGCGGGCTGGCTGCATACCCACTATCGCACGCTCGACTACCGCTTCACCCTGACCCCGCATGCCAGCACCGCAGGTGAAGCCCTGGAGATCGCCGTCACGGGCCGCAAGCTGCTGGCCTACCGGCATGGCACACGCACGCTGTGGGAAGCGCTCACGATGCTCGACCTCGAACTGCGGCACAAGGACAGCGCGCCCTGGAAGATTGCGCTGCGGGTCGATCTCGCGGATCTCGTGAGCCGGCTGCGGCTGCAGATCCGCGAGGCATCGAGCACGCCGGCCTCCATCGTCGCGCTGGCATCGTTCGCCTCCGTGTGGCTGCGCGCGGTGATGCAGACGCACTTCTGGTCGCTGCGCGGCCTGGACTACGGCAAGTACCAGCGCCCGGCCCTGCCAGCGCATCCGCCCATGAAAACCGCGCAGGGAATCGAAGTCTGGCCAGAGACCGAGGTGCTGAAGGCGGCACGCCGCCATGGCGCGCAGGAACAGATCGATCTCCAGCTGACGGTCTACCGCCCACCCCGCAGCGCGCGCCATGTCCTGTTCATCCATGGGCTGGCCCACGGCAGCGGCGTGTATGCAACGGACACCGTGGACACCAACATGGCCGGCCACTTCCTGCGCGAGGGCTACACCGTCTGGCTGCTGGACAACCGCATGTCCAACCGCCTGGGCTACGCGCGCGATGCGCACACCATGGACGACATTGCGCACAACGACATCCCGGCCGCCATCGACCGCGTCCATGCGCAGGCCGGCAACCAGGCCATCGACGTCTTTGCGCACTGCGTGGGCGCGGGCGCCTTCGCGATGGCGGCGCTGCAGGCGCGCTTTGACACCACCAAGGTGCGCGCGGCCATCATCCATGCCGTGCACCCCTGGGTGGTGCCGTCCGTGTCCAATCGGTTCTCGGGGGCGCTGGCCGCGCTCTACCGCAACCTGCTGACGGGAGACGAGCGCATCGACCCCCTGCCCCCGGCCAACCCCGGCCCTGCCGACGAACTGCTGGACCGCTTCGCCGCGACCCTGGCCTGGTCGGACGAGGAACGCAGCCTGCACGAAGCGCACCGCGAATCGCCGGGCGCAGGCTGCGCCATCTGCAACCGGATGACCGCCTTCTACGGACGCGAATGGGTGCATGGCAACCTGGATCCGCGCACGCACGAGCGGCTCGGCGAACTCGTGGGCGTGGCCGGCGTCGAGGTGTTCCGCCAGCTGTACTTCATCGTGCTGCGCGAGCGGCTCACCAACCGCGAGGGCGAGAACACCTACCTCCTGGAGGACAACTTCCTTCGGAACTGGCACTTTCCCACGCTGTTCGTGCACGGCCTGGACAACCAGGTGTTCGATCCGCGCGGAGCGGCGCGTACCTGGAACCGGCTGCGCCGGGTCTTCGCGCACCGTCCCGGGCGCGTGGTGCGCACCTTCATCCGTGAAGGCTACGGGCACATGGACTTCCTGTTCGGAAAGAATGCCCACCGGGACATCTATCCCCACCTCACCCGCTTTTTCGGGAATCCGGCCGCATTCGAGGACATCTCCGATGGCTGCCACATCGATCCCGACCTGCCGTGCCCGGACGGCCAGTCCAGCGACACCGACCTGGCCGACCGCGACTTCATCGCGCCCATCCGTCCGTTGACCGGCCCCATGCTGCAGGCAGAATGGCACGGGCAGGGAGCCACGCGCCAGCGCCGGTTGGTGATCTGGGTGGAGCAGTACTTCGACACCACCAGCACGCCGATGCCGCCCGAGGTCCGGATCGGTGGCGAAGTGTGCCATGCCGCCCGCGTGACGGCGTTTCCCGGCGTGCTGGAGGAAAGCACCGCGCCGGCCGCGCCGGCCACCGGCCAGGGCTACTACTGGACCTGTGTGCTCGAGGAAAGCGACAGCCTGCGGTTCGCAGGCCTGCCGCCGATCAGCCTGACGCTGCGCTGCCTCCCCCAGGAGTCCGGCACGGCCCGGGCAGTGGAGCCCGACCGCCAGCCCGGTGCAGCGGCGCCGATCCCTGCTCCGAACGCATCGCTGCCCGTCGTTCTCGATCTGGCGGCACTGCCCTGGTGGCAGCACTGGACCACGGAGGGCCAGGCGCGTACCAGCACCAGCTTCCTCGCCAGTTCCTGCCGCTGGCCCGGCATGGCCTTCGAGCGCCGCGCGATCGACGCGCTGGCCGGCGACATGGAGCAGCATGTCACCCATGCCACCGCGCCGGTGCAGGCCTTGCTGCTGCTGGGCGACCAGATCTACGCCGATGCCACGGCCAACATCGCAGAAACCACGGAACGCGATGAACGCAGTGCCCAGCGCTACCGCGAGAGCTGGGGCAGCACCGCCACGCGGCAGCTGTTTTCACGCCTTCCGGTCTGGCTGGTGGTGGACGACCATGAGTTCGACGACAACCTCGATGGTGCGGACCATGCCGCCGCAGACTCCTTGCGCGGGCAGCGCTTCTTCCACGGCTTCCTGGCGGCCACGGCCTACCAGTCGCGCTTTCACCGCCCGGAGCGACCCAGGCTGTCCAGGCAGTCCACGGGCCCGCAGGGATGGAAGGTGGAGCACGGCCTGTGGCACGCATTCGAGGTGGGTGGTATTCCCGCCTTCGCCGCCGATACGCGCACCGAGCGCAGCTCACGCACCCTGCGCAACTGGAGGGACGTGACCATCATGGGCGAAGAACAGATGTGCGCCATCGAAGGCTGGCTGCAGGCGCACCCCAAGGGCCCCAAGCTGCTGTGCAGCGGCAGCGTGTTCGCCCTGCCGGAAAACCGCTTCGTCGCCGAGCCGGCGACCTGCGTCGCGGCCGACAACTGGCTGGGCTACCCGGCCAGCTGGCGCAGGCTGGTCCAGTTCATTGTCAGGAACGAGATCGAGGGACTCATCTTCGTGGCCGGCGACTACCACCTGAGCGCCCTGGTCGAGATCGAGCTCAGCAGCCAGGGCAAATCCGTGACGGCGCTCAATCTGGTGTGTTCGGCGTGGAACGCCAGCCTGCCCTTCGCCAACGCCCAGCAGTCGGATTTCACCTTCGACCAGCCGGTGCGCGCGCCGGGCAGCGATGCGGATGTGGCCATGGTGTCCACCGCACGCTTCGCGTCGGACGCCCTGCGGCAGTTCTCCAAGATCACGGTCAGCCAGGATCCCGCAGACGGCGGCAAGGCAATGGTCGCCATGGACGTCTACGAACCTGGCAACACCCTGGCCAAGGAACTGCGGGCCCCGCTGGCAGTGGGCAGCCGGACCACCGGCGCGCCGCATGTGCAGGCCGTGCAGCCCGCGGCCGTCAGCCCCCGCGCGCCAGGAAGGGCCGAAGCCGGGTGATGAGCGGCATGGCCAGCCCCACCCAGCGGACCAGGCGGCGCGGCCCTGCGACCAGGGCCACACCCGCCAGGGCGGCGACCGCGACCGGGTGCTGCTTGGCAAAGGCCGCAGCCCGCAGCGCAAACGGCTCGTCCGAGGAGGCCTGCTGTGCAGACTGGGCCAGCGCCATCGACTGGGCTCGGGCCACGCGCCGCGCGCGAATGCGCTCGCGCTGCATGGCAATGCGGTCGAGCACGCGCTGCTGCTCGGCCGTGGGTTCGGGAACAAGGGCTTGGTTGTCGGCAGCCATCACAGGCGCTCCTTGATATCGCGCCAGTCCTGGGCGAGTTCCTTGCGGGTCAGGGCAAAGCCGTTGCTGGCCCGCTTGGCCACGGAAACCAGACCCAGCAGCGTGCCGCCCCAGCCCAGCAACCAGGCCCCCGCCACCAGCCAGCCCACGAGCACCCGGTGTTCGGTATCCCAGAAATGCACCAGCACCGCCATGGACAGCATGATGAGTGCCACCACCGTGAGCCCGCCGAGCAGGATGGTGAGCACCAGCAATTGCTGCAGGCGCTGCTTCTGGTCCTGCCATTCCAGGCGGGCCAGGTCCATCCGGTCTTCGGCGGCAATGGCCCCTTCTATGACATTTGCGCGCCAGCGCGCCACCAGCGCATCCAGGCCCAGAAGAGCAAGCCAGTTCATCAGTGTCCTTGGGTTCTACGGGATAAAAGCAAGCGGCGGGGCCAGCGGTTCAATGCACAGCCGCTTCAGCGGCGGGCCAGCAGAAAGCCGACCAGGGCGCCCACGGCCAGCGCAGCACCGGCCACACGCCAGGGTTCGTCATGGGCATAGCGGTCGGCGGCCAGGGCAGCATCCTTGGCCTGGCGGGCGGCGTCCTGGGCAGCACGCACGGCGGCCTCGCGGGCCGAATGCAGGCCATCGTCCAGCTTCTGGCGCAGGATCTTGATGTCGGGCACGGAATCGAGGTCCTTGCTGGCCAGCAGGCCGCGCAGGTCGGACACGAGTTTTTCCAGATCGGCCTGGGTCGTGGAGAGGGATTCGGAAACGCTCATACAGCAAACCTTTCTGATTAGAAATTGAAAAGAACACACCCCATGGGTTGCCTGTGGCTCCCACTCATGCAGCGTTCGTTGTCATCTTAGCGGACACATCGCCAAAAACCATGTAGGACTTGGACGCAATGGCTTACCACTGGCAGGGAGTTGACACGGATCAGGCAGCCATTGCAGCGACGTGCGCACCGATCGCCAGTGCGCTCGTGAGCCCCGGCGACTCGATGCCGAACAGGTTCACCAGCCCTGGCACGCCATGCTCCGCAGGCCCCTGGACCACGAAGTCGGCCGCCGCCTCGCCCGGTGCACTGATCTTGGGGCGCATGCCGGCATAGCCCGGGTCCAGCGCCCCATCGCGCAGTCCCGGCCAGTACTTGCGCACCTCGGGGTAGAAGGCATCGCCGCGGGCCGGGTCCACCTGCAGGTCGGCAGGGTCGTCCACCCATTGCACGTCGGGGCCGAAGCGGGCCTGGCCACCCAGGTCCAGGGTCAGGTGCACGCCCAGGCCCGCGGCCTCGGGTGCGGGGTAGATGAGGCGGCTGAACGGCGCGCGCCCGGCCAGCGTGAAATAGCTGCCCTTGGCGTAGTAAGGCGTGGGCACGTGGCGGGCGTCCAGGCCCCCGAAGCGGCGCGCCAGGTCGGGCGCGGCAAGGCCCGCCGCATTGACCACCGTGCGCGCCAGCAGTTCGGTGCCATCGGCGGCCTGCAGGTGGATGCCTTGGGCCGTGCAGCGTGCCTGGGCCAGCGGCGAGTTGAGCGCCACCAGGCCGCCCGCATGCTCCAGGTCGCCTTGCAGCGCCAGCATCAGCGCATGGCTGTCGACAATGCCGGTGCTGGGCGAATGCAGGGCCGCCACGCACTGCAGCGCGGGCTCCAGCGCCTGCGCGGCCGCGGCGTCCAGCCACTGCAGGTCGGTGACGCCATTGGCCAGGGCACGTGCCGCGATGCCCTGCAGCGCAGGGATCTGGTCGGGGGACGTAGCCACGATGAGCTTGCCACAGCGCTGGTGCGGCACGCCGCGCTCTGCGCAGTAGGCATACAGCATCTCGCGCCCCTGCACGCACAGCCGGGCCTTGAGGGACCCCGTGGCGTAGTACAGACCGGCGTGGATGACCTCGCTGTTGCGCGAACTGGTGCCGGTGCCGATGGCGTCGGCCGCCTCCAGCACCATCGCCTCGCGCCCCTGCAGCGCCAGGGCCCGGGCCACGGCCAGGCCGACCACGCCGGCGCCCACCACCACGCAGTCGACGGCTTCGCTCATCGCGCCGCTGCGTGGTCAAAGCCATCGAGCACGTTCACGGCGTTGTGGCCCAGTTCGGCCGCCGCATAGCCGCCTTCGAGCACGAACACCGTGGGCAGGCCCAGCGCGGCCAGGCGTTCGCCCAGGCGCGTGAAGTCTGTCGTCTTGAGGGCAAACTTGGAGATCGGGTCGTCCTCGAAGGCATCGAGCCCGAGCGAGACCACCAGCGTATCTGCCTGGTACTGCGCAATCCGCACGCAGGCCTGCTCCAGTGCGGCGAACCATTCGTCGGCGCTGGTGCCCGCGGGCAGCGGCAGGTTGAGGTTGAAGCCTGCCCCGGCGCCTTCGCCGGTTTCGTCGGCATGGCCCAGGTAGAACGGGTATTCGGTGCGCGGATCGCCATGCATGCTAATGAAAAGCACGTCGGCACGGTCGTAGAAGATGCTTTGCGTGCCGTTGCCGTGGTGGTAGTCCACGTCGAGCAGGGCCACGCGAGCGGACCCGTGGTTGCGCAGCCATTGCGCGGCCACCGCCGCGTTGTTGATGAAGCAGTAGCCCCCCATGAAATCGGGGCCGGCATGGTGGCCCGGCGGGCGCGTGCAGCAGAACGCGGCGCGCGCGCCCTGCGTCACGCGGGCCGCGGCACTGGCCGCCGCATCGGCCCCGGCCTTGGCGGCCTCCCAGGTGCCTTCGGCCATGGGTGTGCCGTTGTCCATGGAGTACAGGCCCAGTTTGGCGACGAAGTTGTCCGGCTCCACGTCGCTGCGCAGGCTGCGCACCGGCCATACCGAGGGAAAGGGCTGGACGGCGGCGTTGGCCGCGTCCAGCGCCAGCCATTGCTGCCAGGCCGTCTGCAAAAAGGCCAGGTAGCGCGGTGCATGGATCTGGGCCAGCACAGGGCTGCTGTCCACGTCGGGCACCAGCAGGCCGTGGCCGCGTTCGCGCAGCGCATCCTCCACGTACTGGGCGCGGACCGGCTTCTCGAAGCACGGCACGCGCTCGCCGCGGTAGAACTCGTGGACCGGCGCATGCCGGTGGTGCAGGGGGTTGTGGAAGGAGATCATGCGGACACGGGCAGGGAAAGGGTTTCGCGCCAGCGTCCTTCACGTGCTCCATGGACGCCGGCAGGGCTCACCACTTTAGCGCGTCCCGCACCACCTGGAACCCAATCCGTGCACCAGACGGCAGCAGGACCCGTCTCGATGGCCCTTCGCTGGCGCCACACCCCGCCAGCCCGGCCAGTGCGCCCATGACCACGGCCAGCAACCCCGCACACAGGAAGACAGTCGCCCTCTTCCCCCTGCCCGGATGTGCAAACCACCGCGCACTTGGCGCTACCCGCCATCCTGGCACAGCGCTTGCATCTCATCTTGTATCCAAGATTGAATTCTTCAAAATGGTGCAAACAACAAGCCCCCTGGTCGCCGAACTTTCCCCCGCAGCGGCAGGCCTGCCGGTGCTGGCGCCGCAGGCCTGGATCCTGCGCTGCGAGCCGCCCATCGCCGGCACGCCGGGCGGGCCGCTCAGCGGCCTCACTTTTGCGGTCAAGGACAACATCGACGTGGCGTGCCACCCCACCTCGGCCGCCTGCCCTGCCTTTGCCTACACCGCCACGGCCCACGCGGCCGTGGTGCAGCGCCTGCTCGATGCGGGCGCCACGCTGGTGGGCAAGACCAACCTGGACCAGTTCGCCTGCGGGCTCAACGGCACGCGCTCGCCGCACGGCGCCGTGCCCAATGCGCTGGACCCGGCCTGCGTGTCGGGCGGCTCCAGCTCGGGCTCGGCCTATGTGGTAGCCACGGAGCAGGTGGATTTCGCGCTGGGCACCGACACGGCGGGCTCGGGCCGCGTGCCGGCCGGGCTGAACAACATCGTCGGCATCAAGCCGACCAAGGGCCTGGTCAGCGCACGCGGCGTGGTGCCCGCGGCGCAGAGTGCCGACTGCGTCTCGATCTTCGCGCGCACGGTGGACCTGGCGGCCCGCGTGCTGCAGGTGGCCCAGGGCTACGACGCACAGGACCCCTATGGCCGCCAGCTCACGCTGGCCCGCCAGCCGCTGCCCGTGGGCTTTCGCTTCGGCGTGCCCGACGTGCTGGAGTTCTTTGGCGACGCTGCGGCCGAGGCGGCCTTCGCCGAAGCCGTGTCCCGGCTGAAGGCCCTGGGCGGCACGCCGGTCTCCATCCACTACGCGCCGCTGGCCCAGGCCGCCGCCCTGCTCTACGAAAGCGCCCTGGTGGCCGAGCGCTACGCCGCCGTGCGCAGCTTCTTCGATGCGCATGCCGACGAGGTGGTGGAGCCGGTGCGCAGCATCCTGGCCAGCGGGCGCGGCTACAGCGCGGCCGACCTGTGCGATGCCCAGACCCGCCTGCGCGCGCTGGGCCAGCAGGTGGCACCCATGTGGCAAGGGGCCGAGGCCATCGATGTGCTGCTGGTGCCCACGGCGCCCACGCACTACACCATTGCCGCGATGCAGGCCGACCCGGTGGTGCTCAACCGCAACCTCGGGGCCTACACCAACTTCGTCAACCTGCTGGACTACGCCGCCATCTCGGTACCCAGCAGCCTGCGCGCCGATGGCCTGCCCTTCGGCATCACCCTCATCGGCCCCTGCGGCAGCGACCTGCAACTGGCCGAGCTGGGCCAGCGCTACCACCATGCCACTGGCCTGCCCCAGGCCGCCGGCAGCACGCCCCTGCCCGCGCCCCAGCCCATTGCCGGGCTGCAGGCGCCTGCCACGGTGCGGGTCGCCGTGGTGGGCGCGCACCTGAGTGGCATGCCGCTCAACGGCCAGCTCACCGAGCGCGGCGCCACGCTGGAGCGCGCCACCGAGACCGCACCCGATTACCAGCTCTACGCCCTGCCCGGCACCGTGCCGCCCAAGCCCGGCCTGCTGCGCGTGGCGCCCGGCCAGGGCACGCGCATCGCCGTCGAGGTCTGGCGCATGCCGGCCGCGCACTACGGCAGCTTCGTCGCGCTGATCCCGCAGCCACTGGGCATAGGCACCCTGTCCCTGGCCGACGGCAGCAGCGTGCAGGGCTTCATATGCGAACCGCTGGCCCTGGCCGGTGCGCGCGATATCAGCCACTTTGGCGGCTGGCGGGCGTACATCGCGTCGCTCAAGGCCAGCACCTGAACCCCTTGTCCATTCCCTTCCAACCCTGCTGCAGGAGCCTTCCATGACATCCCACAGTTCTCCCCTTTCCAACGGCAGCTCGCGCCGCCGCATCCTGCAGGCCTCGGCCGCCACCCTCGGTGCGCTGGCCGCGCCCGCACTGGTGCACGCCCAGGCGGGCCCCAAGATCCGCATCGGCTTCTGGCCCGTGGCGGCTGGCCTGCCTTTCTTCGCGGCGGTGGAAAAGGGCTACTTCAAGGAGGCCGGGCTGGACGTGGAGCCGCTCAAGTTCGCGGGCGCCCAGCAGGTGATGGAGGCCATGCTCTCGGGCCGGTCCGACGGCAGCTCCAACGGCACGGGTTCGGCCAACCTGGCCATCGGCGAGATCGCCCAGCCCGGCCTGTTCAAGATCTTCGCCACCAACCCGAGCAACGCCAAGTTCGTGCTCGACCAGTTCATCACCGGCAAGGACAGCGCCATCAAGACCATGGCCGACCTCAAGGGCAAGAAGGTCGCGTCGGGCCCCGGCATCCAGAACATGACCCTGTGCAAGACCATGCTGGAGCGCGCCGGCGCCAGCGGCGTCACGGTGACCGAGCTGCCCATCGGCCAGCACATCGCCGCCATCGTGGCCGGCCAGGTCGATGCCTGTTACACGCTCGAACCCACGGGCACCATCGGGCGCATGAACGGCACCACGCGGGTGATCGAGTCGGGCGTGGTGGCCAGGTACATCCTGGGCGACGCCATGGCCCCCTGGCACGGTGGCGCAGCCAGCCTGACCAGCGAATTCATCAAGAAGAACCCCGACGCCGCCAAGAAGTTCATCGCCGCCTATGCCCGTGGCATCGAGCTGGTGCGCAGCAAGCCCGAGGAGGCACGCCAGTTCATGAAGGGCTACACCGCCATCGAGGGCCCGCTCACGGCCGAGGTGCCCCTGGCCTCGTACATGCTCTACAACGAGTTCAAGCCCAGCGACCTGGCGCACTTCCAGAAGTTCTACGACCTGTTCACCGAAAAAGGCATCTTCGAGAAGAAGGTCGTGGTCGACAGCCTGATCTACAAGGCCTGAGGGCAGGACGCGCCATGGCCGACAACACGTCCACCACCGCCGGCGCCTGGTCGCCACCCGCGGGCAAGGCGGCTTCCGCCGCGCCCAGGAAACCCGCCTGGGACAAGTTCCTGCCCTTTGCCGGGCCGCTGGCCCTGTTCATCGTCTGGGACCTGGTGGTGCGCCTGGGCTTCATCAAGCCCATATTGCTGCCCCCGCCAGGAACCACCGTGCTCACCCTGGTCACCGGCCTGGCCGGCGGGCCGCTGCTGCTGGACTTTGCCGTGACCGTCTGGCGCACGGTGCAGGCCTTTCTGATCGCGGCCGTGGTCGGCGTGCCCCTGGGGGTGCTGCTGGGCAGCAACGAGCGCGCCTACCGCAGCGTGGAGTTTTTGATCGACTTCTTCCGCTCCACGCCCTCCTCGGCGCTGATCCCGCTGTTCCTGTTGATCTTCGGCGTGTCGGACGTGAACAAGGTGGCCATCGCCGCGTTCGGCGCCTTTTTGATCGTGATCTTCAACAGCGCCTACGGTGTCATCAACGCCCGCAAGCAGCGCGTGATGGCGGCGCGCGTCATGGGCGCCTCGCGCTGGCAGATCTTCAAGGACGTGCTGGTCTGGGAGAGCCTGCAGCCCACCTTCGTCGGCCTGCGCTCGGCCGTGTCGATGGCGCTGGTCATCGTGATCGTGGCCGAGATGTTCATCGGCTCGGACAACGGCCTGGGCCACCGCATCATCGACGCGCAGCAGGTGCTCAACGTCAAGAGCATGTACGCCGCCATCCTGGCTGCCGGCGCGCTGGGCTATGCCCTGAACATTTTGTTCCTCGTCGCCGAGCGCAAGATCGTGCACTGGAGCGGCCGATGAACACCGTCGTCAACGGCGCCGTGTACGCCGACGTGCCCCGCCGCGCCTTCACGCCCGGCCCGGCCGGCACGCACATCACCATCCGCGGGCTGACCAAGTACTTCGCGGGCTGGCCGCTGTACGAGGACTTCGACCTCGACATCCCCAAGCACAAGATCGTCTCGGTCTTCGGCCCCAACGGCTGCGGCAAGAGCACCCTGATCAACATGATCGCAGGCCTCGTGCCCATCGACCGCGGCGAGATCCTGTTCGACGGCAAGAGCCTCAAGGACACCAAGATCGGCTACGTCTTCCAGAACTACCGCGAGGCGATGTTCCCGTGGATGCGCACCATCGACAACATCGCCTACCCGCTCCAACTCGAAGGCAAGAGCAAGGCCGAGGTGGACCGCCGCATGGCCGAGCTGGTGGCCTCGTTCGACGTGAAGTTCGACCTCAACCGCTACCCCTACGAGCTCTCGGGCGGACAGCAGCAGACGGCGTCCATCATGCGGGCGCTGGCGCCCAACCCCGAGGTGCTGTTCCTCGACGAGCCCTTCTCGGCGCTGGACTTCGAGATGACGCTGTTCATCCGCGAGAAGCTGCAGGAGGTGTTCATGCAGACCGGCACCACCATGCTGCTGGTCTCGCACGACCTCGAAGAAGCCGTCTACTTGGCCGACGAGGTGCTGCTCTTGACCAAGCGCCCGACCAAGGTGGCCGAGATCCTGCGCTACGAGGACGCGCGCCCGCGCACCCTGGCCACGCTGAGCGAGCCGAGCTTCGTGGCGATGAAGAAGCTCAGCCTGGAGATCTTCCAGCGCGAGGTGCGCCGATGAACGCCGCCGAGCTCGAACGCTACCTGGACGCGGCCTCGGCAGCCATCGGCCTGCCCATCGCGCCCGAACACCGCACGGCCGTGCTCGGCTACTTGGCGCTGGCCAGCGGCTTTGCCGATACGGTCAACGCCGTGCCTCTGGACGCCACGGACGAACCCGCCATGGCCTTCGTGCCCGTGGCACCGCTGGAGGGCAGCGCATGACGGCCCCCTGGTGGCAGCAGGACGCCGCCGGCATGGCCCAGGCCGTGGCAGCGCGCGACGTGACAGCCACGGCGCTGGTGGCGGCCTGCCTGGCGCGCATCGCGCAGACCGACGCCCGCGTGAACGCCTTCACCGAGGTGCTGGGCACCCGCGCCCTGGCACGCGCCGCGCGCATCGACGCCGGCCTGGCCGATGGCACGCAGGCCGCCCTGCCCCTGCTGGGCGTGCCCTTTGCGGTGAAGAACCTGTTCGATGTGGAAGGCATCGCCACCCTGGCGGGCTCGAAGATCGAGCGCAGCTCCGCACCCGCCACGGCCGATGGCCTGCTGGTGCAGCGGCTGGAGGCCGCGGGCGCCATCCTGGTCGGTGCGCTCAACATGGACGAGTACGCCTACGGCTTCACCACCGAGAACAGCCACGAGGGCGCCTGCCACAACCCGCACGACCTGGCACGCATCGCAGGCGGCTCCTCGGGCGGTTCGGGCGCCGCCGTGGCCGCGGGCCAGGTGCCGATCACCCTGGGCTCGGACACCAATGGCTCCATCCGCGTGCCAGCCTCGCTGTGCGGGGTGTTCGGCCTCAAGCCCAGCTTCGGGCGCCTGCCGCGCACGGGCAGCTTTCCCTTCATCTCCAGCCTGGACCACCTGGGCCCCATGGCGCGCAGCGTGCGCGACCTGGCGCTGGCCTACGACGCCCTGCAGGGGCCCGAGGCGCCTGGTGCGCACACCGATGCCGGCTGCGCGCAGCGGCCCGTGGAGCCGGTTTTCCAAACGCTGGGGCAAGGCACGGCGGGTCTGCGCATCGGTGTGCTCGGCGGCTACTTTTCGGACAACGCCCTGCCCGAGGCGCGCAACGCCGTGGCGCGGGTGGCGCAGGCGCTGGGCGCCGAGGCCGAGCCGGTGGAACTGCCGCTGGTGGAGGCCGGCCGTGCCGCGGCCTTCCTCATCACCAATGCCGAGGCCGGGGCCCTGCACCTGGATAACCTGCGCACGCGGGCGGCCGACTTCGAACCGCTGTCGCGCGACCGCTTCCTGGCCGGTGCACTGATCCCGGCCGCCTGGGTGGCACGGGCCCAGCGCGTGCGCAGCCGCTACGCCCATGCCGCCGCCCAGGTGCTCTCGCGCTACGACCTGCTGCTGGCCCCTGCCACGCCCTGCGCGGCCACGCCCATCGGCACCGAGCGCTTCGACCTCAACGGGCGCGGCCTGCCGCTGCGCCCCAACATGGGCCTGCTGACCCAGCCGATCTCGTGCATCGGCCTGCCCGTGTGCTCCGTGCCCGTGTGGGGCGCCCACCCCACCTTGCCCCTCGGCGTGCAGCTCATCGCCGCGCCCTGGCGCGAAGACCTGGCGCTGCGCGCCGCCGCCGTGCTGGAGGCTACAGGCATCTGCCAGGCACCGGTCGCATCCCTCTGAAAGCCCGCACCATGCCCTACACCATCAACCAGCCCGAGGTGCTTGCCGAAGTGCAGGCCGTGTTCGCCCGCTACGAAAACGCGCTGGTGAACAACCAGGTCGACGTGCTCGACGAGCTGTTCTGGGACAGCCCCCACACCCTGCGCTACGGCGCCACCGAGAACCTGTACGGCTACGCGCAGATCCAGGCGTTTCGCGCCGCACGCCCGTCCCAGGGCCTGCAGCGGCGCCTGCTCAACACCGTGATCACCACCTATGGCCGCGACTTCGCCACCGCCAACGCCGAGTTCCAGCGCGAGGGCAGCGCCCGCACCGGCCGCCAGAGCCAGACCTGGCTGCGCACGCCAGCCGGCTGGCGCGTGGTGGCCGCCCACGTGAGCCTGCTGGACTGACCCCGCTCCTCTTTCCCCCTGCAACCCACCCCGCCGAAAGGACCGCCATGAAACCCGAGAAACCCATGTCCCGCCTTGCCCCCCCGAACCGCCGCGGCGCCCTCCAATCCCTCGCGGCGCTGGGCGCTGTCGGCAGCCTGGGCGGATGGGCCCAGCAGGCCAACGCGCAGGCTCCGCTCACCGTGGGCGTGATCTACGTGGGCCCGCGCGACGACTACGGCTACAACCAGGCCCATGCCCAGGCGGCGGCCGAGCTCAAGAAGATGCCTGGCGTGAAGGTGGTCGAAGAGGAGAACGTGCCCGAGACCGCCGCCGTGCAGAAGACCATGACCGGCATGATCGCGCAGGACGGTGCCAAGCTGCTGTTCCCGACCTCGTTCGGCTACTTCGACCCACACCTGCTGGCCTTGGCCGCCAAGTACCCCGACGTGCGCTTTTCGCACTGCGGCGGCATGTGGACCGAGGGCAAGCACCCCAAGAACGCTGGCAGCTTCTTCGGCTACATCGACGAGTGCCAGTTCCTCAATGGCGTCATTGCCGGCCACATGAGCAAGAGCGGCAAGATCGCCTTCATCGCGGCCAAGCCCATTCCGCAGGTGCTGCGCAACATCAACGCCTTCACGCTGGGCGCGCGCTCGGTCAAGCCGGGCATCACCTGCAGCGTGATCTTCACGGGCGAATGGTCCATGGCCGTCAAGGAGGCCGAGGCCACCAACAGCCTGGCCGACCAGGGCTGCGACGTGTTCACCATGCACGTGGACGGGCCCAAGGTCATCGTCGAGACCGCCGCCAAGCGCGGCAAGATGGTCTGCGGCTACCACGCCAGCCAGGCCAAGCTGGCGCCCCAGGCCTACCTGACGGGCGCCGAGTGGAACTGGCTCACGGCCTACACCACCATCATCGAGGCGGCGCGCACGGGCAAGCCGCACCCCAACTTCCTGCGCGGGGGCCTGAAGGAAGGCTTCGTGAAGATGTCCGCCTACGGCCCGGCCGTGAGCGATGCGGCGAAGAAGCAGGCCGACGAGACCAAGGTCAAGATGGTCGCGGGCGGCTTCGACATCTTCAAGGGCCCGCTCAAGACCAACAAGGGCAAGGAGGTCATCGCCAGCGGCAAGTCGTTCAAGCAGACCGACCTGGAGCTGGAAAAGATGGACTACCTGGTCGAAGGCGTCCAGGGCTCCTTCTAAGCAAGGGACTGCCATGCACCCGGCCGCCAAGGACATTCTCCTGCCCGTTGCCGCCATTGCCCTGGCGTTGCTGCTGTTCGGTGGCTTCGTCGGCTTTGCCGGCGTGAACCCGCTCGACGTCTGGGCGACGCTGTTCAAGGGCGCCTTCGGCGACTGGTTCTCGTGGCAGAACACCCTGCAGCGCGCCGCGCCGCTGATGCTCACGGCCCTGTGCGTGGCGCTGCCCGCGCGCGCTGGCCTCACGGTGATCGGCGGCGAAGGCGCGCTGGTGCTCGGCGGCATGGCCGCCGCGGCCCTGCCCATGGCCGTAACCCTGCCCACCAACGCGGCAGGCACTGTGTTGGCCTGCGCGGCGGGGGCGGTGGCCGGCGCGCTGTGGATCATGCTCGCGGGCTGGCTGCGCCAATACCGCGGCATCAACGAGACCATCAGCAGCCTGCTGCTGTCGTACGTGGCGATCGGCCTGTTCAAGCATTTCGTGGAGGGTGCGTTGCGCGACCCGGCCAGCCTGAACAAGCCGGCCACGCCCAGCCTCAGCCCCGGGCTGCTCATCGGCGGCATCGCCGGCTCGGACGTGCACTGGGGCCTGGTGCTCGGCGTGCTGGCCTGCGTGGCGCTGGGCCTGTGGCTGCACTTCACGGCCTCGGGCTTCTCGGTGCGCGTGGTGGGCGGCAACCCGCGTGCGGCGCAGCTCGTGGGCCTTCCGGCCACGCGCCTGGTGCTGCTGGCCTGCGCCCTGGGCGGGGCGGCGGCCGGCCTGGCCGGCGCAGTGGAAGTGGCGGCCGTGCACACCAATGCCAACGGGGCGCTGATCGCGGGCTATGGCTATGCAGGCATCCTCGTGGCCTTCATCGCGCGGCACAACCCCATCGCCATCATCCCCGTGGCCATCGTGTTCGGCGGCTTCGGCGCTGCAGGCAGCCTGCTGCAGCGGCGCCTGGGCCTGCCCGACGCCTCGGTGATGGTGCTGCAAGGCATCGCCTTCGTGCTGATCCTGGCCAGCGAGGCGCTGCGCGACGTGGATTGGCGGGCCTGGTGGGCCCAGCGCCGCAAGCGGCCCGAGGACATCGGCGCCCCGGCACCCACCGCGCATGTGGAGGCGATATGAGCACAGACCAATGGATTGCCCTTGTCGCCGCCATCGTGGGCGGAGCCCTGCGCGTGGGCGTGCCCTTCCTGTTCGTGAGCCTGGGCGAATGCCTCACCGAAAAGTCGGGCCGCATCAACCTGGGGCTGGAGGGCGTGCTGGTGCTCTCGGCCATGGCGGCCTTCGGCGGCGCCTACCTCACGGGCTCGCCCTGGCTGGGCGTGCTGGCCGGTGCCACGGCAGGCGCCCTGCTGGCCACGCTGCACGGCGTGCTGTGCTCGCTGCCGCGCGTGAACGACGTGGCCACGGGCATCGCGCTGATGCTGCTGGGCACGGGCCTGGCCTTCTACCTGGGCAAGCCGCTGATCCAGCCGCAGGCCCCGCAGATCCCTGCGCTGGCGCTGGGCGGCTGGAGCGACTCACCCGTGGTGCAGTCGGCCCTGCAGGTCAATGCCCTGCTGCCGCTGGGCGTGGTGCTGGCGGTGCTGCTGTGGTGGGCCTTTGCACGCACGCGCTGGGGCCTGCTGGTGCGGCTGGCGGGCGACTCGGCCAACGCCACGCGGGCCCTGGGCTATTCGGTGCCGGGCATCCGCATCGCGGCCACGGCGGCGGGCGGCTTCATCGCCGGGCTGGGCGGCGCCTCGCTCACCCTCTTCTACCCCGGCAGCTGGAACGAAGGCATCTCCAGCGGCCAGGGCCTGATCGCCGTGGCGCTGGTGATCTTTGCGCGCTGGAGCCCCTTGCGCTGCCTGGTCGCCGCCCTGCTCTTCGGCGGCGCGGGCGCGATCGGCCCGGCCCTGCAGTCGGTCGGCGTGGGCTGGGGCTACCACCTGTTCAACACCGTGCCCTATGTGCTGACCCTGCTGATCCTGGTCGTGACCTGCAAACCCGGCAGCGTGGCCACCGGTAGCCCGGGCGAGCTGTCTTCCACCAAACAGTCTTGAAGGACCTTTCACGTGACCACCCCGACCACCCGCCATGTCCAGGCCAACCCCTATGCCTGGCCCTACAACGGTGACCTGCGCCCGGACAACACCGCACTGCTCGTGATCGACATGCAGACCGACTTCTGCGGCATCGGCGGCTATGTGGACGTGATGGGCTACGACATCGGCCTCACGCGCGCGCCCATCGCGCCGCTGCAGCGCCTGCTGCCAGCGATGCGCGCGCAGGGCTTTCGCATCATCCACACCCGCGAGGGGCACCGGCCCGACCTGGCCGACCTGCCGGCCAACAAGCGCTGGCGCTCGCGCCAGATCGGCAAGGACGGCGTGGGCATCGGCGACGCAGGCCCCTGCGGGCGCATCCTGGTGCGCGGCGAGCCGGGTTGGGAGCTGATCCCCGAACTCGCGCCGCTGCCCGGCGAGGTGGTGATCGACAAGCCCGGCAAGGGCTCGTTCTACGCCACCGACCTGGACATGGTGCTGCAGCTGGCGGGCGTGCAGAACCTGATCCTTGCCGGCATCACCACCGATGTCTGCGTGCACACCACCATGCGCGAGGCCAACGACCGGGGCTATGAATGCCTGCTGCTCTCGGACTGCACGGCCGCAACCGACCCAGCCAACCACCAGGCCGCATTGAACATGGTGACCATGCAGGGCGGCGTGTTCGGGGCGCATGCCCCGTCCGCCGCACTGCTGGCCGCCCTAGGCTGACGCGATAAAGGAAACACCATGTCCGTCCCCCTGCCCGATCACCCCATAGGCGCCCTGCCCCCTGGCACCGGCGCGCTGGCGCTGGAGACCTGGAACCTGACCAAGCGCTTTGGCAGCTTCACCGCCATGGACCGCGTGAGCATGCGCGTGGAACCCGGCAGCGTGCATGCCCTGCTCGGCGAGAACGGCGCGGGCAAGAGCACGCTGGTCAAATGCGTGGCGGGGTACCAAAGGGCCGAGGAAGGCGCCATCCTGATCGACGGGCGCGAGCAGGCCATCGCCAACCCCATCGTCGCGCGCAGCCTGGGCATCGGCATGGTCTACCAGCACTTCACGCTGGCGCCGGGCATGACGGTGGCCGAGAACCTGCTGCTGGCCGGCGGCCAGACCCCGGCGGTGATCGACTGGCGCGCCAAGCGGGCCGAACTGCAGGCCTTTCTGGCCACCACGCCCTTCCGGCTGGACCTGGATGCCCGCCCCTCGGAGCTGGCAGCCGGCGAAAAGCAGAAGCTCGAACTGCTCAAGCAGCTGTACCTGCGCCCGCGCCTCTTGATCCTGGACGAGCCCACCTCGGTGCTGACCCCGCAGGAGGCCGACGAGGTGCTGGGCCATGTGCGCGCCTTTGCGCAGAGCGGGCAGTGCAGCGTCATCATCATCACGCACAAGTTCCGCGAGGTCATGGCCTATGCCGATGCGGTGACCGTGCTGCGCCGGGGCCAGGCCGTGCACCATGGCCGCGTGGCCGATACCGGGCCACAGGCCCTGGCCCAGGCCATGATGGGCGAGACCGCCAACGCCCCGTCCATCGCCGTCCGCCCGGCGTCGGCTGCCGACACCGGTGCCGCGCCGGGCGAGGTCGCGCTGCAGGTGCAGGGCCTGCAGGCCCCGGGCGACCGCGGTACGCTGGCCCTGCCGGGCCTGGACCTCGTGGTGCGCCGGGGCGAGGTGCTTGGCGTGGCCGGCGTGTCGGGCAACGGCCAGCGCGAACTGGTCGAGGCCCTGGTGGGCCAGCGCCCGCGCCTGGCCGGCCGGGTGCAGGTGCTGGGCCGGGACTACACCGCCACGCGCGCGCAGAACCGCGAGCTCAAGGTGCGCAGCCTGCCCGAGGAACCGCTGCGCAATGCCTGCGTGGGCGACCTGTCGGTGGCCGAGAACATGGCCCTGCGCGACTTCGACCAGCCGCCGCTGCGCCACGGCGGCGTGCTGCGTTTTGCCGCCTGGCGCAGCCGCGCGCGCGAATGGATCGCGGGCTACGGCGTCAAGACCCAGGGCGAGGGCGCGCCCATCCGCAGCCTGTCGGGCGGCAACGTGCAGCGTGCGGTGCTGGCACGCGAGCTGGCGGGCGAGATCAACGTGCTGATCGCCGCCAACCCCGTGTTCGGGCTGGACTTCGCGGCCGTTGCCGAGATCCATGCTCGCATCCTGGGCGTGCGCGAACGCGGCGGGGCCGTGCTGCTGATCAGCGAAGACCTGGACGAACTGCTGGAGCTGGCCGACCGCATCGTGGTCATGAGCGAGGGCCGCATCGTCCACGAGACCCCGGCCGCCATCGCCGAGCGCCATGTGCTGGGCGCCTACATGGGCGGCGGGCACGACCACCCATCCCACCAGGAAGCCTCCGCATGAGCCTGCGCACCCTCCACGCCAACCCCTTCGAGTACCGCTTCGCGCTGGCGCACACGGCGCTGGTGATCATCGACATGCAGCGCGACTTCATCGAACCCGGCGGTTTCGGCGAGACCCTGGGCAACGATGTGTCGCTGCTCGAGGCCATCGTGCCGGCCTGCCAGGCCGTGCTGCAGGCCTGGCGCGCCGCGGGCGGCCTGGTGGTGCATACGCGCGAATCGCACCGGCCCGACCTGTCCGACTGCCCGCCCGCCAAGCGCCTGCGCGGCAACCCGCAGCTGCGCATCGGCGACGCGGGGCCCATGGGCCGCATCCTGGTCGCGGGCGAGCCTGGCAACCAGATCATTCCCGCGCTGGCCCCGGTGGCCGGCGAGATCGTGGTCGACAAGCCGGGCAAGGGCATGTTCTACGCCACCGGGCTGCACGCAACCCTGCAGGCGCGCGGTATCACCCACCTCGTCTTCATGGGGGTGACCACCGAGGTCTGCGTGCAGACCAGCATGCGCGAGGCCAATGACCGCGGGTATGATGGCCTGCTGCTGGAAGACTGCACCGAGAGCTACTTCCCCCACTTCAAGGCAGCCGCCATCGAGATGCTGCGCGCCCAGGGCGCCATCGTCGGCTGGACCGCTCCATCGGCCGCGCTGCTGTCGGCCTTGGCCGACGCAGCCCCAGCCCCCTAGTTGCTAAAGTCGCCTTGTGCAGACACCCCGCCCCGCCCTCCCCCCTTCCCAGACGAAACCGGTGCGCAGCTCGCGTGCCGACGATGTGTACGCCCAGCTCAAGCGCGACGTGGGCGAGTTCAAGCTGGTGCCCGGCGACCGCTTCACCGAGAACGAGATCTGCGAGCGCCTGGGCGTCTCGCGCACGCCCGTGCGCCAGGCCCTGGTGCGCCTGCAGCAGGAGGGCTATGTGGAGGTGCTGTTTCGCAGCGGCTGGCGCGTGCTGCCCTTCGATTTCGACCAGTTCGAGCAGCTCTACGACCTGCGCATGGTGCTGGAAACCACCGCGGTGCACCGCCTGTGCGACGAGGGGGCCGGCGCGCTCAAGTCGATCCAGGTCGACCACGGCCTGCTCGACGAGCTGAACAACATCTGGCTGGTGCCGCCCGACCAGCGCAGCACCGACACCCTGCAGGTCGCGGCCTGGGACGAAGCCTTCCACTGCGCGCTGGTGCGCGCCGCCGGCAATGCCGAGATGGCGCGCGTGCACCGCGACGTGACCGAGCGCATCCGCATCATCCGCCGGCTCGACTTCACGCAGCAGGCGCGCATCGACGCTACGTACGACGAACACGCCACCATCCTCAAGGCCATCCGTGCGCACCGCGGCGATCAGGCCGCCATGCTGCTGCGCGCCCACATCCAGACCAGCCAGGCCGAGGTACGCAAGATCACGCTGCACCAGGTGCACATGGCTCGCCTTGGCCCCAACCCGGGGTAGGTGACACAATCCCCGTGCGTCGGGGCCATCTCCCAGGGTGCCGTCGCCCCCACAGAAGGAGCGTTGCCTTGCCCATTCTCCGCATTCCCGCTGGCCTCGCCACGCGCCGCAGCCTGGCGCCGCTGGTGTGTGCCACCCTGCTCTGCGCCTGCGCGCTCACCCCGCCGTCCACCGCTCCATCACCGGTACTGCCGGCCGAGGCCGTCCGCGCGTTGGCCCCCGAGGGCGTGCTGCGGGCCTCGATCAACCTCGGCAACCCGGTGCTCGCCTCGCGCGATGCGGCGACGGGCGCGCTCAAGGGCGTCTCGGTCGACCTGGCGCAGGAGCTGGGCCGGCAGCTCGGCGTGCCGGTGGAACTCAAGGCCGTGGATGCGGCCGGCAAATCGGTGGAGGTGGTGCGCGCCGGCCAGGCCGACGTCGGCTTCTTCGCCATCGACCCGGTGCGCGGCGAGGGCGTGGCGTTCACCGCAGCCTATGTGGTGATCGAGGGCGCCTACCTGGTGCGCGCCGATTCGCCACTCACCGCCAATGCGCAGGTCGATCGGCCCGGGACCACGGTGGTCGTCGGCAAGGGCAGCGCCTACGACCTGTTCCTCACCCGCGAGATCAAGCAGGCCACGCTGGTGCGGGCCGCTACCTCGCCCCAGGTGGTCGATGAGTTCCTGTCGCGCAAGCTCGACGTGGCGGCCGGCGTGCGCCAGCAGCTCGAGGCCGACGCGCAGCGCGAGCCCGGCGTGCGGTTGCTGCCCGGGCGCTTCATGGTGATCGAGCAGGCCATGGGCGTGCCCGCGGGCCGCCCGCCGCTGGCGCACTCCACACTGCATGCCTTCGTCGAGCGCATGAAGGCCAGCGGCTTCGTCGCCGCAGCGCTCAAGCGCCATGGCATCGAGGGCGCAGCCGTCGCCGACCCGGCAGCGCCGCGCTGACCAACGACCAACCCCTGTCTGCCCCCGCCTGTTGAACAAGGAGATGCCATGCGCTTGAAGTGCTCTGCCGCCGCCCTCTTCCTGGTCGCCGCTTTGTCGGCCCAGGCCCAGAACGTGAAGGTGACGCCGCTGGGCGGCATCGACGGCGAACTGTGCCCGCAGGACCGGGCCCTGGTCTTCGAAGACCCCAACGGCACGCGCGTGCTCTACGACCCCGGCCGCACGGTGGCCGGCGCCAATGACCCGCGCCTGGGCAAGATCGACATCATCCTCGTGAGCCACATGCACGGCGACCATGTCGGCAATGCGCACAACAAGGCGCCCAACTCCGGGACCTGCGCCAGCCCGGACATGTCGGTATCAGCATTGCCCAACTCCAGCGCGGTGAACATCGCCCTGGCCAAGAAGTCCAAGATCGTCACGGGCAGCGAGATGCCGCCGTTCTTCGCGGCCAAGCTCAGGGCCAATGGCGGCGACCCGGCCAACTCCGTGCTGGCGCGCTTCGGCGGCAGCGTCACGGTCGGCGGTGTGCGCATTGCCACCGTGACGGCCGTGCACAGCAATGGCGTGGACCCGGATTACATCGGCGGCCAGTTGGGCGATGCGATGAAGGCGGCCGGCATTGCCGGTGACGTGGGCCTGGCGACGGGCTACGTGCTGACCTTCAGCAACGGGCTGGTGGCCTACCTGTCGGGCGACACGGGCATCACCGCCGACCAGGAGCGCGTGGTGCGCGACTACTACAAGGCGAAACTGGCGGTGATGAACATCGGCGATGGCTTCAGCACCGGCCCGGCGGAAGCCGCCTTCGTGATCAACGAACTGGTCAAGCCGGCCACCGTGATCGCGTCGCACGTCAACGAGGTCGGCACGGTGGACGGCGTGGTGCGCCCGGGCAGCAAGACCGAGGCCTTCATCAAGGCATCGCGGGTGCCGGTGGTGGTGCCGCTGTCCGGCAAGACCCTGGAGTTCACGGCGGCCGGCATCTGCTCCGCGGGTTGCGGCAAGGCCAGCAACTGAAAGGCCCGCAACGGAGCGTGCGTTGCACGCGCCACAACGAAAAAACCCTTGCAGGCCATAAGCCTGCAAGGGTTTCGAATTGGTGGGAGATGCAAGTTTCGAACTTGCGACCCCTGCAGTGTGAATGCAGTGCTCTACCCCTGAGCTAATCTCCCGCAGCGCCATCCTTCGTGCGAAGGACTTTGCCGTGGTCTGTCTGCGAGCGTGGTGGTGGGAGATGCAAGTTTCGAACTTGCGACCCCTGCAGTGTGAATGCAGTGCTCTACCCCTGAGCTAATCTCCCGTTGTCGCTGCGACAGCCTTCGATTATGGCACAACTTTTCAGGCTGTTTGGAATTTGCGCCAGATTGTTTTGCCGTTGCTTGCCTTGTCGATCTGCGTGAGCACCTCGGCGTGCGACGCCACCTCCTGCTCGCTGGCGGGCAGCACGGGCAGCACCAGGGCACCCAGGTCGACGGCGGCGACGCTGATGCCGCCAGCGCTGTCGTCCGTATCGTCGATGACCAGTAGCGCATCCTGGCCGCGCGTCATGTTGATGTAGACGTCGGCCAGCAGCTCGGCATCGAGCAAGGCGCCGTGCAGCGTGCGGCCGGAGTTGTCGACCTCCAGGCGGTCGCACAGCGCGTCCAGCGAGTTGCGCTTGCCGGGGAACATCTCCTTGGCCATGGCCAGGGTGTCGGTGACGCTGGCGACATAGGTCTTGAGCGCCGGGCGGCCCGTGAGTTCGAGCTCCTTGTTCAGGAAGCCGACGTCGAAGGCCGCGTTGTGGATGATGACCTCGGCGCCCTGCAGGTACTCGAGGATGTCCGGCGCCAGCTCGGCGAACTTGGGCTTGTCGCGCAGGAACTCGTTGCTGATGCCGTGGACCTTGAGCGCGTCCTCATGGCTGTCACGCCCCGGGTTGAAATAGAAGTGCAGGTTGTTGCCGGTGAGCTTGCGGTTGAGCAGCTCCACGCAGCCAAGTTCGATGATGCGGTCGCCACCTTCGGCGGAGAGGCCGGTGGTTTCGGTATCGAGAACGATCTGCCGTGTCATTTCAGTGGTTTTCCTTTGCGTGGTTGATCGTGTACTTGGGGATTTCCACGGTCACATCGGTTTGCGCCAGGATGGCCTGGCACGACAGGCGCGATTGTGGCTCCAGACCCCAGGCGCGGTCCAGCAGGTCTTCCTCTTCCTCCTCGGCCTCGTTGAGCGAGGACAGGCCCTGGCGCACGATGACGTGGCAGGTGGTGCAGGCACAGCTCATGTCGCAGGCGTGCTCGATGTCGATGTGGTTGTCCAGCATGGCCTCGCAGATCGAGGTGCCGGCGGGCGCGGTGATTTCGGCGCCGGCAGGACAGTATTCCGGGTGGGGCAGGATCTTGATGACGGGCATGGTGGCGTCGGTTGTTCGTTCTTGTCGTAAGGGGGCGGTCGGTCAGAGAGACTGCACGTTCTTGCCGGCCAGGGCCTGCTGGATGCCGCGGTTCATGCGCTGCGCGGCAAAGGCCTCGGTGCCCTTGGCCAGGGCCTCGGTGGCGGCCTCGATCACGGCGGCGTCCTCTGATTCGCGCTGGCCGCTCAAGGCCTGCATCAGGGCGTCGATGTCGGCACGCTCACCGGCCGAGAGCACGTCGCCATCGGCGTCGAGCGCGCTCTGCGTAGCCAGCAGCATGCGGTCGGCATCCACGCGGGCCTCGACCACGGCGCGGGCGCGCATGTCCTGCGCGGCGGTGGCAAATCCGTCCTGCAGCATGCGGGCGATCTCGTCGTCCGACAGGCCATAGGAGGGCTTCACGTCGATGCGCGCCTCCACGCCGCTGCCCTGCTCCTTCGCGCTCACGCTCAAGAGGCCGTCGGCATCGACGGTGAAGGTCACGCGGATGCGGGCTGCGCCGGCCGCCATCGGCGGAATGCCGCGCAGCTCGAAGCGCGCCAGGCTGCGGCAGTCCTGCACCAGGTCGCGCTCGCCCTGCAGCACATGGATCGCCAGGGCGGTCTGGCCGTCCTTGTAGGTGGTGAAGTCCTGCGCCTTGGCGGTGGGAATGGTCTCGTTGCGCGCCACGATGCGCTCCACCAGGCCGCCCATGGTCTCGATGCCCAGCGACAGCGGGATCACATCGAGCAGCAGCAGATCGCCCGCGGTGTTGTTGCCGGCCAGCTGGTTGGCCTGGATGGAGGCACCCAGGGCCACCACCTCGTCGGGATTCAGGTTGGTCAGCGGCGTGGTGCCGAAGAAATCGGCCACGGCCTTCTGCACCTGCGGCATGCGGGTGGAGCCGCCGACCATGACCACGCCCTGCACTTCCTCACGCGTGAGGTGCGCATCGCGCAGCGCACGGCGCACGGCGGCCATGGAGCGCGTGGTGAGGTGGGCCGTGGCCGCCTCGAAGTCCGCACGCGCCACGGCATGCTGCACGGCCTCGCCAGCCATCTGGGCCGAGAAGGTGGCATGCTCGGCAGCCGTCAGCGCCTCCTTGCAGGCGCGGGCCGCCATGCGGGCCGCGACCTTGTCCGATGGGGTCTCGACCGTGCGGCCCAGTTGCTGCAGCACCTGGTCGGCCAGGGCGGCATCGTAGTCGTCACCCCCCAGGGCCGAATCGCCGCCCGTGGCGATGACCTCGAACACACCCTGCGTGAGCCGCAGGATGGAGATGTCGAAAGTGCCACCGCCCAGGTCGTACACGGCGTAGACGCCCTCGCTGGCATTGTCCAGGCCGTAGGCGATGGCAGCGGCCGTGGGCTCGTTGATCAGGCGCAGCAGGTGGATGCCGGCCAGTTGGGCCGCGTCCTTGGTGGCCTGGCGCTGGGCGTCGTCGAAGTATGCGGGCACGGTGATCACCGCACCGTACAGGTCGTCGTTGAAGGTGTCCTCGGCGCGGTAGCGCAGCGTGGCCAGGATCTCGGCGCTCACCTCCACGGGCGATTTCACCCCGCCCACGGTGGCCAGGCTCACCATGCCCAGGGCGCTGTCGGCCGGGGGCACGAAGTCGTAGGGCAGCTTGCCGGCATCGGCCACGTCGGCCAGGCCCCGGCCCATGAAGCGCTTGACCGAGGCAATGGTGTTGCGCGGGTCCTGTGCCTGCGCGGCCACGGCATCGTGCCCGATCTGGCGGCCACCCGCCTCCAGGTAGCGCACCACCGAGGGCAGCAGCACCCTGCCCTGGTCATCGGGCAGGCATTCGGCCACGCCATTGCGCACGGCCGCCACCAGGGAGTGCGTGGTGCCCAGGTCGATGCCCACGGCAATGCGCCGCTGGTGCGGGTCGGGGGACTGGCCGGGTTCGGAGATCTGCAAAAGCGCCATGGAATAGTTCTTGTCGTCGTGTTCTACGTTGTCTGCGGGCACGCCGTGCGGCTCGCAGGAAAGGGGGGCAGTCCCTATTGTCCCAGTTGATCCCGGCGGCGCTCGATATCGTCGGCAAATCGCGCAATGAACATGAGGGCTCTGACCTCGCGCGCCGCACCGGCGGCATCGCCCGCCTCGTCCAGCAACTGCCCACAGCGCGCCAGGGCCGCGCGCCGCGCCTGCTGCACCTCGTCGTCCAGGGCATCCAGGGCGGCCTCGCCCTGGGCGTCCTCGAGCGACTCGCGCCATTCCATCTGCTGCATCAAAAAGGCCGCCGGCATGGCCGTGTTGTCCTCGGCGCGAATCGGCGCATCGCGCAGCTCGCACAGGTAGGCCGCGCGCCGCAGCGGATCCTTCAGGCGCTGGTAGGCCTCGTTGATGCGCACCGACCACTGCATGGCCACGCGCTGGGCCGCGGCGCCCTGCGCGGCGAATTTGTCGGGGTGGGCTTCGCGCTGCAGCTCCTTCCAGCGCGCGTCGATGGCGCTGCGCTCCTGCGCAAAGCGCTGCGCGAGGCCGAACAGCTCGAAATCGTCGGATTGCAGGTTCATGGAGGGGAAAGGGTCAAGAAAAAACCGCCAGCACGGGGTGCGATGGCGGTTTGGCTGGGCGCTCAGTACAGCAGGCACCGTGGCCCGCAAGCGATCAGAGGCAGAGAGTTTTTCGGCCGTGCCCGGAAGGTACGCCAAAACGCCCTCAATCTAGGCGCAAAGCGCAGCCATAGCTGGGCTATGGCGAGCATTTGCAACGACGAGTGAGGGCGTTTTAGCGTGCAGGACGGGCATGGAGGAAAGACTCTCTGCCTCTTAAACGCGGAAGCTCTCGCCGCAACCGCAGCGGTCGCGCTCGTTGGGGTTGTTGAACCTGAAGCCTTCGTTCAGGCCCTCGCGCACGAAGTCGAGCTCGGTGCCGTCGATGTAAGCCAGGCTCTTGGGGTCGATCAGCACCTTCACGCCGTGGTTCTCGAACACCACGTCCTCAGGCTCGGTATCGTCCACGTACTCGAGCTTGTAGGCCAGGCCCGAGCAGCCGGTGGTCTTGACGCCCAGGCGCACGCCCAGCCCCTTGCCCCGGCGGGACAGGTAGCGGGTCACGTGCCGCGCAGCGGCTTCGGTCAGCGTGATGGCCATGGTCGATCAGGCGGTCACAGCCGCAGCGTGCTTGGTCTTGTAATCGAGCACGGCGGCCTTGATGGCGTCTTCCGCGAGGATGGAGCAGTGGATCTTGACGGGCGGCAGGGCCAGCTCTTCGGCGATCACGCTGTTCTTGAGGGCTGCCGCTTCGTCCAGCGTCTTGCCCTTGACCCATTCGGTCACCAGCGAGGACGAGGCGATGGCCGAGCCGCAGCCATAGGTCTTGAAGCGTGCGTCTTCGATCACGCCGGTTTCGGGGTTCACCTTGATCTGCAGCTTCATCACGTCGCCGCAGGCGGGCGCGCCCACCATGCCGGTGCCCACCGATTCGTCACCCTTGTCGAACGAGCCCACGTTGCGGGGGTTCTCGTAATGGTCAACCACTTTGTCTGAATAAGCCATGATGTCTACCTCTTCAATTCGTCAAAATGCCATGAATTCGGTCAGTGCGCAGCCCACTGGATGGTGCTGATGTCCACGCCATCCTGGTACATCTCCCACAGCGGACTCAGCTCGCGCAGTCGGGCGACGTTTTCGCGGATGGTGGCGATCGCGTAGTCGATCTCTTCCTCGGTCGTGAAGCGGCCGATGGTCATGCGCAGGCTGCTGTGGGCCAGCTCGTCGCTGCGGCCCAGGGCGCGCAACACATAGCTGGGCTCCAGGCTGGCCGAGGTGCAGG
Source organism: Acidovorax sp. GW821-FHT10A04 (assembly GCF_059415825.1). Classification (NCBI taxonomy): domain Bacteria; kingdom Pseudomonadati; phylum Pseudomonadota; class Betaproteobacteria; order Burkholderiales; family Comamonadaceae; genus Acidovorax; species Acidovorax sp. GW821-FHT10A04. Next base: position 270,969 of record NZ_JBWKNZ010000004.1, read on the forward strand.
CGGAGCCCGACGACACGGCCAGGCCCTTGATGCCCATGATCAGCGACTCGCCTTCGACGTAGTTGAAGCTCATGTTCAGGTTCTGCGGCACGCGGCGTTCCATGCTGCCGTTGATGAACACCTGTTCGATGTCCTTCAGGCCATTGAGCAAGCGCTGCTGCAGCGCATGGGCCTTGGCGTTGGATTCGGCCATTTCTTCCTTGGCGATGCGGAAGGCCTCGCCCATGCCCACGATCTGGTGCGTGGGCAAGGTGCCCGAACGCATGCCGCGCTCATGGCCGCCACCGTGCATCTGCGCTTCCAGGCGCACGCGCGGCTTGCGGCGCACGTACAGGGCACCCACGCCCTTGGGGCCGTAGGTCTTGTGCGCGGTCATGCTCATCAGGTCGATGGGCAGGGTGTTCATGTCGATCTCGACGCGGCCGGTGGCCTGCGCGGCATCCACGTGCAGCAGCACGCCCTTTTCACGGCACAGTGCGCCGATGGCCGGGATGTCCTGGATCACGCCGATCTCGTTGTTCACGAACAGGATGCTCACCAGCACCGTATCGGGGCGGATGGCGGCCTTGAGCGCGTCCAGGTCCACCAGACCGTCTTCCTTGACGTCGAGGTAGGTGGCTTCGAAGCCCTGGCGCTCCAGCTCGCGCATGGTGTCCAGCACGGCCTTGTGCTCGGTCTTGAGCGTGATCAGGTGCTTGCCCTTGCCCTTGTAGAACTGGGCAGCGCCCTTCAGGGCCAGGTTGATCGATTCCGTGGCGCCGCTGGTCCAGACGATCTCGCGTGGATCGGCGTGGATCAGGTCGGCCACCTGCACACGCGCCTTTTCCACCGCCTCTTCCGCTTCCCAGCCCCAGGCGTGGCTGCGCGATGCCGGGTTGCCGAAATGCTCGCGCAACCAGGGAATCATGGCGTCCACTACGCGCGGGTCCACAGGGGTGGTGGCGCCGTAGTCGAGGTAGATGGGGAAATGTGGAGTCATGGCGTGGCTGGCTCAGGAGGTTGCTGGCTTGGGCTTGCTTGCAAACAACGAACGAAGAACAGTTGGACAGTTGGTTACAGAAACAGGAGACGTTCAGGGCGGTGCCGACCCCAGGGCCGGCGCGGCGCATCTGGCGGTCAGGACTTGGCGAAAACGTTGCCGAGCGCGAACACCGAATTCGGGGCGTTCACACGGATCGGCTTGACCACCGGGGTCGTCGAGATGGCGCGGCGCACGACCGGCTTGTCCTCGATCTGCACGCCCTTGGCCAGTTGCTCTTCGACCAGCTTTTGCAGCGTGACGGAGTCGAGGAACTCGACCATGCGCTGGTTCAGCGAGGCCCACAGCTCATGCGTCATGCAACGGCCGGCTTCGCCCAGGCAGTTTTCCTTGCCGCCGCACTGGGTGGCGTCAATGGGTTCGTCCACGGATACGATGATGTCGGCCACCGTGATGTCGCCCGCCTTGCGGGCCAGGGTGTAGCCGCCGCCGGGGCCACGGGTGGATTCCACCAGTTCGTGGCGGCGCAGCTTGCCGAACAGCTGTTCCAGGTAGGACAGCGAAATCTGCTGGCGCTGGCTGATGGCAGCCAGGGTGACGGGTCCGTTGTTCTGGCGCAGGGCCAGGTCAATCATGGCGGTGACCGCAAAACGGCCTTTGGTAGTGAGACGCATCGCAAGCTCCTTGTGCTAAGGCTTGTTCGTTGTAGAAACTGCCGACTGCAGGCTGTTGGCCCGCAACGACACCGTCTCCGCCCCTTACTCCACACGGGTTTTCCCGGTGCAGAGCCCTTCATCTTGTGGGCTTTTGTTCTTGAGTAGTTTGTAGGAGTATAGCACAAATCCCTATTGAATCAGTCGGGATAAGAAACTGGCGGGTCACTATTTCCCCATACGCGTTTTTACGGACAGCCCGTCGCCCTGCAGTACGCCCTGTCCATCAGGTCGGGGCGCACCGCGCGCTCTACAAGGCCACGGAATCGTTGCCATGCGCGCCGAAGGCCTGGTCCTTCAGCCGCGTGAGCTGGTCGCGTACACGCGCCGCCTGCTCGAATTCGAGGTTGCGCGCATGCTCCAGCATGAGCTTCTCGAGCCGCTTGATTTCGCGCGCCACGTCCTTCTCGGACATGTCCTCCACCTTGGCGCGCTGCATGGTTTCCTGCTCCAGCCGCTCGGCGTCCTTGCCCGCTTTCTCGCTGTACACACCGTCAATCAGGTCTCTTACCCTCTTGACAATGCTGCGCGGCGTGATTCCGTGTGCCTCGTTGTGTGCGATCTGCTTTGCGCGGCGGCGTTCCGTCTCGCCCATGGCTTTTTTCATGGAATCGGTGATGCGGTCCGCGTAGAGGATGGCGTGGCCATTCATGTTGCGTGCCGCACGGCCTATGGTCTGGATCAGGCTGCGCTCGGCGCGCAGGAAGCCCTCCTTGTCGGCATCGAGGATCGCCACCAGCGAGACCTCGGGAATGTCCAGGCCCTCGCGCAGCAGGTTGATGCCCACCAGCACGTCGAAAGCGCCCAGGCGCAGGTCGCGGATGATCTCCACCCGCTCCACCGTGTCCACGTCGCTGTGCAGGTAGCGCACCTTGACGCCGTTGTCCGTGAGGTAGTCGGTCAGCTGCTCGGCCATGCGCTTGGTCAGCGTGGTGATGAGCACACGCTCGTTCTTTTCGGCGCGGATGCGGATCTCCTGCAGCACATCATCCACCTGGTGGGTGGCGGGGCGCACCTCCACCACCGGGTCCACCAGGCCCGTGGGGCGCACCACCTGGTCCACCACCTGGCCGGCGTGCTGCTTTTCGTAGTCGGCCGGCGTGGCCGAGACGAAGACCACCTGGCGCATGCGCTGCTCGAACTCCTCGAACTTGAGCGGCCGGTTGTCCAGTGCCGAGGGCAGCCGAAAACCATACTCCACCAGCGTGGTCTTGCGCGAACGGTCGCCGCTGTACATGGCGTTGAGCTGGCCGATCATCTGGTGGCTCTCGTCCAGGAACATCAGCGCGTTCTTGGGCATGTAGTCGGTCAGCGTGCTCGGCGGGTCGCCCGGCGCGGCGCCCGAGAGGTGGCGCGTGTAGTTCTCGATGCCCTTGCAGTGCCCTACTTCGCTGAGCATCTCCAGGTCGAAGCGCGTGCGCTGCTCCAGGCGCTGGGCCTCCACCAGCTTGCCGTCGTCCAGCAGCTGCTTGAGGCGCTCGGCCAGCTCGATCTTGATGGTCTCCACGGCCGCCAGCACCTTGTCGCGCGGCGTCACGTAGTGGCTGCTGGGGTAGACCGTGAAGCGCGGGATCTTCTGCTTGACGCGGCCCGTGAGCGGATCGAACAGCTGCAGGCTCTCGATCTCGTCGTCGAACAGCTCGATGCGGATGGCCAGCTCCGAGTGCTCGGCCGGGAACACGTCGATGGTGTCGCCACGCACGCGGAACTTGCCGCGCGAAAAATCAGCCTCGTTGCGTTGGTACTGCATGCGGATCAGTTGGGCGATCACGTCGCGCTGGCCCAGCTTGTCGCCCGAGCGCAAGGTCATCACCATGCGGTGGTAGCTCTCGGGCTCGCCGATGCCGTAGATGGCCGAGACGGTGGCGACGATGACCACGTCGGTGCGCTCCATCAGGCTCTTGGTGCACGACAGGCGCATCTGCTCGATGTGCTCGTTGATCGCGCTGTCCTTCTCGATGAACAGGTCGCGCTGGGGCACATAGGCCTCGGGCTGGTAGTAGTCGTAGTAGCTCACGAAGTACTCCACGGCGTTCTTCGGGAAGAACTCGCGGAACTCGCTGTACAGCTGCGCGGCCAGGGTCTTGTTGGGCGCGAACACGATGGCCGGGCGGCCCATGCGGGCGATCACGTTGGCCATGGTGAAGGTCTTGCCTGAGCCCGTGACCCCGAGCAGGGTCTGGAAGGCCTCGCCGTCGTTCAGCCCCTCGACCAGCTTGTCGATGGCCTCGGGCTGGTCGCCCGCAGGGGGGTACGGCTGGAACAGCTCGAACGGCGAATCGGGAAAGCGCACGAATTCGCCGTCTTGCTGATCCGGTATGACTTCTGATATTTCCAGCATGGGGTAGGTCAACGGTTGGTGGGGGCTAGCCGTTAAAATCGGCGGAACCTGGCACGTTACACCACGCCTGGATTCTTCGCTACTGACAACCTTTCAAGGATTTTCATGTCTCTGTTCACCGCCGTCGAAATGGCACCCCGCGACCCCATCCTGGGCCTCAACGAGCAATTTGCTGCCGACACCAACCCCAACAAGGTCAACCTGGGTGTGGGCGTGTATTTCGACGACAACGGCAAGCTGCCCCTGCTGCAGTGCGTGCAAGCCGCCGAAAAGACCATGATGTCGGCCCCCACGGCGCGCGGCTACCTGCCCATCGACGGCATCGTGGCCTATGACAATGCGGTCAAGGGCCTGGTTTTCGGCGCGGACAGCGAGCCCGTGACCTCCGGCCGCGTGGCCACCGTGCAGGCCATCGGCGGCACCGGCGGCCTGAAGATCGGCGCCGACTTCCTGAAGAAAGTCAGCCCCAACGCCAAGGTGCTGATCTCCGACCCGAGCTGGGAAAACCACCGCGCGCTGTTCACCAACGCCGGCTTCGAAGTCGACAGCTATGCCTACTACGACGCCGAAAAGCGTGGCGTGAACTTCGAAGGCTTCCTGGCCAGCCTGAACGCAGCTGCCGCCGGCACCATCGTCGTGCTGCACGCCTGCTGCCACAACCCCACCGGCTACGACATCACTGCCGCGCAGTGGGACCAGGTGATCGCCGCCGTCAAGGCCAAGGGCCTGACGCCCTTCCTGGACATGGCCTACCAGGGCTTCGGCCACGGCATCGCCGAAGACGGCGCCGTGATCGGCAAGTTCGTGGCTGCCGGCCTGAACTTCTTCGTCTCCACCTCGTTCAGCAAGAGCTTCAGCCTGTACGGCGAGCGCGTGGGCGGCCTGTCGGTGCTGTGCGCCAACAAGGAAGAAGCCGGCCGCGTGCTGAGCCAGCTCAAGATCGTGATCCGCACGAACTACTCCAACCCACCCATCCACGGCGGCGCCGTGGTGGCCGCCGTGCTGGGCAACCCCGAACTGCGCGCCCTGTGGGAGAAGGAACTGGCCGAAATGCGCGTGCGCATCAAGGCCATGCGCCAGAAGCTGGTCGACGGCCTGAAGGCCGCCGGTGTGAAGCAGGACATGTCCTTCATCACCACCCAGATCGGCATGTTCAGCTACTCGGGCCTGACCAAGGACCAGATGGTGCGCCTGCGCAACGAGTTCGGCGTGTACGGCACGGACACCGGCCGCATGTGCGTCGCTGCGCTGAACAGCAAGAACATCGACTACGTCTGCCAATCCATCGCAAAAGTGGTCTAACCCCCTGAGTCGCTGACGCGCCTTCCCCCTTTCTCTCGCCCCGCTACGCGAGGCGGGAAGGGGGACGCAGCCAGCGCGGCGGGGCGGCCCTTGCGCGGCTACCTCGCATGGGCAGCGCTTGTTCAAAGGACAGTGGCGACACGCATTGCAGTGAATGCGCTTTTTAACCCCAGCTCTGATCTTCAGAGCCGCTTTGTGAGCGAAGCGCTCCAGAACCCGCACAACGCGGCCATTCTGGAGCGTTTGCCGCTTCTGGGCCTGCCCGATGCCTGGCTGGTCGCGGGCTGCCTGTTCCAGACGGTGTGGAACCTGCACTCCGGCCATGCACCCGATGCGCGCATCAAGGACTACGACCTGTTCTACTTCGATGCCGGCGACCTGTCGGCCGCCGCCGAAGCAACCGTGCAGGCGCGCGCTGCAGCCCTGTTCGCCGACCTGCCGATCACTGTGGAAGCCAAGAACCAGGCGCGCGTGCACCTGTGGTACGAGGAATGGTTCGGCTACCCCTACACCGCCCTCACCTCGGCGCGCGACGGGATTGGTCGCTTTCTGGTGCCCTGCACCTGCGTGGGTCTGCAGCCCGCCCCGTCAGGCCCGGTGCTGCACGCGCCGTATGGGCTCGATGAGCTGTATGCAGGCATCCTGCGGCCCAACCCTGCCTGCCCGCACCTGCCGCTGTTCGATGCCAAGGCGCAAAGCTACCAGCAGCGCTGGCCCTGGCTGCAGATCAAGCGGGAGTTCACCCCCAGAGAACAGAGCGCATCGAGATAGACGCCGACTGGAAGCCTGTATTGAAAAAGCGCGGCATTTCGGTCGACTGCACCGCCCCGGCCGCATACAGCAGCGGCAGGTAGTGCTCGTGCGTGGGGTGGGCCTGCTTGGCCACGGCGCCGAGCTTCAGGAAGTCGGGCAGCGCAGCGAGCTGGCCCTGCTTGATCTGGTCCTGCACCACCCCATCGAACTCGCTGGCCCAGTCGTAGGCTTCGTTGGCGGCAGTGCCCCGGCGCGTGACGCGCAGGTTGTGCACCACATTGCCACTGCCCACGATGAGCACGCCGCGCTCGCGCAGCGCCGCGAGCTGTTTGCCCAGGGCGTAGTGCTCGGCGGGTGCCCGGCTGTAGTCCATGCTCAGCTGCAGTACGGGAATCTGCGCCTTGGGGAACATGGGCTTGAGCACCGACCAGGTACCGTGGTCCAGGCCCCACTCGCCCTCGTCCACGCCCAGTGCGGCGCCCGTGGCAGGCGACTTGAGTTCCTTGGCCAGGCTGCGCGCCACGGCAGGAGCGCCGGGCGCGGGGTATTGCTGGTCGAACAGCGCCTGCGGAAAGCCGCCAAAATCGTGGATGGTCTTGGGATTGGCCATGCCCGTGAGCTGCCAGCCGTCCCGTGTGAGCCAGTGGGCCGAGACGCACAGGATGAGCTGGGGCTGCACCGCGCGGGCCATCAGCTCCGTGCCCAGCGCCTGCCAGGCGCGGCGCCAGGCGTTGTCCTCGATGGCGTTCATGGGGCTGCCATGGCCGACAAACAGCACCGGCATGCGCGGCGAGGGCTTGAGGGATTGCAACACGGGCAAGGTGGCGGCACTGCTGAGCGGGGTCACGGTCATCACTCCCGGAAAAGTGGCCAGCCCGGCAAGGGCGGCCAAAGAGGTTCTGCGTTGCATGGACGGGAGGATAAGGTAACAAATTTTGTATAACGCAGGGAGTGAGCACCCGGACTGGCCAAAGTTCCGACCACGCCCAGCACTCCGCTTTTATTCCATTCCTATAAAGAGACATGAGCACCACCCTGCCCCAACCCCTGCGCAACACCCGCGTACTGAGCCTTGCCCTGAACCTGCCCGGCCCCGCCGCGCTGATGCGCTGCGCGCGCATGGGTGCCGAATGCACCAAGCTCGAACCACCACCGACAGCCGGCTATCCCAGCGCCGACCCCATGGGCATCTACAGCCCGGCGGCCTATGCCACGCTGCACCAGGGGGTGCGCGTGCTGCATGCCCACCTCAAGACGGCCGAGGGCCAGGCCACGCTGCACGAAGAGCTGGCACACACCGATGTGCTCATCACCTCCTTTCGCCCCTCGGCCCTGGCCAAGCTGGGCCTGGCCTGGGAGGCACTGCAGGCGAAATACCCACGCCTGTCGCTGGTGCGCATCGTGGGCGCCGCTGCCGAGCGCGCCGAGGAGCCGGGCCACGACCTCACCTACCTGGCCGATGCCGGCCTGGTCACCGGCACCGAGATGCCGCCCACGCTGTATGCCGACATGGGCGGGTCGCTGATGGCCAGCGAGGCCGTGCTGCAGGCCCTGCTGGAACGCGCCCACGCCGGCAACGGGGTGTGCATCGAGGTCGCGCTGGCGGATGCCGCCGCCTGGCTGGCCCAGCCACGCGACTGGGGCCTGACCACACCCGATGGCGACGTCGGCGGCAACCATGCGGGCTACCGCATCTACCCCTGCGCCGACGGCCGCGTGGCCGTGGCCGCGCTCGAGCCCCACTTTGCCGCCAGCCTGTGCGCCGCCGCCGGCCTGCCCGCCACGGGTGATGCCCAGGTGCTGCGCGCCCCGGCCACACATGAGGCTGTGGCCGCCTTCCTGCGCACGCAGACCCGTGCGCAGCTCGATGCGCTGGCACAGGCGCAGGACATTCCACTGCACACCCTGGCCTGAGGGATATCGCCGATGCAGAAACAGGGAACGGTAGTGCGCTGGAACGCCGAGCGCGCCTTTGGCTTCATCCGCAGTCCCGACACGCCCGCCGACGTTTTCTTCCACGTGCGCGATTTCCAGGGCGGTGGAACGCCCCGCGAAGGGCAGTCGGTGAGCTACCAGGAGATCCATGTCGGCGGCAAAGGCCCCCGGGCCATGGCAGTGCAGCCCGTGGGCGCCCCCGCGGTCACCGCACCCGCCGCCCGCTCGGCGGCCGGCGGCAGCAAAAAGGCGCAAGCGCCCTCAACCCGGCGACCGCAGCCACCGCGCGCCGGTCGATCCGGTGCCTCGCCAGCCTTCCAGGGGCTGGCTTTCCTGCTGATGGGGCTGTGGCTGGGCATGCTGGCCTTCGGCGCATGGAGCAACCGATTGCCCTGGTGGCTGCTGGGCGCCGCCGTGGCGCTCAACCTGCTGACCTTCATCGTCTACGCCCTGGACAAGAGCGCTGCGCAAAGCGGCCAATGGCGCGTACCGGAGAACCACCTGCACCTGCTGGCCCTCGCGGGCGGTTGGCCGGGCGCCTGGTTCGCCCAGCAGATCCTGCGCCACAAATCGAGCAAGACCGCGTTCCGCATGCTGTACTGGGCCACCGTCGTGCTGCATTGCGCGGGCCTGGCTGCCTGGCTGCTTCGCGGGGGAGGATAACGGTGGGCAGCCGGAGACCGCTTTTGCAAACGGCTATCCGGCTGCTGCCGAGTTCTCAGAAATCGATTTGTACCGCCAGAACAAAATTGTAATAAAGCGCCGCACCAAAATCGAAGACACTGATATCGGGATCGCTCAGGCTCTCGCCATGGGGTGTACCCGCAAAAACAATGCCGAACCTGTTTTGCGGGTTTATTTTCCCTGTCAAATCAATGACGTAAACACCATCGTAATCATGTTGGGTATCGACACTCAGGATATGCCCACCCGGATTGGTGACAAACCCGATCGGTACGGAAATGGGTGGTGGGCCTCCCTCACGAACCTTGTAAAACGGCTTGATCTTTGAATAATCGAGCGGGCTGGTCTCGATTCTCGCCGGTATCTTCTGGTGCCGCGGATCAAAAGGCGCGATGGTCTTGATGGGCACAGGCTCGGTCGGCTCAAAAAGTTCGTCGGGGCCGATTCTGCTGGAGAAGAACAAACGGTTGAGTTGCGACCCGCCGCGCTTGATGGAATGCTGCACGTCGCCCACCATGAACGTCATGCCCAGGCTGCGGTACCTGAATGACAAGGTCGCGCGCGTGACCTTGTATTTATGGGGCGCGGGCTCCCCGGTGACCTTGGTGTAGTGCTCAAATGCCTTTTGAAAGGCGAACCCCACCCCGGAACGGCGCACGATGATGCCGCCCTGGTCATCGAGAGTTCCCTCGTCCCAATTCAGGATACGGCCGACGGCAATGGCGTAGGGATCGTCGACCGTGACCGAATTGACCGGCCAGGAAGTACTGTCAATGCCGCCAAGTGAGTTTTCATGTCTTGAAATGGTGGCTGTCGATGATGACCAAGGCTTCAGCGCAAAAATAATAGTGGGCACCGCTCTCTCCTTATCAGTTCCGTCAAAGGTTGAATCGAAGTTGCTGGCCCGGCTGCGCAATATCCCGCGCCCACTGCGCCGTGGTGCACGAATGGAAAGATGGGAAGCGCGATGGCTGCGTCCAGGCCAGGGGGCACGAGCATCATCGCTGGCGCGGGCCGGGTGTCAACTAATGGGCAGCAGCAGATACAACTTCGAACGATATGGCGTGAAATCCGCCGCGCTCTCGCGCATGGCGAAGTGCAGAAAGGTGCCCACGGATGACATAGGGATGCCCCCCGGGACTACACGCATTGCAGCGGCCAGCGGCTTCAATGGAAGGCGTATCCACCCCCTCCAAAGGAGACGGCCATGAAGCCAATGATTCTTGACTCCACCATGACCAATATGGGCGGCGTGTTCTACCCCACCGGGCATGTGTTCGCCCTGTTCCCCGACGAGGACTGCGTGCGCCAGGCCGCCACCGCGCTGGAGGCCGCCGGCCACAAGGGCGAACTGGCCTATGCCAGCCCCGAAGCCATCATGGCCGACATCGTGCGCACGCTGGGCACGGCCGATGCGCCCCTGCCCTCCGTGGGCGCCGAAGGCGACATGGTGCGCCGCATCGCCGATCTGGCCAGCACCGGCCACCATGGCCTGCTGGTCCAGATGGACAGCAAGGACGAGCCCGACACGGTGGTGGAGGCCATCACACCGCAGGGTGCGGCAACGGCCTTCTACTACCGCACCTTCATCATCGAAGACCTGGTGACACCGCCCGTGCCGGACGAAAAGACCCAGTCCGTGGTGGTCGGCACGCACGCCGCGACGAACTGAGCACGCCCCCCAGCCGCCCTGCGGCATCGGGCGACCACCCCACGAAACCCGCGTTCCGCAAGGCACGCGGGTTTTTCATGCCGGCCGCCACAGCCAAGGATTTGCTGCGAAGCCGCCTGGTTACCGATATAGTGGTTCTGCAAGGCAGGCCAGCACGCTCGCCCACCGGCCTGTCGGCCAGGGGAGCCCACGCGGCCCACCGCACGGGAGGAATCGGAATGGGGTTGTTCGGCCACAGAAACCCGCTCAAGGCGCGCCAGGCCGCACGGCCTTGACGCACCGGCGGCAGCGGTACATGAGCGACGCGCGCGAGCCACCAGGCCAGGGACCGCTGCGCTCCACGCTGCGGATCACCTGGCCCTTCCTGCTGATGGTGCTTTTGCTGGCGGCCTGTGCATCGGGCAGTCTGTATGTGCTGTCGGCCGTGCGGGCCTTCGTCGCTGGCGAGAGCCTCTGGACCAAGGGGCAGAAGGACGCCATCTACTTCCTGGACCGCTATGCCGCCACGGGCTCCCCCGATGCCTACGTGCAATTCAGGAAGGCCATCGACGTGCCCTTGGGCGACAAGGCGGCCCGGCTGGCCTTGCTCGAATCCGACCCCATCGACCTGAACGCCGCGCACGAGGGATTCGCTCGCGGAGAGAACCATCCCGAGGACATCGACAGCCTGGTCTGGCTGCTGCGCTGGTTCAACCGCTACGAGATCGTGCAGCAGCCGCTGGTGCACTGGCGGGTCGGAGACCGCCATATCGACAACCTGCTGCAGCTGTCGCAGGAGATCCAGCACGGCCATACCAGCGGCATGGTGGACGCCGCTACGCGCCGGGACTGGCAGGCCAGCATCCGCGCCATCAACGCGGGTGCGACGCCGGCGGCCCGCGCCTTCAGCGCCTCGCTCGGGCACAGCTCCCGGCGCATCGTGCAATGGCTGCTTTGGGCCAACGCGGGCATGGCCGCCGTGCTCATCCTGCTGACCACCTGGCACACCCGCAGCCTGCTGGCGCAGCGCCAGCGCGCGGAACTGGCGCTCGATGCCGAGCGCGAACAGGCGCGCATCACGCTGGCCGCCATCGGCGACGCCGTCGTGACCACCGACCTGCAGGGCCAGGTGCTGTACCTGAATCCCGCGGCCGAAGCCCTGGTGGGCCTGCCGGCCCAGGAAGCTACCGGCCACCCTTTGGCCCAGGTGCTGCAACTCAATGACGGCACCGGCCCCCTGGGCGCCGACCAGTTGGTGGAGCGGGTGCTGCGCGGCGGCCCCACGCACCGCGATGGCTTCACGCCGACCGTGGTGCGCCCGGACCAGAGCATGGTCCCCATCAAGCTCATGGGCTCGCCGATCGAGCACCTGGGCCGCCCCAAGGGGGTGGTGCTGGTGCTGCACGACGTGACGCGCGAACAGCACTATGTGGAGCAGCTGTCATGGCAGGCCAGCCACGATGCGCTCACCGGCCTGGTGAACCGGCGCGAGTTCGAGCACCGGCTGGAAGTGCTGCTCGGCCAGCCGCGCGCGGTGGGGCGCGAGGGCGCCCTGCTCTTCGTGGACCTGGACCAGTTCAAGCTCATCAACGACACCTGCGGCCACCAGGCGGGCGACGAGATGCTGCGCGAGGTCTGCCGCATGCTGCAAAGCCACCTGCGCGAGGGCGATACGCTGGCACGGCTGGGCGGCGACGAATTCGGCATCCTGCTCAGGGACTGCCCGCCCGGCCCCTCGGCACGCATTGCCGAGCAGTTGCGCCAGGCGGGGCATGAGCTGCGCGTGCTCTGGGAAGGTCGGCAGCTGGGCACCGGCCTGAGCATCGGCATGGTGCAGCTGATACCGGCGCTCAGCACCATCCAGGAAGCCATGCGCGTGGCCGACATGGCCTGCTACCGCGCCAAGGAGGCCGGCCGCAACCAGGTCTTCATCTACCAGACGGAAGACATCGAGATGAGCCGCCGCGAAGGCGACATGGACTGGGTGCGGCGGCTGCGCCTGGCGCTGGAGCACGACCGCTTTCGTCTGCATGCCCAGACCATCACCGCGCTGCAAGGGGCGGGAGCGGGGCTGCACCTGGAAGTGCTGCTGCGCCTGGCCGAAAACACCGAGGAGCTCATCGCCCCGGGATGCTTCATCCCCGCGGCCGAGCACTACGGCATGATGCCCGCCATCGACCGCTGGGTGGTGCGACACACGCTGCGCGCCCTGGCACAGCACCAGGCCGCGGGCGGCGGCCCGGCCGTGCACACCTGCGCCATCAACCTCTCGGGCACCAGCCTGGGCGACGAAAGCCTGCTCAGGTACATCCACACCGAAATCGAGCAGTCGGGCGTGGATCCCCATCAGCTGTGCTTCGAAATCACCGAGACCAGCGCCATCTCGCACCTGCCCAGCGCGGTGCGGCTCATGAAGGACCTGCAGCAGCTGGGCTGCCGCTTCGCGCTCGATGACTTCGGCGTCGGCATGTCCTCCTTCACCTACCTCAAGCACCTGCCGGTGGACTACCTCAAGATCGACGGCAGCTTCGTGCGCGACCTGCTGGACGACCCGACCAACCGGGCCATGGTGGAGATGATCAACCACATCGGCCATGTCATGGGCAAGGAGACCATCGCGGAGTTTGCCGAGTCGATGGACATCGTTGACGCGCTGCGCGCCATCGGCGTCGACCATGCACAGGGCTATGCGCTCTCGCGCCCCATCCCGCTGGCCGATTGCCTGCGCAGCGGCTGAGCCAGGGCCCCGCTGCCCAGCGCTAGGCCGGGCACCACCAGCAGCACCGCGGCCAGCAAGGCGCCCGAGACGGGCTCGCCCAACAGCCAGGCGCCACCCGCGGCCGTGAGCAGCGGCACCAGCGCCGCAGACAGCGCCGCACGTGCCGCGCCCAGCCGCGCAATCGCTACGCTGTAGACCACCAGGCCCAGCAACCCGGCCGCCACGCCCTGCCCCAGCGCCTGCCAGGCCACATCGGTCCAGGGTGCCGAGAGCAGGCGCGGAGCGCCCACCACCAGCAGCACGGGCAGCAACAGCAGGGCCGAGCCCAGGTTCACCACGGCAGCGCCCTGCCAGGGCGTGAGGCCACTGCCGCGAAACGCCAGGGTGTACACCGCCCACAGCAGCGCCGCCAGCAGGAACAGCAGGTCGCCGCGCCAGGCCCCCTCCACCGTGCGCCAGCCGGCGGCGCCAAAGACCGCCATGCCCGCCACGATCAGCGCCAGACCCAGCAGCCTTGGGGTTGGAGGCCGCTCCCCGGCCACCAGCCAGCCACCCAGCGCGGTGAACACCGGCAGGCTGCCCGCCACGAAGATGCCCATGTGCGCGGCTGGCGCCCAGCGCGCGCCGGCCAGCACCACCAGGCCGAACGGCAGGCCACCGCACAACACCAGCAGCGCGCAGCGCAGGCGGGACAGGCCGGCTGGCCACCCGCTGCGCCGCAGCCACAGCGGCGCCAGCACCAGGGCCGGTACGGCATAGCGCAGCACGGCCAGCTCGACCGGCCCCAGCGTAGTGGTGACACCATGGCGCGAGGCGATCTGCCAGCCGCTGCCGATGAGCGCGGCAGCCAACGCGGCCAGCCAGCCGACCCAGGGCGATGGAATGGAGGAACACAGGCGGCGAAAGGAGGGGGCGAAAGCAGGCATGCCCGCAGTCTCGGCGCAGCACCCCCGGCCCGGCTATCAGAATCCTGCCCAGGTCAGTTGCAGTCAGGTGCGCAGTGCCTGCCGGGCCTGTGCCGGCGTCACGCCGATGGCGCGGCGGAACGCAGCCCCCAGATGGCTCTGGCTGCTGTAGCCCAGGTCGTGCGCCAGCGCAGCCAGGTCGGCCTCGCCCTCCTCCAGGCGCTGCAGTGCCGCGGCCAGCCGCAGTTGCTCGCGGTAGGCGTGCAGGCCCAGGCCGGTATGGGTACGGAACAGGCGCGCGAGGTGGAAGTAGGAGCAGCACGCCGCATCGGCCACGTCGTGCAGCGACCAGTGAAGGCCATCGGCAGACGCGGTGCGCGTGGCCATGAAGCGCCTTGCACGGGCCACCGCCACATGGGCCATGGCACTGTCGCACAACACCCCCTGCCCGAGCACGGGCTCTTCGACCTGCTCTCGCCCCTGCGCCAGTGCGCGCCAGTGCAGGCGCAGCTGCCAGAGGGCCCGGGGTGGCAGCATCCAGGCGAGTGCATGGCCGGGGCTGCCGGCCGATGGGGCGCCCGGCTGCATGCTGACCACCATGTGGCTGCGCGGCGCGGGCTGCCACTCATGGATACGGTAGGGCAGCCCGGTGGGCAGGGCCACCACGGTCAGCCCGTCGAGCAGCACCTGCCGCCCCTCCAGGTGGAACTCGGACACGCCGCACACCGGGAAGACCCAGCGCGGCGTAGCCACCTGGTAGACGGCGCCGCCGGCATGGGCCACGCCCGCGGGCTTGACCACCCGCTCCACCCGCCACGCAGCGGTGTCGGCGTAGAGGATGCGGTCCTGCGGCATGGACGGGGCCGTGTGGGCGCGCTAGCGGCCCTTGCGGCCGGCCGAGGGCTTGGCCGAGCCGGTCACACGCGGTGGCAGGCCGGTGTGCTGCGTGAGCATGCGGCCCTTTTGCGGCTGCGTGGACTTGAGCGCCACGCCCTGTGAGGACTTGGATGCCGTCGCCGGAGTGGCCGCCTTGGCACCGCCGGGCGTGGAGTTCTTGCGCCGCGCACTCTGGTAACCGCCATCCGTGAGCGGCTGGAAGGTCGGGATCAGGTGGTGCTTGCCATTGCCGATCAGGTCGGCGCGGCCCATGGCCTTGAGCGCGTCGCGCAGCAGCGGCCAGTTGTTCGGGTCGTGGTAGCGCAGGAAGGCCTTGTGCAGGCGGCGGCGCTTTTCGCCGCGCACGATGTCCACGCCCTCGCTGTCGCGCGTGATCTTGCGCAGCGGGTTCTTGTTGCTGTGGTACATGGCCGTGGCCGTGGCCATGGGGCTCGGGTAGAAGGTCTGCACCTGGTCGGCGCGGAAACCGTTCTTCTTGAGCCAGATGGCGAGGTTCATCATGTCCTCGTCGCTGGTGCCCGGGTGCGCGGCGATGAAGTACGGGATCAGGAACTGCTTCTTGCCCGCCTCTTCACTGAACTTCTCGAACATCTGCTTGAACTTGTCATAGCTGCCGATGCCCGGCTTCATCATCTTCGTGAGCGGGCCCTGCTCGGTGTGTTCGGGCGCGATCTTGAGGTAGCCACCCACGTGGTGCTGCACCAGCTCCTTGACGTACTCAGGGCTCTTGACGGCCAGGTCGTAGCGCAGGCCCGAGCCGATCAGGATCTTCTTGATGCCCTTGAGCGCGCGGCCGCGGCGGTAGATCTTGATCAGCGGGTCGTGGTTGGTGCCCAGGTTGGAGCAGATGCCCGGGTACACGCAGCTCGGCTTGCGGCAGGCGGCCTCGATCTCGGGGCTCTTGCAGCCCAGGCGGTACATGTTGGCCGTGGGGCCGCCCAGGTCCGAGATGGTGCCGGTGAAGCCGCTCACCTTGTCGCGGATGTCCTCGATCTCCTGGATGATGGAATCCTCGGAGCGGCTCTGGATGATGCGGCCCTCGTGCTCGGTGATGGAGCAGAAGGTGCAGCCGCCGAAGCAGCCGCGCATGATGTTGACCGAAAAGCGGATCATCTCCCACGCCGGGATCTTGGTCGCGCCTTCGTGGCTACCGTTCTCGTCGGCATAGCTCGGGTGCGGGCCGCGGGCGTAGGTCAGGTCGAACACGTAGTCCATCTCGGCCGTGGTCAGCGGGATGGGCGGCGGGTTGATCCACACGTCGCGCGCGGTCACGCCCTCGCCATGCGCCTGCACCAGGGCCCGGGCATTGCCGGGGTTGGTCTCCAGGTGCAGCACGCGGTTGGCGTGGGCATACAGCACCGGGTCGCTCTTGACCTGCTCGTAGCTCGGCAAACGGATCACGCTGCGGTCGCGCGGCGGCACCTTGAGCTTGGCCTTGAGCGCCGGGTTGGCCACGAACAGCATGGGCCGGATGGCGGGGTTGGGCTCGGCCGCAGCGGCTGCGCCGGCCTCGGCATCCAGGGTCCCATCTTCCTTGCTACAGGTGCTGCCCTGGGCGGCGGCCTGCTCGCTGGTGGTCATGTAGGGGTTGATGTGCGCCTCGACCCGGCCCGGCTCGTCCACGCTGGTGGAGTCGATCTCGAACCAGCCCTTGCCGGTTTCGTCGTCGGAGCGGCGCACGAAGGCCGTGCCGCGCACGTCAGTGATCTGCTCCACGGGCTCGCGCGCGGCCAGGCGGTGCGCCACCTCGACCAGAGCGCGCTCGGCATTGCCGTACAGCAGCAGGTCGCACTTGGCATCGACCACGACCGAGCGGCGCACCTTGTCGCTCCAGTAGTCGTAGTGGGCGATGCGGCGCAGGCTGCCTTCGATGCCGCCCAGGATGATGGGCACGTCCTTGTACGCCTCGCGGCAGCGCTGGCTGTAGACGATGGCCGCACGGTCGGGGCGCTTGCCGCCGATGTCACCCGGGGTGTAGGCGTCATCGCTGCGGATCTTGCGGTCCGCCGTGTAGCGGTTGATCATGGAATCCATGTTGCCCGCGGTCACGCCCCAGAACAGGTTGGGCTTGCCCAGCGCCTTGAAGGGCTCGGCGCTCTGCCAGTCGGGCTGGGCGATGATGCCCACGCGAAAGCCCTGGGCCTCCAGCGTGCGGCCGATCACGGCCATGCCGAAGCTCGGGTGGTCCACATAGGCATCGCCCGTGACCAGGATGATGTCGCAGCTGTCCCAGCCCAGTTGCTCCATCTCGGCGCGGCTCATCGGCAGGAACTTGGCCGTGCCGAAGCGCTTCGCCCAGTAGGGGCGATAGCTGGTCAGCGGCTTGGCTGCGCGCGCGAAAAAAGAGACGTCGACGGGGGCGTTCATGTGGGGGGTGCGAGACCTCGAATGGGCGAGGCCGTTATGGATAACCCGCGATTTTACGTTGGCAAGCCCGTTTTGTCGCCCCGCATCGGTTTGTCCTACCCATTGTCCGGCCATGCCCTGGCAGATATATACTTGCCAAAGTCAATCAATTGCATGACAAAGGCAATCAATCATGAAAACCCCGACCGCCGAAGCCCCGGCAGGTGCCGTCAAGGCCGTGCGCCGTTTCAACCGCTTCTTCACGCGCCGCATCGGCGTGCTCGACCCCTACCTGGGCAGCGAGCTGTCGTTGACCGACGTGCGCGTGCTCTATGAACTGGCCCACCGCGACGCCCTGGTGGCCAGCGAACTGGCGCGCGAGCTGGGGCTGGATGGCGGCTACCTGAGCCGCATCCTGCGGCGCTTCGAGGGCGCGGGCTGGATCAGCCGGGCACCGAGCGCCAGGGATGCGCGCCAGAGCGAGCTCACGTTGACGCCTGCCGGGCATGCTGCCTTTGCGCCGCTGCAGCAGCGCTCGCGCGACGAAGCGGCCGCGCTGCTCGCCCCCCTGCCCGCCCCGCGCCAGGCAGAGCTGGTGCAGGCCATGGAGCGCATCGAAGCGCTGCTGGAGCCCGCTGCCGCCACCAGCGGGCCTGCCAGGGTGGCCGTGCTGCGCGACCCGGTGCCTGGCGACATGGGCTGGGTGGTGCAGCAGCATGGCGAAATCTATGCGCGGGAATACGGCTGGGACCTGCGCTTTGAGGCCCTGGTGGCCGATATCGCCGCGCAGTTCGTGCGCAAGTTCCAGCCTGAATGGGAAAAATGCTGGATCGCCGAGCTCGACGGCGAGCGCGTGGGCGCCATCTTCGTGGTGCGCAAATCCGCCAGCACCGCCCAACTGCGCATGCTGATCCTCTCGCCCAAGGCCCGTGGCATGGGCCTGGGAGCGCGGTTGACGGACGAATGCATCGCCTTTGCGCGTGCCAAGAGTTACAAAAAAATGGTGCTGTGGACCAACAGTTGTCTCACCACCGCACGTTCCATCTATGCCAAACGGGGTTTTGTGCTCGACAAGTCGGAGCCCTACGAGGACTTCGGGCAACAATTGGTGGGAGAAACCTGGTCGCTCAAGCTATGACCAGGGCGTGTCATCATTCATTTCGCCCCCGCGAAAGCCTGCAGCGCGGTGCAGTGCAAGGCGCCCTGAGTGCCGTGTAGCACGGCTACACAAGCGAAGGGCAACACCGCAATGTGCCGCGCCGCAGGCTTTCCCTTGGGGCTGGCCCCGGCATGCGGCGTCTGCTTTGTCGCACGGCTTGCCAATAGCCCGCTATTGGCTGCGCCGCGCTTCGCGCATCCATCCTCATGCCGGGGCCAGCGCGGGGGCGAAATGAATGATGACACGCCCTACCCCTGCCCGGACCGATGCCGTGACCACCAGCCCGCCTTCAGAACCCACCCTGCGCCTGCTCACCCCGCACGATGACCTGGAGCGGCTGACCGCGCTGATCCATGCGGCCTACGCCCCGCACGCCGCCAAGGGCCTGCGCTACTGGGCCACCCACCAGACGGTGGAGGACACGGCCAAACGCCTGGCCTCGGGCCTGGCACTGGTCATGGAAATCGAAGGTGACTATGCGGCCACGGCGACCTTGCGCGCCCCGCAACCCGAGTCCAAGGTGGCGCTGTACCGCGACAGCACGGTGTGGTCGATCACGCAGTTCTGCGTGGCGCCCCGGTTCAAGGGCCTGGGCCTGGGGAAACTGCTGCACGGGGAACTGCTGGCCAGGGCGCGCAGTGCCGGGGCCGCCACCCTGGCACTGGACACGGCCGAACCGGCCCATGCGTTGATTGCGATGTACGAATCCTGGGGCTACCGGGTGGTCGGCGAGTGCGACTGGAGGCCGCTCACCAACTACACCAGCGTGCTCATGGCACGCCCCGTGGACGCCTGAGGCACGGCTACGCCGAGCGCCAGGCGCCGATAGTTTTTACCACTCGCCCACTTCGCGCACGCGCTGGGCCAGGTCGAACTCTTCTTCCTCTTCGGAACCCGTCGCCGCGGCGCTGGTGGCCACGCTGGGCGATGGCATGGCCATGCGGGGCATGGACGATGCTGCCGACGAGGCGGCGAAGCGGCCGAACACGTGGCTGGCCAGCGTGCTGGGGAGGGAGGCGGTCAATGGCAGTGCGAACATGGCGGGTCCTTGGGTGCGAGTCGTTTGCTTGTTGTCTGCCGAGAATAGTTATCGGCTATGGGGTCAAGTGTAGGAACGCACCGCGTCTGCGCTTGTGACAGAACGCACACTTACAGGCCCAAGCCCGATCAGCGGGCGCGCGGCTGTGACAGGCGTCACATAACTGCCACCCGCGTGGGGCCCCGGGTGGTGCATTTGCGCCACAACCTGGCGGGCGGGCGACGCTGATAAGCTCGGCGCCCCATGCCACAGACCCTTGCAGCCCCCGCCCACAGCGAGCTCGTCATCAAGAAGAGCCGCTTCATCGGCTGCGTGCAGCCCATGGCCGATCGCGCCAGTGCGCAAGCGGTGGTGGACGCGCTGCGCAAGCAGCACCCGGGCGCTGCGCATGTCTGCTGGGCATTGCTGGCGGGCGGCCAATCGGCCGCGGTGGACGATGGCGAGCCGGGCGGTACCGCCGGCCGGCCCATGCTCGACGTGCTGCGCCACCAGGACCTGGAGGGGGTGCAGGCCACCGTGGTGCGCTACTTCGGCGGTGTGAAGCTGGGCGCGGGCGGGCTGGTGCGCGCCTACACCGACACCATCGCCCAGGCCTTGCTCACGGCCCCCAAGATCGTCCTGCAGCGCATGGCCACACGGCAATGCATGGTGCCGTACGCGCTGGAAGGCCTGCTGCGCCGGGAGATCGAGGCCGCAGGCGCCGAACTGGTCGATGTGCAGCACGGCACCTTGGTCACCCTGCAACTGCGGCTGCCCCAGGCCCAGGCCGACGCTTTCGTTCAGCGCATCAACGACCAGGGCCAGGGGCGCGTGGGCTGGGTGGACCCAGCCTGAACGCCGGACATGGTTGGGCAACCCGCCTACATGCGCGCGGGCCCATGCCCTGCACACTAGGCCTCAACGCAACCCTGGGAGACGCGAGACATGGGCCAGCCGCTCGACACCATCATCATCGGCGCAGGCACGGCCGGCCTGGCCGCCCTGCGCGAGGTGCGCAAACGCACCGAGCGCTACCTGATCGTCAATGACGGGCCCTGGGGCACCACCTGCGCGCGCGTGGGCTGCATGCCGTCCAAGACCTTGATCGAAGCGGCCAACGCCTTCCACCGGCGCCATGCGTTCGAGGAGTTCGGCATCCGGGGCGGCGCTGACCTGCGGGCCGACATCCCTGCCGTGCTGCAGCGCGTGCGTGCGCTGCGCGATGACTTCGTGGCCGGCGCCATGCGGGCCACCGACGACCTGGGCGGCGCCAGCCTCTCGGGCCGCGCCGTGCTGCTGGACGCCCACACGGTGGATGTGGGCGGCATCCACTACCACGCCGACAGCATCATCCTCGCCACCGGCTCCAGACCCGTGGTTCCCGAGGAATGGCTGGCCTTTGGCGACCGCATCCTGACCACCGACACCCTGTTCGAGCAGCCCACCCTGGGGCCGCGCGTGGCCGTGATCGGCATGGGCGCCATCGGCGTGGAGCTGTCGCAGGCCCTGGCGCGCCTGGGCCTGGAAGTGGCGGCCTTCACCACCGGCCATGCCCTGGGTGGCCTGAGCGACCCGACCCTGAACGCTGAACTGGCGGCACTGTTGAAAAAGGAAATGGTGCTGCACACCCATGCCAAGGCCGAGTTGCGCGAAGTACCCGGCGGCATCGAGGTCAGCAGCGGCGCCAACCGCGTGGTGGTGGATCAAGTGATCGCCGCCATGGGCCGCACGCCCAACATCGAGCACCTGGGGCTGGAGACCCTGGGCGAACCGCTGGATGAACGCGGCAGGCCCCGGGTGGACCGGCAGACCCAGCAGATCGGCCAGCTGCACGTGTTCCTGGCGGGCGATGCCAACGACGATGCGGCGCTGCTGCACGAGGGCGCGGACGAAGGCCACATCGCCGGCATGAACGCGCTGGCAGCCGAGCCCACGCGCTTCGTGCGCCGCACCCCGCTGTCCATCGTGTTCTCGGACCCCAACATCGCAGTCGTGGGCACGCCGTTCGACAAACTCGACCCAGCCCACACTGTGGTGGGCGCCGTGGACTTCGACCACCACGGCCGGGCCCGCGCCGCCCTGCGCAACCAGGGGCGCCTGTGCGTGTATGCCGACAAGGGCAATGCCCGGCTGCTGGGGGCCGAGATGTGTGCCCCCGATGGCGAGCACCTGGCACACCTGCTGGCCCTGGCCATTCAGCAAAAGCTCACGGTGCACCAATTGCTGGGCATGCCCATCTACCACCCGGTGCTGGAGGAAGGCCTGCGCACCGCCCTGCGCAATGCGGCCCGGCATCTGCCCGAGATCAGCGAATCGGACCTGGCCGCCTGCAAACCCCTGGGCGTACCCGCGCTGGAATGACAGGAGCTGCCGCCCCAGGATGTAACAGTTCGCAAACGCACTGCATTTCGGGAGCAGAATGTCGATAAATCCGGCAAGCAACGGAGAACCCCCATGGATGTCGCACTCAGCAACAGCATCGTCAGCACCGCCACGGCCCTGGCCAGCCGCGAAAATTCAGATGCCCTGAATATTCGGGTGCTCAAGAAGGCGCTGGACATCCAGGCCAACTCCGCCGCCACGCTGCTGCAGGCCCTGCCCCAACCGCCACTGGCCACCTCGGGCACGCTGGGCACCCAGCTCAATACCTTCGCCTGATCCCTCCGCCGAACTGGAATCTTCCCTTTTTCTCCAAGGTAAGCCCCTCAAAAGCCGCCCCTAGAGGCGGCATTTTTTTGGCCTGCGTCACCTGGGCCGTCACGCTGGCGCAAACCTTTCGCGGTAGCCTTTGGGCGAGACATTCAGGTGGCGCATGAACATGCGCCGCATCACTTCCTCCGAATTGAAGCCGCACTGCACGGCAATGGCCTTGTTGCTGTGCCGGTGGGCTTCAATCAGGCGGCAGGCCTTCTCCAGGCGGATGCGCTCCACCGCATGGGCCGGCGTGGTGCCGGTCTGGGCGGTGTAAAAACGCGCAAAGGTGCGCAGGGTCATGCCCATCTGGTCGGCCATGCGTGCCACGTTGAGGTCGGAGCGCAGGTGCTCGGCAATCCAGGCATGCAGCCGTGAGATGCGCTCGTCGCCTGCGGTCTGCTCCAGCAGCGCGCTGCTGAACTGCGACTGCCCGCCCGGGCGCTTGTAGAACACCACCAGTTTCTTGGCCACGGCCATCACGATGTCGCGGCCCACGTCGGCCTCGACCATGCCCAGCGCCATGTCGATGCCGGCTGTGACCCCGGCCGAGGTCCACACCCGCCCCTGGCGGAAATAAATGGCATCGGGCTGCACCGCAACGGCTGGAAATCGGGACGACAGGTGCTCGCAGGCGGCCCAGTGGGTCACCGCACCGGCGCCATCGAGCACGCCGGTGTGCGCCAGCACGAAGGCGCCCGTGCACACCGACGCCAGCCGCTCGATGCGCGGTGACGCCAGCCGGATCCACCGCGCCAGGGCGGCTGCCGCAGGCATGTCGGCGGCTTCGCACGACGGTGCCGCCGGCCGGAACACCCCGGGCCCCCCGGGCACCACCAGGGTCTGCACGGCTCGGGACAGCCGCTTCGGCAAGGGCCGCGCAAGCACCTCGACCCCGCTGGAGCTGCGGGTCGCGCCACCCTCGAGCCCGTAGACGCCCGTCTCGTACAGCGCCGGCCGGCCCGCCAGCCGAAGCTCGTCGTTGGCCGTGGCGAACACCTGCAGCGGCCCGCTCACATCGAGCAGCTGGAACTGGTCGAACACGAGGAACCAGACCTGGTGCAGGGGTTTGTCCATGGAAGTCGCGATCCGGGTTGGCAGAAATCGTGGTGCTTGCGTCCTGACGGACAAACCACCCGATCCTACAGTGGAGCCATCCCGACACCAACGAAAGCCAACACCATGAACATCGGCATGCTTGTATTCCCGGACATCACCGCCATCGACTACGTCGCGCCCGCCGACCTGCTGGTGCGCATACCCGGCGCGCAATTGCACCTGGTGTGGAAGCACACCGACCCGATCCGCACCGAGCTGGGCTGGGAATTCCGCCCCACGGCATCCTTTGACAGCTGCGGCCCACTCGACATGCTGGTGGTACCCGGCGGGCCAGGCATCGAGGCCCTGCTCAGCGACGAGGAAACCCTGGCCTTCCTGGCGCAGCAGGCTGCGGGCGCGCAGTGGATCGTGGGCATCTGCACGGGCCCGCTGGTGCTGGGTGCCGCCGGCCTGCTGCAGGGCTACCGCGCCACCTGCCACTGGGGATCGCACGCCCTGCTCTCCCTGGTGGGCGCCACGCCGGTGGACGAGCGCGTGGTGGTAGACCGCAACCGCCTCACCGGTGCCGGCATGACCTCGGGCATCGACTGCGCGCTGCAGGCCATTGCACTGGCCAGCAGCGCCGACGTGGCCCAGGGCATCCAGCTGTTTGCCGAGTACGACCCCAAGCCGCCTTTCGACACCGGATCGCCGCACAAGGCGCCCGCGCCCCTGGTGCAAGCCGCCCGGGCCCGCTTGCACCCCATCGTGGAACGGCGCCGCGCCTTGCTCACCGAGCGCCAGGCCGCCTGATCCGACACAACGCCCCTTGCCAGAGAGAGAAACAACGCCATGCTCCACCCTGATGCCCCCCTCGCCCTGTCCCGCCGCCGCTGCCTGCAGGTGGCGCTGCTGGCACTGCCCCTGTCGGCCGCCGCGCAAACCTACAGCGGCCCCATCCGCATGCTGGTGGGCTACCCACCCGGTGGCCCGGCCGATACGGCGGCACGCATCGTGGCCGAAAAGCTGGCCGTGCAACTGGGCCAGCCCGTGCTGGTGGACAACAAGCCCGGCGCGGGTGGTCAGATTGCGGCCCAGGCGCTCAAGGCGGCGCCTGCGGACGGGTCGGTGGTCTTCCTGAGCAACACGCACACGGTGGCCATGGTGCCGCTGACCATGAAGGCGCCGGGATTTGCGCCCACCACCGACTTCCGGCCCCTGGGCGCAGTGGCCAACTTCGAACTGGCGCTGGCCGTGCACCCCAAGACCGGGGCGAGCAATCTGGCGGAACTGGGCACCTGGTTCGCCAGCCGCCGCAGCGACGCCAGCATCGGCGTGCCGGCGCCGGCGTCCGCGCCGGAGTTCATCGCTGGCGAAGTGGCGCGCCACCTCAAGGCCGACATCGTGCCCGTGGCCTATCGCGGCGCCACGCCCATGGTGACCGACCTGCTGGCAGGGCAGATTTCGGCAGGTGTGTCAGGCATCTCGGACTTCCTGCAGCACCAGAAGGCGGGCAAGCTGCGCATTCTGGCGGTCAGCCGCGCCACCCCCTTGCTGCCCGGCGTGCCCTCCTTCGCACAGGCGGGCCTTGCGAGCCTGGATGCAACCAGCGACTTCCTGGGCCTGTACGCCCCCGCCGGGCTCCAGGATGCGACCGTGGCGCGCTACAACACGGCGTTGAACCAGGTGCTGGCCCTGCCCGAGGTGGTGGCCAAGCTGCAGGCCAGCGCCATGACGCCGGCCGCAGGCACACCCGCCGAGCAGGCCCAGCGCCTGGCGCAGGTGTCCAAAGCCCTGGGGGCGCTGGTCGCGCAAAGCGGGTTCGTGCCCCAGTAAGCGGTCTGGGTGCATTGCTTGGCCGGACATGCGCAGGCTGCTACAAAGGAGTGCCCGCACCACCACCCGCCTTTGAGCCTTGCATGTCCCCAGCACCCCATTCCACTGATCCCCTTTGCTCCGCCCATGACCGTGGCATCCTGCAGGTGCCCTACCTCAAGCGCTGCTGGTCCAGCCTCATGGCGGCGCGCCAGGGCAAGGCGGGAACAGGCATGCAGGAGGCGCACCGCACCCAGGTCGTTCTGGCCGCCATGGGCCTGGGGCTGGAGCAGGCCATGCAGCACGTGCTGCGCGAGGCACCGGATTTCGCCGGTTTCGAAGACTGGATCGTGCACACCGCGGGAGCCCCCGATGCCGCCACCGTGGCGCGCATCCAGGCATTGGTCGATGGGGGCCCGCAACCCGACGCCATCCTGGAGCTGCATGCCCGGATCGACGCCATGCCGCCCGTGCTCGGCGCGGCCGACCTGGCCCATTGGGAAGAACATGGCTACGTGGTCCTGCGGCAGGCCGTGCCGGCCGATGACAGCGCGGCTGCCGCGCAGGTGGTGTGGGATGCCGTGGGCGCCACCCCGGGCGATGTGGACTCCTGGTACCCGAACGCCCCGCGCAATGTCATGGTGCAGCTGTTCCAGCACCCGGCCTTCGAGAAAAACCGCCGTTCGCTGCGCATCCACAAGGCCTTTGCCCAGCTGTGGGGCACAGCCGACCTGTGGCGCAGCACGGACCGCTGCGGCTTCAATCCGCCCGAGCGCCCAGGCCATACCTACAGCGCCCAGGGCATGCATTGGGACGTGAGCCTGGCGCAGCCGATACCGTTCTGCACGCAGGGCATCCTCTACCTCACGGACACATTGCCGGAACAGGGCGGCCTGACCGTGGTGCCCGGCTTCCACCGCCGGGTGGGTCCGTGGCTGGCCAGCCTGCCGCCGGGTGCCGACCCGCGCCGCCAGGACTTCAACGCCCTTGGCGCCCGCCCCATCGGTGCGGGAGCGGGCGATCTGGTGATCTGGCACCAGGCCCTGCCCCACGGGCCCAGCCCGAATCGGGCCACCCAACCCCGCTTGGTGCAGTACATCAACATGTTCCCGGCAGAGGTACCGGCCAGCGACGACTGGGTGTGACCATCCGGCAAGGGCCGCCCCTCCCGGCCAGGGTTGCCGGTTGCCTTACTTCGACGGCACAGCACCCACGCGCCAGACGGCATTGCCCACGTCATCGGCCACCAGCAGGCCGCCGCGCGCATCCATGGCTACACCCACCGGCCGGCCATAGGCATCGCCGTCCGGGCTGACAAAGCCCGCAAGCACGTCGATGGGCAGGCCCGCAGGCTGGCCGTCAGCAAAGGGCACGAACACCACCTTGTAGCCACTGCGCGGCTTGCGGTTCCAGGAGCCATGCTCGCCCACGAAGGCGCCACTGGCCAGTTGGGGCGCCAGGGCCGGCCCTTGCGCGAACGCCAGGCCCAGCGGCGCGACGTGCGAGCCCAGGGCATAGTCGGGTGCCACCGCCTTGGCCACCAGGTCGGGCCGCGGCGGCTTCACGCGTTCGTCCACATGCTGGCCGTAGTAGCTGTAGGGCCAGCCGTAGAAGGCGCCGTCCTTCACCGAGGTGAGGTAGTCGGGCACCAGGTCGCTGCCGATCTCGTCGCGTTCGTTGACCACCGTCCATAGCGCGCCGCTGCCCGGCGCCCAACCCAGGCCATTGGGGTTGCGCAGGCCACTGGCAAAGATGCGGTGGGAGCCGCTGGCCCGGTCCACCTCCCAGATGGCGGCACGGCCCTCTTCGGCCTGCATGCCGTTCTCGCCGACGTTGCTGTTGGAACCCACGGTGACGTAGAGCTTGCTGCCGTCGGCGCTGGCGATGAGGTTCTTGGTCCAGTGGTGGTTGATGGGGCCGCCGGGCAGGTCCACCAGCTTGGTGCCCGCCGCCGTGATGCGGGTCTGGCCGGGTTCGTAGGGAAAGCGCACGACCGCATCGGCATTCGCCACATAGAGTTCCTTGCCCACCAAGACCATGCCGAACGGCGAGTTCAGGTCTTGCAGGAATACGTTCCTGGTTTCGGCTTTGCCGTCGCCATCGGCGTCGCGCAGCAGCGTGATGCGGTTGGCCGAGGGGCGTTTTCCCGAGCCGGCCTTGCCCATCACGGTCTTCATGACCCAGCCCCGGACCGCGCCGAACACCCCGCCCGAAGGGGCACCCTCGCCCTTGGGCGGCGCCTGGCTTTCGGCCACCAGCACGTCGCCATTGGGCAGCACCAGCACCCAGCGCGGGTGGTCCAGCCCGGTGGCCAGCGGGGTGACCGACAGGCCCGGCAGGCTGGCGCTGGGCATGGTGCCCTCGGGCCAGCCTTTGGCCGGGGCGATGTGCAGCGTGGGGATCAGCGATTGGTGGGGCGCCGGCAGGGTGGGCGACTTGCCCATGCCCTGCTCGGGCGAGAGGATGGCGGTGTCACCGCAAGCGGCCAGACTGGCTGCCAGCACCGTGCCCGTGAGCAACACCGGCCAAGAGCGCGATGTCGGGGAAGAGAGAGGTGGCATGGCGGCGGGCTTTCTGGTGGCGGGGGATGGGGGCAGTGTGCAGGGGCAGGCAGGCACGCCCTGTCAGCCGATCGCGCAAAATGCGCAGCCCCGCGTTACATTTATTTCCGCCACCCCCAGCGCCCAGCCCCCTTTGCTTTGCGCTGCCGCAAGAAGCTTCCATGAGACTCAAGACCGTTGTCCTGCTGGCGATCATCCTGTTCATCGGCTTTTTCGCCGTCGAGAAGCTGCGCTTGGGCCGGGTGGACAGGAAGCTGCAGGGCCAGTCGGCCACGCAGCAGGTGTTTGCCGAGGTGCCGCAGCAGACCGCCACCAGCTCCGCCCCCTTTGCGCTGCAGGGATACCAGGTCAGGCCGCTCGCCCAATTCGCCATCCGGGCGCGGGTGCTGGGGCGCGAGGAGTACTCCTTTGGCCGCGAAGCCGATCTCTCCCCCGTGGACCTGGCCCTGGGCTGGCGGCGCATGGCCGAACCCGCTGTCTACGAGCCATTGAACATCACGCAGGGCGGGCGCTGGTACCGCTACTCCTGGTCCAACCAGCCACCGATTCCGCTGCAGGAGATCATCGAATCCTCGGCCAACATGCACCTGATCCCTGCCAACGCGGCCGTGGAGCGGGCGCTCAAGAAAGCGCGCAAGGGCAGTTTCGTCCGCATCACCGGCCAGCTGGTGGAAGTCACGCACCCAGGCGGCTGGCGCTGGACCAGTTCGCTCACCCGCGGCGATTCCGGCGCCAACTCGTGCGAGCTGATCTATGTGGAGACGGCGCAAGTCGAATAGGTGCGGGGCGGCGCAAAAAAGACAAAAAAACGGCCACAAAGTATCCAGATGTGACGCATGGCGGGTCCGTGGAATATTTCACGGTTTTTTGGATAATCTTTGGTGGACGGAGCGCTCTCGCCTCCGTGACTTTTAAGCTGCCACACCACAGCCTGCACAGAGGAACCTCCATGGCGAAGATTCTGGTCACCAAGTACGAAAACCAGGCCGATGCAACCGTTTGCGAAGTGGCCTACGAAAGCCAGGCCGATCTGTGCTGGTACGAAACGCCGTACGAACAGCAGGCCCAGGGCGATGCCAAGTGGCTCTTCGTCGACTACGACAGCCAGGCCAGCTTCAAGATCTTCAAGGTGAAGTACGAGGGCCAGGCCGACATCAAGGCCTTCCAGGTCAAGTACCCCGAGCAGGCGGGCTGGCGCAATGCGGCGCACAAGTTTGTAGGCAAGATGGGCTGAGCACCATTGCCCGCGCCAAAAGAAAAACCCCTGCCACGCATTGCCCGGCAGGGGTTTTTGCCATTGGCGACCGGCTGGCCGCCCCTGCGAGGAATCAACGCAGCTGGCGTTTGATGGCGTCGTAGCGTGCTTCGTTGCTCACGTTCGATGCCACGGTCGAGAACTTGCTGCTCATGAAGGGTTGCAGCTTCTCCAGACGGTCCTTGGGCGCGGGGTGGGTCTTGAACAGCAGCGTGAAGTTCTGGTCGGCACTGGAGCCGGTCGCATACATGTTCAGCACCGTGGGCAGGCCGACGGGTGCATAGCCAGCACGGGCGGCATACAGCACGCCCTGGCGGTCAGCGTCGAACTCGTCACCCTGGTCCAAGCCCTTGGAATACAGGTTCTTGGCAAAATTCACCATGGCGGAACTCACCATGGCATTGCCAGAGCGGGCCTGCACCACGCCACCCACCGCCTGGGCAAAACCGCCCTTCTTGAGCGCAGCCAGGTAGTGGCCGCGCGTCACGTGGGCGATCTCGTGGCCCAGCACGCCTGCCAATTCCGATTCGGACTTGAGCTGGCGCATCAGGCCGACGGTCACGAACACGAAGCCACCAGGCGTGGCATAGGCATTCACGGCGTCGGAATCGATCACGCCAAAGCGCCAGGCGAACTGGATCTCCTTGCCGTCCTTGTCCTTGGGTTTCTCTGCCTGCGCCGCCACCCACCAGCCGACCTGGTTCACATAGCGCTGCACGGCCTCGTTGCGCAGCAGGGGGCGTGCGCCCAGCAGCACGGACGAGAAGTCATTGCCCAGTGCACGTTGCTCTTCTGCGGTGTAGTCCTTGAACGCGGCCGACGCGCCCTGGATGACATCCAGCACGCCGCCCGCACGCGAACCACCGCCGGAGCCACCGCCCAGCGCGGACGAAAGAACATTCAGGCCACCAGAGCCGCCAGCCTGCGGCATGGTTTCACAACCGGTCAGCAGCACGACCGTGGCCAGCGCCAGCGCGGCGGCCTTCAAGCGTTGGATCTTCATTTTTCTGCTCCGGTGTAGGCGTCAATCTTCTGTGCCACAACCTTGCCACTGCGCGCAAAGGCTTCGGCCTGGCCCATGTTGATGGCGTACTTCTCCAACTGGGCCATTTCAGCCGGTGCAGGTTGGGCATTGGCCAGCTGTTCTTCGGTGAGGCCTCGGGTTCCGGTGGTTGCCGTTGCACCGCGGCTGGGAGCCGAGAACATGCTCGCCAGGTTGGTGCCCGAGCTGGCGGGGGCGGACGCGGCGGGGGCCGCAGCTTCCAGGGATTTCACATGGGTCACGCGCACCCAGCCTTCGGTGCGGCCGAACTTGACCTTGACCCAGCCCTCCTGTGCCGAGGTCTGTTCGAGCTTGTTGCCCTTGGCCAGCTTGACCAGGACCTTGCCGTCCAGCGCCGGCGTCGCGCGCAGCTCGGTGGCCACGGTGACTTCCAGCTGTTGGGCATGCGCGCCGAGGCCCAACCCCAGCAGCAGCGCAATGAGCAGGCCCTTCAACAGGCCCACGAATGATGTGTTCACTTTCCTTCTCCTCTGTATGACGATACCTATGCGCCAGATCATTCCGGCGCCCCTCCACTGGACCTGCGCTGCGGCTCGAAAAGCCGCACCGCCTGGTCGCGGCCTTTCACCTCGAAATCGCCGCGGTCAATGAAAACAAATGTTTCCCCACATTGTGCTCTTGTCGACTCGGAAACCAAAACCCGGGCTATCCCTTTTGTGCAACCTTCGATGCGGCTGCACAGGTTGACGGCATCGCCGATTGCGGTGTAGTCCAGCCGGCGCGAAGTGCCCAGGAATCCCACCACGGCCGAGCCCGTGTGCACGCCGATGCCGATGTCGAATTTGGCCGTCGGGTCCTCGCGCGCCATGTCGTCGGCAAAGCGCTGCAGCGCGTCGGCCATGCCCAGCGCCGCCTCCACGGCCAGCACGGCGTGGTTGGGCTGGGCGATGGGTGCCCCCCAGAAGGCCATGATGGCATCGCCGATGAACTTGTCGAGCGTGCCCTGGTAGCGAAAGATCACCTCCACCTGCATCTCGAAGTAGCGGTTGAGGATGTTCACGATCTCCTCGGGCTTGCGGTGTTCCGACAGGCTGGTGAAGCCCCGGATGTCCGAGAACAGCAGCGTGATCTCGCGGCTGGCGGACACCTCGGCTTCGGCCACCGTTTCTGACAGATCCTGCACGATGCGGGGGTCAACGAAGCGCGAGAACATGGCCTGTACGTGGCGCCGCTGCCCCATCTCCAGCCGCGACGAGAGCAAGCCGAAGGCCAGCAGCGCGACGGCGCCCAGCACCAGGGAGGACACGGGCATCCAATACACATTCGCTTCCTGCAAAGCCACGACGCTTCCCCCGATGGCCGCCGCAGCAAGCGCCCCGTAGCCCATGACCACCCAAGTGGGTGATACGCGCACCACGAAGGCCAGCGCCAGGCCGAAGATGAGGATCAGCACCAGGGTCGGGTTGGCCCAGTCCGGTGCCTCGCGCAACCATTCGTTGTTCTGCAGATTGGCCAGCCCAGTCGCCAGCACGAAGGGCCCTGGCGTGGTGGCATCCATGGGCGTGGGCACGAAATCCAGAATGCCGCTGGCCGTTGCGCCAATCACGATGATCTTGCCCCGCGCGTCGAAAGGCAGCTTGCGATCACCCGTTTGGGTGGCCAGGTAGGCATCGGCGTAGGAAATGCGCGTGAATTCCGAGCCATACCAGTTCAGCCGAAAGCCCGGCTTTCTGGGCTGGGGCAGCTGCAGGGCATCGGCAACCCGGCCGATGATGTGCGGAATCCACCACCCCTGGGTTTCCCGGCCCACCTCGGTGCGGCGACCGATACCGTCTCGGTCCTTGATGAAATTGATGTACCCCGTGCGCCAGACCTCGGCCGGCAGCGAGAGCGGGCCTTCGATCCCATAGGCCGCTTCAGGGTCCGCGTTCTCCAGCGGGCGTATGCCCATGGCCGGCGGCGCCATCGTCAGCGGGGCCTTCTGCTCGGTGTTTTCTTCCAGCACCATGGGGATGAAGGCATGCTCGAATGCCAGGGCCTTGGCCAGCTCCACGTCGTTTTCGGGGCGGAAACGGTCCGGCTGGGTCAGGATCAGGTCGAGCACGATGGCGCGCGGCTGCTGGGCCACCAGCGCCGAGATCATTTCCGCATGGATGACCCGCGGCCACACCCACTTGCCGGCCACGTCGAGCATCTGTGGATTGACCAACGACACCTGGTCGATATCGACCACGACAATGTCGTCCGGCGGCGTGCGGCTGTCCGCATGCCAGCGCAGCAAGGCGTCCCCCACCCGGTTGTCGAGGGCATCGAGCTTGTGCCAGGTGGTCACCTCGAACAGCGCCAGCGCGCAGAGCATGAGGCACAGCCCGGCATACAGCGCGCTGCGGCCGAAGCGCTGGCGCAGCCGGGTGAGCACCGACGAGGAATGGGGGGATGGGGCAGAGGACACAGCCGAGAGTATCCACGCCCCGCTTTGCGGGCCGCAAGCGCATCGACCCTGCGCGTTGTGCCCGCCCTACTCCCCCAAGGCCATCAACCGCCCGAGCAGACCTGCCGCTGCTCGCCCAGCCCAGTGGCGCCCAGGCGCACCACGTCGCCGGGCTTGAGGAACCAGGGCGCGGGCTTCTGGCCCAGGCCCACGCCGGCGGGCGTGCCGGTGAGCACGATGTCGCCGGGCTCCAGCGTCATGAACTGGCTGATGTAACAGATCACCGTGGGCAGGCCGAAGATGAAGTTGCGCGTGTTGCCGTTTTGCACGCGCTGGCCATTGACTTCGAGCCACAGGTCCAGCGCGTGCGGGTCGGCCACCTCGTCGGCCGTCACCAGCCAGGGGCCGATGGGGGCGAACGTGTCGTAGC
Organism: Acidovorax sp. GW821-FHT10A04; assembly: GCF_059415825.1. NCBI lineage: Bacteria > Pseudomonadati > Pseudomonadota > Betaproteobacteria > Burkholderiales > Comamonadaceae > Acidovorax > Acidovorax sp. GW821-FHT10A04. The sequence goes on from NZ_JBWKNZ010000004.1 coordinate 303,595, forward strand.
TCTTGCCCTTGACCCACTGGCCGCCGCGCTCGATCTGGTAGGAGCGCTCGGACACGTCGTTGGCCAGCACATAGCCCGCGACGTGCTGCAGCGCAACACCCTCGCTGACGTGGCTGGCGCGTGTGCCGATGACCAGGCCCAGCTCCACCTCCCAGTCGGTCTTCTGCGAACCGGGCGGAATGCGCACCGCGTCGTTCGGGCCGCTGAGCGAGGTGACGGCCTTCATGAACAGCACCGGCTCGGCCGGCGCCTGCATGCCGGCCTCGGCCGCATGGTCGGCGTAGTTCAGGCCCACGCAGACGATCTTGCCCACCCCGCCCACGGGGGAGCCCAGGCGCGGCGTGCCTTCCACGGCCGGCAGGCGGGTGGCGTCGATGGCGGCCAGGGCCGCCAGCGTGCGCGGGTTGAGCTGGGCTGGCCCCAGGTCGGGCAACAGCATGGAGAGGTCGCGCAGCACGCCCTGGGCGTCCAGCAGGCCGGGGCGCTCTGCACCGGGCGGGCCGTAGCGGAGGAGTTTCATGTCGGAATGGGTCGCGAAAATGCAAGGGGCGCCAGCATACCCCGCAGGGCAATTCCCCGTCCGGGCGTTTAACATCGCAGCCTGGCGCCGCGATGGCGCCCGGTCTCCTGCCTCCTGCCCTGCCTGCCCCGCTCCCCATGGCCCCAGCCACCCCGCCCTCCCCCGTCCCACCCCTCCTGGCAGAGCCGCGCCCGGCTCCCCGCAATTGCACCGACCTGTTCTGGTCCTTCACCTGGCTGGCGCTGCAGGGCTTTGGCGGGGTGCTGGCCGTGGTGCAGCGCGAGCTGGTGGAGCGCAAGCGCTGGATGACCAACGAGGAGTTCGTCGAGGAATGGGCCGTGGCCCAGATCATGCCGGGCCCCAATGTGGTCAACCTCTCCATCACCATCGGCGACCGCTACTTCGGCTGGCGTGGCGCGCTGGCGGCGCTGGCCGGTATGCTGCTGTTTCCGCTCATGCTGGTGCTGTCGCTGGCCGTGGTCTATGCCCAGTTCGCCAGCCACCCGGCGGTGGCCGGCGCCCTGCGCGGCATGGGCGCGGTGGCCGCAGGCCTCATCGCGGGCACGGGCCTCAAGCTGTCGGCCACGCTGCGCACCCACCCGCTGGGCCCTGCCGTGTGCTCGGTGATCACGGTGCTCACGGTGGTGGCCATGGCCGTGCTGCGCTGGCCGCTGGTGTGGACCCTGCCGCTGCTGGGCGGCACGGCTTGCCTGCTCACCTGGCGAAAGCTCGCACCATGACGGGCGCCACCATCCACATGGGCTGGGCCGACTGGCTGCAGCTGTTCCTGTACTACATGTCGCTGTCCCTGCTGGCCGTGGGCGGCGCCATCGCCACCGCGCCCGACATGCACCGCTTCCTGGTGGACAAGCAGGCCTGGCTGGCCGACCCGCAGTTCAACGCCTCGATTGCCATCGCCCAGGCCGCGCCCGGGCCCAACGTGCTCTTCATCGCGCTGCTGGGCTGGAATGTGGGCCTGAACGCGGGCGGCACGGGCCCGCTGGGCTGGGCCCTGGGTGCCCTGGGCATGGGGCTGTGCATGCTGGGCGTGATGCTGCCCAGCAGCCTGCTGACTTGGCTGGCCACGCGCTGGGGCCACCGCAACCGCGAGCGCCGTGGCGTGCGCGCCTTCAAGCAGGGCATGGTGCCGGTGGTGATCGGCCTGCTGCTGGCCACCACCTGGGTGCTGGCCCAGGCCCACGGTGGCCTGGCCAGCGCCTGGCCGCTGTGGCTGGCGACCGTGGTGACCATGCTGCTGGTGTGGAAGACGCGCCTGCACCTGCTGTGGATGCTGGGCGCCGGCGCCCTGCTGGGCGCGCTCGGCTATATGGGGTGACCGTTGATGTGCGAGCTGGACTTGATGTACAGCGTGATGGGGTTGCCTGCGCCATCGTCGCCGGTGATCACCAGGGGCAGGCCGGTGCCCTTGGCCGTCCACCCTGCCGACACACGCGCGCCGTTGGTCCATTCGAACTTGCAGGCCATGTAGGTGCCGGCGGGCACGGTCACGCTTTCCTGGCCGCGGTAGGTGATGGTCTGGGCTTCGCGCAGGGTGCTGGTCTGGGTCGGCAGCCCGGGGAGTTCCATGGTGGTCTGGCGCACCTCGTTGATCGTGTAGCTCTCGTTGAGCGCCAGCGCAAAGTCGCGCACGCGGTTGACCGGGTCGAGCACCATGGTGGTCCTCATCCCGGCAATCGGCGCTTCCACGCGGGCGGTGCTGCCGTAGCGCAGCAGCACCGGTCCCTGCGGGGTGCTTTCCAGCTTGTCGTACTCCCACACGCGGGCATTGAACGAGGTGACGCCCGCCTTGCTCACCAGGACCGTGCGCTCGGTCTCGATCAGCCCCGACTGCCCGGCAAAGCTGGCGGGGCCGTTGATGCGGCCCTCGGTGCTGAACTGCACGGCGCCGTCGCTGGATTGCCAGTCCCAGCGGTAGGTCGTGCCCTGCTGCAACAGCACCGGGTTGAAGCAATCCGAGGCGGCCCCGGTGCCCGTGCCCGGGGACGGCACGTACGTGGTCTCGCACAGCGCGGCGTTGAGCTGGCACATGGCGGCCGTGAGGTCCACGATCTGCCCCGCAGTCTGGGTCTGGCTGGCCACGAGAAACCGGCCCTCGCTGAAGGCAAAGGCATTGCCTACCGATGGGTAGAACCGGTAGGCATAGGGCCCGGCCATTCCGTCCTGCCCGGCGCCGGATGGAAAAAGGGAGGGGAACGAACTTTCAAGCCATTGCCGCGCCGCGTCGCGGCTGGAAGGACGTACCGACAGTTGCGCCTGGGCGGTGGCGGCAACCGATACGCCGAGTGCCAGCGCTGCAAAGCGCCTGATAGATGATCGCATCATGGTTTCTCCAGTGAAGGCGTAGACCAGGAGCTCTGCAGATCCGGGCTTGCCAGATATCCCCGTGGGTACCAGCCAAGGCCTGCAGGGCACGGGTTCCCTGCGGCTGGGCGAAGTGTCCTCTTCGCAGGACCCTGCAGTCCATAGACCGCCAGGACGGCAGATGCCCCTGCCGTGAACAACATCACGCACAAGCCGGCCGCATGCCACCCGCCTCTCGAGGCCAACGGCGCTGTCCGCCTGCAGCGCTCGCCAAAAGCGGCAACAATGCCGCTGGCCAAGTGCTCAACCTTCCCATCCAAGGAATCCCGCTCCATGAATCTCCGTTCCCTGGGCCGCTCGGGCCTGCAAGTCTCCCCCTTGTGCTTTGGCGGCAATGTCTTCGGCTGGACAGCCGACGAGGCCACCTCGTTCCGGCTGCTCGACGCCTGGGTGGACGCAGGCTTCAACTTCATCGACACGGCCGATGTGTATTCGCGCTGGGTGCCGGGCCACACGGGCGGCGAGTCCGAGGCCGTGATCGGCCGCTGGCTCAAGCAGAACGGCAAGCGCAACCGCATCGTGCTGGCCACCAAGGTCGGCAAGGACATGGGCGACGGCAAGGTGGGCCTGCGCCCCGAATACATCCGCCAGGCGGTGGACGCCTCGCTCAAGCGCCTGCAGACCGACCACATCGACCTCTACCAGTCGCACGACGACGATGCCACGGTGCCGCTGGCCGACACGCTGGGCGCCTACAGCGACCTCATCAAGGCCGGCAAGGTGCGCGCCATCGGCGCCTCCAACTTCACGGCGGCACGCCTGGCAGAGGCTCTCAAGACCAGCGACAACCTGGGCCTGGCCCGCTACGAGAGCCTGCAGCCGCTGTTCAACCTGTACGACCGCGCCGTGTTCGAGAAGGAACTGCAGCCGCTGTGCGTGGAGCACAACGTGGGCGTGATCAACTTCTATGCGCTGGCGGCGGGCTTTCTGACCGGCAAGTACCGCACCGAGGCCGACGCCGCCAAGAGCGCCCGCGGCAAGAACACCACGGCCAAGTACCTCAACGAACGCGGCCTGCGCATCCTGGCCGCGCTGGACACCGTGGCCGCGCGCCTGGACGCCACGCCGGGCCAGGTGGCGGTGGCCTGGCAGATCGTGCAGCCGGGCATCACCGCGCCCATCGCCAGCGCCACCTCGCTGGCGCAGCTGCAGGACCTGGTGAAGGCCAGCCAGCTCACACTGGACGCCGAGGCCCTTGCGACCTTGGGCGCAGCAAGCGCAGAATGAACGGGCCAGGCCCTACGGGAGCAGCACACACCGTGGGGCTGATGCAAACCCGGCAGCAGGCATGAAAAAGCCCGTCACTACAGTGACGGGCTGGCTTTCAGGGTCATCAAGCCCCCCCGGCAAACGCAATCACATGTTGTCGATCATCACTTGGCCAAAGCCCGAGCAGCTCACCTGCGTGGCGCCATCCATCAGGCGCGCGAAGTCATACGTCACCTTCTTCGACGCAATCGACTTTTCCAGCGAACTGATGATCAGGTTGGCGGCTTCGACCCAGCCCATGTGGCGCAGCATCATCTCGGCCGAGAGGATTTCGGAGCCGGGGTTCACATAGTCCTTGCCGGCGTACTTGGGCGCCGTGCCGTGGGTGGCTTCGAAGCAGGCCACCGAGTCGGACATGTTGGCGCCCGGCGCGATGCCGATGCCGCCGACCTGGGCGGCCAGCGCGTCAGAGATGTAGTCGCCGTTGAGGTTGAGCGTGGCCACCACCGAGTACTCGGCGGGGCGCAGCAAGATCTGTTGCAGGAAGGCATCGGCGATGCTGTCCTTGATGGTGATTTCCTTGCCCGACTTGGGGTTCTTGAACTTGCACCAGGGGCCGCCGTCGATCAACTGGGCGCCAAATTCCTTTTGCGCCAGGGCGTAGGCCCAGTCGCGGAAGCCGCCTTCGGTGTACTTCATGATGTTGCCCTTGTGCACGATGGTCACGCTGGGCTTGTCGTTGTCGATGGCGTACTGGATGGCCTTGCGCACCAGGCGCTCGGTGCCCTCGCGCGAGACGGGCTTGACGCCCAGGCCCGAGGTGTTGGGAAAGCGGATCTTCTTGACGCCCATCTCGTCCTGCAGGAACTTGATGAGCTTCTTGGCCTTGTCGGACTCGGCCTCGAACTCGATGCCGGCGTAGATGTCTTCCGAGTTCTCGCGGAAGATGACCATGTTGGTCTTTTCGGGCTCTTTCAGGGGCGAGGGCACGCCCTTGAAGTACTGCACGGGGCGCAGGCAGACGTACAGGTCGAGCTCCTGGCGCAGGGCCACGTTCAGCGAGCGGATGCCGCCGCCCACGGGCGTGGTCAGCGGGCCCTTGATGGACACCACGTACTCGCGCAGCACGGCCAGCGTCTCCTCGGGCAGCCACACGTCGGGGCCGTAGACCTTGGTGGATTTTTCGCCGGCGTAGACCTCCATCCACTGGATCTTCTTCTTGCCGCCATAGGCCTTGGCCACCGCGGCATCGACCACCTTGATCATGACCGGCGTGATGTCGAGGCCGGTGCCATCGCCTTCGATGAAGGGAATGATGGGCTCGTCCGGCACGTTCAGCGACATGTCGGCGTTGACCGTGATTTTCTGGCCTTGGGCGGGCACCTTGATGTGCTGGTAGCTGGTCATGGGCGGGAGTCTCCGTTGGATATCTGAAACACAATGCAGCGTGCCGGGCGGGGCGCACCTGATCACAAAGATTCTATAGACAAAAAAATGCCGGAAACCCCTGTCAACCGCGTACGGGCTGCTATCGTTGCAGGTGGAGCTTCGTGAATATTTTGCGGAGCCCTCAACCCGATAGTTCGTCTAGGAAATGGCACATATGAAAAAACTCCTCGCTGTCCTGATGGCTGGTCTGTTCTCCGCCGGTGCGTCCTTCGCACAGGCTCCAGCCGCCCCTGCTGCCGCCCCAGCCCCTGCCGCTGCTCCGGCAGCAGCCCCGGCCCCTGCGGCCAAGGCCGCACCCGCCCACAAGCAGTCCAAGAAAGTGGCGCAAAAGAAGACCAAGAAGCACCCCAAGAAGGCTGCCGCCTGATGGTGCTGGGGGTCTGTGCGGAACTCTGACCCCCACCCTTTCCGGTTTGCTTCAAAATCGCCCGCATCCGCGGGCGATTTTGTTTCTGGCGCCCCCTTCTTGTCTTTCCCACCGAAAGAACCCTGTCCATGCCCAGCCCGAGCCTTGCCACACCCCTCTCCTCCTTGCACCGCCGCCTCCACCTGACCGCCTTGCTCGCCATGTCGCTCGCGGCCCTGGCGCCTGCCGCCCAGGCCCAGGAAGGCCCCCAACTGAACCTGCAGCGCGTGGAACTGACCGCCGGCATGCACCGCATCGATGCCCAGGTGGCCGCGGCCCCACTGGAGCGCCAGATCGGCCTGATGAACCGGCCCGAGATGCCCCAGCACGAGGGCATGCTGTTCATCTTCGAGCAGCCCAGCCAGCAGTGCTTCTGGATGAAGAACACGCTGCTGCCGCTGACGGCGGCCTTCGTCGCGGACGACGGCACCATCGTCAACCTGGAGGACATGAAGCCACAGACCCTGGACTCGCACTGCTCCAAGAAGCCCGTGCGCTTCGTGCTGGAGATGAACCAGGGCTGGTTTGCCAAGAAGGGCATCAAGGCCGGCTCCAGGCTCGGCGGCGCCCCCTTCGCGAAGAAGTGAGTTGCCTGCGCCCATGAAAAAACGGCCCGAGGGCCGTTTTTCTTTGCTGCCCGCTGAACGGGCGCGAGGATTGCACCCAGGCAATCAGGCGAAGTTGGCTTCGGCGAACTTCCAGTTGACCAGCTTGTCCAGGAAGGTCTCGACGAACTTGGGGCGCTGGTTGCGGTAGTCGATGTAGTAGGCATGCTCCCACACGTCCACCGTCAGCAGGGCCTTGTCGGCCGTGGTCAGAGGCGTGCCGGCCGCGCCGGTGTTCACGATGTCGACGCTGCCGTCGGCCTTCTTCACCAGCCAGGTCCAGCCCGAACCGAAGTTGCCCACGGCGCTCTTGACGAAGGCTTCCTTGAAGGCGGCGTAGCTGCCCCACTTGGCGGTGATGGCCGCAGCCAGCGCGCCCGATGGCTCGCCGCCGCCGGCGGGTGCCATGCAGTTCCAGAAGAAGGTGTGGTTCCAGATCTGGGCGGCGTTGTTGTAGATGCCACCGCTGGACTTCTTGATGATTTCTTCCAGGGACAGCGACTCGAACTCCGTGCCCTTTTGCAGGTTGTTGAGGTTCACCACGTAGGCATTGTGGTGCTTGCCGTGGTGGTACTCCAGCGTTTCCTGGCTGTAATGGGGCGCCAGCGCGTCGATGGCATAGGGCAGCGGGGGAAGGGTATGTTCCATGGTGTTTCCTCGTGGTGGTTTGAATTGTGGCGGACTCGCCGGCCGTGAAGCGGGCAGGCGAACCTGCAGGCGAACGGGCATTGTAGGAAGATCGTGTGACCTCTGCAGCGAAGTTGGCAAGCAATCGTGCCACGCCGTGCCGAGATGCGCGCTGATCCTACAGCGCCATGACTACAACAGGCGGGGCTGGGCCGCCACGGTGACGTCCACCGCCCCATCGGCCAGCGTCGCGCGCAGGGCGTCGCCCGGACGGGCCTGGCGCACGCTGGTGACGGCGCGGCCCTCCGCATCGGCCAGCAGGGCGTAGCCGCGCTGCAGCACCAGGCGCGGGTCCAGCAGTTCCAGGCGCAGCGCGGCACGGTCCACCCGTTCGCGCAGGCCATCGATGCGGCGCTGCACCTGCACCGGCAAGGCGGCTGCGGCCGCCTGCTGGGCCTGCTCCATGCGCTGCAGGCGCAGCAGCACGGCATGGCGCATGCGCTGGGCCGTGCGGGCCATCTGCAGTTGTTCGCGCGCCACCAGCCCCGAGGGGCGGCCCAGGCGCGCGGCGGCCTGGTCCAGCCGCTGGTGGCGGACGTCCAGCAGGCGCTGGATGCCATCGGCGATGCGGCCTTCGATCAGATCCAGGGCCCCCAGCCAGACCTCGCGCGGCTGCGCCACCAACTCGGCCGCCGCCGTAGGGGTGGGTGCGCGCAGGTCGGCGCAGAAATCGGCAATCGTGAAATCGGTCTCATGCCCCACACCGCTGACCAACGGCACCGGGCTTTGCACGATGGTGCGGGCGAGCTGCTCGTCGTTGAAGGCCCACAGGTCCTCGATGGAGCCGCCACCGCGCACCAACAGGATGGTGTCGATGTGCGGCTGGCCGCCCGCAGGCCCCTGCTCCGCCAGCCGGTACAGCCGCGCCAGCGCCGAGACAATGGACTGCGGCGCCGCCGCGCCCTGCACCTGCGCCGGGGCCAGCACCACGGGAATGTGCGGCGCCCTGCGGCGCAGGGCCGTCACCACGTCGTGCAGCGCGGCCGCCCCGAGCGAGGTCACGAGGCCAATGCCGCGCGGCTGCACGGGCAGCGGCCGCTTGCGCGCCGCGTCGAACAGGCCCTCGGCCTCGAGCTGGGCCTTCAGGCGCAGGAACTGCTCGAACAGCGCGCCCTGCCCCGCACGCTGCATGCTTTCCACAATGAACTGCAGGTCGCCCCGGGCCTCATAGACACCGAGCTTGCCGCGCACCTCCACCAATTCACCATCGCGCGGCGAAAAGTCAAGCAGGCTGGCCGCGCGGCGGAACATGGCGCAACGCAGCTGGCCCTGGGGGTCCTTGATCGAGAAATAGCAATGCCCGCTGGATGCGCGCGAGAAGCCCGTGATCTCGCCGCGCACCGCGACAGGATTGAAGCGCGCCTCCAGCGCATCAGCAATGGCGCGGCACAGCGCGCCAACTTCCCATACGCGGGGCGCCACCATGGGGTTTGCGCGTTCAAACATGAGCAATGGCGGCCATTGGCGCCCCATTGACAGGCCGAGTCTTCCACAGAAACGGCGATGCAGCGCTCCGCATTGCCTGAGAAGCATTCTCGCCCCAAACGCTACGCAAGCACGTGCAAGTCATTGATTTATAAGGATTTTTCACTGCACAATTTTTCATCAATCTGTTGCAAGCACGGCGCCAAGCCACTTTGCGGGCCTGGACAGCCCGGTTGCCCACAAAGTTATCCACAGTTTTTGTGGGTGACGCACCGGCCCGAAAAAGCATCCGCCAAGGTAACGGTTTGTGACCAAAAGCTGTCAAGAAGCTGGGCCATAATCACCGATTGCCCCTCATCTGCGCGGAGAGAGATTTGCTGTCCATCATACAAGCCGCAGGCTGGCCGATCTGGCCGCTGATCCTGTGTTCCATCCTCGGAATGGCCCTGGTCATCGAACGTTTCGTGGCCCTCAAGACGGCCCGTGTAGCCCCCCCCAAGCTGCTCGATGAAGCCATCACCGTTTCGTCCAAAAGCCTGCCCACGCCCGACGTGGTGAACCAGCTGGCCCAGAACTCGGCCCTGGGCGAGGTGCTGGCCAGTGGCCTGCGCACGCTCAACAGCAACCCGCAGTGCAGCGAGGCCGACCTGCGCGCCGCCATGGAAGGCACGGGCCGCTCCGTGGCCCACCGGCTCGAAAAATACCTTGCGGCCCTGGCCACCATCGCCTCGGCGGCGCCCCTGCTGGGCCTCTTGGGCACGGTCATCGGCATGATCGAGATCTTCGGCTCCCAGGCCGGCGGCGGTGGCGTGGGTCAGGCCATGGGCGGGGGCAACCCGGCCCGGCTGGCACACGGCATCTCGATTGCGCTGTACAACACGGCCTTCGGCCTGATCGTGGCCATCCCGGCGCTGATCTTCTGGCGCTACTTCCGCGGCCGCGTCGATGCCTACCTGCTGACCCTGGAACTCGCCTCCGAGCAGTTCGTGCGCCACATCCTGCGCCACAAGAAGTGACGGGGCGGCCATGAACTTCCGCCCCCGCACCAAGGAAGAACCCGAGATCAACCTGATCCCGTTCATCGACGTGCTGCTGGTGATCCTCATCTTCCTGATGCTGACCACCACCTACAGCAAGTTCACCGAGCTGCAGTTGACCCTGCCCGTGGCCGACACCGAGCAGCAGCGCGACCACCCCAAGGAAGTCGTGGTCGCGGTGGCGGCGGATGGCCGCTATGCGGTGAACAAGGCCGGCGTGGACGGCAAGAGCGTCGACGCCGTGGCCCGCGCCCTGCGCGAGGCCGCCACCACCATCGGCAAGGACAGCGTGGTCATCATCAGCGCCGATGCGATGTCGCCCCACCAGGCCGTGGTGACGGTGATGGAGGCTGCGCGCCGCGTGGGCCTGACGCAGATCACTTTTGCCACCCAGTCATCGGCTGGCGCGCGCGCAGGCAACGGCGCCCGCTAGCGGACATGGCTGCCCCAGGGCCGCAGCCGCCCTCTTCTGCCGGTCTGACAAGGACCTGGCAATCCCGGGGCCTTGCTGCCTGGGCCCTGTGGCCCGTCTCCCTGCCCTACGGTGCCCTGGTGCGGCTGCGCCGCGCCCTGTACCGCAATGGCGCGCTGCGCTCCGAACACCCCGGGCGGCCGACCATCGTGGTGGGCAATGTGATTGCCGGCGGCGCCGGCAAGACCCCCGTGGTGATGGCCCTGGTGGAGCATCTCAAGGCCCGCGGGCTCAAGCCCGGGGTTGTCTCGCGCGGCTATGGCCGCAGCACCGCCGACTGCCGCGAGGTGCTGGCCGACAGCCCGGCCAGCGAGGTCGGCGACGAACCCGCCCTGATCGCGCGCAACTGCGGCGTGCCGGTCTTCGTGGACCGCCAGCGGACCAGCGCGGCACGGGCGCTGCTGGCCCGCCATCCAGGCATCGACGTGATCATCTGCGACGACGGCCTGCAGCACCTGGCACTGCAGCGCGACCTGGAGGTCTGCGTCTTCAACGACCAGGGGGTGGGCAACGGCTTTCTGCTGCCCGCAGGGCCGCTGCGCGAGCCCTGGCCGCGCAAGGTGGACTGGGTGCTGCATCCCGACACCACACCCCCCCCGGCCGGCACGGCACCCGCGTTTGCATTGCAGCGCGGCCTGGCCAACCATGCCGTGCGCGCCGATGGCAGCAGCGTGCCGCTGCCATCGCTGCGCGGCCAACCCGTGCATGCCCTGGCGGCGATTGCCCGGCCCGAAGACTTTTTCGGCATGCTGCGGGCCCAGGGGCTGACCCTGGCGCGCACCACCGCACTGCCCGACCACCACGACTTCACCGGCTTCACCGACCCGAGCGATGGGCCGGCACCGGGCGCGCAACTGCCACTGCTGTGCACGGCCAAGGACGCCGTGAAGCTCTGGAGCCTGCGCCCCGATGCGCTGGCCGTTCCGCTCGAAGTGCGTGTGGACCCGGGCTTTTTCGCAGCCCTCGACGCCCGCCTGGCTGTTTTGCTGGCCGCCGCCTCGCTATCATCGCCCCCTGCCCGCCCATCAGGCGATTGATTGACTGACTGAACCAACGTTTGCCGGAAAGCTGCCGCCATGGACCCCAAACTGCTTGAACTGCTGGTCTGCCCCGTCACCAAGGGCCCGCTGACCTTTGACCGCGAGCACCAGGAACTGGTCTCGCGCAGCGCGCGCCTGGCCTACCCGGTGCGCGACGGCATCCCCGTGCTGCTCGAAAACGAGGCGCGCACGCTGACCGACGAAGAAGTCGAGGCATGAGCGCGGTGGTGCCCGCATCCGCGCCCTTCACGGTCGTGATCCCGGCGCGCATGGCATCGAGCCGGCTGCCGGACAAACCCCTGGCCGACATCGCCGGCCTGCCCATGGTGGTGCGCGTGGCCCAGCGCGCGGCGCTGAGCGGCGCCGCCCGCGTGGTGGTGGCGGCCGATGACGCGCGCGTGCTGCACGCCTGCCAGGCGCATGGCGTGCCCGCCATCCTGACCCGCACCGACCATGCCAGCGGCAGCGACCGGCTGGCCGAGGCCTGCGAGCAACTGGGCCTGGCAGGCGACGACATCGTGGTCAATGTGCAGGGCGACGAACCGCTGATGGACGCGAGCCTCATCGACGCCGTGGCGGCCCTGTTGCCAGCGCGGCCCGAGGCCAGCATGGGCACGGCTGCGCACACCATCCACACCCTGGCCGACTACGAAAACCCGAACGTGGTAAAGGTGGTGCTCGATGCCCGCGGCCTGGCGCACTACTTCAGCCGCGCCCCCATTCCGTGGGCGCGCGACCATGCGGGCACGGCCTGGTGGGAAAGCGCAACGGGCGCAGTGCCGGCAGGCTTCGCACCGCTGCGCCACATCGGCATCTACAGCTACCGTGCAGGCTTTCTGCGCGCCTTTCCCACGCTGACCCAGGCACCCACCGAGGTCATGGAGGCGCTGGAGCAGTTGCGTGCGCTGTGGCACGGCCACCGCATTGCCGTGCATGTCACGGACACGGCACCCGGCCCCGGCGTGGACACCCCGCAGGACCTGGAGCGCGTGCGCGCCCTGCTGGCCTGACGCCAAAGGGGCTGCAAGGCGGCTGGGCGCACTGATCTGGTGCGACGGTGCCCCATCCTACGCATTTATACGCACGTCATATCGCGCGTGTAAGCCAGTGCAAGGCGGTCACATGCTATCCTCGACGCAACGAGAGCATTGCATCCTGGGCCCCACAAGCGCCTGCGCGAGCACTGACGTAGCAGCACACCACCCCGCAGCCCCTGCCCATCCGTGGAGCACTGCGGTCTTTTTTTGCTGCCACGGCGGTGACCTCTGCGCTGGCGCGCGATCCGCCCCTGCCAGCAGTGCCAGCCGATTTCTAACCTTCGAGGACCTTCATGAGACTGATTCTGTTGGGCGCGCCCGGCGCCGGAAAGGGCACGCAAGCCACGTTCATCTGCCAGAAGTACGGCATTCCGCAGATCTCCACCGGCGACATGCTGCGCGCTGCCGTGAAGGCCGGCACGCCGCTGGGCCTGCAGGCCGATGCGATCATGAAGTCGGGTGCCCTGGTCAGCGACGACCTGATCATCAACCTCGTCAAGGAACGCATTGCCCAGCCCGACTGCGCCAAGGGGTTCCTGTTCGATGGTTTCCCACGCACCATTCCCCAGGCCGACGCGATGAAGGCCGCAGGCGTGAAACTCGACTACGTGCTGGAGATCGACGTGCCCTTCGAGGCCATCATCGAACGCATGAGCGGCCGCCGCTCGCACCCCGCCAGCGGCCGCACCTACCACGTCAAGTTCAACCCACCCAAGGTGGAAGGCAAGGACGACGTGACCGGTGAAGACCTGATCCAGCGCGACGACGACAAGGAAGAAACCGTCAAGAAGCGCCTGCAGGTCTACAGCGACCAGACCCGCCCCCTGGTGGACTACTACAGCCAGTGGGCCAAGGCCGAACCGGCAGCCGCCCCCCAGTACCGCGCCATCAGCGGCATGGGCAGCGTGGACGACATCACGCAGCGCGCCTTCGCAGCCCTGGCCAGCTGATTTTTCGGCTGCGGCCACACCAACAACAAAGCCGGGCATGCCCGGCTTTGTCGTTTCTGCACGCCTTGGAGGCGCTGCCTGCCGCGCAGCTTACTTGGTCTTCGGGGCAGGAGGAATGGGCATGTTGGGCATGGTCATGGAGCCGGGCTTCTGGCCGGCGGCACAGGGGCCGAGGTAACGGGCCTCCATCACGGTATTGTCGCTGGCCTTGCCCATGAGCGGCGGGTTGAACGTGCTTTTGACCTCGACCTTGTAGGCGCTGGAATAGTCGCCCGAGCTCACCGACTGCGAGGTCACCGTGGTCGAACCGATCTTGCAGACCGCATCGGCAGTGATGGTGTTGCCACTGCGCTTGATGTCGTTCTTGCTGCACATGGTCTTGGACTGCTCCAGGGCCGTCTTCTGCATCTGGGCCTCGAAGGCCTCATCCGTGCACTGCTGCATCACGGTGGGCGGCGTGCCTGGGCTGGATGTGGCCTTGATCTCCCACAGCCCCGCCTTGCGCTTGGGCATGTCCTGGGATTGCGCAGGCAGGGCTGCCAGTGCCACGGCTGCGGCCACGAGAGAGAGGGAAACGAAACGCATGGGACAACTCCTGCAAAGTGATGCGCCGGATGATAGTTGCGCTCCCGCGCAGAACCAATGGCGCGGCTAAAAGCTGTGCAACCAAACGTGCACTAATCGACGCGCGCGCCGCTTCTGGCCTCAGGCCGGACTCGAGCGCAGGCCGTAGGCCTTGCCATCGACGAACAGGTACTCGGCGCGCAGCACCGGATCGCCCTTCTCCTCGCGCAACGTGAAGCCCAGTACCGAGATAGCCGTGCCCGGCTTGATCTCGGCCACCTGCCAGGCCTGCATGCGGGTCAGCGGCGCCAGCTCGACCTCCCACATCCGGTCCCTGCGCGTCGGCAGCACGGCACGGGCCAGCAGGGCCTTGCCATCGACCGGTGCCGTCTGTGCGGGCACTGCGCGCTGTGCCAGGTTGGGCGGCAAGGCCAGGTTGGCGGGCAGCTCCAGCTCCAGTTCGGCATGCGGGTTCTGCCAGCGCACCTTGCGCACCGTGCCTTCGAGGTAGATCGGGCGGTCCGCATCGAAACTGCTCCAGCCGTGGTGCGCATGGGACGCCAGGGGAACAAGGGGAAGGACACTGGCCACGGTGAGAATCTGGCGACGCTGCAAAGGCATGGAGTTTTTCCTTTCGAATGTCAGAGGTACGCTATCCAGCGACCACAGGCGACGATGGCCAGCCAGATCAGAGTGGACAGCAGCATCTGCGCCCGCGCCAGGCCATCGAGCCGAGCGAGCGAACCGCGCCCATGAAACCACGCCGCGTTGCAGCCGGCAAGCATCAACAACAGCATCTTCAGGGTGAAGGCCCGGTTGGCGAGCAATTCCTGGGGCTGCGTGGCAAACATCACCAGGCCGGACAGGGCCGCCATGCCAAAGCCGCACAGTGCCAGCGACAGGCTCAGTCGCGCCAGGTCCCGGGGCGGCAGCGCGGCACCCCAGCCAAACACCCGCAGCTCCAGCAGCACCAGGTTGCCCAGCAGCAGTGCAATGCCCACGATGTGCACCACCTCCAGTGCCGGATAGGCCCAAACATGGGATCGGAGGGCAGCGAACATGCGGGGCTTCCTGGCGTTGTGGGTTGGCTCAGGACTTCCTAGCCCAGCAGATCGAGCACCAGGCTGATGCGGGCCTTCACGGGGGACAGACCGGGCGCGGCCACGAGGGCATTGCCCGGCGTGGGCAGCAACTGCCCCTCGGGGCAGCGCGTGGCGCGCAGCACGCGCACACCCACGGCCTGGGCCCGCAGCAACGCGGCCTCCAGCGCGTGGTGCAGGGTGCCGTTGCCGGTGCAGGCAACGACCAGACCCTGGACACCATCGCGCACCAGCGCGTCCACCGCACGACCGCTGGCGCCCGCATGGCTTACCACCAGTTCCACCCAGGGCCAGGGTGCGTCGGCGGTCTGGTTCTGCATGGCTGCAAGACCCTTGCCTTGCGAGACGGCGGGCCAGCCGTGCACCAGGCGCACGGCGCCCTCTTCCACCCAGCCCAGCGGCCCGGCATCACCGGAGCTGAACGGGTCGACCCGGTAGGGGTGCACCTTGTGCACGCGCTGCGCGCCATGGATGGTGCCGGCAGCCACCACCACCACGCCCTGCGCACCAGCGCTGGCCGCCACCGCCACGGCGTCGAGCAGGTTCTGCGGGCCATCGGGCACCAGCGCGGTCGAGGGGCGCATGGCGCAGGTCAGCACCACGGGCTTGGTCGCATCCAGCACGGAGTGCAGGAACCAGGCCGTCTCTTCGATCGTGTCGGTGCCATGGGTGATGACGACTCCGCGCACGGCGGGGTCGGCCAGGCACTCGGCGCAGCGCAGCGCCAGGGCCCGCCACACGCCATGTTCCATGTCCTTGCTGTCGATCTGGGCCACCTGCTCGACCACCAGGGGACCACCGGCCAGCGCCTGGAGCCCTGGAACGGCCGCCAGCAGCTCGCCCACCCCCACCTGCGCGGCCGTGTAGCCGATGTTGTCCCCCACCTGCGCAGCGGTGCCGGCAATGGTGCCGCCCGTACCCAGAACCACAATTTTTTGCGCACTCACTTGCATACTCCGAAAAACTGGTGAAAAATACAGCTACTGGATTAAAAAACAGTTATTTGCCACTGTACCGGCACACACTGGAAACCACCATGCTCGACAACCCCAAGCTCACTGCCCGCCAGCAACAGATTCTGGACCTGATCCAGACCGCCATTGCGCGCACCGGTGCCCCCCCTACCCGCGCCGAGATAGCGACCGAGCTGGGCTTCAAGTCCGCCAATGCGGCAGAAGAGCACCTGCAGGCCCTGGCCCGCAAGGGCGTGATCGAGCTGGTGAGCGGCACCTCGCGGGGCATTCGCCTGCGCGGCGAGACAGTGCGCTCCATCAACGCAGCACGCGGCACCCAGTTCAGCCTGCCCATTCCCGGCCTGTCGCAGCTGATGCTGCCGCTGATCGGCCGGGTCGCAGCGGGCTCGCCCATTCTCGCGCAGGAGCATGTCGATCAGACCTACAGCGTGGAAAACAGCCTGTTCCAGCACAAGCCTGATTACCTGCTCAAGGTGCGCGGCATGTCCATGCGCGACGCCGGCATCATGGACGGCGACCTGCTGGCCGTGCAGTCCACGCGCGAGGCGCGCAATGGCCAGATCATCGTGGCCCGCCTGGGCGACGACGTCACCGTCAAGCGCCTGCGCCGCACGGCCACCGGCATCGAGCTGCTGCCCGAGAACCCGGACTACCCCGTGATCACCGTGCAGCCCGGCGAAGCCTTCGAGATCGAAGGCCTGGCAGTCGGCCTGATCCGCAACACCATGCTCATGTAATTGCCGTCGCGCTGCCCAGGTGGCGGGCGTTTGACGGGCGGGGTGCCGGGTATCGGGCACCGCCGCTGGTCAGCCCTGGGCCGCGCCATGTTCGTTGCAATCCTGCCTGTGTTCACCACCGACCTTCGGAGTCTTCACATGGGAATTGCTTCTTTGACCTTTTCGGCCTTCTCCCACCCGCTGCATGCGCTGACACGCTGGCTGCAGCCCATCGCCGTGCAGGGCGGGCACGACAGCGCTGCGGCACGGCTGCGCACCTGCAAGGCGCCAGTGCCCGCCCATGCGGCACCCGCATGGCCCACCACGGCCCGCACGCCACGCGACGAGATCGCACTGCCGGCCACGGGCACGCGCAGCCTGCACCCTGCCCCCGGCGCCGACCCCCTGTGCAACCATGTCCAGGCACGCCGCGTGGTGCGCGTGCTGCGCACGACCACCTCGGGCGCCGATGCCGGGCGCCTGGTGATCTCGGGCCGCATGGCCGATGTCTGCGCGGAGCTGGACCGCATGGCCGCGCGCGAGGCGCTGCTGCAACACTGAGCACGCGGCCTGCGGGCTGGCGCGGGGACACGGCCACCATGGCCTGCAACGGCCGGCCAGCGACTGCGCAGAGCCCGCCGCAACGGCCGCGGGCACCGGTATTGCGCATGCACCCAGGCCGTCGAGGCATGTGGCATTCACGCAGCGTTGCAAATGCTGCACGCCCGACGGGGCTTGGGGCACAAAGACTGCGGCCCGCCAAGGCACAATGTCGGGATGAACATCGTGATCCTCGACGACTACCAGGACGCAGTGCGCAAGCTCCATTGCGCCACCCGGCTCGACGCCTACACCGCCAAGGTCTATACCAACACCGTCAAGGGCCTGGGCCAGCTGTCGATACGGCTCAAGGACGCCGACATCATCGTGCTGGTGCGCGAGCGCACCCAGATCACCCGCCAGCTGGTCGAAAAGCTGCCGCGCCTCAAGCTCATTGCCCAGACCGGCAAGATCGGCAACCACATCGACGTGGCAGCCTGCACCGAGCGTGGCATTGCCGTGGCCGAGGGCGTCGGTTCACCCGTGGCACCGGCCGAACTCACCTGGGCACTGGTGATGGCCGCCACGCGCCGGCTGCCGCAGTACATCTCCAACCTCAAGCATGGGGCCTGGCAGCAGTCGGGCCTCAAGACCGCGTCCATGCCGCCCAACTTCGGGCTGGGCACGGTGCTGCGCGGCAAGACGCTGGGCATCTGGGGCTACGGCCGCATCGGTCAGCTCGTGGCCGGCTATGGCCGCGCCTTCGGCATGAACGTGCGCGTCTGGGGCCGCGAGGCATCGCGCGCCCAGGCCCTGACCGATGGCTACCAGGCAGCCACCACGCGCGAGGAGTTCTTCTCGCAGTGCGACGTGATCTCGGTGCACCTGCGCCTGAACGATGAGACACGCGGCATCATCTCGCTCGAAGACCTGTCGTGCATGAAGCCCACCTCGCTGTTCGTGAACACCTCGCGCGCCGAACTGGTCGAGTCCGACGCCCTGATCGCCGCCTTGAACCGGGGCCGCCCCGGCATGGCGGCCGTGGACGTATTCGAGAGCGAGCCCATCCTGCAGGGCCATGCCCTGCTGCGCCTGGAGAACTGCATCTGCACGCCGCACATCGGCTATGTGGAGCAGGACAGCTACGAGCTCTACTTTGGTGCGGCCTTCGACAACGTGGTGAACTTCATCAAGGGCACGCCGACCAATATCGTGAATCCAGGTTCTCTGCAGGTGCGACGCTAGCAACTGAGCGCTGCAACGCAGCGAGCACCAATAAAAAAGGCTTCCCGAGGGAAGCCTTTTTTGCCCTGTGGTGCGCCGCCCGAAGGCAGCGCTCCCACACGGATTGCATTCGACCGGATAACTAGGCGGGGAGCCGCAGACAGTGCTGTAGCACGGCAAGGCTCCCCAACGACGTTAGCCGGTTGAAGGCAAGTCCGTGCCTTAGTTCAGGGGGGTCTTCTTGCCGTCCTTGTAGTTGTACAGGGTGATGGCAGGGTTCTTCATTTCGCCGTTGGGTTCGAAGGCGATCGTCGAGGTCACGCCCTTGAAGCTGGACTTGAGCAGCTCGGGGGTGTAGACCTTGGGGTCGACCGAGTTGGCGCGCTTCATGGCGTCCACGATCAGGAACGTGGCGTCGTAGGTGTAGGGGCTGTACACCTGGAACTGGTTGGGGTACTTGGCGTCGTACTTGGCCTTCCAGGCCGTGCCGCCAGGCATCTTGGCCAGCGATGCGCCGCCTTCGGCGCAGATCACGTTGGCCAGGGTCTTGGCGCCGGCAGCCAGCTTGGCGATTTCGGCCGTGCAGATGCCGTCACCACCGAAGTACTTCACGTTGCCCATGCCCAGCTGTTCCATCTGGCGCAGCATCGGGCCACCTTGGGGGTCCATGCCGCCGTAGAAGATGGCGTCGGGGTTCTTGGCCTTGATGGCGGTCAGGATGGCCATGAAGTCCGTGGCCTTGTCGGTCGTGAACTGCTCGTCCACCACCTTCATGCCCTTGGCGGCTGCGGTCTTCTTGAACACGTCGGCCACACCCTGGCCGTAAGCGGTACGGTCGTCGATGATGGCGACCGACTTGAGCTTCAGCGTGTCCACGGCGTAGGCAGCCAGACCAGCGCCCAGGGCGTTGTCGTTGGCGATGATGCGGAACGTGGTCTTGTAGCCTGGCTTGGTCAGGTTGGGGTTGGTGGCCGCGCCGGTCACGTGGGGGATGCCGCAGTCGTTGTAGACCTTGGAAGCGGGGATGGTGGTACCGGAGTTGAGGTGACCGACCACGCCAGCAACCTTGGCGTCGCACAGCTTCTGTGCAGCAGCCGTGCCCTGCTTCGGATCCGCAGCGTCGTCTTCAGCCTGCAGCTCGAACTTGATCTTCTTGCCGCCGATCGTCACGCCTTGTGCGTTCAGCTCTTCAATGGCCATGCGGGCGCCATTTTCGTTGTCCTTGCCGTAGTGGGCTTGGGCGCCGGAAACCGGAGCCACGTGGCCGATCTTGACCACCTGCTCTTGTGCAGAGGCCACACCAGCAGCAGCCGCGATAGCAGCAACCACGGTCAGTTTCAACTTCAATTGCATATCAATCTCCAGTAAAGATAAACGCTGAGAAATGTTCTTGTGTCTCAACGCAGGCGAACATATCGCAATTTACGGGCCAGATCATTAGGGAACACGATTAAATGTGGGAGAAACCACAGGGGAATACCCTGTCATCCCTTGGTGGGCGTGGGCTGGCCGCCGGCAAGCTCATCGGCCACAGCCTCGTACACAGCGTGGCGAACCACGGATTCGATCTCCTCGCGCAGGCGCGGAAGCACTGAACGCGTCTGCTCCTGCACCACAGTGGCGATGGCATCGCGCAGGCGCTGGTCCAGTGCCACGTCCACCCGCTGCATGACCCGGTGCACCATGTACTCCTCCATGCCCTCTGGCAGTGCACGCGCGGCCGCCGGCTGCCCCACATTCGGCACGGCAGGTGCAGCTGCCGCGGCGGGCACGCCAAGCGGTGCCGCAACAGGCCCAGGCGCAGCGACCAAAGGCCTGGCAGGCACGGAAGCGGCAGGTACTGCAGGCGCGGGAGCCGGCGTGGCGACAGGAGCGACCACGGGTGCCGGGGGGGCAACTGCTGCCGCTGCAATCTGCGCGCGCCGCAATGCCAGGGCCTCCAGTGCACGGCCGGCCGCCTGCGCCACCGGCGAAGACGCTGCGGGAGTGGCGGCGGCAGGCGGGCGCGCCGGAGCGCTCTGCGGCGCGGCGCCGCGGCTGGCAACGGGGCCATCCGGGGCCGCTGCAGTAAGCGGGCGCGCAGGCGCCGCCGAAGGCACTGGCGGCTTGGCCACCAGCGGCACGGGCATGGCACCCGGCGCCTGCACCACTTCAGTGAGCGTGGGTACGAAACGGGGCGGCGTACGGGGCGGCATGGTGGCCATCAAGCGCCTTTCAGCACCAGATCGTGGCGCACGATGGCGTAGCCGCGCGAAGCGTAGTGGCGCCAGCGGTTGCGCGCCTGCCCCCGGTCTTCCTCGTCATGGGCGCTGACCACTTCGATCAGCTTTTCGAAGCGCCCGAAACCTTCAGGCACCTCGGCGCCCAGGTTCAACAGCACCTCGTGGTGCGGAGCACCCTGCACATCGGACGTGAGCAGCACCGGCGAAGCCAGGCGCAGCTCCTCGTCGGCCGCGTCGGTGCAGTGGGCGACGAAATCCTGCGGCGCCATGCTCCACATCTGCCGGTCCAGGGCCGCCAGCACATGGGCCGGACCGGCGATCACCAGGCGGGCATCGCTGCGCAGCACCTTGCGCGCAAACCGGCAGGCGTAGGCCACCTTGTCCGGCGCGTTGAAATGGAAGGCGACCTCGGTCATCGGGGCTCAGGCGGCCTTGGCGCGCGCACGCTTGGCGGCGGGCTTGGGCGCCTCGGACGCTTGCGCCTCCCGGTCCAGCAGGTACTGCACCAACAGGCCGACCGGGCGGCCGGTGGAGCCTTTGGCCGCCCCGCCCTTCCAGGCGGTACCGGCGATGTCCAGATGCGCCCAGGGCATGTCGCCCACGAACTTCTGCAGGAACTTGGCGGCCGTGATGGCACCGCCCGCGCGACCAGCCACGTTGCCCATGTCGGCAAAGTTGCTCTTCAGGCCGTCGGCGTAGTCGTCATCCAGCGGCATGCGCCAGCACGGGTCCTGCGCCGCCTCACCCGCCGCCTGCAGCGCCTGGGCCAGGCCTTCGTTGTTGCTGAACAGGCCGCTGCGCACACCACCCAGTGCGATCACGCAGGCACCGGTGAGCGTGGCGATGTCCACCACCGCCGCCGGCTTGAAGCGTGCGGCATAGGTCAGCGCATCGCACAGCACCAGCCGGCCTTCGGCGTCGGTGTTGAGCACCTCGATGGTTTGGCCGCTCATGCTGGTCACCACATCGCCGGGCTTCACGGCACGGCCGTCGGGCATGTTCTCGCAGGCGGGGATCAGGCCCACCACGTTGATGGCCGGCTGCAGCTCGCCCAGGGCACGGAACACGCCCAGCACGCTGGCGGCGCCGCACATGTCGAATTTCATCTCGTCCATCTCGGCCGCAGGCTTGATGGAGATGCCCCCGGTATCGAAGGTGATCCCCTTGCCGACCAGCACCACGGGAGCCTGGTCCTTGGCACCGCCGCTGTAGCGCAGCTCGATGAAGCGCAGCGGCTCTTCCGACCCCTTGGCCACGGCCATGAAGGAACCCATGCCCAGGCGCTCGACCTCGGCCGGGCCATGCACCTTGCACTGGATGCGCGGCTGCTTGGCCAGCGTCTTGGCGGCATTGGCCAGCAGGGTGGGCGTGGCATGGTTGGCAGGGCGGTTGCCCCACTCGCGGGCAAACTCCACCCCTTCGACGAGGGCCACGCCCTGGTAGAAGGCCACGCGCACCTCGGAGGGGTCGGGCACGCCCACCACCAGGCGGGAGAGGCTGCGCGCCTCGGCCTTGGGCTTGGTCGTGGTGTAGACATAGCTGGCATCGGCCACGGCCTGCACCGCGGCGCACACCGCGTCGGCCTGGGCGCTGCCGGCAAAGCACAGCACCACGCGCTTGGTCTGGGGTGTCTTCAACGCGCCCGCAGCAGCGCCCAGGGCCTGGCGCACGGAACGGGCCGCGCCATCGCCCACGCCCAGCAGCAGCACGCGGCGCGCTGCCACGGCAGGCACCTGGTACAGCGGCAGGCTCTTGCCGGGCTTGGCGGAAAAATCGCCTTGCTTGAGCGCCAGGGCCGCCAGCGTGGACAGGGCATCGCGCCCGGGCTTGAAGCCCTCCGGAACCAACACGACCAGCAGGTCGCATTTTTCCAAAGCAGCTGCCGGCAACTCAAGGGTCTTCAGATCAAAGTTCATAATCGGTGTTTTCCTCAGAGCCAATGTTATTCGATTCATCCATCCGCAAGGAGCTGGCGCGCAGCTTCGGGGCCACACTGGTGGTGCTGGTCACCGTGGTGATGACCATGATGCTCATCCGCACGCTGGGCCAGGCCTCGCGTGGCAGCGTGAGCCCGTCCGACGTGATGCTGGTCATGGGCTTCACCGTGCTGGGCCAGCTGTCCACCATTTTGACGCTGAGCCTGTTCGTCGCCGTGGTCAGCACGCTTTCGCGCATGTACCGCGACAGCGAGATGGTGATCTGGTTCGCCAGCGGTCGCGGCCTGACCAGCCTGCTGCGCCCGCTGCTGCGTTTTGCCTGGCCGTCCATGCTGGTGATCTCCGTGCTCTCGCTGCTGGTATGGCCCTGGGCCAACACCCAGATCCAGGAGCTCAAGACCCGTTACGAGCAGCGCAGCGACATCGACCGCATCGCCCCCGGTGAGTTCCAGGAGTCGGCCAACGGCAGCCGGGTGTTCTTCATCGACAAGGACAGCCCCGACAACCTGGCCGGCAACAACATCTTCATCGCCACCAACGTGGCCAAGAAGGAAACGGTCACCTCCGCGCGCAGCGCCCGGCTGGAAACCAAGGACGGCGAGCGCATCGCCACGCTGGTCCAGGGCCAGCGGCTGGAAACCGAGCACGACAAGCCCGGCCTCAAGATCAGCGAGTTCGAGGAATACACCACCCGCATCGGCTCGGCCCCCGCCGGCTCCGCCGAGGAGCTGTCGGTCAAGACCCGTGCCACCCATGAGCTGCTGATGCAGCCCCTGCCCGCCTACCGGGCCGAGCTGGGCTGGCGCATCGGCCTGGCCCTGGCGGCGCTGAACTTCGTGGTCCTGGGCCTGGCCGTGGCCACGGTCAACCCGCGTGCCGGGCGCAGCACCAGCCTGGTGTTCGCGCTCTTCGCCTTCATCGTCTACTACAACCTCATGACCCTGGGCACCAGCTGGGTCGGCGCCGGGCGCCTGGGCCTTGGCAGCTTCATGCTCATGCTGCACGGCGGCACCCTGGCCTTCTCGCTGCTGGTACTGACCGCACGCCACAACAACTGGAGCCTGCGCCGCCTGTGGCAGCGCCGGAGCCCCGCATGAAAACCATCCGCCGCCTGATCCACCGCGAGGCCTTCTTCGCGGTGGCTTACGTCACCATCGGCTTCCTGGCCCTGTTCTTCTTCTTCGACCTGGTCGATGAACTGCGCTGGGTGGGCCGCACCGGGCCCCAGGGCTACCAGCTCTCGCACGCCATGCTGTTCGTGGTGCTCAGCATCCCGAGCCACCTGTACGAATTGCTGCCCATCACGGTGCTGATCGGCACCATTTTCGTGATGGCGCGCCTGGCGCAGAGCTCCGAATTCACCATCATGCGCACCAGCGGCATGGGGCCCTGGCGCGCCATGCGCACCCTGCTCACACTGGGCGGGTTCTTCGTGGTGCTGACCTTTGCCGTGGGCGACTACATCGCGCCCCTGAGCGACAAGGCCGCGCAACTCATCAAGGTGCGCCACCTGGGGCGCCTCACCTCGGGTGCCACCGGCGCGTGGCTCAAGGAACGCCAGAACGACCACTCCTACGCAGTCAATGTGCGCGCCCTCACGCCCGATGGCGGCATGCTGGACATCCGCATCTTCGAATTCAACGCCAAGGGCCTGCTCGCCTCGCAGACCCGCGCCGCATCGGGGCGCTTCGGCGACGGCGGTGCCTGGGAGCTCACCGGCGTGCAGCGCAGCAGCTTTTTGCAGCGCGGCGAAGACCAGGCGCGAGTGGACCGGCTGGACGTGCCCGCACTGCAATGGCCCACCCGCATCAGCGCCGACATGGTGGCGGCCTCGCTGCTCAAGCCCGACCGCATGGCCACGGTGGACCTGTTCCAGTACATCCGCCACCTGGACAGCAACGGCCAGTCGGCCCAGCGCTACGAGATCGAATTCTGGCGCAAGGTGTTCTACCCCCTGTCCTGCCTGGTGATGGTGGTGCTGGCCCTGCCCTTTGCCTACCTGCATTTCCGCTCGGGCGGCATCGCCGGCTATGTATTCGGCGGCGTCATGGCCGGCATCAGCTTCTTCCTGCTCAACAACGTGTTCGGCTACGCCGGCAACCTGCAGAACTGGTCGCCCTGGCTCACGGCTGCGGCGCCGGGGCTGATCTACTCCCTGCTGTCGCTGGGCGCCTTCAGTTGGCTGGTACTCAGACGCTAGCCACACCCATGACCAACCACGCCATCGTTCTTTTCGCCCACGGCTCGCGCGACCCCCTGTGGCGCGCGCCCATGGAAGCCGTGGCTGCACGCATAGCGGCGCAGCAACCCCACCGGCCCGTGGCCTGCGCCTACCTGGAGCTGTGCGCCCCCGCCCTGCCCGATGCCGTGGCGCAACTGGTAGCCCAGGGTGCCCGGCAGGTCACCGTGGTGCCCATGTTCCTGGGCACCGGAAAGCATGCGCGCGAGGACTTGCCCGTGCTGGTGCAGCAATTGCGCACCGCCCACACGGGCGTGCAGTTCAACGTGCAGACGGCCATTGGCGAGGACCCGCGCATGACCGCACTCATGGCGGAAATCGCCTGCGAGTCGTCTCAGAGCTGAGTTTTTGCAACCTCGCCGCATATCCCTTAGATGCTTGCAGCATAATGATGCAACTCTTTAGGCGATATCAGATATGAATCTGCACCAATTCCGCTTTGTCCAGGAGGCCGCGCGGCGCGGCCTGAACCTGACCGAAGCCGCCAAGGCACTGCACACCTCGCAGCCGGGCGTCTCCAAGGCCATCATCGAGCTGGAAGAAGAGCTGGGCGTTGACATCTTCGCGCGCCACGGCAAGCGCCTCAAGCGCATCACCGAGCCCGGCCAGCATGTGCTCAAGAGCATCGAGGTCATCATGCGCGAGGTGGGCAACCTGAAGCGCATCGGCGAACAGTTCAGCGCCCAGGACAACGGCACGCTGAGCATCGCCACCACCCACACCCAGGCCCGCTACGTGCTGCCCGTGCCAGTGGCACGCCTGCGCGAGGCCTACCCCAAGGTCAACATCAGCCTGCACCAGGCCACGCCCGACCAGGTGGCGCGCATGGTCATCGACGAGGTGGCCGAGATCGGCATGGCCACCGAGTCCCTGGCCGACTACCCCGAACTCGTCACCCTGCCCTGCTACGAGTGGGAGCACGTGCTGGTGCTGCCGCCCGGCCACCCGCTGGCGCAAAAGGAACGCATTGGCCTCGATGACATCGCGCACGAGGCGCTCATCACCTACCACCCCTCGTTCACCGGCCGCGGCAAGATCGACCACGCCTTCGCCGCGCGCCGTCTGCAGCCGCGCATCGCGCTCGAGGCCATCGACTCGGACGTGATCAAGACCTATGTGCGCCTGGGCCTGGGCATCGGCATCGTGGCCGAGATGGCCATGCGCGACGACCCCGTGGGCGACCTGGTGGTGCGCCCCGTGGGCCACCTGTTCGGCCAGAGCGTGGCGCGCGTGGCCTTCAAGCGCGGAGCCTACCTGCGCAATTTCGTGTACAAATTCGCAGAACTGCTGAGCGACCGCCTGAGCCGCGAGTTGATTGCCCGCGCGATGAGTGGCCATGTGAACGACTACGAACTCTGATGGGGAGGCACCATGGATGCTATTTCTTCGGCAGCACCGCCTTGTGTCTGCTGTGGCCAGGCTCTGCGCGCCGGACTCGAGAAATGGCACCAGGTGTGCGCCCTGTGCGGCTACGAGTCCGCGCAGCTCGCGCCAGCGATCAACCAGGCCGCATCGCACCAGAAGGTCGATGAAGCCCGGCGCGACACCGGCCTCAAGAGCCTGCGCGAGCTCAACTTCCGCCAACTGCTGGACCGCATCGGCCAGCACGTCGCCCCTGCGGGTAGCCGCTTGCTGGACGTGGGTGCGGCCCATGGCTGGTTCGTGAAGGCCGCAGCAGGCCGGGGATTCAGCGCCCTGGGCCTGGAGCCGGACCGTGCCGTCTGCGAGCAGGCGCAGCGTACCGGTGCGCTGGTGCGCGAGGGCTTCTTTCCCGATGTGCTCGCCGAGGGCGAGCAGTTCGAGGTGATCGTCTTCAACGACGTGTTCGAGCACATTCCGCATTCCGACACCCTGCTGGCCCAGTGCATGGCACGGCTGGCCCCAGGGGGCCTGCTGGTGCTGAACCTGCCTTCCAGCCGCGGCATCTTCTACCGCACCAGCAAACTGCTGCACCGCTTCGGCGCGGGTGCCTTCTTCGACCGGCTCTGGCAAAAAGACATGCCCTCGCCGCACCTGCACTACTTCCATGCCCGCAACCTCACCCAGTTGAGTGCACGGCACGGCCTCACCCTGGTCGACTCGGCCCACCTGGCAAGCATCCACCTGGGCGGCCTGTACGCACGCATTGCCTATGTGAAGTCGGGCCTGCGCTGGCTGGCACCGTTGATCTGGCTGTCCATCGTGGCGGCCTACCCGCTGGTACGCTGGGGCGCGCCGAGCGACATCGACGTGGTGATCTTCCGCAAAGGGGCCACGTAGGTCCTGTTTCCTTACCCCCTCCATTCCCTGTTTTTCTTCTCTTTTCGTTCCTTCCAATGACCCTCGCGACCGACACCGCACGCACCCCTGCCCTTGCCAGCAAGCTGCCCCAGGTGGGCACCACCATCTTCACCGTGATGTCGGCGCTGGCCGCCGAGCACGACGCCGTGAACCTGGGCCAGGGTTTTCCGGACTTCGCCTGCGACCCGGCACTGGTCGATGCCGTTACCGCCGCCATGCAGGCCGGCCACAACCAGTACCCGCCCATGACCGGCGTGCCCGCACTGCGCGAGGCCGTGTCGGCCAAGATCGAGGCCCTGCACGGCCGCCGCTACGACCCGGCGAGCGAGATCACCATCACCGCCGGCGCCACGCAGGCCATCATCACCGCCATCCTGGCCATCGTGCACCCGGGCGATGAAGTCATCGTGCTCGACCCCTGCTACGACAGCTATGTGCCCAACATCGAGCTGGCCGGCGGCCGCGCGGTGCGCGTGCCGCTCACGCCCGGCACGTTCCGGCCCGACTTCGGCAAGATCAGCGCCGCCATCACGCCACGCACGCGTGCCATCCTTATCAACACCCCGCACAACCCCAGCGCTACCGTCTGGAGCGCCGAGGACATGCAGGCCTTGCAGGACCTGCTCGCCCCCACCGACATCCTGCTGATCAGCGACGAGGTCTACGAGCACATGGTGTTCGACGGCGGCCAGCACCAGAGTGCTGCGCGCTTTGCGGGCCTTGCGGCGCGCGCCTTCATCGTCTCGAGCTTTGGCAAGACCTTCCACGTCACGGGCTGGAAGGTGGGCACGGTGGCCGCGCCCGCCGCGCTGACGGCCGAGTTCCGCAAGGTGCACCAGTTCAACGTGTTCACGGTGAACACCCCCGTGCAGTACGGCCTGGCCACCTACCTCAAGGACCCCGCCCCCTACCTGCAGCTGCCCGCCTTCTACCAGGCCAAGCGCGACCTGTTCCGCGAAGGCCTGGCCGGCTCGCGCCTGAAGCTCTTGCCCAGCACGGGCAGCTACTTCCAGTGCGTGGACATCTCGGCCGTGAGCGATCTCAATGAATCGGACTTCTGCCAGTGGCTCACGCGCGAGATCGGCGTGGCGGCGATCCCGCTGTCGGCCTTCTACGGCGACGGCTTCGACCAGCGCGTGGTGCGTTTCTGCTTCGCCAAGAAGGACGACACCCTGCGCGCTGCATTGGAGCGGCTGCGCAAGCTGTGACCTGTGGGCGGCCTGCGAGCCGTCATCGGTAGCCCGCCACATCCACCGGCTTGCCCGCCCGCTCCTCGGCCAGCATGTGGCCCCAGGCATCGGGCTGGCTGCCATCGAGGTCCGTGAAGCCATAGACCCGCGCCAGCTGCCCGCTGGACAGGGACTGCCCGTTCCAGCGCGCCACCGCGGGGTCCTGCGCCAGGGCCACCACGGCGCGGCCCACATAAGCAGGGCTTTCGGCCACCGCAAAGCCCGGAACCCGGGTGATCGCATCG
This sequence comes from Acidovorax sp. GW821-FHT10A04, assembly GCF_059415825.1. Lineage (NCBI taxonomy): Bacteria > Pseudomonadati > Pseudomonadota > Betaproteobacteria > Burkholderiales > Comamonadaceae > Acidovorax > Acidovorax sp. GW821-FHT10A04. The sequence goes on from NZ_JBWKNZ010000004.1 coordinate 332,084, forward strand.
CGCCAGGTGGCCTCCGTGACGCCAAAGGCCTCCAGCATGGCCTCCGAGCGCAGCCAGCCGGGCGACAGCGACACGGCGGTGGCGCCGTGCGGCGCCAGCTCATGCCCCAGCGCAAATCCCATGCGCAGCACCGCAGCCTTGGCGATGTCGTAGAAGAAGGAGTTGCGGTAGCGCGTGCCGTTGTATTCGGCCGTGCCATCGTTGACTTCCACCACCAGCCCGCCGGGTGACTTCAGCAGCAGCGGAAGCGCGAAATGGCTGGTGATGGCATGCGTGTCCACCGCCAGGCGCAGGGTGCGCAGGCCATAGTCCAGGTCGGACCCCCACACGGTCTTGTTCCATTCGATATGGGTGGCGCCGAAGATGTCATTCACCAACAGGTGCAATGCGCCCTGCTCGCGTTCGATGCGTGCCACCAGGGCGCGCACCTCATCCTGCACCAGGTGGTCCACCCGCACCGCAATGCCCTGGCCACCGGCCTGGTCCACGAGCGCCGCGGTCTCCTCGATGGTCTCGGGCCGGTCCATCTCGGAGCGCTGCGCGCCCGATGAGCGGCCGGTCACGTAGACGGTGGCGCCTGCCGCTCCGAGTTGCACGGCAATGCCACGGCCGGCACCCCGGGTGGCTCCCGCCACGAGGGCGACTTTTCCCCTGAGGGAGTTGTGTGTCGGATTCATGCGTTGCGTCCTTTTTTCCTTCGATGGATGCCACGGTACCGACGCCAGCGGTCTATGTCTTGGAAGAAAGCGAAACGCCGCGCTGCAGGAACTCGGTGGGCGAGAGCCCGCAGAGCACGCGGAACTCGTTGGCCAGGTGCGCCTGGTCGTAGAAACCGCCATCGGCTGCCAGAGCGGCCCACGGCGGCGCAGAGGGACCGCCGCGCAGCGCGCGCAGGCAGGCATGCAGGCGCGCAAGCCGACCCCAGGCCTTGGGCGACATGCCCACCTCGGCACGGAAGATCTGCTGCAGGCGCCGCTCGCCCACACCCACGGCACGGGCCACCTCCCGGGGGCGCATCCGGCCTGCCGATGCCGTCAGCAAGGCGGCGGCCTGCGCGGCGCAGGGGTTTGCAGGCATGGTGCCGCGCGCAAGGCGTTGCGCCAGCGCGGCCTGCAGCACGGCCACCCGTGCCCCATCGTCCGGCTGCTCGGCCATGCGCTCGCGCAATTCGGCGAAGTCCCTGCCCCACAGCGCCTCCAGCGGCACCGCCATGCCCTGCAGCTCCCCGGCCGGCAACCCGAGCAAGGCCGATGCGGCGCCGGGGCGCAGCGCGACCGAGATGCTGTGCATGCGGCTGCCACCGCGCCAACGCAGCAGCACGGGTGCCGTGGCGGAACCGATGGCCACGCTGCCCTGGGACTCACCCGCCGGGCCTGCTGGCGTGCCATCCTCCAGATGGACCACCAGGCGAACGGCCCCATCGGGCAGCACGCGCTCGGCCACCCCGGCACCCTCGGCAAAGGTTTCGCGGTACCGCAGGATCTGGGAGACATGGGGCGCCAGGCGCGCGCCCACCGAAAAGGCGCGCAGCGTATCGACAGGTACGGTGCTTTCCGGCCCGTGCACGGTGTCGCCATCGAGGCGAAGAAAGAGGCGCTCGGTCATGGGGGATGCGGCAGATGGCGCATCCTAATCCACTGCACGTCGGCCAGCCTCAGCCGTAGAGCGCCACTTCCCCTTCGATCTCGACCGGGATGTTGAACGGCAGCGCCGCCATGCCCACCGCACTGCGCGTGTGCATGCCGCGATCTTCGCCATACAGCTCCAGGATGAGGTGCGAAAAACCGTTGATGACCGCGGGCTGGGCCGCAAAGTCGGGCGTGCAATTCACCATGCCAAAGACGCGAGTCCAGGCCGAGATCCGGTCCAGGTCGCCGAGCGCCCTCTTCAGGCTCCCCAGGACCGACAGCGCCACCCTGCGCGCCTGCTCATAGCCCTGCTCGACGGTCAAATCCTGACCCAGCTTGCCCAGCGGCCCGGCAATCGAACCATCGTCGTTCAACGGCCCATGGCCGGAGAACAGCACCCGCGTGCCCTGGATCTGCACGAAGGCAAACGGCAGGGCGACGCCCGGCGGAGGCTGGATCTGCGCCGGCAGGCGAAGCCCGAGTTGCGCGAGGCGTTGTTCGATCAGTGCCATGGACGGTACTCCGGGTGAATGCAGACCAACATCGTCATCTCCTTGGAGGCAGGCAAAGCAACTGCAGAGTCTGACGGTAGACTTGCCTGCATGAAAAAGACCTGTCTTGCCTTCGGTGCTGCCATCGTACTGGCTGCTCAATTTTCTACTGCAAATGCGACCGAGTTCAAGAACGCGGTGATTGGCCAGGCCATTGCGGATCGCACCTTGACCGTGGGCAAATTGTCGATGCAACTCCCGAGCGGCGAGTGGATTTTGGCCGCGAAGGCGCAAGTGGGAGGCGGATCACAGCCCAACATGCCTGCACCACCATTGCACAGGTTCGCCGTGGTGCAGGTACGCGACAAGACCATCTCCGCTGTCATCATGTTCAGCGGGCCCGCCTGGAGCTATGCCGTTACCCAGTGGAGCGATGAGCCGTGCAAGAACGTGACCTCCTACATCGTCAAAAGCACATTGAACCAGACCAGGGCCATGCCCGAATGCTTTGTGGTTGCCAACCTGAATGCAGGCGCTTTTGAAGCCTTGTCGGACACCCACAAGGAGGTTGCACGCTGGGCCCACAGCAACAGCTATGCGCTCCCCGTCCCCATGCTTCAGGTGCACCACACCAAGTACCACAAGGGCGACTACTTCAGACTCAACGCGCACTTCGCGGGAGGCCTCGACTCCGCACCTGCCGCAGAAGCCTGGGGACGCGAGGCGGCCTCGTCTCTCACCGCCATGATCACCCGGGCCACTCCCCTGGCACAGTTGCCCGAGCTCCCGGCATTCGCGTCCACTCTAGGGGCCACACAACCTGTCGCCGCACAATCCATGGCCGGCAGCGCGACCGCTGCCGCCCCCGGTTCGGCTGAAGCGCGCCTGCGACAGCTGAAGTCCTTGCTCGACAGCAAGCTGATCACCCCCGAAGAGTACGAAGGCAAGCGAAAGAAGATCGTCGACGAGATGTAGACGGGCTTCAACCGCCAGACGGCATCACAGTCCGTCCAGCACTTTCTTGCGCTTGGCGTCGTATTCCTGTTGCGTGATCAATCCATCGGCATGCAAGCGCCGCAGCGCTTCGAGCTGGGTTTGAACCGAGGACGGGGAGGTTGCAACCGGGGTTGCCTGCATCGGTGCTGCGGCAGCTTGTGCTGCCGGCGCTGGCGCCGCCTGGATACGAGGAGCGGCAAAGGTGTCGCACCGGTTCTTGATCTGCGCGGTCTCCAACGCTTCGATCTCGCCCTTCGCACGTGCGACATCGGCCTCATGGTCTCCGGACATCTTGCTGAAAGGCACTCCCAGCAAAAAAACACCCACAGCGTCGTTGTTGGCCTTCTGCTCCTGCATGACGGAGTAGCGGGCCAGATCGCTGCGCGCAGACACCAGGCGCTCCTGAATGGCGGGGCATTCCAGCGCGATAAACCGCTCATGGGAAACAAACGACGGCTTGATGCTGGCCGGCCGATTGGCACATGCGGTCAAGCAAATGGCAAACCCCAGAACTCCCACGCGAAGCACTACCATCAAGCCCTCCAGAATGTTGATGTTTGAATGGCAAGAGCATATGCGAAGCAAGCTCCGGCACAAAGGTGACGTGATGGCCCAGGGTCATTGCAGGATCTGACGGTAGACTTGTATTCATGAAGAAATTCCGCCTCGCCCTCGGTGCTGCCATCATCCTTGCGGCGCATCTTTCCGCCGCACACGCCATTGAATTCAAGGATGCGGTCGTTGGGCAACCTATTGCGGATCGCACATTGACCATCGGCAAATTGTCGATGCAGCTCCCCGCAGGCGAATGGATCCTGGCCGCCAAGACGGAAGAGAACGGTCGAATCCAGACCAATTCAGATTCACCACCGCGGCACAGGTTTGCCGCTGTCCAGATACACGACAAGACCCTCTCCGCCATCGTCGTCTTCAGTGCGCCCGCACGCAGTTTTTACTACGTCACGCGGTGGAGAGATGACCCGTGCAAGGAAGAAACTGCCTTCATCGTCAAAAGCACGCTCCAGCAGACCGTGAACATGCCCGAGTGCTTTGTCGTTGCCAACCAGGCCGCAGGCACTTTCGATGCCGCCAGCGCCACCCACAAGGAGCTGGTGCGCTGGGCCCAGGACAATGGGTACGCGCTCCCCCGCTCGATGCTGCGGGTGTTCTACACCAAGCACCACCAGGGCGACTATTTCAGGCTCAATGTGTACTTCGCTGGAGACACAAGCTCCGCGTCTGCCGCAGAAGCCTGGGGGCGCCAGACGGTCGCCTCGCTCTCTGCCATGGTCACCCGGCCGAGCATTCAGGGCAAACTGCCGGAGCTTCCGGCGTTCGTGGCAGCCCCTGCGGGCACGCAACCGGTGGCCGCCCGCATGCAAGCCCCTGCGGTCAGCGCCAACACCACGCCTTTATCAGCAGAGGCGCGCCTGCGCCAATTGAAGAACCTGCTCGACAGCAGGCTCATCACCCCTGAAGAATTCGAAGACAAGCGAAAGAAGATCGTCGAGGAGATATAGCGGCTGTCAAATTCCTTCCAGGGCTTTCTTGCGCTTGGTGTCGTACTCCTGCTGGGTGATCAGTCCGTCGGCATGCATGCGCCGCAGCGCTTCGAGCTGGGTTTGCACCGAGGGCTTCGGGGCCACGGCAGGGGCCTGTGTTGCCGGCACGGAGGGCATGCGGGAGACCGTCTGCGGCACGCGGTGCCTGCAGGCGACCAACCCGAGGACAAGCAGCAAAAAAATTCCGACGCGCAACGCTGGCATGGCTACTCCCCTGTTGTTGTGATTGTTCACAGGCCGCACAGCCTGCGAGACGCGGGCAAGCCCGTTCGGCAATGCAGCGGATGCGGACATGCCGCAGCCCGCGCCTATGCCCTCACAGCAGCACGATGTCGTACTGCTCCTGCCCCATCGCGCTTTCGGACTGCAGCGAGATCGGCTTGCGGATGAAATCCGACAGCCCTGCCAGGTGCTGGCTTTCCTCGTCGAGGAACAGTTCCACCACGCGTGCCGAGGCGACCACACGGAACTCGCGCGGGTTGAACTGGCGTGCCTCGCGCAGGATCTCGCGCAGGATGTCGTAGCAGACGCTGCGCGCGGTCTTCACGCTGCCCTTGCCCTGGCAGGCCTCACAAGGCTCGCACAGCATGTGGGCCAGGGATTCGCGCGTGCGCTTGCGCGTCATCTCCACCAGGCCCAGCTGCGAGAAGCCGCCGGCCATGGTCTTGACGCGGTCGCGTGCCAGCTGCTTCTTGAACTCGGAGAGCACGGCCTCCTGGTGGCCCGCCTGCACCATGTCGATGAAGTCCACGATGATGATGCCCCCCAGGTTGCGCAGGCGCAGCTGGCGGGCGATGGCCTGGGCGGCCTCCAGGTTGGTCTTGAAGATGGTGTCGTCGAAATTGCGCGCACCCACGTAGCCGCCGGTGTTCACATCGATGGTGGTGAGCGCCTCGGTCTGGTCCACGATCAGGTAGCCGCCCGATTTCAGGTCCACGCGCCGGCCCAGGGCCTTGGCGACTTCCTCGTCGATGGAGTAGAGGTCGAAGATGGGGCGCTCGCCCTTGTAGTGCTGCAGCTTGGGCGCCGCGGCCGGCATGAATTCCTGCCCGAAGGCGCGCAGGCGCTGGAACTGCTCCAGCGAATCGAGGCGGATGGTCTGCGTGTGGTCGCCCACCAGGTCGCGCAGCACGCGCTGCAGCAGGTCCAGGTCCTGGTGCAGCAGCGACATGGGCGGCAGCTTGAGCGATGCCTCCTTGATGCGTGCCCAGGTCTTGCGCAGGTAGGCGATGTCCTCGGCCAGCTCGGCGTCGGTTGAATCCTCGCCATTGGTGCGCAGGATGAAGCCGCCGCCACCGCCCGTGGACTTGTCGCCCACCAGGGCCTGCAGGCGCGCGCGCAGCGCATCGCGCTCGGCCGAGGGGATCTTCTGCGAAACGCCGACATGGTCGTCCTGCGGCAGAAACACCAGCAGGCGTCCGGCGATGCTGATCTGCGTGGACAGGCGCGCACCCTTGGTGCCGATGGGGTCCTTGATGACCTGCACCATGAGCGACTGGCCTTCGAACACCTGCTTTTCGATGGGCACCTGCGGCTCGCCCTTGCGCGCGAAGGCCGGCGGCTCGCCGTCGGGCTGGCGCTGCCAGACGTCGGCCACGTGCAGGAAGGCCGCACGCTCCAGACCGATGTCGATGAAGGCAGACTGCATCCCGGGCAGCACGCGCGAGACCTTGCCCAGGTAGACGTTGCCCACCAGGCCACGCTCCAGCGTGCGCTCGATGTGCAGTTCCTGCACGGCGCCGTGCTCGACGATGGCGACGCGTGTCTCCTGCGGCGACCAGTTGATGAGGATGTCTTGTTGCATGGTCGTCAGCGGTTTTTGTGTTGGTTCTTCAGACGGGGAAGCCGGCAGCGCGCAGCAGCTGCGCCGTTTCGTACATGGGCAGCCCCATGATGCCCGAATAGCTGCCGCTCAGCTGGGGAATGAAGGCCGCCGCGCGGCCCTGCACGCCATAGGCACCGGCCTTGCCCAGCGGCTCGCCGGTGGCCACGTAGTCATCGACCTGTTGCGGCGTGAGCGCCGCGAAGGTCACGCGCGACACCGACAGCGCCGCCACGCGGCGCGTACCCATCTGCAGCGCCACCGCCGTGAGCACGCGGTGCGTGCGGCCCGCCAGCTCGGCCAGCATGCGCGCGGCGTGCGCGGCATCATCGGGCTTGCCGTAGATGGCGCGGCCCAGGGCCACCGTGGTGTCGGAGCACAGGATGGGCGCCTCGGGCAGGCCTCGGCGTGCGCGGCGCGCCATGGCGGCATCGAGCTTGAGGCCGGTGACACGCTGCACATAGGCCGTCGGCACCTCGCCGGGGCGCACTTCCTCGATGGCCTCAGCGTCCTCGCCCATGTCGCCGTCCACATTGGGTACCAGCAGTTCATGGCGCACACCCAGCTGGTCGAGCAACTGGCGGCGGCGGGGGCTTTGGGAGGCGAGGTAGATGAAGTCCGGCATGGTGGGATCAAGGATAACCAAGAAAGAGTGATCGATCCGGCCCCGCCTACCTCGTTTGCAGCGCAGGCGCGCAGCAAATCACGCCGGGCCGCTACTCGCGGTGGTACGGATGGCCGGCGTTCACCGACCAGGCGCGGTACAGCTGCTCGATGAGCAGCACCCGCACCATGGCGTGCGGCAGGGTCAGGTCAGACAGGCGGATGCGCTCGTGCGCCGCCTGGCGAAAGGCCGGGTCGAGCCCGTCGGGCCCGCCGATGACCAGGGCCACGTCGTCCCCGCCCAATTGCCAGCCCTTGAGCCGCTCGGCCAGGGCCTTGGTGGTGAGGTTCGTGCCACGCTCGTCGAGCGCGACCACGCGGGTACCGCGCGGGATGGCGGCCTCGATGCGTTCACGCTCAGCGGCGTACAAGGTCTCCAGGGTCTTGGAGCCGCGCGGCTCGGTCTTCACTGCCTTGAGCTCGACCTTGAGCTCGGGCGGGAAGCGCTTGGCATAGTCGTCGTAGGCGGTCTGCGCCCAATCGGGCACGCGCTGGCCCACGGCCACGATCAGCAGTTTCATGGCAATTCAGGCGCCAGGAGATTGCGGGAGACGGGCCGGAACCCGCCTCCATCGCCTCACTTGCGGCCCGGCGCCCTTTTGGCGGGGGCCTTGGCGGCTGGCCGCGCACCACCGCGCGAAGCGGGCTTGGCGGCCTCGGCATTGGCCTTGCTGCGCGGCACCGATGGTTTGACCACGATGGTCTTGATCGGGGCCTTGGTGGCAGCGGGCTTCTTGGCTGCAGGGCTGGTCTTCACGGCGGACTTGGCCGGTGCGGCCTTGGAGGCCGTGCCGGTCTTTGCGGGGGCGCGGCTCGGTGCCTTGGCAGGGGCCTTGGCTGCCGGCTTGGCCGCAGACTTGGCGGCGGGGCGGGCAGACGACTTGGCAGGTGCTGCCGCCTTCTTGGCCGCGGGGCGGGCCGAGATACCGCTCTTGGCGGCGGATTTGGCATCGGACTTCGCAGCCTTCTGCGCCGACTTCTTCTCGGCCAGCTCGGTGGCTGCCGACGATGCCGGCTTGGCCGCACCCAGCTTCATGCGCACGGGCACCTCGCCCCAGAGTTCTTCCAGACGGTAGTACTGGCGGATGGCGGGCTGCATGATGTGCGCCACGGCGGCGCCGCAGTCCACGATGATCCATTCGCCGTTGTCCTCGCCTTCGATGCGGGGCTTGGAAAACCCGGCTTCCTTCACCGCGTCGCGCACGCTGGCGGCCAGCGCCTTGGTCTGGCGGTTGGAAGTACCCGATGCCACGATGACCCGTTCAAACAGCGGCGAGAGATGCTCGGTGTTGAAGACCTGGATGTCTTGCGCCTTGACGTCTTCCAGGCCATCGACGATGGCGCGCTGGAGTTTGGTGACGTCTTTCTTGGCGGCGGTTTCCGATTTGGTGGATGTGGTCATCAGGCGGTGATTTATAAGGAATGGAATCAATATAGCGCGCAACCGGGCGTGCAGCCAGTGGGCTGGGCCTCGGGTGTTGCGCGGTGGCGCTCAGGCGGTAAAGGGTGTTGGAACCCTTCGCTGCTGGCGCCAAAAGCGCGGGCAGCTATTGAAATTATAGCTTTTTGCGAACAGCGGCCGTTTCAGACGGTATCCGCAAGCCAGTCGCGCCGCACCAGGAAGCGCTCGGCCAGCGCTGCTTCAGGCGAACCGGCGCCCTCCTGGCGCTGGTAGGACCAGGACACCAGCGGCGGCATGGACAGCAGGATGGACTCGGTGCGCCCTCCCGATTGCAGGCCGAAATGCGTGCCCCGGTCCCACACCAGGTTGAACTCGACATAGCGGCCGCGGCGGTAGAGCTGAAAGTCGCGCTCGCGCTCGCCATGGGGCATGCCCCGGCGCTTCTCGACGATGGGCAGGTAGGCGGACAGGAAGGCATCGCCCACCGACTGCGTCATGGCCAGGCTCTGCTCGAAGCCCAACTCGGAGAAGTCGTCGAAGAACACGCCACCCACGCCGCGCTGCTCATTGCGGTGCTTGAGAAAGAAGTATTCATCGCACCACTGCTTGAAGCGCGGGTATTTGTCATCGCCAAAGGGCGCGAGCGCATCGCGGCAGCTGCGGTGAAAATGCACCGCATCCTCCTCGAAGCCGTAGTACGGCGTGAGGTCCATGCCCCCGCCGAACCAGCAGGTCGGGTGCTGCCCGGGGTGGCCTGCGGCGATCATGCGCACGTTCATGTGTACCGTGGGCACATAGGGATTGCGCGGGTGGAACACCAGCGACACGCCCATGGCCTCGAACGGCGCACCCGCCAGCTCGGGCCGGTGCTGGGTGGCCGATGGCGGCAGCAGCGGCCCGCGCACATGCGAGAAACCGCAGCCTGCGCGCTCGAACACGCGGCCGCCCTCGAGGATGCGCGTCACGCCATCGCCCTGCAGGGTCTCGCCGGGCTCCTTGCGCCAGGCATCGGCCAGGAAGCGGGCCCCGCCCTCGCCTTCCACCGCCTCCAGCGCATCGGTGATGCGCAACTGCAGTCCCTGCAGGTAGCTGCGCACCCGCGCCACCGTGTCGGCGGCATTCAGAGGGAGATCCGTGGGCATCAACCCAGATCCGGCAGTCATATGCATGGGTGTGCGCTCAGAAGGTGTGAAGGGACCCGGCGTGTCCGAGCAGGCCGCCAAAACGCGTGCGATCTAGGCGCAAAGCACAGCCATAGCTCGGGCTATGGCGAGCATTTGCAACGACGAGCGCGCGTGTTTTGGCGGCATGAGCGGGCATGGCGGGTTCGTTCACACCTTCTTAGGCCTTGACGGCGCGAAAGCCGATGTCGCGGCGGTACTGGGCGCCGTCGAACTGGATGCCCCGCGCCACATCGTAGGCGCGCTGCTGCGCCTGCTTGACGCTGTCGGCCAGCACCGTCACGCACAGCACGCGGCCACCCGTCACGCTGACCACACCATCCTTGAGGGCCGTGCCCGCATGGAAGGCCACGGCATCGTCCGCATCGGCCGGCAGGCCGGTGATCACGTCGCCCTTGCGCGGGTTCTCGGGGTAGCCGTGGGCAGCCATCACCACGCCCAGCGCGGTGCGGCGGTCCCACTGCAGCTCGATCTGGTCGAGCTTGCCGTCCACGCCGGCGCCCAGCACGTCGGCCAGGTCGCTTTTCAGGCGCATCAGGATGGGCTGGGTCTCGGGGTCGCCCATGCGGCAGTTGAACTCGAGCGTCTTGGGCTGGCCCTTGGCGTCGATCATCAGGCCCGCGTACAGGAAGCCGGTGTAGGGAATGCCGTCCTTTTCCATGCCGCGGATGGTCGGCAGGATGATCTCGCGCATGGCGCGGGCATGCACGTCGGCCGTGACCACGGGCGCGGGCGAATAGGCGCCCATGCCACCGGTGTTGGGGCCTTCGTCGCCGTCCTTCAGGCGCTTGTGGTCCTGGCTGGTGGCCAGGGCCAGCACGTTCTTGCCATCGCACAGCACGATGAAGGAGGCTTCCTCGCCTTCGAGGAAGGCCTCGATCACCACCCGGGCACCGCCTTCGTTGTGGGTCACGCCGTACTTGTTGTCCACCAGCATGAAATCGACGGCATCGTGCGCCTCTTTCAGCGTCATGGCCACGACCACGCCCTTGCCGGCTGCCAGGCCGTCGGCCTTGATCACGATGGGCGCGCCCAGGCGGTCCACGAAGGCGTGGGCTGCCACCGGGTCGGTGAAGGTGTCGTAGTCCGCCGTGGGGATGCCGTGGCGGCGCATGAAGGCCTTGGAGAAGGCCTTGGAGCTTTCGAGCTGCGCGGCCGCCTGCGTGGGGCCGAACACGCGCAGGCCGTGCGCGCGGAATTCATCGACCACGCCGGCGGCCAGCGGGGCCTCGGGGCCCACGACGGCCAGGGCGATCTTCTCGGCCTGCGCCCAGATGCGCAGCTCGCGCACGTCGGTGATGGCCACGTTCTCCAGCTTGGAGTTCAAGGCCGTGCCCCCGTTGCCGGGCGCCACATACACCTTCGTGACCTTGGGAGACTGGCTCAGTTTCCAGGCCATTGCGTGTTCACGGCCGCCGCCACCAATTACAAGAACCTTCATACTGGCCTATTAGAACCTGTCTCCAGGGGGTGCAAGGCACCGTTACAGAGACAATGTTGTGAATTCAATCGTGGCAGCGTCTCAGAGCGCAGCGTTGTGGTAGATCTCCTGGGCATCGTCCAGGTCTTCCAGGATATCGAGCAATTTTTGCATCCGCACAGCGTCGTCACCCTCCAGCTCGATGGTGTTTTCGGCGCGCATGGTGACTTCGGACACCTCCGGCGCCAGGCCGGCGGCCTCCAGGGCGTTCTTCACGGCCTCGAAGTCGGCCGGTGCGGTCAGCACCTCGATGGCACCGTCCTCATCGGTCAGCACATCCTCGGCGCCGGCCTCCAGCGCCACCTCCATGACCTTGTCCTCGTCGGTACCGGGCGCGAAGATCAGCTGGCCGCAGTGCTTGAACTGGAACACCACCGAACCCTCGGTGCCCATGCTGCCGCCGTGCTTGCTGAAGGCATGGCGCACTTCGGCGACCGTGCGCACGCGGTTGTCGGTCATGGTGTCGATCATGATGGCCACGCCACCGATGCCATAGCCTTCGTAGCGGATTTCCTCGTAGGTCAGGCCTTCGGCGTTGCCCGTGGCCTTGTCGATGTTGTACTTGATGCGGTCGGCCGGCATGTTGGCCGCCTTGGCCTTGTCCACCGCCAGGCGCAGGCGGGGGTTGGCAGACAGGTCCCCGCCGCCCGCACGGGCCGCCACGGTGATTTCGCGAATGATGCGGGTCCAGATCTTGCCGCGTTTTTCATCCTGCCGCCCCTTGCGGTGCTGGATATTCGCCCATTTACTGTGTCCTGCCACGGGAAGTCCTTTGGTCTTGATTTAATCTACTGCACGCGATTTTACTTTTGCCGAACCCAGCATCCCCGAGGAAACCCGAAATGGCCGAACCACTTCTGATAGCCAAGCACGACACCACCGAATGCCACCTGCTCCCGGGGCTGGCCAACCGCCACGGGCTGATCACCGGGGCCACGGGCACCGGCAAGACGGTGACGCTGCAGACGCTGGCCGAGAATTTCTCGCGCATCGGCGTGCCGGTGGTCATGGCCGACGTCAAGGGCGACCTCACGGGCGCCAGCCAGCCCGGCAAGATCGGTGACAAGCTGGCCGCCACGCTCAAGGAGCGCGGCCTGGAGCTGCCCGCCCCGCTGGCCTGCCCGACGACGCTGTGGGACGTGTTCGGCGAGCAGGGCCACCCGGTGCGCGCCACGGTGTCGGACATGGGGCCGCTGCTGCTGGGGCGCATGCTCAACCTCAATGAGACGCAATTGGGCGTGCTCAACCTGGTGTTCAAGATCGCCGACGACAACGGCATGCTGCTGCTCGACCTCAAGGACCTGCGCGCCATGCTGCAGTATGTGGGTGACAACAGCAAGGAATTCACGACCGAGTACGGCAACGTGAGCGCCGCCAGCGTGGGCGCCATCCAGCGCGGGCTGCTGCAGATCGAGCAGCAGGGCGGCACGCAGTTCTTCGGCGAGCCCATGCTCAACATCCAGGATTTCATGCAGACGGTGGACGGCCATGGCGTAATCAACATCCTGGCGGCCGACAAGCTCATGAATTCGCCGCGCCTGTACGCGACTTTCCTCTTGTGGATGCTGTCCGAGCTGTTCGAGCAGTTGCCCGAGATCGGCGACCCCGAGCAACCCAAGCTGGTGTTCTTCTTCGACGAGGCCCACCTGTTGTTCAACGAGGCGCCCAAGGTGCTGGTCGAGCGCATCGAGCTGGTGGTGCGCTTGGTGCGCTCCAAGGGTGTGGGCGTGTATTTCGTGACGCAGAACCCGCTGGATATCCCCGACAGCGTGCTCGCCCAGCTGGGCAACCGCGTGCAGCATGCGCTGCGCGCCTTCACCCCGCGCGACCAGAAGGCCGTGAAGGCCACGGCCACGACCATGCGGCAAAAGCCGGGCCTGGATATCGAGACCGCCATCACCGAACTGGCCGTGGGCGAGGCGCTGATCAGCTTTCTCGACGCCAAGGGCCGTCCCAGCGTGACCGAGCGCGTGTTCGTGCTGCCGCCGGGCAGCCAGCTCGGGCCCATCACGCCGCAGCAGCGCCAGGCGCTGATGGCCGGCTCGCTGGTGGCGGGCGTGTACGAAAAGGTGGTGGACCGCGAATCGGCCTACGAAAAGCTCAAGGGCCGCACGGCCGATGCGGGCACCGCCCAGGCCCCTGCCGGCAAGGGCGGCGCCGTGGCGGCACCTGCCGAGGAAGGCGGCGGCCTGCTCGGTGGCCTCAACGACGTGCTCTTTGGCTCCACCGGCCCGCGCGGCGGCAAGCGCGATGGGCTGGCACAGACCATGGCCAAGTCCGCCGTGCGCACCATGGGCACCACGCTGGGCAAGGAAATCCTGCGCGGCGTGCTGGGCAGCGTCTTCGGTGGCAGGAAAAGGTAACCCCCTGAGTCGCTTCGCGCCTTCCCCCTTGAAGGGGACGCCCCCAGCGCAAGCGCTGGATACGCCGCCTGCGCGGCGGGGCGACCCTTGCGCGGGGGCACTGGCCTGGGCCACGCCAGATTCAAGCGGGTGAAACCTGGCAACGGATCGATAAAAGCCATCCCATAGCCTCGAAAAAGAGGTACAACCCCGGAAAACAGACATACAACAAAGGGGGAAACCGATGGGCAAGATCGACAGGCTGCTGGTGCGCTACGGCGGCAACGTGGTGCAACTGGCGATTGCAGTGTGGGTGCTGGCCGGCGTGGCGGCCTTCGCGGGGCTGCTGCGGCCCAACTGGCGCTGGGCCGCCTATTTGGTGTGCACGGTGGTGGTCACCGCCATCTTGGTGCAATGGACACGCACGGTGCGCGAGCGCTATATCCGCGAGGCGCGCCTGCCCGCCTACCTCAAGCGCAAGCTGCGCGAAGCCTACCCGCACCTGTCCCAGAAGGACTGCGAGCTCGTGGAGCGCGGGCTGCGCCAGTTCTTCATGGCCTGCATGCGCAGCCGCAAGCAGTTCGTGGCCATGCCGTCGAAGGCGGTGGATGCGCTGTGGCACGAATTCATCCTGCACACCCAGGCCTACAAGACCTGGTGCCACAACGCGCTGGGCTTCTTCCTGCACCACACCCCTGCCGAAGCCCTGGGTGCCAAGGCCAAGAACAACGACGGCCTGCGCCGCGCCTGGTTCTGGGCCTGCAAGGACGAGGCCATCAACCCCAAGGCCCCGAGCCGGCTGCCCCTGCTGTTTGCGCTGGACGCCAAGATGGCGATCGCCGGCGGCTTCACCTACGTGGCCGACTGCAGCAGCATCTTGGCCAAGAACGCTGCGGGCGGCGATGCCAGCGGCACCTACTGCGGCACCAGTTTTGCCGACGGCAGCCACAGCGGCAGCTCGAGTGACTTCGGCGGGGCCGACCACTCCAGCAGCAGTAGCAGCAGTGACAGTTCCAGCGATGGCGGGAGCGATGGGGGCAGTTGCGGGGGCGGGGGTTGCGGTGGTGGCGGGGGCGACTGAAGGCCCGCTGGTTCTGACCGGCAACTGACGAGAAGTGCGGCCCCAATAGCCGTTTGGGACCACGGCAATAACCACACCCCTACAATGGACAGCTTCTGAACTTCAAGGGGACCGTGTGTCCCCTGTCTATGGAAATCGCAATACTGTTCGCCCTCATCCTTTTGAACGGGCTGTTCGCCATGTCAGAGATCGCTCTGGTCACTGCACGCAGGGCACGGCTGCAAAAGCTGATTGATGAGGGCGATAGCGGCGCCGCCGCCGCCGTGAAGCTGGGCGAAGACCCCACCCGCTTTCTCTCCACCATCCAGATCGGCATCACGTCGATCGGCGTGCTCAACGGTATCGTGGGCGAAGCCGCCCTGGCAGCCCCCCTGGCCGCCTGGCTGGCGGCGCTGGGCGTGCCCGCCCCCTATGGTGGCTATGCCGCCACGGGCCTGGTGGTGGTGCTGATCACCTACTTCTCCATCGTCGTGGGCGAACTCGTGCCCAAGCGCATCGGCCAGTCGCACCCCGAAACCTTTGCACGCCTGGTCTCGCGCCCCATCAATTTCCTGGCGGTGGCGACCAAGCCCTTCGTCATCCTGCTGTCCACCTCCACGCGCACGCTGCTGCGCCTGTTGGGCGTGAAGGAGACCAGCGGCAGCCCGGTGACCGAGGAAGAGATCCACGCCATGCTGGTCGAAGGCACGACCGCCGGCGTGATCGAATCGCACGAGCACACCATGGTGCGCAACGTGTTCCGCCTGGACGACCGCCAGATCGGCTCGCTGATGGTGCCGCGCGGCGACGTGGTCTGCCTGGACCTGGACCTCACGTTCGAGGAGAACCTCAAGCGCATCGAGGAATCGGACCACGCCCGCTTCCCGGTGGTGCGCGGCGGCATGGACAACATCCGCGGTGTGCTCAACGCGCGCCAGTGGCTCTCGCGCACCATCCGCGACAAGGCGCACAGCCTCTCCGACCAGCCGCTGCAGACGGCGCTGTACGTGCCCGAGACCATCACCGGCATGGAGCTGCTCGACAACTTCCGCCTGTCGGACGTGCACATGGCCTTCGTGATCGACGAGTACGGCGAGGTGCAGGGCATTGTCACGCTGCAGGATCTGATCGAGGCGATCACCGGCGAATTCCAGCCACGCGACCCCGAGACCTCGTGGGCGCTGCAGCGCGAGGACGGCAGCTGGCTGCTGGACGGCCACATCCCCGTGCCCGAACTCAAGGACCGGCTGAACCTGGACGCCGTGCCCGAGGAAGAGCGCGGACGCTACCACACCCTGAGCGGCATGATCATGCTGCTGACCGGCCGCCTGCCCAAGGTGACCGACACCGTGGAATGGGAAGGCTGGAAGCTCGAGGTGGTGGACATGGACGGCAAGACCATCGACAAGATCCTGGCCAGCCGCCTGCCCGTGCCCGAGATTGCCGACGCCACGGAAACCACCGACGGCTGAGCCCCCGCCCTGCCCCACCTGCCACGGGGCGGGCTCGGGCAAAACCCGCGCATAGTCACCCACGCGACGATGGCGGCGCGGGCGTGCGGCCTACAGTGTTCGCCCATGAACACTGCTCCCACCCTCACCTGCTTTTCCCTGACCACCACCGGCCATGTGGCCCACCTGGTGATGAACCGGCCCGAGGCCATGAACACCATGCACCCGACGTTCTGGCGCGAGCTGGATGCGGTGCTGGTGCACCTGCACCAGGCGGGCGCGGCGCGGGCCCTGGTCATCAGCAGCACCGGCAAGCACTTCAGCGCGGGCATGGCGCTGGAGACCTTCGGCGGTGCCATCACCATGGACGACCAGAGCCCCGAGGGGCGCGCCGCCATCTTCGACCTGCTGACCGACATGCAGCGCACCTTCACCCGGCTGGAGGAGCTGCGCATTCCGGTGATCATGGCCATCCACGGCGGCTGCATCGGCGGTGCAGTGGACATGGTGACGGCGGCCTGCATCCGCTACGCCACGGCCGACGCCTTCTTCTGCATCCAGGAAATCAACATCGGCATGGTGGCCGACGTGGGCACCCTGCAGCGCCTGCCCAAGCTGGTGCCGCTGGGCGTGGTCAAGGAGCTGGCCTACACCGGCCGGCGCATGCCCGCCCAGAAAGCGCTGGGTTACGGCCTGGTCAACGAGGTCTTCGACACGCAGGAGGCGATGGTGGCCGCAGCCCTGCAGTGCGCTCAGGAGATCGCCAGCAAGCCGCCGGTGGCCATCTGGGGCACCAAGCAGGCCGTGAACTATGCGCGCGACCACTCGGTGGAAGACAGCCTGCGCCAGATGGGCTGGCTGCAGGGCGCGATCTGGAGCAACCGCCACGTGCAGGAGTCGGTCACAGCGATGAAGCAAAAGCGCGCGGGGGACTTCCCTGCCCTCACCCCGCTGCAGCGTTTCTCGGAGCTGGGCTAACCCCGGTCGCTGCGCGCCATGTGGTGCTCCAGCCGGCGCAGCAGGGTGGTCAGGGCCAGCGTCATGCACCAGTAGGCCAGCGAGATGGCCAGGTACGGCTCCCAGTAGCGCGCATAGGCGCCCGCCACGGTGCGCGCGGCGTAGGCCATCTCGGCCAGGCCGATGGCCGAGACCAGCGAGGTGTCCTTGAGCAGCGCGATCATGTTGTTGCCCAGCGGTGGCAGCATGCGCCTGAAGGCCTGGGGCAGCACCACGTAGCGCAGCACCTGCATGGGGGTGAGGCCCAGCGAGCGCCCGGCGTCGGACTGGCCGCGCGAGATCGACTGGATGCCCGCGCGGAACACCTCCGAGATGTACGCGGCAGAGTTCAGCGTGAGCGCCGCGATGCCCGAGATCAGCGCGCCATGCTCCTGCTTGAGCGTGCGCGCCAGGTCGCCGTCCACCAGCAGGCCCGATACCGGGTGGATGAACAGCGGCATCACCGCGAAGTGCATGAGCAAAATCTGCACGAACAGCGGCGTGCCGCGGAAAAAGCTCACGTACACCGTGGACGGCCAGCGCAGCAGAAAGCGGCACACCCAGTTCCACGGCGCATGGCGCGCCTGCGCCAGCCGCGCCAGGGCCAGCACCAGGCCCCAGGTGCCGCCCATCAGCACGCAGACCACCGTCATGCACAGGGTCATCCACGCGCCCTTGAAGAACAGCTCGCGGTACTCCACCAGGATGTCTGGCCGGAACCAGCCAAACCACAATTCGGGTTGTTCCATGTGTCGTCTCCCCTCTTTCACGGCCGCACACGCGGCCACCCTTCAGAAAACAAAAAAGCGGCCGCTGGCGGCCGCTGCAAGTGACTCAAGCCAGAACCGGCCTCAGCGGGCCTTGTACTCTTTTGCGAACCACTTCTTGTAGATCTCGCCATAGCTGCCGTCGGCACGCACCGCAGCCAGGCCGGCGTTCAGCTTGTCCTGCAGGGCCTTGTCGCCCTTCTTGACAACGATGCCGAAACCTTCTTCGGGGAAGGAAGGGTCTTCCACCGTCTTGAGCGCTGCATTCTGGCTCACGCGGTAGGCGATCACGCCGTTGTCGCCGATGGCGGCATCCACGCCGCCGCCGGCCAGCTCGGAGATGATGAGCGGCGTGCTCTCGAAGCGGCGGATGTTGGCACTGGTCTTGCCGAATTCGCGCGAGGCCACGTCGTCGGCCGTGGAGGCGTTCACCACGGCGATCTTCTTGCCCGCCAGGTCCTTGAGCGAGGCCACGGTGCTGTTCTTGGGCACGGCGATGAGCTGGTGGGCCGCAAAGTACGGGGCCGAGAAGTCGTAGCTCTGGCGGCGCTTGTCGTTGATGGTCACGCCCGAGATCACCAGGTCCACGTCGCCATTGTTCAGTGCCGCGAAGATACCGCTCCAGGGCGTGTTCACGACCTTGATCTTGAGGTTCTGGTGCTTGGCGATGGCGTTGATGATGTCGATGTCGAAGCCGACGATCTGCTTGTCCTTGTTCTCGAACGCGAACGGTGCATAGGTCGCGCTGGAGGCCACGGTGAGCTCGCGGGCCTGCGCGTGGGCAGCCAGGGAGACACCGAACGAGGCGGCCAGGCCGAGGCCCAGGGTGGCAATGCGGCGGGAAATGGACATGGTGGGCTCTTGGGGAAAGTCGGGAAAAAGGGCAGTATATCCATGCCCCAGGGGCACAGGCATCAATATTCATAGCGGTGCACGCCCTGTTTTTGGGCCTTGCGCGCCCCCTGTGGCCAATAGTCAGGCAGTTTTATGATGGGTGGAATAGTTGAGCCCATTCATCCCTGAAAGATTCCACTATGAGCAACGCCAGCCTTGCCCCGCCCACCTACGCGGATGTTGTTTCTGCCGCACAGCGGCTCGCTGGCGTGGCCCACCGCACGCACGTGCTGCGCTCGAACATGGCCGACGCGCTGCTGGGCACCCAGGTGTTCTTCAAGTGCGAAAACCAGCAGCGCACGGGTTCGTTCAAGTTCCGCGGGGCCTACAACACCCTCTCGCAGTTCAGCGACGAACAGCGCGAACGCGGCGTGCTGGCCTTCTCGGCCGGCAACCATGCGCAGGCGATCGCGCTGTCGGCCCGGCTGCTGGACATGCCGGCCCTGATCGTGATGCCCGAGGACGCGCCAACGACCAAGATGGCCGCCACGCGCGAGTACGGCGCCCAGGTCGTCACCTACGACCGCTACACCGAGGACCGCGAGGCCATCAGCCAGAGGCTGGCCCAGGAGCGCGGCATGACACTGGTGCCGCCCTTCGACCACCCCCACGTGATCGCCGGCGAGGGCACGGCCGCCAAGGAATTCCTGGAGGAGGTACCCGACCTGGACTACCTCTTCGTCTGCGTGGGCGGCGGCGGCCTGCTCGCCGGCAGCCTGCTGGCCGCCGAGGCCCTGGCGCCGAGCTGCCGCGTGGTCGGCGTGGAGCCCGAGGCCGGCAACGACGGCCAGCAATCGCTGCGCAGCGGACAGCTGGTGCAGATCCCCACGCCGCACACCATTGCCGACGGCGCACAGGCCCGATCGCTCGGGCAGATCCCCTTCCCCATTATCCAGCGCCTGGCGGAAGACATCGTCACCGCCACCGACGAGCAACTGGTCGAGGCCATGCGCTTCTTTGCCGAGCGCATGAAGCTGGTGGTGGAACCCACGGGCGCCCTGGCCTTTGCCGGTGCACGCCACGGCAGCGTGGACGTGCACGGCGCAAAGGTCGGCATCCTCATCAGCGGGGGCAACGTGGACATGGCAAGGTACGCGCGCTTTCTGGCGGATTGACTCCCCCCGAAGCGACTGCGTCGCCTCCCCCTCAGGTGGCGCCTCCAGTGGCCCGGCAAAGCCGGCTCCACGGGGTCTCTGGCATGTGGCCTTGCCAGTTTCCACGCCCGCAGGCTCAAAGGGACGTCAAAATACCGTCACCGCCATTCACATTCACCGCCACATAACAAAGGCCGCGCCATGAGCCCCGCTACCACCAACGTCACCGTTATCAAGCACCCCCTCGTCCAGCACAAGCTCACGCTGATGCGCAGGAAGGACGCCAGCACCAACAGCTTTCGCCGCCTGCTGGGCGAGCTGAGCACGCTCATGGCCTACGAGGTCACGCGCGACATGCCGCTGCAGGACATCGAGATCGAGACCCCGCTGGAGACCATGACCAGCCAGGTAATCGACGGCAAGAAGCTGGTGCTGGTCTCCATCCTGCGCGCGGGCAACGGTTTTCTCGACGGCATGCTCAATGTGGTGCCTGGCGCGCGCGTGGGCCACATCGGCCTGTACCGCGACCCGGCCACGCTGCAGCCGGTGGAGTACTACTTCAAGATGCCGTCCGAGATGGACGAACGCGACATCATCGTGGTCGACCCCATGCTGGCAACCGGCAACTCGGCCGCCGCCTGCGTGGACCGGCTCAAGAAGCTCAACCCGCGTTCCATCAAGTTCGTCTGCCTGCTGGCCGCGCCCGAGGGTGTGGCCACGCTGCAGAAGGCGCACCCGGACGTGCCGATCTTCACCGCCGCCATCGACCGCGAGCTCAACGACCATGGCTACATCCTGCCGGGCCTGGGTGATGCCGGCGACCGGATCTTTGGCACCAAGTAAGAGCGGGCCAGATCGAACAGCCGCCGCAGGGACCCAGTCCTTGGGCGGCTTTTTTACGCCCCAAGCCGGTGCGAATTTTTACCAACTGGTGGCTTTCTTCTGGCAGACTGCATGCCAGCGCCTGCCATCCATTGGCGCACTAATTGCTTGAGACAACGCCAGATCCGATCGCCCGTCCTCCATCCGAAGAAGGAATAACCTCATGACCTCACGCCGCATCTTCACCGGCCACCTGTTCTCCACCTCCCTGGCACTGTCGGCCATGATCGGCCTGGCGCCCGGCGCCGCGATGGCGCAGGCCAAGACCAAGGTGGCGGCGATCTACACGGTGCCCTACGAGCAGCAGTGGGTCAGCCGCATCCACAAGGCCCTCAAGGCGGCCGAGGCACGCGGCGAGATCGAGTACAAGTCCAGCGAGAACGTGACCAACGCCGACTACGAGCGCGTGATGCGCGAGTACGCCACCGGCGGCAACCAGCTCATCGTGGGCGAGGCCTTCGCGGTGGAAGCCGCCGCCCGCAAGGTGGCCAAGGACTTCCCCAAGACCTCGTTCCTGCTCGGCTCCTCGGGCAAGCCGCAGGCGCCCAACTTCAGCGTGTTCGACAACTACATCCAGGAGCCGGCCTACCTGTCGGGCATGGTCGCCGGCGGCATGACCAAGAGCAACAAGATCGGCATGGTGGGCGGCTTCCCCATCCCCGAGGTGAACCGCCTGATGCACGCCTTCATGGCCGGTGCCAAGGAAGTGAACCCCAAGGTGGAGTTCACCGTGAGCTTCATCAACAGCTGGTTCGACCCACCAAAGGCCAAGGAAGCCACCTTCGCCATGATCGACAAGGGTGCCGACGTGCTCTACGCCGAGCGCTTCGGCGTGAGCGATGCTGCCAAGGAAAAGGGCAAGCTCGCCATCGGCAACGTGATCAACACCCAGGACAAGTACCCCGACACGGTGGTCGCATCGGCCCTGTGGCACATGGAGCCCAGCATCGACCGCGCGCTCAAGCTGGTCAAGGAAGGCAAGTTCACGCCCGAGGACTACGGCCCGTATTCGATGATGAAGCACAAGGGCTCGGAACTCGCGCCCCTGGGCACCTTCGAGAAGAAGGTGCCGGCCGACATCGTGGCCAAGGTCAAGGCCAGGGAGGCCGAGATCCTCGCCGGCAAATTCACCGTGAAGGTGGACGACAGCCAACCCAAGTCCACGGCCAAGTAAGCTGCAGGCGGCGCTTGCGTGCGCCATTCGGGGCCACCTACTTCACTGCGGTGGCCCTTTTCATTGGTACTGTCCATCGCTTACCCTGTTGCCCATGACGTTCACCGCATTGCTCCCCCGTCGCATCGCACAACTGCTCGGCACGCTGGCCCTGGCCGGTGCCCTGGCGGGCTGCGCATTCAGCCCCGCAGTCCAGGGCACGCGCCTTGACAGCACGCCGCGCATCGCCGTGATCTCGGCCTTTGCGCCCGAGCTCACCGTGCTGCTGCCCCAGGTGCAGCAGCCGGTCAAGCACAGCGTGAATGGCGTGGAATTCACCACCGGCACGCTGCAGGGCAAGCCCGTGGTGGTGTTCCTCTCGGGCATCAGCATGACGAATGCGGCCATGAACACGCAACTGGTGCTGGACCGTTTCAACGTGAGCCACATCGTCTTCTCCGGCATTGCCGGCGGCGTGAACCCGGGCCTCCACATCGGCGATGTGACCGTGCCCGCGCGCTGGGGCCAGTACCTGGAATGGCTCATGGCGCGCGAGGACCAGCCTGGAAAGTACTCGGCGCCAGGCTGGATGCAGGCCGAACTCACCCTGCCCGCCTTCGGCATGATGCATCCGCGCCCGGTGGAGGTGCGCTCGGCCGCCAATCCGAAACTCACGCAGAAATTCTGGTTCGAGGCCGACCCGCGCATGCTGGCCGTGGCCAGCGGCCTGGCCACCGTACCCCTGGAACACTGCCACGCCAGCCACTGCCTGAAGGAGCGCCCGCGCATGGTCGTGGGCGGCAACGGCGTCTCGGGCCAGGCCTTCGTGGACAACAAGGCCTTCCGCGAATACGCGTTCAAGACCTTCGAGGCCAATGTGCTCGACATGGAGACTGCTGCCACGGCCATGGTGGCGCACAGCAACGGCGTGCCCTACATCGCCTTCCGCTCGCTGAGCGACCTGGCAGGCGGCGGCGACGGTGCCAACGAAATGGACACCTTCATGCACCTGGCGGCCGCCAACTCGGCCAAGGTCCTTCAGGCCTTTCTGGCCGCGTGGAAGTAGCACGTTCCATGGACTCGTCCGAAACCGTTCTTCGCCTCACTGGCATCACCAAGCGCTTCGGCAAGCTGGTGGCCAATGACGGCATCGGCCTCACGCTGGCGCGCGGCGAGGTGCTGGCCCTGCTGGGCGAGAACGGCGCGGGCAAGTCCACGCTGATGTCCATCCTGTTCGGCCACTATGTGGCCGACGAGGGCCGCATCGAGGTCTTTGGCCAGCCCCTGCCCCCGGGCCAGCCGCGCGCGGCACTGGCCGCCGGCATCGGCATGGTGCACCAGCACTTCACGCTGGCCGACAACCTCACCGTGCTGGACAACGTGCTGCTGGGCAGCGAACCGCTGTGGCAGCCCTTCTCGCGCCGCAGCGCCGCGCGCGAAAAGCTGCTCGCCGTGTCCGCCCGGTTCGGCCTGCCAGTGCAGCCCGATGCGCGGGTGGGCAGCCTCTCGGTGGGAGAACGCCAGCGGGTCGAGATCCTCAAGGCCCTGTACCGCGGGGCACGCATCCTGATCCTGGACGAGCCCACCGCCGTGCTTACCCCGCAGGAGAGCGAGGCGCTGTTCCACACCCTGTCGCAGATGGTGGCCGAGGGTCTGTCCATCATCTTCATCAGCCACAAGCTGGCCGAGGTGCTGCGCGTGTCGCACCGCGTGGCCGTGCTGCGCCAGGGCAAGCTCGTGGCCGAGGCGCCCGCGCAGGGCACCACGCAAGGCCAGCTCGCGCAGTGGATGGTGGGCCACGCCATCGAGGTCAGCGAACGCCGGCCCGCCAAAAGCGTGGGCGCACCGGTGTGCACGCTGGCCGACGTGTCCACCGCCGCCACCGGGCGCGACCGGCTGCAGGGCGTGTCGCTCACCCTGAATGCGGGCGAGATCGTCGCCATTGCCGGTGTCTCGGGCAATGGCCAGGTGGCGCTGGCCGATGTGCTGTGCGGCGTGCGCGCTGCCACGGCCGGCCAGGTGACGCTGCTCGGCGCACCGCTGCAGGCCAAGCCAGCCTGGGTCGTGCACCAGGGCGTGGCCCGCATCCCCGAGGACCGCCATGCCGTGGGTGTGGTGGGCGACCTGCCGGTGTGGGAGAACGCCGTGTCCGAGCGCCTGCGCAGCCACTGGTTCGCCCACCGCTGGTTCCGGGCCTTCTGGGTCAAGCGCGGCGCGGCACGCCAGCATGCCCAGCGCGTGGCCGAAACCTTCGACGTGCGCGGCGGCGGGCCCGACACCCCGGCGCGCTCGCTCTCGGGCGGCAACATGCAAAAGCTCATCCTGGGCCGCGCCCTTCTGCCGCCCTATGATGCCCAGCAAAGCGCGCCGGCCCCGCGCCTCATCGTGGCGCACCAGCCCACCTGGGGCCTTGATATCGGCGCCGTTACCTTCGTGCAGCAGCAACTCATCAACGCCCGCGACGGCGGCGCGGCCGTGCTGCTGATCTCGGACGACCTCGACGAAGTGCTGGCCCTGGGCGACCGCGTGGCGGTGATGCACGAGGGGCACCTCACCCCCACCCAGCCGGCCGAAGCCTGGAGCCGCGAGGCCATCGGGCTGGCCATGGCAGGGGCGGTCAAAGCTGGGGAGGAGGCTCCGTGACAGTGCAGGCGCCGATGCAGCAGCGCCCAACCCCCCCTTACCCGGCGCCCATGGCAGCCAAGGTCCTGAAGACAAACCAGGTGAACACCAGGGCTGGCAGGTACAGCACCGATGCCACGCCCAGCTCCCACCAGGGCAGCGCCCTCCTCCACCACACGACCGGAAAGGCCGGTGCAAATACCGCGGCCGCATACAGCGACCAGGGGAAGAACCAGGCGCTGGCAAGCAGCAGGCAGGGCGTCCAGAGCGCCAGGCGGCTCCATCGCACCGCCCGGGGCTGGCGGCTGCGCAGCGCCCACCAGGCCAATGCGACAAGGCCGGCCACCAGGCACGACAGCGTCACCGCGGAAATCCACCGTGCCCGCTCCCTGCGCCGCTCCCGGTCTTCGTGGGCCGCCTGGAGCTCGGCATTGAGCTCGGCCGTGTATTCCGCTTCGTTCTTGAGTGGCAGGTCCAACGCGGCGGCCGAAGCAGCCGTTGCCGGCGCCGCGCCGGGCTGTGCGCCCGCCCCGGCACAAGGCAGCATCAGAGCGCCACACAGCAGCATGGCTGCGCCACGCGCGAATGCCACAGCCATGCATCCAAACCATCTCCGGACCGGGTTGTTCATGCGTCCCCTCTCTTTTTTTGGCGGCCCCGCGCGCTGCAGGCCCTGCCTCCGCTCTGCACATGGTAATCCGATGCACCCCACCCTCCTCCACACGCTGATGACCCATGCGGCTTGAGAAACGCAACCACATCTCCCCCGCCGCCTACGTGGCGGCGCCGGTGGGCGCCGTGGTGTTCACCCTGCTCATCAGCGGCCTGCTGGTGCTGTGGGCCGGCGCGCCCGTGGGCCGCACCTACGGGCTGCTGCTGCAGGGGGCCTTCGGCTCGGTCTTCGCGCTGACCGAAACGCTCACGCGCGCCACGCCGCTGATCCTGACCGGACTGGCCGCGGCCGTGGCCTTCCGCGCGCGGCTGTTCAACATCGGGGCCGAGGGGCAGCTGTACGCCGGCGCGCTGGCCGCCGTGGCCGTGGGCGGCCTGCATGGGGGCACGGGGCTGGAATGGTCGCCCTGGCTGCTGTTCCCGCTGATGATGCTGGCGGCGGCCCTGGCCGGGGCCCTGCTGCTGCTGGGCCCGGCGCTGATGAAATCGCGCCTGGGAGTGGACGAGGTGGTGACCACGCTGCTGCTCAACTTCATCACCCTGCTGCTGGTCTCCGCCCTGCTCGACGGGCCCATGAAGGACCCGCTCTCCATGGGCTGGCCACAGAGCGTCGCGCTACAAGGCGATCTGGAGCTGTCCAAGCTGGTGCCACAGACGCGCCTGCACACGGGCCTACTGTGGGCCATCGGGCTCGCCCTCATCCTCTGGGCGATCCTGCGGCGCACGGTGCCAGGCTTCGACATCCGCGCGGCCGGTGCCAATGCGCGCGCTGCCGCCTTTGCCGGCGTGCCCATCACCCGCACCGTGGTGCTGGTGGCCCTGCTCTCGGGCGGGCTGGCAGGGCTGGCCGGTGCCATCGAGGTGGCGGGCCGCACCGGCTACGTCACGCTGGACATGTCGCCGGGCTATGGCTACAGCGGCATCGTGATCGCCATGCTGGCCGGGCTGCATCCGCTGGGCGTGATAGCAGCCGGCACCTTCGTGGCCGGCGTGCTGGTGGGGGCCGACAGCATGAGCCGCGCCGTGGGCGTACCCACCTACATCGCCGACGTGATCGTGGCCACCTCGCTGATCGCCGTACTGGTTGCAACGCTCCTCACACAGTACCGGGTGAAGTGGAAATGACCGAGCTGCTCGACATCCTGGCCAACCCGGCCTTCTGGATCGCCACGTTGCGCGTGGCCACGCCGCTCATCCTGGGCACGCTCGGGGTGTTGCTGTGCGAGCGCGCCGGCGTGCTCAACCTGGGCATCGAAGGCATCATGGTCGCGGGCGCTTTCACGGGCTGGCTCGCGGTGTATGCCGGCTACGGCCTGTGGACCGGGGTGCTGGTGGCGGCGTTCACGGGCGCGGTGTTCGGGCTGCTGCATGCCTGGCTCACGGTGGGGCTGGCGCTGTCGCAGCATGTCTCGGGCCTGGGCATCACGCTCCTGGCCACGGCGCTGAGCTACTACGGCTACCGCGTGGGCTTTCCCAAGGTGAACACACCGCCCACCATCGAGCCGTTTGCGCCCATGGAATGGCTGGGCATTCCCATCCTCTCGGCCCAGACGCCGCTCACCTTGCTGGCACTGGCCCTGGTGCCGCTGCTGGCCTGGGTGCTCATGCGCACCCCGCTGGGCCTGGCCGTGCGCATGGTGGGCGAGAACCCACAGGCCGCCGAAGGCCAGGGCCTGTCGGTCGCGGCCACGCGCACCGGCGCCATCGTGGCCGGGTCGGCGCTGATGGGGGTGGCGGGGTCCTTCCTCACGCTGTCGGCCTTCAACGCCTTTTTCTTCAACATGGTCAACGGGCGCGGCTGGATCTGCGTGGCGCTGGTGGTGTTCGCCTCGTGGCGGCCCGGCAAGGCGCTGCTGGGCGCCCTGCTCTTCGCGTTCTTCGACGCCCTCCAGCTGCGCTTGCAGCAGGCCGGCGATGCCTGGCTGCCCTACCAGGTCTACCTGATGCTGCCCTACCTGCTGTCCATCCTGGCTTTGGTGCTGGTGGCGCGCAAGGCCGCGTATCCGCAGGCGCTGATGAAGCCCTACCGCAAGGGCGAGCGGTGAAAACAGCGATCGCGCTGGCTGCACTGGCGCTGGCGTGCGCCCCCTCGGCCCACGCCCTGGGCATGGATGTGCCCTACGAACGCTTTGCCACTGCCGACGCGGTGGATTGGGTGCAGGTCTGCGGCCAATGGCCTGTGCGCAAGAACGAAGGCGTCTACCGCATCGTGCATGGCACGCAGTACGCGCAGTCCTTCCTGTACCTGCAGTGGATGCAGCGCGATGACCATGGCACTCTGCAGGCAGTCCATACCCAGGGCATCCGCGAACTCAACAACGACCATGCGGAGATCGCGCTGACCCGCATCGCCTGCCACGCCACGCGCACCGGCATCCGCATCACGGCGCGGGCCAGCTCGGGGCATGAAGAAAAGCTGCGCAGCATTGCCATCGACGCCGGCCATCGGCCTGGGGTGTACCGCTACACCGCGCACCCCGGGCGCTGAACCACCAGGAACGGGATCCAGGCACGAATCCGCGACAAAATACCCCCACCCGCGCCGAACACGAACAACGCCCTGCACCACCATGCTCGACCTGCTGATCCACAACGCCACCCTGCCCGACGGCCGCACCCACATGTCCGTGGCCGTGCAGGATGGCCGCATCACCGAAGTGACAGAGGGCCTCGCAGCCCCCGCGCACGAAACGGTGGATGCCGGCGGCCTGCTGCTGAGCCCGCCGTTCGTGGACGCCCATTTCCACATGGATTCCACGCTCAGCTACGGCCAGCCGCGCGTGAACCAGAGCGGCACCCTGCTCGAAGGCATTGCGCTGTGGGGCGAGCTCAAGCCCCAGCTCACGCACGAGGCCATCGTGCAGCGCGCCCTGCAATACTGCGACTGGGCCGTGGCCCAGGGCCTGCTGGCCATCCGCTCGCATGTGGACACCAGCGACCCGAGCTTGCTGCCCGTGCGCGCCCTGCTCGACGTGAAGCAGCGCGTGGCGCCCTACCTCGACCTGCAGCTCGTGGCCTTTCCGCAGGATGGGGTGCTGCGCTCGCCCGGCGGGCTGGACAACCTGACACGCGCGCTCGAGCTGGGCGTGGACGTGGTGGGCGGTATCCCGCACTTCGAGCGCACCATGGCCCAGGGGGCCGAAAGCGTGAAGATCCTGTGCGAGCTGGCCGCCCAGCTGGGCAAGCGCGTGGACATGCACTGCGACGAGTCGGACGACCCGCTCTCGCGCCATGTGGAGACCCTTGCGCACGAAACCCACCGCCTGGGCCTGCACGGCCGTGTGGCGGGCTCGCACCTCACGTCGATGCACAGCATGGACAACTACTACGTGAGCAAGCTCATCCCGCTGATGGCCGAGGCGCAGCTGGGCGTGGTCGCCAACCCGCTGATCAACATCACCCTGCAAGGCCGCCACGACACCTACCCCAAGCGCCGCGGCATGACGCGCGTGCCCGAGCTGATGGCGGCGGGCCTCACCGTGGCCTTTGGCCACGACTGCGTGATGGACCCCTGGTACGGTGGCGGCAGCGCCGACATGCTGGAGGCGGCCCACATGGGCCTGCATGTGGCGCAGATGACCAGCCAGGCCGCCATGCGCCAGTGCTTCGAGGCGGTCACCACCAACCCGGCCCAACTGCTGGGGCTGGAAAGCTATGGCCTGGCGGCCGGCTGCCACGCCGACTTCGTGCTGCTGCACGCGCGCAACCCGGTCGAGGCCATTCGCCTGCGGTCCACGCGGCTGGCGGTGTACCGGCGCGGAAAGAAGATCTCCAGCAGCCCCGCCCCCGTCGCCCGCCTGGCGCTGCCCGGCCGGCCGGACAGCGCGGCGTTCCTGGCGCAATAAAGATCGGCTGCTGCGACAGCAGCGGCTGGGTCAGTGGGCAGGCACCGCAACCGTGGCCGATACTGCCCGCTCGGGCGCCCTGAGCACCTCCACCCGATTGCGACCGCGCTTCTTGGCCAAGTACATGGCCTCATCGGCGCGCTGCAGCACGGACTCAGGGGTTTCACCCGGCATGCTCAGCGTGACCCCGATGCTCACGGTGATCGGAATGGCGCTGCGCTCGGTGGGAGCCGGCTGCGCCGCCACCAGGGCGCACAGGCGTTCAGCCACGGTGCGGGCACCGTCATGGTCCGCGTTGGGCAGGGCAATGGCGAACTCCTCGCCCCCCAGGCGGCCCAGCACGTCCTCGCGGCGCAGGCAGCGGTTGGCCAGCAGCACGAAGTGGCGCAGCACCTCGTCGCCGCACTGGTGGCCCCAGGTGTCATTGACCTTCTTGAAATGGTCCAGGTCCATCACCAGCACCGGCAGGCCGGCACCGCTGGTGCGCTGGGCATTGCTCATGGCCTTGTCCAGCAGCGTCAGGAAGGCGCGGCGGTTGAACACATTGGTCAGCGGGTCCACCTCGGCCAGGTGGCGCAGTTCATTGGCGATGAATTCGTTGGCCAGCATCAGCGCGCCGAAGGCGAACAGCACCAGCGCGATCAACGACTCGAGCACAACGAACTGCGACAGCCGGGCCACCAGGCTCGCGTCCATCCCGCCTTCCACCGTGCCGGCACCCAGCCTGAACAGCAAGGGGCGCAGCAGCAGGAACAGGCCGTGGGCAGCCGCCGCCAGCGCAAAGAGGTAGCGCGCAGGCACCAGCCGCGCCTCCCCTTGCGCCAGGGTGCGCGCCGTCAACAGGAAGAACACACCGGCACCCAGCCCGGCGAACACGAAGCGCATGCCCAGGTGGGGCTGTACCACGGTGAAGTAGGCCGATGCCAGCACCAGCGCCCCTATGGCGGCTGCCGCATACGCATGGGAGGCCGGCGGCCGCCCCATGTAGGCACGGCTGCCCAGCAGGCACATGTAGGCCGCCAGCGAGATGCAGCACTGTGAGATGACCACCGACACCAGCTCGGGCAGGTGCTCGCGCGCCAGCAGGCTCACACTGAACACCCCGGCCGACAGGAAGGACAGCATCCACCACCCCAGGCCGGGAAT
Source organism: Acidovorax sp. GW821-FHT10A04 (assembly GCF_059415825.1). NCBI lineage: Bacteria > Pseudomonadati > Pseudomonadota > Betaproteobacteria > Burkholderiales > Comamonadaceae > Acidovorax > Acidovorax sp. GW821-FHT10A04. The sequence continues at coordinate 362,233 of NZ_JBWKNZ010000004.1, forward strand.
GTTCCGGTTGAAATGCCACATGGTGAACACCACCAGGGTGAGCAGCATTGCGAGAATGGCAGCGAGGATGACGAGTGTCGGACTGTGCACTGAAGCTGGCTGACTAACTGACTGGCAGGTGGTAGGCGCGCTCTTGGGCGCGATGGAAGGCCCGTGCAGGCTGGGATGCAGGCAATGTTACTCTTACCCCATGACCCAGGGCTGACACAGCCCCGAGGAAACCCGCTAGCAGCCCCGAAGTGTGGCGCGCGCCGTACAGCCAGCCTCCCCCTTACCTGCCTGCCGCCATGATCTCGTCCCAGTTCGTCAGCCGGATCACGCTGCTGCGTGACAAGGTCGAGTCCTTCGACCAGTACCCGTTCTCACTGCCCGTCCTTCGCGACCTGGAGCAGATCGACCTGCACCCGCACGTGAACTTCTTCGTGGGCGAGAACGGCTCGGGCAAATCGACGCTGCTGGAGGCCATCGCCGTGTCGCTGGGCTTCAACGCCGAGGGCGGATCGAAGAACTTCAGCTTCGGCACGCGCGCATCGCATTCCGACCTGCACCGGTACCTGCGCATCGCCAAGGGCCTGCGCCGGCCCAGGGACGGCTACTTCCTGCGCGCCGAGAGCTTCTTCAACGTAGCCACAGAGATCGAGGAAATGGACAAGATACCCTGCCCGGCTCCGCCCATCATCAACTCCTATGGCGGACGCTCCCTGCACGAGCAGTCGGATGGCGAGTCCTTCATGGCACTGATGACGGAGCGCTTTGGCGGCCAGGGCCTGTACATCCTGGACGAGCCCGAAGCCGCGCTGTCACCCCGGCGCCAACTGGCCGCGCTGGCACGCATGCGCGACCTGGTGGAGGAGAAATCGCAGTTCATCATCGCCACGCACTCGCCGATCCTCATGGCCTACCCGGACGCGACCATCTTTCACTGCGGCCAAGACGGCATAGCGCCCATCGCTTACCAGGACACCGAACACTTTCGGGTGACGCGCGACTTTCTCATGGACCCAGAGGGCATGCTGGAGGGGCTCCTCGGGGGCTGAGTACCGACGCTGCGGCATAGACCGTAACGCCTGGAAGGTGCGGGGTGCTACACCAGCCCGGCGGCCTCGTGCCAGAACGCCAGGGTAGCGCCCTCCTGCACACGGGCAGCCAATGCAGTACCCGGCTGCACCCAGGTGATGTAGGGCGTGGGATCGCCACAGAGCACCTCGAATTGCACCGAAACACCCAGCGATTCAGCCACCGCCGGCACAGGATTGGCGAGGCGACCTTCTATCCAACGTGCCATAGGGGGCAGTTTCTCCTCGTCACTGCGGTAGCGCTGGTAAGCCTCGTAGTCAGCGCGCGAAACCTCTACCCAGCCGATGAAGCCCAGTGGCTTTTCCGATGGGTCCTTGAAAGCCAGCGCCAGCTCGCAGCTGATGAAGTGCCGCTTGTTGCCGATGCGGCACATGTACTCATCGTCCGATACCAGCTTCTGCGCAGACGCGAACCCCAGCTTGGGCAAACGCCACATGAAGTAGCGAGACATCTCGCCATGGACTTTTCCGCAGCTGCTGCAGATGGACGCCATCAGAACCTCCCGATTGAGAAGGACAGCAATGTAAACCCTGGAATTTCAACCCACCACGTTGCATTCCCGGCGCAGCAACGCCAGGGCATCGTGCATCTGGTAGTCCATGTCGCTGAGCAGTGTGGCCTGCGACTCCTGCACGAAGCTGTTCCACAGGTCCCCATAGTCGGCCTGGCGCACGCCGGGCGCATGCGCGCGGATGAAATCGGCGGCCAGCTCGGGCTGCCAGCCGCTCTTGCGCAGCTTGCGCACCAGGCTGGCGGCAGTCTTTTCGGTCAGCACCGTCTTCTTGGGCGTGCCGGTGGCCAGGCACAGGAACAGGGTCAGCAGGCTGGGCTCGTCCTCGTTGCCCTGCACGGCCTTGGTCCAGGTCTTGCTGGCGGGCTGGGGCGCATCGCCCTCTTCGTCCAGGTCGGCCAGGTTGCGGTGGTAGTCGTCCACCTCGGCCAGCGGGTCGTCGAGCAGGAAGTAGCGCGCACGGAAACCGCTGGTGGGCCGCAGCAGGTTGCGCAGTGGCGTGGCCGCGTCGAGCAGCCTGGGCAGGTCGGCCAGCACCGTGGCGCGCTGGGCCTCCACCACATCCTTCAGGTCGGCAGGCAGGCCAGGCGGCAGCGACAGCCTGACCTGGTCCGCCGTGGTCTTCTTCTTGCGGTGGACAGTGGCGATCTTCTCGAACACCACGGCATTGGGCCAGTCGCCCACCTTGGGGGCCAGGGCCTGCAGCAGCAGGCCGGTGCGGACAACGGCCTCGGCGTCGGCGCCCGACTCTTCGAGCGCATCGTCGTCCAGGTCGTACTGTTCGGCCAGCCACTGGGCAGCGCGGATGGCCGCCTGGATCTGCGTGCGCCGCGCCAGCTCGGCGCGGTAATCGGCATGGCTGCGCAGCGACCACACGGCCAGCAGCGGCGTTTCGGCATCGGCATACCCGCCCATGCCGAAGTTGCTGCTCTCGGGCATGGCGATCAGGCGCTTGAGCATGTCCGACCCGCCCTTGGAGCGCGACAGGAAGGAGTTGTCGCGCAGCGACACCGCGGCCTCATGCAGGTCACCCCCCGTGGTGTCCAGCAGGTACAGGCTGATCAGGTTGACCATGCGGTCGCGGGCCTTCTCCAGCTCGGGCCGCAGGAACTCGCTGCCGAAGTAGCGCGCGATCTGCACCATGCCCTTGGGGGCGTCGGTGTTCATCGCGGCCAGCCTGGCCGCATCGATGATGCCGTGCGCCACGCCGTGGGCCAGCGCCTTCTCGAAGAAGGGGCGCGCGTCGTGCAGTTGCAGCGCGTTGGCCGCCGGCGCAGAAGACATTTCGTGCTCGGACATGAAGAAAGTCAGATGGCCGACTCTTCGTCGGATGCACGGGCGGCAGGCGTGGCCTTGCCGCGGTCGGTCTCGCTGGTCTCGAACTTGCCGTCATCCTCTTCGGCGGGCTCATCGCCTTCGTCCAGACCCAGGTCGAAGGCGCGGGCCTTGGCGCGCAGCACCAGCAGGGTTTCGATGAACAGGTCGCGGCATTCGTAGCGCAGCAGCCAGGCCATCTGCATCCAGTCGCGGTCGGCCACTTCGTCCTGGTCGATGCGCGGCTGCACGTAGCCCGAAGCCAGCAGTTCGTCATCGGTCAGCGTGGGGCCGTAGTCCTCCACCGCATCGAAGGTGCCGGTGCGGGCAAAGGCCTCGATGCGGCTCCACTTTTCAGCAAAGTAATTGGCCAGGGCTTCGCTGCCACCCTCCAGGTCGCCAATGGCGGTGAGGAACGCCACCGGGTCGGCATCGTCGCGGAACACCACGGCGTTGACCATGTTGCGCAGGTGCGTGTGGGTGAGGTCCTTGTACTGCTTTTCGAGCACCATGGCGCGCGCGAACTGCTCGGGCGTGACCAGCAGGTTGACCACCGAGGCCTTGGAATCGTCGTACTCGCGCATCACGGCCAGGATGTCCTTGGGCGCGAGCTGGTCGAGCACCACCATCAGGGCGTTGTCGCCATCGGTGTCGGCCAGTTCGGCCAACGCCGATTCGGCGCCCACGATGTCACCGGCCGCAATCAGGGCCGTGGTCTTGGTGATGAGGGCCAGGTGGGTATTGCTGCTCATGGTCAGTCCTTGCGGTCAAAGCCTACGTCGGACAGCCAGTTGTCGCTGGCCTCCTCACGCGAGCGGGCGTTGTGCGGGTCGGCGGCATCGTCGGCGCTCAGGTTGTCGTAGCCGTCGTCGTGCTCGGCGGCGTCTTCGTCGTTCTCTTCATCTTCGGCGTCGGCTTGCTGGGCCGCAGGCGCCAGGCGCGAATGCACCTGCAGGTACTCGAGGCCCGCTGCCACGGCCATGAAGCGCTCGCCGCCAGGCTCGGCCAGCACCGTCTTGGCGAGGCTGGCAGCCCAGGGCTCGAGCAGCACGGCGCCATCGGCCAGGGTGCTCCAGGCCGGCAGATCGTCCACGCCGCGGCCGATCAGGTGCTCCAGCGCCGCGGGGCGCGCAAAGCGAAAGCCCTGGTGGAAGACCACGGCCACCATCTCGGGGGCCAGCTCCATCATCTGCACGAGGAAGGCCATTTCGTTGCGCTTTTGCGCCAGCCGCTTGCGCAGCACGTCCTTGCCTTCGGAATCCTGGGTCAGGTCATCGAGCTCGGCCTGGTAGGCCGAACGCAGGTCATAGAAATAGGGAGAGAGTTTCACGAAGGAAGAATGCCTTGGGTGTAGGTGTGCCAGATTTCCTGGGCGGTCTGCAGCGGGTCGTCGAGCAGGTTGCGGCGGCGGTTGTCGTCGTAGGCCTGGCGTGCCGTATCGTCCGACAGCACGTCATACGCCTTCTGCACCGCCTGGAAGCGCTGCGCGGCGTCGGGCGCCGGGTTGCGGTCCGGGTGGTAGAAGGCCGCCTTCTGGCGGTAAGCCTTCTTGATGTCGGCGAGCGAGGCGTTGGCCGCCAGCCCGAGGGCGGCGTAGTGGTCTGCAGTCATGGAATCCAGGTGGTGCGGTGGCCGGCGCGCACAGCGGGCGCCGGCACCAGGGCGGCGGGCTTCTTCAGCCGCCCAGGCTCACGTACACGTTCTGCACGTCGTCGTTGGAGTCGATGGCCGCCAGAAAGTTTTCCACCTCTTCGAGCTGTTCGGCCGTGAGGTTGGCGGGGTTCACCGGGTTCTTGGGCTTGTAGCCCAGCTTGGCCGACAGCACCGTGAAGCCCTGGGCCGGCAGCGCGCGGCTCACCAGGTCCAGGTCGGTCGGGTCGGTCCAGAAGGTGGTGTTGCCTTCTTCGTCGCCGGCCTCGAAGTCCTGCGCACCGGCCTCGATGGCGGCCATTTCAGGGTCGGCATCGCCGTTGGCGGGCTCGGCTTCGATCATGCCCACGTGGTTGAAGTCCCAGGCCACCGAGCCGGAGGTGCCCAGCTGGCCCTTGCGGAACAGCACGCGCATCTCAGGCGCGGTGCGGTTGACGTTGTCGGTCAGGCACTCGACCATCACCGCCACCTGGTGGGGCGCAAAGCCTTCATAGATCACGCGTTCGTAGTTGACCGCATCGGCGCCGGTGCCGGAGCCCTTCTTGATGGCGCGCTCCAGCGTGTCCTTGGGCATCGAGACCTTGCGGGCCTGCTCGACCACCAGGCGCAGGCGTGCATTGCCGGCCGGGTCGGCACCGCCGCGCGCAGCGACCATGATTTCCTTGACCAGCTTGCCAAACAGCTTGCCCTTGGCATCTGCGACCTGTGCCTTGCCTTTTGCTTTCCACTGCGCGCCCATGTTGGACCTCTTCCTCGGTGAGTTTTGGTTGGTCGGGCGCCCTGCCCTTCAAGCAGGCGCCCTGTCAGGCCAGGAATCCGGGCTTGAAAGCGTTGCAAAAACGCCGCAGCCCCGTCTCTGGCCGAACCCTATAGAGTACCACTGTCGCCAAGGTGCAAGCACTATGGGGGCATGGGTACATCGATCTGCACCGGTGCCTCGTCCACGCCGTGCAGCCAGATGAAGGGCCTGTCGTGCAGCCGGGAGGGCGCCTGCTCGTCGGGCAGCAGGATCAGGTAGTCGCCACCGCCATTGCTGGCAACGGCGATCGCCTGGGGCGGAAACCCCGTCCATTCGCGGGCCGCAGCCGTTTCGCCAAGGATGTGGGTTGCGGAGCGGGTGATGTGCTTGCGGTCCCTCGTGTCGGGCACGGAAAACAGCTCCCAGTACTCGCCCTCGGCCTCCAGGGTGCCGCCATTGGCCTGCATCAGCCGCACCCGCAGCCAGAGCGGCAGCGCAAGGCCCAATTGGGCCTCTGCGGCCGCGACAAAGGTTTCGGTGGTGGGAAGCGCCATGGCAGGCACGCTACCAGATCGCGCCAGCCCAGGGAACCCGGGCAAATCGCCAAGGCCCGTGCCGCTGGCTCGCACCGACCCAAGGTAACCTTGGGAGCTGCAATTTCCTGGAGACCGGATGCTCAACACCCTCTGGCTGGGTTTTTTCATCATCGCCGCCGTGGCGGCCTTCGCCCAGTGGCTGGTGGGTGGCAATGCGCAGATCTTCGGCAGCATGGTCGAGGCGCTGTTCGCCATGGCCAAGCTCTCGGTCGAGGTGATGGTGCTGCTGTTCGGCACGCTCACGCTGTGGCTGGGCTTTTTGCGCATCGCGGAGAAGGCCGGCATCGTCGACGCCCTCGCCCGCTGGCTGGCGCCGCTGTTCGCCAAGCTCATGCCCGAGGTGCCGCGCGGCCACCCCTCGCTGGGCCTGATCACGCTGAACTTCGCCGCCAACGCGCTGGGGCTGGACAACGCGGCCACGCCCATGGGCCTCAAGGCCATGCGCTCGCTGCAGGAGCTCAACCCCCGGCCCGACACCGCCACCAACGCGCAGATTCTGTTCCTGGTGCTCAACGCATCGTCGCTCACGCTGCTGCCGGTGACCATCTTCATGTACCGCATGCAGCAGGGCGCGCCGGACCCGACCCTGGTCTTCCTGCCCATCCTGCTGGCCACATCCGTCTCCACCCTGGTCGGGCTGCTGGCCGTGGCCGTGGTGCAGCGGCTGCCGCTGTGGCACCCCGTGGTGCTGGCCTACCTGCTGCCCGTCGCGCTGGTGCTGGGCGGCTTCATGGCGCTGTTGACCACGCTGAGCGCCGCGGCCCTGGCCAGCCTGTCCTCGCTGCTGGGCAACCTCACGCTGTTCTCACTGATCGTGCTGTTCGTGGTGCTGGGCGCCTGGCGCAAGGTGGCCGTGTACGAGGCCTTCATCGAGGGCGCGCGCGAGGGCTTCGACGTGGCCAAGGGCCTGCTGCCCTACCTGGTGGCCATGCTGTGCGCCGTGGGCGTGTTCCGCGCCTCGGGCGCGCTGGGCTATGTGCTCGATGCCATCCGCTGGTGCGTGGAGGTGGTCGGTGCCGACACCCGCTTCGTGGACGCCCTGCCCACCGCCCTGGTCAAGCCCTTCTCGGGCAGCGCCGCGCGCGCGATGCTGATCGAGACCATGCAGACCCAGGGCGTGGACAGCTTTGCAGCACGCGCGGCGGCCATCATCCAGGGCAGCACCGAGACCACCTTCTATGTGCTGGCGGTGTACTTTGGTGCCGTGGGTATCCAGCGTGCGCGGCATTCGGTGGCGTGTGCGCTGCTGGCGGAGTTGGCGGGGGTGATCGCCGCCATTGCGGTGTGCTATTGGTTTTTTGGCTAAGGAGGGTCTGCAGACCCTGTTCGCCAGACCAGGGCAGCCAGATAGCCAATCGGCGCTCGCCTTAGGCCCGATCAATCTGCTTGTCCGGGCCAGGTTGCTCCCGTTTGCAGGCCTGTTTCAAGCCCTTTGGCACCCCGCAGGCGCACCTATCTCCGCAGCGCCACGATGCGCTTCCCGTCCCTAGCGTTCATCGAAAAGGATGCGGCTTTGTGTCGAGCGTGTGTCGCACGCGCCCGATTACCCTCGTCCGAATGGGTGAAGTCAAAGTAGGCCGGCATATGTAAGCTTTCTGTTTACCGCAACAAGCGCATGACGCGCAAATAGGGGGTGCCATGGTCGATGCTGGAGAACTGCGCCGCGAAATGCGGCTCGATGCCGCAAAGAGATGGCACCAACTGAAAAGCGCGCACGCTGCAAGCCAGACGGTAATCACCGCTGGCAAAAGTCCAGACACACCCGAGCGTCAAATGATGGCGGAACGCCACGCGAGAGAATTGACGCCGACATTGGTACAGGAATCGCTCAAGGCAAGGCTTGAGGGTGTGTCCGATTGGCTTCGAGACAATGCGCAAGAGAGGTTGATCGATGCCCCTGATTTCGATGAGCCGCGCTTTTTGGAAGTTGGACTGGCCATCGGCCGGGCGGTCTGCCTGATCACGGTAACTTACTCAGGCAGTGGCCAAGTCTTCAAAGGCACAGGCTTTCTGGTTGCTCCAGGCGTGGTACTGACCAACTACCACGTCATTCGCGATGCCGCCGACGCCCAGCGCGCCACCCTCACCTTCGACTACCAAAACGACTCGCGCGGCCAACCCTTGCCCACAACCGAGTTTTCGTTGGATCCCGAAGCGCTTTTCATCAGCGACAAGGAGCTGGACTTTGCGCTCATCGCTGTGGGTGAGCGCTTGCGCGGCACTGGCACTATCGAGGGCTTCGGCTGGATGCCATTGGTGGGAGCGCAAGGCAAGGTCAAGGTGCAAGATCCCGTCAACGTGATCCAGCATCCAGAAGGCGGCCCAAAGCAATGGGTGCTGCGCAACAACCCTTTGATCCTCTTGCCCAAGCTGGGCTGGTTTCGCGACCCTGCCATCTTTGCCCACTACAGGGCAGACACGCTCAGAGGCTCATCGGGATCGCCCACTTGCAGCCAGCTATGGGAGGTGTTCGCTCTGCACCATATGGCGATACCTGACATCGATGACAAGGGGAACATCCTGGACATCGATGGAAAGCCGTACTTCGGTTCGGACGACAGCCGCATCAACTGGGTGGGTAATGAAGGAATTCGCGTCAGTGCCCTTGTCAAGCACATCGAAGGGCGCCGCTCCACTCAAAAAACCCGAAGGCAGGCTCAACTGATACAGACCATCCTTCACGCGGCCCGGCCCGACTATGTGCAGCTTGCCAAGGAGGCTATGCTGCGCCAAGCGGGCGCCGACACCGTCAATCTCCCACCCCAACACCACATGGGAGGCGCCATGCCCGGCCGTATTGAATTCAAACTGCCTTTGAAGATAACCATCGAACTCGATGGCGATCTGATCTCCAGTATCGCGTCGGGTATCGCCGTACCTGAGCGAGGCAGCGCCTCGCAAGTGTCGGACACTGCGTCCGCGGCTCAGCAAGCATCGCAGCCAATAGACACGGGCACCGCTCAAACCGATGCAAGCTCGCACAAGGCAGCCCTCAAGGGCACCAAAGTCGCGCTCGGGACGACCGCTCTCGCGCAGACGACACCAGCGCTTTCGCCCGCGCTTGCTGCCGAGCGCAGCGCCGCGCTTTCGATGCTTGAGGCTGCACGCTCGCGCCAAAAGCCATACTTTAACAACGCCGGCGACGAAAGCGACAAGCAAGCCTACTATGAAGGGGTTGAACCTGAGCAGCTCTCGCCTCAGCAAGCCTTTACCGCGCTAAGCCAATTGCTGACCACCACGCACACCACGAAACCAGCTTACAAACCTGCCACGCATGTTTATCCCTGGGTTGAGCTTCGCAAAGACCACGGCCGCCTGGTCATCCAGAGTATCTACAGCGGTAAAACCTACGATCCACGCGATTTCATTGAGGAAGCCTTTGCCCTCGAAGCACGGCGCGAGGACATGCGATCCATGCTGGTGCAACAGGAGGCTTATCCGGACGCACAGGCGATCGACAGTTTGCTGGAAGCAAGCCTGCCCTACAACTGCGAGCACGTAGTACCGCAGTCGTGGTTCAGCAAGCGTGAACCCATGCGCGGAGACATTCACCACCTTTTCGCATGTGAGTCCGGCTGCAACTCCTTCAGAGGAAACCACGCTTACTACGATTTTCCTCCTCTCGAAGCCACGCGAGATTTTTGCGGCGTTCGAGAGAACAACCAATTCGAGCCCAGCGCGGGCAAGGGCGCAGTTGCACGCGCAACCTTGTATTTCTTGCTCAGGTATCCCGGCAAGATTAACCTCGAACTGAGCAAGATGGATGCAGGTCGAATCGAACTGCTCAAGCAATGGCACAAGACACATCCGGTGGATGAATACGAACAGCATCGCAACCAGGCAATTTTCGAGATCCAGGGCAACCGCAATCCGCTCATCGATTACGACCGGTGGATTGACCATATTGACTTCTCCATGGGGCTGTCAGACTGAGCTGTGTTCGGCGCGTCTGCAGGCTCGCCCAATCGCGCTCTTGCGTTGGTCAACGCTTGCAGCGCTAGTGGCTCGGCTTTGGACGTCAAGTCGGCGATCGCTTGGCGGTGCAAAACGATTTCGCCAGCCAGTTAAAAATCTCAAAGCCATTCGTCACACCCACCTGCTCCGGTTAACTGGAAGGTCGAGCGTCTGCTTTTCGTGGTCACTGGCTGGTCTTGGCCGATAGCGGAAAGCTAGGCAAGGAAGTCTTGCAAGGCCGAGCGACTGAAGGCCAGCGTACGGGCCAGGGTTGCGCATCCATTCCGGTTGATCAAGCAGCAGTTCGGCTACGCCAAGGCGCGTTACCGTGGGTTGGAAAAAACGCGGCGCGGCTGACGATGCTGTTTGCGCTGAGCAACCTGTGGACGGCCAGGAAAGGCATCATGGCGATGAAGAGGTAAGTGCGCCTGAGGAGTGCCAGGGCCTGAAACAGGCCTGCAAACGGGAGCAACCTGGCCCGGACAAGCAGATTGAGCGGGAATTGAGGCGAGTGCCGATTGGCTATCGGGCTGCCCTGGTCTGGCGAACAAGGTTTTGCCGACCTTCTCTAAGTGAGAGCCGCTGCGGCTTCCACCCGCCGCTCACTCCCCGGCGAACGCCCCGACCAGCGCTTGTACGCGCGGCTGAACGCCGCCTCCGACTGGTAGCCCAGGCTGTCGGCCAGCTCGGCCAGGCGCACCTGCCCTTCCTGCAGGCGCGACTGGGCCAGGGCCATGCGCCAAAGGGTCAGGTACTGCATCACCGGCATGCCCACCGATGCCGCAAAGCGCGCGGCAAAGGCCGAGCGCGACATGGCCACGGCGCTGGCCAGCGAGGCCAGGGTCCAGGGCGTGCCGGGCTGCTCGTGCATGAGCACCAGGGCCGGCCCGAGCTGGGCGTCCTGCAGGGCGCCCAGCCAGCCGGTGCGCGCGCCCGGGTCGTTCTGCAGCCAGGTGCGGATGGCCTGCAGCACCAGCACGTCGGCCAGGCGCGTGGCCACGGCCTCGCCGCCGGGCCGCAGGTGCTGGACCTCCTCCTGCAGCAGCGCCAGGATGGGCGCGAGCCAGTTCGATGGGCCCAGCGACTGCCCGCCCAGCACGATCTGGCGCGGCAGCGCATGCACCAGGCGGCGGGCCAGCACGTCGTCAAAACGCACGGCACCACACACCAGGGCGACCGGCGCACTGCCTTCGCCGTGGCGCATGATCTCGAAGCGCCCGCCAAGCTGCACGCGCGGCAGGTCGAAGAAATCGTCGGCCTGCGAGGTGGCGGTGGACAGCAGGTCGTGCCCCTCACCGCGCGGCACCAGCGCGAAGTCACCGGCCCGCAGCAGCACGGGCTCGGCGCCCGGAACGCGCAGCCAGCATTCGCCGGCCGTGATGGCGTGGAACATCAGGCAGCCCGGGATCGGCGGCAGCGCAATGCCCAGGGGCGGGTGCAGGTAGGAGTAGCAGTAGATCACGCCCGTCATGCGCAACAGGTGCAGGGCCCGGCCCAGCGGGTCGGTGGCGGCAGAGGCGGCTTCAACCTGGATGTCCATGCCGCCATCCTAATCCGGTCTGGACGAATAATCAAAAAACACCGTTGATTCATCATTGGCATACCTGGGGCTGGCCGAGACACTGGACGCCTGTTTGTTCCACAACCCCTCGGAGTTCCACATGTCAGACATCGCAGTGATGGGTGCCACCGGCCACACGGGCAGCGTGATCGCCCGCAACCTCCTTGCCCTGGGCCACCGCGTGCGCGCCATGGGCCGCTCGGCCGAGCGGCTCGACGCCTTGCGGCAACAGGGTGCGCAGGTGCACGTAGGTGATGCCGCCGACCCGGCCTACCTCACCCGCGCTTTCGAAGGCGCCGACGCCGCCTACGCCATGATGCCCTTCGACCCCATGGCCCCCGGTTTCGTGGCGCTGCAGCGCACCCAGGGCCAGGCTATCGTGGCGGCCCTGCAGGCGGCGCGCGTGCCGCATGTGGTGGCGCTCAGCAGCCTGGGGGCCGAGCAGCCTGCCGGCACGGGTGTGCTGGTCAGCCTGCACGAGCAGGAACAGCGCCTGGCCACGCTGCAGCACAGCCATGTGCTCAGGCTGCGCCCGGCCATGTTCTACGAGGGCCTGTTCAACCTGCTGCCCGGCGTGAAATACGGCGGCAGCCTGGCCGATGCCTTTGCGCCCGATCTGCCCATCCCCATGATCGCCACGCGCGATATTGCCGATGCGGCCACCGCGGCGCTGGACCAGCGCGGCTGGACCGGCCACAGCGTGCGCGAGCTGCTGGGCCCCGGGGACCTGAACCACGAGCAGCTCGCCACTTTCGTGGGCGGGGTGATCGGCCAGCCCGCACTGGCGTACCAGCAACTGCCCTACGACGGCGCTGCCCAGGGCATGGTCCAGGCCGGCATTGCGCCCGACCTGGCCCACCTGCTGGCCGAGATGGCGCGCGCCCTCAACGAGGGGCGCGTGCGCTCGGTGGAGGGGCGCAATGCGCGCAATACCACCGCCACCCCACTGCAATCCCTGGCCCCGGCGCTCAAGGAAGCGTACGGCGCCCTGCCCTGAAAAAACCAAAGGCCACTGCAGTCTTCACTGCCGTGGCCTTCGGGGACGGTCGTGCGGGATCAACCCAGCGCGGTGTCCAGCACCATCATGATCACGAAGCCCAGCATCAGCCCACCGGTCGCCCAGGCCTCGTGACCCTTGCGGTGCGACTCGGGGATGATCTCGTGGCTGATCACGAACAGCATGGCGCCAGCGGCAAAGCCCAGGCCCCAGGGCAAGAGGCTCACCGAGTAGCTGACCACGGCGGCACCGATCACCGCGCCGATGGGCTCCACCAGCCCCGAGGCCATGCCCAAGCCCACGGCCAGCCAGCGCTTGTAGCCGGCGGCCAGCAGGGCCACGGCCACCACCAGGCCCTCGGGCACATCCTGGATGGCGATGCCCGTGGCCAGGGCGCCGGCCCGCATGGTGTCGCCGCTGGCATAGCCCACGCCGATGGCCAAGCCCTCGGGCAGGTTGTGCAGCGCGATCGCGAACACGAACAGCCAGGTGCGCCGCAGCGTGCGCGAGGTCTGGCCCTCCACGCCCTTGATGAAATGCTCGTGCGGCAGCAGGCGCTCCATGAGCAGCAGCACCAGCGCACCGAGCAGGATGGCCGCACCCATGGTGCCACCCGCCTCCCAGGCCCCGGCCCCGGCGGCGCGCGAGGCATTGATGCCCGGGATGATGAGCGAGAACGAGCAGGCCGCCAGCATCACGCCCGCGCCAAAGCCGAACAGCGTGTCCTGCGTGCGCTCGGAAATGCGCTGCGAGAGCATCACGGGCAGCGTGCCCAGGGCCGTGGCCAGTGCGGCCACCATGCCGCCCATCCAGGCATCGAGCACCACGGGCTGGCCAGCGATCCACTGCCAGATCTGCAGGGAGCCGACCACGCCCCCCGTGACCACGATGGCCAGGCCGATCCACTGGCGCCAGTGCAAGGGCTGGCGGGCAGTCTCGGTCAGGGGGCTGGGCAAGGCGGCGTTGTCGGGTGACGGCGGGGGAACGGGCATGGTGTCGGCTCCGGAAGGCATCGGGTCAGGGTGCAAGGCGCAGCAATGCGGATCGATTCAGCCGCGCGCCAGGGCGTAGCGGCGGGCCACCTCGGCCCAGTCCACCACGTTATAGAACGCCGCGATGTACTCAGGGCGGCGATTTTGGTACTGCAGGTAGTAGGCGTGTTCCCACACGTCCAGGCCCAGGATGGGGGTGTTGCCCGACAGCAGGCCGGCCATCAGCGGGCTGTCCTGGTTGCCCGAGCTCTCCACCACCAGCTTGCCGGCGCTGTTCACCGACAGCCAGGCCCAGCCGCTGCCAAAGCGCGTGAGCGCGGCCTTGGTGAATGCGTCCTTGAAGGCATCGAAGCCGCCCAGGTCCGCCTGGACGGCCTCGGCCAGCGCGCCCTGCGGTTCACCGCCGCCCGTGGGCGACATCACGGTCCAGAACAGCGTGTGGTTGGCATGGCCGCCGCCGTTGTTGCGCACGGGGCCCTGCAGGTTCTCGGGCAATTGCGCAATGCCGGCCACCAGCTCGTCCACCGGCAGGCCGGCGTGGGGCGTTCCGTCCAGCGCGGCGTTCAGGTTGTTGATGTAGGTCTGGTGGTGCTTGGTGTGGTGGATCTCCATCGTGCGGGCATCGATGTGGGGTTCCAGCGCGTCATAGGCATAGGGCAAGGCAGGCAGCGAATAGGGCATGGGTTCCTTTCAGGTGGGGTGAATCGTCAATGGCCAAGTGGAAAAAATCGGGGAAGCTCAATGCGCCGTGCCCTGCAGCACGCCCGAGGCGGCGGCCAGCACGGCGGTGGTGTCGGGGTGCGGGCCATGGGCCTGCACGTGGCGCAGCAGCGCGGCATGGGATTCGCGGCTGTGGCGCCAGGCCGCCCGCTGCAGGGCGGTGCCCTGGCTGCCATCGGCCATCAGGCCCAGCAGCGTGGCATGCACGCTGCACAGCAACTGCGCAGACGCGTCCAGCGCGCCGGCTTCGGCCTGCAGGTCGGCCAGGTTCAGGTGCGAGACCACCAGGGCGGCAATGCAGTCGTCTTCCCGGCCGGCGGGGGGTGCCTGCACGATGCGCAGCGCCAGTACCAAGGCCTGCTGCTGGTAGGCCAGCGCCATCACGGGCTGTTCCATGTGCAGCGCCGCATTGGCGCGCTGCAGCGTGCGCTCCCAATGCGCCAGCGTGGCGGGCTCGGGCGCCAGGGCGTCCCGGGCGGTGGTGGCAATCGAAGGGCTGGATGCGTGACGCAGGTCCATGGCAATGCTCCTGGTGGGAGCCTTTTGCGGTGGACGGGTGTAGCGTACTCAGGCAATTAAAATGATATGCATTCTCATTCGTATTGTCCAGCGAGGGGTTTTGTGGCGGGCACATCAGGGAAAGCGCACAGCCCGGTGCGGCCCGTCTTTGCGAGCCACCTGTGGCACGGATCAGGCACCATTGCCTCCATGGTTCCCCCTCTCCATCGCTACAAGGCCCTGCTGTTCGACATGAACGAAACGTTCATGTTTGGCGGCGACCGCCTGGGGCCCGGCGAAGACTTCGATGCCACCTACCGCGCTGTGGGCGGCGCTGCGCTGTCTGCAGAAGCCGTTGCGCATTGCGTTGGCGCAGCCGTGGCGGGCTTTCTTGCCGACTACACCAACCCTGCCCTTGTCGACGACTTCCCGTCCCTGCGAGAGACGCTTGCCAAACACAGCATACCGTCCAGGCACGAGGCCCGGCTTCTGGAGCTTGTCATTGCAAGGCACGAGGTGGGCGTGGTCCCGAAATGGGCAGCACAGGTGCTCCTCACGCTGGCCCGGTCCCACCGGATGGGGTTGGTGAGCAACCTCTGGGCGCCCTTCCACCACTGGCAGCCCGAGCTGCGCCGGTCGAAGGTCGCGCCCGTGCTGGAATGCCAAGTCTTCTCTTCGGACACGAGGTCCATCAAGCCCTCCCCCCGACTACTCCTGCAAGCGCTGGGTATGCTGGACTTGCCGCCCCAGGATGTGCTGTTCGTCGGCGACAGCCTTGAGCGGGATATTGCTCCAGCCAAGGCGCTGGGGATGGCAACCTGCTGGGTCACGGCCTGCGGCGGCGGCGCGGATGTGGCGGATTTCTGCATACCCTCGATCGCTGCGCTGACCGCGGTGCCCACCCCGGCGCGCGGGTAAGTCCCGGACGACAGGCCTTCACAGCCGGGTGAGGTCGGGGTAAGGTCGGATGGTGCTGCGATCCGACGTTGCGAAACTGGCCGGCCTGACCTCCAACATGTGCTCGCAACGCTGGATGGGGTCCATAGGCGCGCAAGGGCCCAGTGAAAGCCCGCAGGCCAGGTCGGTGCCAAATCAGCGAACATGGGTTCTCACGAAAGACCATGCGGCAGCGAAGAGGGTCACCTGCACCACCCCAAGTTCTTGAGGCTGATGGTGTGAAAGTCAAACCTGGCATGGAGCAGGCCTATCCATTAACAAGTAGTAACATTCGAGCCCAGGTGAGAGGCCGATCCGGGACACTGAGACCCATCCGATGGCAGGGTACGGCCGATTGCCCACCACCCCAAAACACGCCAGCATCGACCCTCATTGCAAGGCACCTCCCCTCACCGCCGCACCCATGAAACGCTTCTACGTCGTTGCCTCGGTCCCCCTGCTGCTGGCGGCGTTGATTCCCATCGCGGCCTCGCTCTACCTGGCGCAGCGCAAGGCCCGGGATGACCAGGTGGCCTACCTGACGTCGCTGGCGGACGAGGTGCTGCGCCGGGGCATCGCCTCGCGCCAGCAGCTGGTGGCGGCCTTGAACGAGCTCGACAAGGACCCCAGCCCTCCGTGCGGCCAGGCCAGCCTGGCACGCATGCAGCAGATGGTGGGCACCTCGTTCTACCTGCAGGGCATGGGTTCGGTGGTGGATGGGATGCTGGTCTGCAGCACGCTCACCCTGGGCAGCGGTCCGGTGGCACTGGCCGGCAAGCCCATGGTCACCTCCTCGGGCATCTCCAGCTGGATCGGGGCGCGGCTGCCCTTCGCGCCCGAGCAGCCCTTCCACATCTATGCGCGCAACGGCCATGCGGTGATCATCCACCCCGGCATCGTGATCGACATGCCGGTGCTGCATGCCGATGTGTCGCTGGGCCTGGCGATCACCACGCCCAAGGCACTGATCCGCTCCCGCGGGCCGCTGCAGGAGGCCTGGCTGGACCTCTACCAGGCCCCCGCCCCCAGCCTGGTGGAAAGCGACACGCACCACATCGTGTTTCGCAGCTCGCAGGAGAACAACATCGCGGCCCTGGCCGCCGCGCCCAAGGCCCTGGCCTACGAGGGCCTGGCGGCCCAGGCGCTGGTGCTGGCGCCGCTGGGGCTGGTGGCTAGCGCCACCCTGGCGCTGGGGGTGGCGGCGCTCACGCGCTGGACGCTGTCCTCCCGGTCCCGGCTGCGTGCGGGCCTCAGGCGGCGCGAGTTCTTCGTGCTGTACCAGCCCATCGTGGACCTGCAGACCCGCCGCTGGGTGGGCGCAGAGGCCCTGCTGCGCTGGCGCCGTGGCAACGGCAAGGCCAACGCCACCCTGGTGCCGCCCGACGAATTCATCGCCGAGGCAGAGCGCACCGGCGTAGTGGCGCACATCACCCGCTACGTGATGGACCGCGTGCTCGAAGACCTGCCCGATGTGCTCAAGGCCAGCCCGGGCTTTCACGTCAGCCTGAACCTCTCGCCCCAGGACCTGGTGGCCGACGGGCCCGTGCAATACCTGCAGCAGCGCTTCGACGCCCAGGACCTGCCACCGGGGGCCTTGATGCTGGAGGTGACCGAGCGCGGCCTGGTGGACGTCGAGGCCGCCAGGCCCGCATTGCAGGCGGGCCGGCAGATCGGCGCGTCCATCGCCATGGACGACTTCGGCACCGGCTATTCGAGCCTGTCCATGCTCGAATCCATCGACATCGACACGCTCAAGATCGACCGCATCTTCATCGCCAGCATCGGCGCGCAGGCCGCCATCAGCCCGGTCACCACGCACATCATCGAGATGGCGCAGAAGCTGGGGCTGGACCTGATCGCCGAGGGCGTGGAAACCCAGTTCCAGGCCGACTTCCTGCGCGAGCGCGGCGTGCGGCATGCGCAGGGCTGGCTGTTTGCCAAGGCCATGCCACTGGCCGAACTGCTGGCGGGGCTGAAAGCCCAGGCCAAAGGATAGACGCGCTCAGGCGCCCCTCCCCGCGTTTCCTTCGGACGGCAGCACGCTCACGCACACCCGCTGCAGCGCAGCGATGGCAGCATCGCGCGCGCCGGGGTGCTCGTCGGCAGGGTGGCGCGCGAGCCAGCGCGCCAGCTCGTTGATGGCACCGTTCAAGGCCGAGGCGCAGGCATCGACCTCCAGCGGTGCCAGGCCCGCGGGCGCCAGGATCTCGGCGACCACGGCATGCAGCTGCTGGTAGCCATGGCGCCCGTCGAGTTCCGCCCAGGCCTGGGCGCCCAACACCGAGGGGCCGTCGATCAGCAGCACCTGGCGCGGGCCGGGCCGCGACACCGCATCGATCCAGGCCAATGCACCCGCCACCAACTGGTCCGGCGGGGTCGCCTGTGCATCGGCCGCCCCGTCGATGGCGGCACTGAGCTCGGCATGCACGGCCTCGCAGACGGCCACGAACAGGTCTTTCTTGTCGCGAAAGTGGTGGTACAGCGCGCCGCGCGTGAGGCCTGTGGCCACCAGCAGCGCCTCGGTGGAGGTGGCGGCATAGCCGTCCCTCTCGAACAGCGCGCGCGCCGCCGCAATGAGTTTGGTGCGCGACTGGGCGCCCTGCTCCAGGCGCCGATTGCCCGCGGCGGGGCTGGGAATGGATTTTCCTGTTGACATACAGACTGTACGTATCTATATTTCATTGAACATACAGACAGTATGTACTCAGCGTTCATCCGATGCAACAGGAGCCACCATGCCAACCCCGTCCCCCCTTTCGCAACTGACATCCGCCTATCCCCTGGTCACCACGGCCACCGTCCAGGCCTCGCGCGACTTCTTCGTGCAGCACCTGGGTTTCGAGGTGGTCTTCGAAGCCTCGTGGTTCGTGCTGCTGTCGCGCACCAGCAGCGAGGGCGGTGCGGCGTCCATCGCCTTCATGGCGCCCGACCATCCCTCGCGCCCGCCGGGCCCCGAGGTCTTCAGCGGCCAGGGCCTGCTGCTGACCCTGCAGGTGGACGATGCCCGCCGCGAAGAAGCCCGCCTGCGCGCGGCCGGCGTGGAAATCGTCTACGCCGTGCAGCACGAGCCCTGGGGCCAGGTGCGCTTCCAGGTGCGCGACCCGTCGGGCCTGGTGCTCGACATCGTGGAGCAGGCCGAGCCCGCCGAGGGCTTCTGGGACCCGTACATGGCTGGCTGACCATGGCTGAAGCAAGCAGCACCACCCGGGGCCCCGTGCGTGCCCTGCTGGCCATCTCCTGGCCACTGATCGCCACCTACTCGCTGCAGGCCGTGGTCGGCGTGACGGATACCTGGTTCGCCGGCCGCATCTCGGCCGATGCCCTGGCCGGGCTGGGGGCGCAGACCTTTCTGAACCTGGCGGTCTTCGTAGGGCTGGGCGGCGTGGCGTTTGCCGTGCAGGTGCCGGTGGCCCAGGCCCTGGGTGCCGGCCAGGTGCAGGCCGCACGGGCCTACCTGCCCGCGGGCCTGCTGGCCGCCGTCTTGACCCTGCCCTGCTTTTGGGCGCTGGCCTGGGCCGGGCCCTGGCTGTTTGCCCTGTGGCAGTTGCCCGCGGAGTCCACCGCGCAGGCCGTGCAGTACTGGCAGCCGCGCATGGCGGGCGGGGTATCGGTGGTGCTGCTGTTTGCGCTGTCGAGCTACCTGGCCGGCCTGGGCCGCACGCGGGCCAGCCTGGGGGCCAACCTGGCGGCGGCCGTGGCCAATGTGCCGCTCAACCAGTGGCTGATCTTCGATGCGGGCCTGGGCCTCGCAGGTTCTGCCCATGCATCCACGCTGGCCAACCTGGTCGGTGTAGCGGCAGGGCTGGGCATGGTTCCCCGCGCGGGCTGGAGATCGTCCCTCGGCTCCCTGCGGGCCCGCACCGTGGAGCTGCTGCGCACCGGCCTGCCCATCGGCGTGGCCGCCGCGGCCGATGTGCTGGCGATGGCGTTGTTCCAGCTCCTGATGTCGCACATCGGCCCCGCCGAGGGTGCGGCCACCTTGCTGCTGCTGTCGCTCACCGGCCTGGCCTTCTGGCCGGCGCTGGGCCTGGCCACGGGCAGTGCCACGCTGGTGGGCCATGCCATGGGAGCGGGCCAGCGCCACCAGATAGCGCCCCTGGTGCGCGCCAGCCTGTGGCTGATGGCGGGCTGGATGGCCCTGGTGGGCGCCGCCATGGTGCTCGCCGGCCCGCCCCTGCTGGCGGCGCTGCTGGGCAGCGATGCCGGGGCCGGCGGCCAGGCCGCGCTGGCCCTGGCCACCTCGCTGCTCGGGCTGGTGGCCGCGTACCAGGTGCTCGATGCCATCAACCTGGGCAGTGCCTTTGCCCTGCGCGGCCTGGGCGACGTGCGCTGGGCCAGTACCGTCAACACCGTGTGCTCGCTGCTGCTGTTCGTGCCGCTGGCGGCATGGTTGTCACTCGATGCGCTGGGCGCCAGCGTGCCGGCCCTGGGCTGGGGCGCATGGGGTGGCTGGATGGCGGCGGCGCTGCTCAGCGCGGTGCTGGCTGCGGCCTTTCACGCAAGGCTGCGGTGGGTGCTGCGGGGTTTCCAGGAGAGCGTCAGCCCTGCTCGTCGTCCGGCGTGAACACCTGGCCGGCCACCATGTCCCATTCGGCGATCTGCTCGTTGGCGGCGACCAGCCGGCCCACCAGCAGCTTGATGAAGGCCTTGTCGAAGCGCGACTGCAGGTCTTCGGACGCCTCGCGCAGCGCGGGGTTGCGGATCTTGAGCACCAGCACCTCGGTCTCGGCCACGGCGGTGGCCGTGCGCAGGCGGTTGTCGGGGCGCAGGTAGGTCATCTCGCCCAGGGTCACGCCCGGGCCCAGGGTGCTCAGCGTCCAGCCCTGGCGGCTCACGGTCACCTGGCCCTCGATGAGGATGCAGAACGAGTCGCCGGGCTGGCCCTCGCGCATGAGCACCGTGCCCTGCTCCAGCCGGCGCCAGTTGCCCAGGCGCATCAGCTCCCACAGCGCCACGTCGTGGAAGTCGGCAAAGAAGGGCAGCTCGCGCAGCCGGCCGAAGCGCTCGGCCTCGGTGTCCTGCGAGCGCTGGCGCGGCAGGTCGCGGTGGGCGTCGAGCAGGGCCTGGGCGAAGTCGCCCCAGGTGGCAAAGCGGTCGGTCGGCTTCTTGGCCATGGCGCGCAGCAGCACCGCGTCCACATGCCCGGGCAGCGACACGCGCAGCAGGCTCGGGGGCGTGGGCTCTTCGTGGCTGATCTTGTAGAGCGTGGCGAAGTCGGTCTCGCCATCGAAGGGGCGGCGGCCGGTGAGCAGCTCGTACACCACGATGGCCAGCGAGAACATGTCGCTGTGGTGTGTGAGGTCTTCCTCGCGTACCTGCTCGGGCGACATGTAGGAGGGCGAACCCACCATGCCCGAGAGCTGCGTGGCATCGCTGCGCAGCGACAGCGCGGCGCCGAAGTCGGTGAGCTTGACGTCGCCGTTGGCGGCCAGCATCAGGTTGGCGGGCTTGATGTCGCGGTGCACCAGGCCTTCGCGGTAGGCGTATTCGAGCGCATTGCAGCACTTGAAGGCGATGTCCAGCACCTGGGGCACGGGCAGCAGCGCATCCGCCCGGGCATGGGCCGCCAGGGGCTGGCCGTCCACGTATTCGAGCACCAGGTAGGGCTGGGCGGCGTCCTCGTCGGCGTCGAGCAGGCGCACGATGTGGGGGTGCTTGAGCCGGCCGGACATGGCCGCCTCGTTGCGCAGCAGGCGCCGGTAGCGCTCGGCCTGGTCGGGCTGGGCCAGCAGGTGGGCGTGCATCTGCTTGATGGCCACGCGCTTGCCGCGGAACCCGTCGAGCCCCAGGTACACGATGCCGCTGGCGCCGCGCCCAAGCTCGCGCTCGATGCGGTACTTGCCGATGGTCGGGGGGATGAGGGTGGGCGTGGCGGTCATGGGCATCCGGGTGGCGATGCCCGCATTGTGGCAAAAGCCGCGGCCTGCAACCGCATGCGGCATCCCCACGCGTGGCTTTTTGCACGCCGGCAGCGGTCCGTGGTGTGCCGCAAGTGTCCCGCCCGCTGTTCCATTTCTGAACAAGGGCTGTGCCATGGCACACCGTGCACACGGCCTGGGCGCTGGCGGCAGATGGGGCCAAAGCCGCATGGATGCTGGGTTTGCGCGCTGCCAGCGCTCCCATGCTGCGGCTGGCACGGGCATTGCGCCCATCTACTGCTGCAGGCCCCACGACAGGGCCTGGCACAACCCAACCACCGCAGGAGACAAACGCATGAACATGGCAGAAATCGCGAGCCTCGGCATCGCCAACCCCTACAAGAAGCAGTACGGCAACTACATCGGCGGCCAGTGGGTGGCCCCCATCGACGGACAGTATTTCGAGAACAGCTCGCCCATCAACGGCCAGGTGTTCACCGCCATCCCGCGCTCCAACGACAAGGACATCAACGCCGCGCTGGACGCCGCCCACAAGGCGAAAACGGCCTGGGGCAAGACCTCGACCACCGACCGCGCCAACATCCTGCTCAAGATCGCCGACCGCATGGAGGCCAACCTCTTGACCATCGCCGTGGCCGAGACCATCGACAACGGCAAGCCGCTGCGCGAGACCATGGCCGCCGACATTCCCCTGGCCATCGACCATTTCCGCTACTTCGCGGGCGCCATCCGCGCGCAGGAAGGCGGCATCAGCGAGATCGACCACGACACCATGGCCTACCACTTCCACGAGCCGCTGGGCGTGGTCGGGCAGATCATTCCCTGGAACTTCCCCATCCTGATGGCGGTATGGAAGCTCGCCCCGGCCCTGGCCGCCGGCAACTGCGTGGTCTTGAAGCCCGCCGAGCAGACGCCCGCCTCCATCCTGGTGCTGCTGGAGATCGTGGCCGACCTGCTGCCGCCCGGCGTGCTCAACGTCGTCAACGGCTTCGGCCTGGAGGCCGGCAAGCCGCTGGCCAGCAGCCCGCGCATCGCCAAGATCGCCTTCACGGGCGAGACCACCACAGGCCGGCTGATCATGCAGTACGCCAGCCAGAACATCATCCCCGTGACGCTGGAGCTGGGCGGCAAGAGCCCCAACGTGTTCTTCGAGGACGTGATGGATGCCGACGACGGCTTCTTCGACAAGGCGCTCGAAGGCTTTGCCATGTTCGCGCTGAACCAGGGCGAAGTCTGCACCTGCCCGAGCCGCGCGCTGGTCCAGGAATCGATCTACGAGCGCTTCATGGAGCGCGCCCTCAAGCGCGTAGCCGCCATCAAGCAGGGCCACCCGCTGGACAAGAGCACCATGATCGGCGCGCAGGCCTCGCAGGAGCAGCTCGAGAAGATCCTCTCCTACCTCGACCTGGGCAAGCAGGAGGGCGCGCAGTGCCTGATCGGCGGCGAGCGCAACCACCTCGCTGGCGACCTGGCCGGCGGCTACTACATCCAGCCGACCGTGTTCAAGGGCCACAACAAGATGCGCATCTTCCAGGAAGAGATCTTCGGCCCCGTGCTGTCGGTCACCACCTTCAAGACCGAGGAAGAAGCCCTGGAGATCGCCAACGACACGCTGTACGGCCTGGGCGCGGGCGTCTGGAGCCGCGACGGCAACCGCGCCTTCCGCATGGGCCGGGGCATCCAGGCCGGGCGCGTGTGGACCAACTGCTACCACCAGTACCCGGCGCATGCGGCCTTCGGCGGCTACAAGCAGTCGGGCATCGGCCGCGAGAACCACAAGATGATGCTGGACCACTACCAGCAGACCAAGAACCTGCTGGTGAGCTACACCCAGGCGCCCCTGGGCTTCTTCTGAGCACGCGCGGCATGGCCGACACCCTGGCCCACGAAGCCACCTTGCAAGGCCAGGACACGGACCCACCGGCCCGCGTCCTGGCCACGCCCGAGGCCCTGGAACTCATCGCCCGGCTGCAGGCGCAGCACGGCCCGCTGATGTTCCACCAGTCGGGCGGCTGCTGCGACGGCAGCGCCCCCATGTGCTTTGCGCGCGGTGAGTTCCTGGTGGGCGACTCGGACGTGCTGCTCGGCCACATCGGCGGCGAGCCCTTCTACATGAGCCGCCCGCAGTTCGCGGTGTGGGAGCACACCCAGATCACCGTGGACGTGGTGCCCGGCGGGGGCGGCATGTTCTCGCTGGAGCGGCCCACGGGCCTGCGCTTTCTGATCCGCTCGCGGCTGTTCACCGACGAAGAGTCGCAGGCACTGAGGCTGCACCCGGTGGCTTGACGCCAGTCCCCCTGGCGCGCGCTGCGGCGCAGGGGGACTTCATTTTTCCGGCCAGGCCGCCATGGCGGTCCGGGCCATGTCTTCCAGGTCCGCCAGGTCCGCGCCATCACGCCCCTGGATGGCCATGCCCTGCACCACGCCCAGGTAGAAGCGCGCCAGGCGGTCGATGCTGCTGGAGGGCGGCAGCTCACCCGCAGTCACCGCCCGCTGGAGCCCCGCGCGCAGCTTGGCCAATGAGCCCTCGCGGGCGTGCCGGGCGGTATCGGGCGAGCCGCCCGGGCACTCCTCGCCTGTGGCCAGCGTCACCATGCAACCCGAAGGCATGTCGTCGCGGCCGGCCACCACCTGGGCTGCCGCCAGCAGCACCTTCTGCATGCCCGCCCGCACCGTGGGGCCGTCATCGATGCGGTCCCAGATCAGTTCGTTGGCGGCCGCGCTGTAGCGGTCGATGGCCTCGGCATACAGCGCCTCCTTGCTGCCGAACGCCGCGTACAGGCTGGGCGAGCGGATGCCCATGGCTGCGCACAGGTCGTTCATCGAGGTGGCCAGGAAGCCCTGGCGCCAGAAAACCTCCACGGCCGCCTGCAGGGCGGCATCGCGGTCGAACGCTCTCGGTCGGCCCAGAACCGGCATGGAATCCATCCTTTCGTCATTTTTGTGTTGATCGACACAATAAATCGATTGACAGCAAAGATCAATGCCGCAATCATTCTGTATCGATCAACACAAAAAGGCAATTCATGCTGCTTTCCAACAAACGCGCCCTCGTCACAGGGGCCAGCCGCGGTATCGGCGCCGCGATTGCAAAGACCCTGGCCGCCGAGGGCGCCGACGTCGCCATCACCTACGAAAAGTCGGCCGACCTGGCTGCTGGCGTCGTCCGCGAGATCGAGGCCTTGGGGCGACGAGGCACCGCCATCCAGGCCGACAGTGCCGACGCTGCGGCCGTGCAGGCCTCGGTACAGAAGGCGGTGGCCTTCCTGGGCGGAATCGACATCCTGGTCAACAACGCGGGCATCTTCCACATGGGCCCGGTGAAGGACGCCGCGCTGACGGACATCGACGCGATCCTGAACGTGAACGTGCGCGCACCGGTCATCGCCAGCCAGGCGGCCATCCCCCACCTGGGCCAGGGCGGGCGCATCATCCACATCGGCAGCTGGTTCGCCGAGCAGGTGCAATGGCCGGGCTTGAGCATCTACGCGATGTCCAAGTCCGCACTGGCCTCGTTCACCAAGGGCCTCGCGCGCGAGCTCGGGCCCGAGGGGATCACCGTGAACCTGGTGCAGCCGGGCGCCATCGACACCGACATGAATCCGGCCGCCGGGCCGCTGTCCGACCTGATCCGCCAGCCCATCGCGGTCGGCAAGTACGGTAGCGGCGAGGACATCGCCCACGCCGTGGCCTTCCTCGCAAGCGCCAAGGCGCAGTACATCACCGGCACCGCGCTCACGGTCGACGGCGGTATGCTCGCGTAAAGATTTAATGGAGGAGACCCCTTGACCGCACCCGCCACCACTTTCCGCGCGCTGCATGCCAGCCCGACCCTGCTGCGCCTGCCCAATGCCTGGGATGCCGCCAGCGCCCGGCTCTTCGAGAGCCTGGGTGCCACGGCCATCGCCACCACCAGCGCCGGTGTGGCCTGGTCCCAGGGCTACCCCGATGGCTACGCCATGCCCGTCGACGTGGTGCTGGCGTACGCGAAGAACCTGGTGCGGGTGCTCAAGGTGCCCCTGTCGGTGGACATGGAAGACGGCTATTCCGACGACCCGGCCCAGGTCGCCGACCTGGCCGCGCGCCTGGCGGGCGAAGGCGTTGCGGGCATCAACCTCGAAGACGGGCGCAAGCCCCCCGAGCTGCTGGCGCGCAAGGCCGAGGCGATCCGCGAGCGGCTGGCCAAGGACGGGCTGGACCTGTTCGTCAATGCGCGCACGGACGTGGTCCTGCAGCGACTGGTCGATGAGGGCAGCCAGGCCGGGGAAGCCACCGCACGCGGCCAGCTGTACCGCAAGGCGGGCGTCGACGGCCTGTTCGTCCCCGGGCTCACCGATGCTGGGCAGATCAGGGCCATCGTGGCCGGTGTCGACCTGCCGCTGAACCTGATGGCCTGGGGCGGCCTGGCCAATGCCACCGAACTGCAGGCCCTGGGCGTGAAGCGGCTCAGCGCGGGATCGGGCATTCCACAGGTGCTGTGGGGGCAGGCCGCGAAGCTGGCGACGGATTTCCTGCAGGGCGGCGAATCGGACAAGCTGCAGGGGCAGATCCCCTATGCGCAGATGCAGGGCCTGTTCAGCTGACCTGGACTGCGATCACGCGGCCTGGGCGCGCAGGTACCGGTACACGGTATTGCGCGACACGCCCAGCGCACGCGCCACGGCCGACACATTGCCGCCCTGCGCGGCCAGGGCCTGGGCGATGGCCGCGGCGGTGATGGCCTGCAGGGGCTGCGCAGCCGGTGCCGCTGCAGGCCCCGGGGGCATGGCGGCAACCTCTTCGCACGCTTCCAGAAAATCCTCGGGCAGGTGCTCGCGCCGGATGACCGTATCGCCCTCGGCCATCAGCGCCGCCGTGCGCAGCACATTGGTCAGCTGGCGCAGGTTGCCCGGCCAGGCGCAGCGCGCGAAAAGATCCATGACCTCGGGGCGCACGGGCAGCGGTGGTGAGCCGCCCTCGGCGCCCGCCTGCAGGATGCGCTGCACGATGGCCGCCAGGTCGCTGCGCTCGCGCAGCGCGGGCAGGCGCACCACCAGGCCGTTCAGGCGGTAGTACAGGTCCTGGCGGAAGCTGCCCTCGGCCATCATCTCGCGCAGGTTGCGGTGGGTGGCGCAGACCACCTGGATGTCCACTTCGACCTGGCGCGTGCCGCCCAACGGAGCCACGCTGCGCTCCTGCAGCACGCGCAGCAGGCGGGCCTGCAGGGCCAGGGGCATGTCGCCGATCTCGTCGAGGAACAAGGTGCCGCCATGGGCCTGCACGATCTTGGCCGGGCTGCCCTTGCGCCGCGCGCCGGTGAAGGCGCCCTCCTCGTAGCCGAACAGCTCCGACTCGATCAGCGACTCGGGAATGGATGCGCAGTTGACCGCAACGAAGGGCGCCTGCCGGCGCGGCCCGTCGTGGTGGATGGCGCGGGCCAGCAGTTCCTTGCCGGTGCCGGTCTCGCCCTGGATCAAGGTGGCGATATCGCGGCCCAACAGCTTGGTGACGCGGGCTATGGCCAGGGCCAGCGCGGGGTCGCCGGTGTTGAGGTAGCGCAGGCCCGAGAGCCCGGAGGATCGGGCGGCGCCGCGCGCGGGTTCGGCCGGCCGGCTGGCGACCCATAGCCGCTCGGCCTGGGGCCGGTAGGCGGGCCGTGCCATCACCGTCACGCCGCCCGGCAGGCGCAGCGTGAGCAGCGCGGTGGGGTCCCTGCGGCTGTGGTCGAGCACCTGCCCCAGGTCGATACCGAACAGCGAGCCGAAGGTATGGGCCTGCAGCGCGCTGTGCGACAGGCCCAGCTGGAACTGGCCGCTGCGGTTGGCCGAGAGAAAGCGCCCGTCGGGGCTGAAAGCGGCCAGGCCCTCGACCAGCGTGCCCAGGAACTCCGGCCGGGCATGGAAGTGCAGGCGCACCGCGTCTTCGTGCACCTGGTTCCAGAGGTGGTTTTCCACCATCTGGGCGGACATGCGCACCAGGGCCATGGTGTGCTTGCTCTGGCTTCGGTGGTCGCCGCTCACGTCCAGCGCGCCCAGCGCCCTGCCCTGCGGGTCCAGGATGGGCACGCACGAACAGGTGAGGAACTGGTTGGCGCGCAGGTAGTGCTGGCCGGCATGCACCTGCACAGCCTGGCCCAGGGCCAGCGCGGTGCCGATGGCATTGGTGCCCTTGCGCTCCTCGGTCCACACCCCGCCGGGGCGCAGGGCCACGCGGTCGGCCCGGGCCACGAAATCGTCGTCGCCCAGGGCGTGCAGGATGACGCCTTCGGGATCGGTCAGCAGCACCATGCTGTGGGTGCCCGCGATCTGGTGGTAGAGCGTCTCCATCACCGGCAGCGCATGGTCGGCCAGGGTGCGGTTGCGCTGCAACGCACAGCGCAGGTCGGCGCTGGCCAGGGGCATGGCATCCATGGCGTCCTGCGCGCGCAGGCCGAAGGCGGCCGAACGCGCATGGGCGTGGGGGATCAGGTCGCGCGGCGCCGCCAGGGCGGTTGGCTCCAGGTGCATGGGTTTGTCTCCTTGCGGCCGGGGCAGTCAGCGCTGCCCGGCATTTGGAGAAACCTTAGCACGCCCAGCTTGGCGCCAGCTTGCACGGCAAGCCGGCGCAAGGGGTTTTCAAGCGAGTGCCTGCGCGAAATCCGCCTGCAGGTCTTCGAACTCTTCGAGCCCCAGCGACAGGCGGATCATGCCGTCGCCAATGCCCATGTTGGCGCGCACGGCCGGGCCTGCCTCCCAGAAGATGGTGTGCGCCACCGGGATGATGAGCGTGCGCGTGTCGGCCAGGCCCGTGGCCTTGATCGGCAGTTGCAAGCGGTTGCAAAAAGCCAGGCATTGGTCGGCATCGCGCAGCTCGAAGGCCAGCAGCCACGAGCCCGCCTTGAAGTGCTTGCGCGCAATCGCGTGCTGCGGGTGCGATTCGAGCATGGGGTAGTGCACGCGGGCAATCGCCGGGTGCTGCTCCAGCCACCGGGCCAGGGCCAGGGCCGTGGCGCTGGTGCGATCCATGCGCAGGGCCAGGGTCTCGGCACCCAGCGCCAGCTGGTGCGCAGCCTGCGACGAAAGCATGCCGCCCATGTCGCGCAGGCCCTTCTTGCGGATCTGCTGCAGGCCCCAGCCCTTGGCGTCGCCCTTGCGGTAGGGCGCGAAGATGTTGGGGTAGCTGCTCCAGTCGAACAGGCCGGTGTCGGTGACCGCACCGCCCAGGGCATCGCCCAGGCCGCCGATGCTCTTGGTCAGCGAGTTGACGACCAGGCCCGCACCCACAGTGACGGGGCGGAACAGGTAGGGCGAGGCCACGGTGTTGTCCACCACGTAGAGCAGGCCGCGTTCCTTGCACAGCGTGCCGATGGCTTCGAGGTCGGGGATCTGCGTGCCGGGGTTGGCAATGGTCTCCACGAACACCATGCGTGTGTTGGGGCGCACGGCGGCCGCGACCTGGGCCGCATCGGTCACGTCCACCGTGGTCACCTCGATGCCCAGGTCGGCCAGGGTGCCAAACACGCTGTTGGTGTTGCCGAAGACGAATTGGCTGGCCAGCAGGTGGTCACCCGCCTTGAGCAGGGTGAGGAACACAGCGCAGACGGCCGCCATGCCGGTGGAGAACACGATGCTGCCCTGGCCACGCTCCATCTGCGTGACCTTGGCCTCCAGCGCCGCCGTGGTGGGCGTGCCCTGGCGGGCGTAGTTGAAGCCGCCCTTGAGCGTGCCCTGGAACACGCCGATCAGGTCTTCCACCTTGTCGTAGCCGTACTGCACCGAGGTGTGGATGGGTTGGTGCACCGCGCCGTATTCGGTACCGGCCAGGCGGTCGGCATGCACGATCTCGGTGGTGAACTGGCGGGTGGGCTTGTCGTTGCTGCTGCTCATGGGAATGCGGGCTTGCTCTGCGGAACGGGGAAAGGAAAATGCTCAATCAGCGCTCGGGCGCTATCTGCTCGGCGTAATCGTACAGCGCGCCGAGGATGTCCTGGGTGCGGTCGTCGTCGGCGGTCTCCGAAAGGTTATCGATCTCGGTGAACAGCTGCTCCACCGTGCGGGCGCCGCCGGCCCCGTCGAACAGGCAGGCAGCGCGGTGCTTCTCCCAGCGCTCCTGCTCTTCGGGCGTGAGCGTCTGGGGGAAGTTGCGCGCACGGTAGCGCCAGACCAGCTCCTTCAGGCGCGGGTCGTCGAACGACAGGCGCGTGCGCGCCAGCTTCTCGCCGCTCATGGCGCGCATGTCGGTGAGCTGGCGGCGGTCACCGTTGCCCACGAAGCCGCCGTACAGGTCCTGGTCCACGTCGGGCGTGGGCTCTTCGGGGCGGGCGAACACCTGGGGCCAGATGCCACTCATGTCGGGCAGCACGCGCGCGATCTCGGCGTGCTGCGCGGCCTGGGGCAGGTCCATGTTCCAGTGCCTAGCGCGCTCGGCCGTGAGGGTGTTCACATTGCCCACCACCATGGGCGACTTGTTCAAATGGATGGTCTTGATGGGCAGGCGCGTGACGCCCTCGGGCAGGTCGGCCGCACGCGAGAACATGCGCAGGCGGATCTCCTCCACGCCCATGCTGGCCAGCGGCGTCGGGTCGTGCGCCAGGTCCCAGGCGATCAGCTCGTTCTTGTTGGTCGGGTGGCTGGCCAGCGGCCACATCACGGCCAGGCAGCCGCGCTCCACCGGGAACATGCCCGACACGTGCAGGAAGGGCTTGGCCGTGATGGCCGTGGCCGGCAGGCGCAGCTCGGCGGCCACGCGGTCCTTCTTGTGCAGGCTGAGCGCGAAGTCGAAGAGCTTGGTGTTGTGCTGGCGGATGAGGCGTGCCAGGGCGATGGTGGCGCGCACGTCCGACAGGGCATCGTGCGCGGCCTCGTGCAGCAGGCCGTTGGCCTTGGACAGGTGCTCAAGCTTGAAGCTCGGCGCGCCGTCTTCCTTCTTGGGCCAGGTGATGCCGTCCGGGCGCAGGGCGTACGTCATGCGCACCACGTCGAGCAGGTCCCAGCGGCCGCACTGGTTCTGCCACTCGCGCGCATAGGGGTCGATCAGGTTGCGCCAGAACATGAAGCGCGTGATCTCGTCGTCGAAGCGGATGGTGTTGTAGCCCACGCCGATGGTGCCGGGGCGCGCCAGCTCGGCCTCGATGCGGGCGGCAAAGGCATGCTCGGGCATGCCCTGCTCCAGGCACTGCTGGGGCGTGATGCCGGTGATCAGGCACGACACCGGGTCGGGCAGGTAGTCGCTGGCGGGCTGGCAGAAGATGTTCAGCGGCTCGCCGATCTCGTTGAGGTCGGCATCGGTGCGGATGGCGGCGAACTGCGCGGGCCGGTCGCGCCGCGTGTTGGCCCCGAAGGTTTCGTAGTCGTGCCAGAGAAAGGTATGCATGAAATGAAATTGCTACGGTCAGAAACACCAGAACCCGCAAGTATGCCGGGCACGGGACAATGGGGAATGCCCATTTCGCTTGCCCCCCATTTTGCCCGCCGCGTCCTGCATGCCGCACCCCGCCCCGCCCTGACTGCTTTGGCCATGGCCTGCGCACTCGCCTTGCCAGGCTGCGCCACACCGCCCGCGCCCATCCCGCCTGCAGCGGCGCCCGCGCCACGGCCGCCCGTTGCACCGGTGGCACCCGCCCCGGTCACCAGCCCCACGCCCCAGGATACCGAGCAGGCAGGTTTTGCCGCCTGGATCGCCGGCTTCTCGCGCGAGGCCCTGGCCGCCGGCATCCGGCCGGCCACCGTGCAGCAGGTGCTGGCCCATGCCACACTGCAGCCGCGCGTGATCGAGCTCGACCGCGCCCAGCCCGAATTCAACCGCACGCCCTGGGCCTACCTCGACAGTGCGGTATCGGCCCAGCGCATCGCCCAGGGCCAGGCCAAGCGGGCCGAGCACCAGGCGGCCATCGACGCGGCCGCCACGCGCTACGGCGTGCCCTCCTCCATCATCACCGCCATCTGGGGCATGGAGAGCAACTACGGCAGCAACTTCGGCAACTTCCGCGCGGTGGATGCGCTGGCCACGCTCGGCTTCGAGGGCCGCCGTGCGGCCTGGGCGCGCAGCGAATTGCTGGCGGCCCTGCGCATCCTGGACCAGGGCGACATCAGCGACGAGCGCATGGTGGGCTCCTGGGCCGGCGCCATGGGCAACACGCAGTTCCTGCCCTCGGTCTTTCTGGCCTATGCGGTCGATGCCGATGGCGACGGCCACCGCGATATCTGGGGCAGCATCCCGGATGTGGCGGCCTCCACCGCCAACTTCCTCGCGCGCATGGGCTGGCAGGCCGGCCAGCCCTGGGGCGTGGAGGTGCGGCTGCCGCCGGACTTCGACTACGCGCGCGCCGAGCAGAACGTGCGCCAGACGGCGGCGCAATGGGCCGCCGAGGGCGTGCAGGGGGTGGACGGCCAGCCCCTGCCCGCTCTGGACGCCGCGTCCATCGCCACGCCGGCCGGCGCGCGCGGTCCGGACTTCCTGGTGGGGCAGAACTTCCGCACCATCCTGCGCTACAACAACTCGGTGAGCTATGCGCTGGCCGTGGGCCTGCTGGCGCGCCAGATCGATGGCGGCAGTGGCGTAGCCGGTGCCTGGCCGCGCGACCTCGCTCCCCTGTCGCGCAGCCAGATGCAGCAGTTGCAGGCGCAGCTCAACCATCGCGGCTTCAACGCCGGAACCCCCGATGGCGTGATGGGCCCGGCCACGCGTGCCGGGCTGCGCCAGTACCAGCAGAGCGTGGGGATGGTGGCCGATGGCTACCCGACCACCGAGCTGCTGCAGCGGCTGGCTGCGCCCTGATGCGAAGGCCCTGCCCCGCGGGTCACTCGGCCAGGAAGGCACACCTGCGCGAATGCTGCGCGATGAGCCAGGCCCGCGGATCCTTGGCCGACCCGCGCGTGGCGATGTTCAACGCGCCTTGGCCTGCACGGTCTGGCTGATCCCCACCTCGCGCGCCACATAGGCGTACTGGCGGCTGTGGATGTCGGCCACGGCCCAGGCGCTGGCCTTCACCTGCCCGGCGGCGGTGCATTTGGAGACCCGGGGGTCGGGTCCGGAGCTGGCCGTCACGGCCTGCATGAGCGTGGACACATGCGGTTGCTTGGCCTTCTCGAGCTCCCAATAGCCTGCAGAGCTGTAGGCCTTGCGCAGCATCTCGGCCTGCTGCTCCTGCGACCAGCCGCGCGTGGCCCCGCTGGCCTTGAGCTGGGATTCCAGGCGCGCCCGGTTGCGCAGCGGCCCATCACCCACGGTCTTGAGCGCGGCATCGATCTCGGCCTGCGCGGCGGTGAACCGGGCCCCCACGCTGCATTCGGTCGGGCTCGCATGCGCGGCCCATGCCAGGGTGGATCCCAGCAGCAGCAACGATGCGGTGAATCGGGTCAGTGCCATGGTATCGGTGCCTCGGCGAAAGAAGGGTCCGCGCAGGAGCGGGCGAATCGCCCAATGTAGCGCGCACTCCACGCGGCGCCAAGGCCCGGCAGGCCCCAGGGGTCGCATACCGCGGCCGGGTGATGCGCAAACCAGACACTCCCGCCGGCCAGCCCGGTCCATGGGGGCTTGCGTTGGCCCGCCCTGCGCGGTCGCCCGCCAGGCCGTAACATGCCGCCTTTGCCCTGCGCTGCTGCCCATGCCCCTGCTCGACCCCGCACTGATCCGCGACTGGCACGCCCATGTCTACTTCGACGCCGAGAGCCGCGACACGGCCTGGGCACTGCGCGAGACCATCGCGCGCGAACTGGCGGGCCGGGTGGAGATCGGCCGTTTCCACGAGCGGCCCGTGGGCCCGCACCCGGTGTGGAGCTACCAGCTCGCGTTCGGCCCGGCCGACTTCACCCACGTGCTGGGCTGGCTGGCACTCAACCACGGCGCGCTCGACGTGTTCGCCCACCCCAACACCGGTGACGGCCTGCGCGACCACCGCGATTGCGCCCTCTGGCTCGGGCACTCGCACACGCTGAACCTGGCGGGCTTTACCGGCTGAGCGAGCCCGGTCCATGAAAAAAGCCCACCGGGTGGTGGGCTTGGGCTGGCTGCAGCACCGCTGGACGGTGCGGCGCCGGGGAGGATCAGCGTTCCAAGGCCAGGGACACGCCCATGCCGCCGCCGATGCACAGCGCAGCCACGCCCTTCTTGGCGTCGCGGCGCTGCATTTCGTGCAGCAGGGTCACCAGGATGCGGCAACCCGATGCACCGATGGGGTGGCCGATGGCGATGGCGCCACCGTTGACGTTGACCTTGGCCGGATCGATCTCCAGCTCCTTGTTCACGGCGCAGGCCTGGGCGGCGAAGGCTTCGTTGAGCTCGAACAGGTCCACATCGGCGGCACTCCAGCCGGCGCGCTGCAAGGCCTTGCGCGTGGCCGACACCGGGCCCATGCCCATGGTGGCGGGGTCCAGGCCGGTGGTGCCGAAGGAGGCGATGCGCGCCAGAGGCTTGAGGCCCAGGGCCGCGGCCTTCTTGGCGCTCATGACCACCACGGCGGCGGCGCCGTCGTTCAGGCCCGAGGCATTGCCTGCCGTCACGCTGCCGGCCTTGTCGAAGGCGGGGCGCAGGCCGGCCAGGGCTTCGGCATTGGTCTTGCGGTTGAGGTACTCGTCGGTGTTGAAGAAGATCGGGTCGCCCTTCTTCTGCGCCAGGGCCACGTCCACGATCTCGTAGGCGAACTTGCCGGCGTCCTGCGCGGCGGCGGCCTTGAGCTGGCTGTTCAGGGCCAGGGCGTCCTGCTGCTCGCGGGTGATGCTGTACTGCTTGGCCACGTTCTCGGCCGTGATGCCCATGTGGTACTGGTTGTACACGTCCCACAGGCCGTCCACGATCATGGTGTCGACCAGCTTCCAGTCGCCCATGCGCTGGCCATCGCGCGAACCGGGCAGCACGTGGGGTGCCAGGCTCATGCTTTCCTGGCCGCCGGCCACCACGATCTCGCTGTCGCCCCAGGCCACGGCCTGGGCCGCCAGCATCACGGCCTTGAGGCCAGAGCCGCAGACGGCGTTGATGGTGAGCGCAGGCGTCTCCTGCGCCACACCGGCCTTCATCGACGCCTGGCGCGCGGGGTTCTGGCCCACGCCGGCCGTCAGCACCTGGCCCATGATGACCTCACCCACCTGGCCGGCCGACAGGCCGGCGCGCGTGATGGCTTCGCGGATCACGATCGAGCCCAGCTCGGTCGCGGGCACCTTTGCCAGTGCGCCGCCAAACTTGCCCACCGCGGTACGGGTGGCCGAAACGATGACGATGTCTTCCATGGAATGTCCTTCTTTTCTGGAGGTGGATGTCTTGGGTTGGATTGTCTCAGGTCAGCCGGTCACGCCTTCTGCTGGACATAGCGGCCGGGGGCCGGCTCGATGGCCTTGAACTTCGTGCCCTTGCCATAGCCCTTGGGCGCGGCGACCTGCTTGCCGGCATGGCCCTTGAGCCAGGCGGACCAGTCAGTCCACCAACTGCCGGGGTGTTCGGTGGCACCTTGCAGCCATTGGTCGAGCGTGCCGGGGAACTTGCCGTCGGCACGGATCCAGTGGCTGCGCTTGCCCTTGGCGGGCGGGTTGATGACGCCCGCGATGTGGCCCGAGGCCCCCATCACGAAGCGCTTCTTGCCCGGCAGCACCTGGGTCGAGGCATAGGCCGCCGTGGCGGGCACGATGTGGTCCTCGCGCGAGCCGTAAATGTAGGTGGGCAGCGTGAGCTGGCCGAGGTCCATCTTCTCGCCGCAGACGGTGAGCTTGCCGGGTTTGACGAGGTTGTTCTCGAGGTAGAAGTTGCGCAGGTACCAGGCGTAGAACGGCCCGGGCAGGTTGGTGCTGTCGCTGTTCCAGTACAGCAGGTCGAACGGCGGCGGCGTCTCGCCCTTGAGGTAGTTGCCCACCACGTAGTTCCACACCAGGTCGTTGGGGCGCAGAAAGCTGAAGGTCGAGGCCAGGTCCTGGCCCTTCATCATGCCGCCGCTGCCCATCTCCATCTCGCGGTACTTCACAAAGTTCTCGTCGATGAAGACGTCGAGGATGCCGGTGTCGGTGAAGTCGATCAGCGTGGTCAGGAAGGTGGCACTGGCCACGGGCTCGTCACCGCGCGCGGCCAGCACGGCCAGCGCATTGGAGAGGATGGTGCCGCCCACGCAGAAGCCGAGCGCATTGATCTGGTCGGCACCGGTGATGTTCTGCACCACGTCGATGGCCGCGATGGCGCCGTCTTCGACATAGTTGTCCCAGGTCTTCTTGGCCAGGGCGTCGTCGGGGTTGCGCCAGCTCACCACGAAGGTGCGGTGGCCTTCGCTCACCGCATAGCGGATCAGCGAGTTCTCGGGCTGCAGGTCGAGGATGTAGAACTTGTTGATGCACGGCGGCACCAGCAGGAAGGGGCGCTCGTAGACCTTGGCCGTGAGGGGCTTGTACTCGAGCAGCTGGAACAGCTCGTTCTCGAACACCACCGCACCCTCGGTGGTGGCCACGTTGCGGCCGACCTCGAACAGGCTTTCGTCGGTCATCGAGACATGGCCCTGCTTCAAGTCGTGCAGCAGGTTCTGCATGCCCTTGGCGATGCTTTCGCCCTTGGTCTCGATGGCCTTTTTCTGCGCTTCGGCGTTGAAGGCCAGGAAATTGCTGGGCGCCATGGCCGCCATCCACTGCTCCACGCCGAAGCGGATGCGCGCACGGGTCTTCTCGTCGGCTTCTACCGCATCGGCCAGGCCCATCAGCGTGCGGGCATTGAGCAGGTAGGCCGCGGCCGAGAAGGCGGCCACGGGGTTGGCGGCCCAGCCTTCACCGGCAAAGCGCTTGTCCTTGACCTCGGGCTTGCCCTGCAGGCCCTGGGCCCACAAGGCCTTGGCCTCTTCCAGGTATTGCTGCTGCAGGGCCTGCAGCTTGGCAGGCGACAATTGCACAACCGCCGGGGCAGCGGTGCCCGTGGGGGCACCCAGGTCCATTTTCTGGAAGGATTGGACGGCCTGTGCCCAACCTTGACCGAAAATCTGCTGGAACTGCTGGGCGCTCTGGTCCCAGATAGATTCTGAACTCATCCCGTCTCCTATCCCTGTCATGGTGTTCCGGCATCTCGGTGACCTGATTGTTGCCCACCCTGCAGGGGCTGGCAACCCGCAATCCTGTGAAGGG
Organism: Acidovorax sp. GW821-FHT10A04; assembly: GCF_059415825.1. Taxonomy (NCBI): domain Bacteria; kingdom Pseudomonadati; phylum Pseudomonadota; class Betaproteobacteria; order Burkholderiales; family Comamonadaceae; genus Acidovorax; species Acidovorax sp. GW821-FHT10A04. The sequence goes on from NZ_JBWKNZ010000004.1 coordinate 398,698, forward strand.
CTGTCAACAACCCCGATCACGCAAACACAATGTACCTGATCGTCATCGCCTGGCTTTACGTCACCCTCATGATGGCCGTGGCCGAAGCCACCAACACCACGGGCACGGTGCTCGGTGCCATCGTCACCTTCGTGCTCTACGGGCTGCTGCCCATGGGTATCCTGGTCTACATCCTGGGCACGCCCTCGCGCAAGCGAGCGCTCAAGCAGCGCGAGCAGGCAGAGCAGGCCGCCTGGGATGCCGAGCAGGCCGCGCAGCGGGCGGCGCAGAAGGACTCAGCCGCGCCAGATGCAGGCGGCGAAACGCCCGCTGCCCCCGAGGACGGCGGTGTCGCGCCGGTGCGAAAAGAACCGTGAGGCATTGCCCACGGTGCACCACGACGCCGTACCGTCGTTGCCGTAGACACCATTGATCCCCAGCGCCGCCAGGCGCAGCCGGGCCAGGCCCGCGAGGTCAGCCAGGAACTTGCCCCCGGGCCCGGCCACGAAGCAGGCCTCGGCAGCCGGATCCTGGTCGCAGAATGCGGCGCGCACCTCCGCCCCCACCTCGAAGGCCGAGGGCCCGATGCAGGGCCCGAGCCAGGCGATGACCTCGGCCGCAGGCGCGCACTGCTCCGCCAGGCTTTTCACGGTGGATTCGAGCACGCCCAAGCCCGCCTTGCCTGCCAAACCACGCCAGCCGGCATGGGCGGCTGCCACCACGCTGCCCGAGCGGTGGGCAAACAGCACGGGCAGGCAATCGGCCACCATGATGGTGCACACGGCACCGGGCACGCTGGCCAGGCAGGCGTCGGCCGCAGTGGCGTCGGGCGTGGCGGTGTCGATCACGGCGACATCGGTGCCATGCACCTGGTTCAAGAAGACGGCGCGCGCGCCAGCGGTGCGCTGCTGCAGCACGGACTGCAGCACCTGTCGGTTGGCCTGCACGGCCACCGCGTCGTCGCCCACATGGGCGCCCAGGTTCAATCGGTCGTAAGGGGCAGCGCTCACGCCGCCGGCACGGGTGGTGCACAGCGCATGCACGCCAGGCGGCGCAGGCCAGTCGGGCACCAGCCAGTCGGCCGGCATCGAAGCATCCATGGGGAGCAATCAGGCGCCGGAGGTGCCTGCGGGGTCCTGGTGCTGGTAGACGACCTTGGTCAGCAGGGCCATCAGGACGGTGCGCTCCTCGGCATTCAGGGGGCCCATCAGGCGCTCCTGCACGCGCTGGGCGGCGTCGCGCATCTGCAGCGCGGCGGTTTCGCCCTCGGGGGTGATCCACAGCAGCTTGCGGCGCCGGTCGCGGGTGTCGGCCTCGCGGCGCACCCAGCCGCGCTTTTCGAGCCGGCCGATGACCGAGCCCGAGGTGGCGGCATCGAAGGCCACGCGCGCGGCCAGGGTGACCTGGTCCTCGCCCGGCTGGGCCAGCAGCTCGTGCAGGATGGCAAACTGCACCGGGGTCACGTCGAACCCGGCCGTCTCCTCCATGAAAAGCGCCACGGTCCGCTGGTGCGCGCGGCGCACCAGGTGGCCCGGCGTATTGTGGAAATCGAAGCTCTTTGCCATGGGCGCGAGTGTAGCGCCCCCGCCCCGGCGCCCCGCCACGGCCCTGCCTGGTTTGCCTGCAGGTGGCCCGGGAGCGTGGCACACTGCCAACAGGTACGGTGATGCACAGGCATGGCACCACGGCACCCCCCAACATTCCCCGAAAGGCAGAACATGAGCTATGTGTTTTCTCCCGCTCCGGTGGCCAGCGTCCCCGTGGTGGGCAGCAGCGACCGCTTTCCCGTGCACCGCATCTACTGCGTGGGCCGCAACTACGAAGAGCACGCCAAGGAAATGGGCTTCACCGGCCGCGAGCCGCCCTTCTTCTTCATGAAGCCGGCCGACGCCATCGTCGTCGTCGATGCCGGCCAGACCGGCGAGCTGCCCTACCCCAGCCTCACGGCCAACCTGCACCACGAGATCGAACTGGTGGTGGCCATCGGCAAGGGCGGCAAGGACATCAAGGCCGCCGACGCCTTCTCGCACATCTACGGCTACGCCACGGGCCTGGACATGACGCGCCGCGACCTGCAGAACGACATGAAGAAGCAGGGCCGCCCCTGGTGCATCGGCAAGGGCTTCGACGCCAGCGCCCCCATCGGCCCCATCACACCCGCGGCCCAGGCCGGCGACGTGGCGCAGGCTGGCATCTGGCTGCAGGTCAATGGCACAGACAAGCAGCGCAGCACCGTGGCCCAGCTGATCTGGAACATTGCCGAGACCATCGAGCACCTGTCGGCCGCCTGGGAGCTGCAGCCCGGCGACCTGATCTACACGGGCACGCCCGAAGGCGTGGGCGCCGTGGTGCGCGGCGACACGCTCGAAGGCGGCGTGGACGGCCTCACGGGGATCAAGCTCAAGGTGGTCTGATACGGATTTGCATTCGATCGTATAACTAGGCGGGAGCCGCAGACAGTGCTGCAGCACGGCAAGGCAAACCAACGAAGTTATACGGTTGAAGGCAAATCCGGATGAACCCTGCGCTCCCGCAAACGGGGCGCCAAGAGACGGGGCGAGGCATGCCATTGCGGCGGGCCTTGCCCTTTTTTCATGCCCCTGCGCACTGCTAAGTGTCCAGTAAGAGAGGCGAAATTAGGATCGCGTCCGTGGCGGCCAATGGGCCCGCCACGGAACTTCGATCCAAGCCTCCTGGAGCACGCGATGCCAAACCCGTTGTCCCGCCCCTTGCTGTCGAGCCGCACCGGGCTCGCCATGCTTGCGCTGATCACTGCGGCCCTCTCGACGGGATGCGCCACCACGGCGCACAGCCAAGACCCGCTCGAGCCCGTCAACCGCACGGTCTTTTCCCTCAATGACGGCCTGGACCGGGCCGTCTTCCAGCCCACAGCCAAGGCCTACCAGAAGGTGGTGCCGCCCGTGGTGCAGACGGGGGTTTCCAACTTCTTCGCCAACCTGCAGACCCCATGGTCGTCGGCCAACCTGCTGTTCCAGGGGCGAGCGCGCGAGGGCGCGTCCACCATCGCGCGGTTCGGCATCAACACCACCGTCGGGGTGCTGGGCGTGGTGGATGTGGCCACCGGCTGGGGCATGCCGCAGCGCTCCGAGGACTTCGGCCTCACGCTGGACACCTGGGGCGTGGGATCGGGCCCGTACGTGGTGCTGCCGATCTTCGGCCCCTCCAATGTCCGGGACGTGCTTTCCCTGCCCGTGGACAGCCTGGGCAGCCTGCAGGCCAGCGACGTCGCCGTGCGCAACAGCCTGACCGCCCTGCAGATGGCGAGCAAGCGTGCCGATCTGCTGGAGATGACCCGCATGCTCGACCAGGCCGCGCTGGACAAGTACGCGATGGTGCGCGATGCCCATCTCAAGCGGCGCAACCGCTCCGCTGCACCGACCGAGACACAGGGCGCCCTTCCCGCCGAAGACCCCGCGGACGGCGAGCGCCTGGTGCGCTGACGCGGCAGGCGGCCCTGCGTGCCCGGGTGGATCCGGACACGCCGCAGGCCGCCCGATCCGCTGGCTGCCGATCCCCTTCCTCCACCCACCCCCACCCTGAGCCCCGGAGCATCGCTGCGCCGGGTGCGGCCGCCGCATGCCCATTCCTCCCCTTCCTGCCATGGCGCACATCCGCCGTCCCCAGTCCGCCGGTGCGGCGATGGCCTTCCTGCTGGCCATCCGGATCGATGCGCCCCTGGTGCGCCTGGCCCACGCCCACAGCACACCCGCGCTGGACCAGACCTTCGATGCCTTGAGCCAGCTGGCCAGCGCCGAGTTGGCGACGGCCGTGGCCCTGGGGCTGTACCTCCTCGGTCACCGGTCCCTGGCCCAGGGGCCGTTGCACACCCGGGCCGGGGGCGAGCGCTTGGTTCGCAGCGGCGTGCTGCTGCTGTTCACCCTGCTGAGCGGTGGAGTCCTCACCTGGCTCCTCAAGCACCTGGCGGCACGGGCGCGCCCGCAGTTGCTGATCGATCACGGGTTCAATGGCTTCGGCCTGCCCTTCGCGGGCCACCCCTTCAACTCCTTTCCCTCCAGCCACGCGTTCACGGCCTTTGCCGTCGCGGCCGTGGCGACCAGGCTCCAGCCCGCCTGGCGCTGGCCCGTGCTGGCGCTCGCCCTGGCCGCCGCGGCCTGCAGGGTGCTCACGCTGGAGCACTACCCCTCGGACGTGCTGTTCTCCGCGATGATCGGCTATGGCTGCGCCCATTTCTGGGCGGCACGCACCCTGGACACACACGCCGACTGGCCACTGCACCGCCCCTGGAACCGCCGCACCAACCGCGCCTGACACCCCAAAAGGAACCCCACCATGCCATCCGCCATCCTGGCCCCCCTGCATTCGAGAATTCCGGCCCAGGTGCTGGCCCGGGGACTTGCCGCCGCCGCGCTGCACGGCCTGACCATGGCGGCCCTGCTGCAGGCCGGCGCCCACCCCTGGCTGGCCAGCGGCCTGGGCTTTGCCGGCGGGCTCGCCGCCAACCATGGGCTGCAAAGGGGTTACCTGCTGCGCCACCACGAGCCGCCGGGCCGTGCGCTCAGCCGCTACATCGCCAACACCAGCGTGCTCTGGGGGTTGCACCTGTTCCTCTTCGGCCTGTTGACCGGCGTAGCGGGCACCCCGGTGGTCGGCGCCCAGGTGGCCAGCAGCGCGCTTGCGGCGGGCCTGGGCCTGTGTTTCCTCGCCGGGCCGCGCCGCTATGGGCCGGTCTGACCCACTGCCAGGCGCAGCCGCAGGCCGGGCCCGGCCGGCTCGGCCGTGAGGGAGCCGCCATGCGCCAGCGCAATCTCCTGGCAGATGGCCAGGCCCAGCCCCGCGCCCAGGTCGCGCCGGTGGGCGCCGCGCCAAAAGCGCGCGAACAGCAGCGGCAACTGCTCGGCCTGCACCCCCGGGCCGTGGTCGCGCACCGTGAGGGCATGGGCCTCGATGCCCACGTCCACCGTGCTGCCTGCGGGTGCATGCTCGATGGCGTTCTCCAGCAGGTTCTTGAGCAAGGTGAACAGGGCGCCGTGGTCGGCTGTCCAGCACAGGTCGGCGCCGGTGCTGGACACGGCCATATGCACACCGGCCGCCTCGGCCCGGCGCTGCAGGTAGGCCACGGCCTCGTGCGCGATCTCTTCCACGCGGACCATGCCGAACTGGTAGTTGTGTGTCTCGCTGGCCTCGGCCAACAGCAGCAGTTGCTGCACCTGGCGCGACATGTAGGCCACGTCGCGCAGCAGCGCATCGCGGCTGCCGCCCCCGCCACCCGGCTCCAGCTCGATCTGCGCGCGGATCAGCGCCAGCGGGGTCTTGAGTTCGTGCGCTGCATTGGCCAGGAACTCCTGCTGCACGCGGTAGCCCTGCTCCACGCGCTCGAGCACGCGGTTGAAGCTTTCCACCAGCGGCCCGACCTCTGCCGGCACGGCCCCGGTGTCCAGGCGCGCGTGCAGCGAGCGCGGCGAGATCGCCGCCGCCGACTCCGACACCTCGCGCAGGGGCCTCAAGGTGTAGCGCAGCGTGATGAAGGCACCCAGCCCAAAGACGGCCAGCAGCACCAGGCTGAATGCCAGGATGCCACCGGCCACCAACGGTATGGCCACGCGGTGCAGCAGCGTCATGAACCGGTTGCTGGCCGCCATCTGGAAGTACCAGGTCGCCCCGCCGCGTTCAAGGCGCTGCGTCATGCCATGCATGACCACGCCTTCGCGCTCGAAGTCGAAGGCGCCGGGCGCCAGCCGGTCCAGGTCACCGCCCTGGGGCCAGAACTGTGCACCGGCGGGCGACAGCAAGGCCACCTTGCCCGCGCTGTCAAGAACGCGGTAGGCCGTCTCGCGCCCCAGGCTGTCGAACACCCAGGCCAGGTTGCCCACGTCGTGGTCCTCGTCATCGACCTGCAGGTCCACGGGCCGGCCCGCACCGTCGAACAGGATCCTGCCAGCCATCTCCTCTGCCGCATCGGCCAGGTCCAGGCGCGCCAGGAAGGTTCCCTGCAGCACCACCACGGCCACCGCCACGAGCAGGGCGATGCTCAGCGCCATGCCCGCCAGGTAGGCGAGCATGAGCTTGGTACCCAGGCTATTGAGCCGGATCATCTTCGCGAAGCGCATAGCCGAGCCCCCGTACGTTGACGATGCGCTGCACCGAGCCGATGGCCAGCAGCTTGCGCCGCATGCGGTGCAGCGCCACGTCCAGTGCATTCGGCGTCACGGCCTCGCCCACGCCCCAGCCCGCGGCCTCCAGCGCGCCGCGGCGCACGGTATCGCCATGGCGGCGCACCAACAGCAGCATCATCTGCATCTCGGCCGGGGCCAGGGTCACGGCCTCCTCGCCGCAGCCCATGGTGCCCTCGGCGGTGCGCAGCACCACGTCACCGGCCTGCGGGTCCAGCGTGCGGTGCTCCGCCGGCCGGCGCAGCAGCGCGCGCACGCGGGCCACCATCTCGTCCATGGCAAAGGGCTTGGGCAGGTAGTCGTCGGCGCCGGCCTCCAGGCCCTCCACCCGGTCGCGCAGCGCATCGCGCGCGGTGAGCACCAGGCAGGGCACGCCCAGGCCGGCCTTGCGCATGCGCTGCAGCAGGGCCAGACCATCGCCGTCGGGCAGGCCCCGGTCGAGCACCATGGCCTGGTAGGGCACCTGTGCCAGGGCCGCCCAGGCGGCGTCGCCGCGGTCCACCACGTCCACGGCCACGCCGTTGGCCGCCAGGCCCTTGCTGATCAGGCCGGCCAGGCGCTCATGGTCTTCCACCAGAAGGATGCGGCTCATCGAAATCGGTACATATAGCCCAGGATGACATTGCTCTCGCTGGAACGGTCGACCAACGGGCTGTTCTTGATGCCCGCGTGCAGGCGCGTCACGCCCACGTCGACGAACAGCGAGTGCTGGCGATCGAACAGGTACATGCCGCGCAGCGCGAGTTCGGTGTTCACGCCCGATGCTCCCTGGTAGGCCGCGCGCCCCGCCCGGGCCTCGCCGGCACGCACGCCATGGTAATAGTCCACGGTCTTGCGGTCCTGCCAGGTGGCCACCAGGCGCGGGCTCAGCATGAGCTGCGGGCCCAGGCGAAAGGAGCGCTCGACCCCCAGGCTGAACTGCTGGCCCTTGCTGTGGCCCGAGGCATCGGCCGTCCAGCGTGCGGACAGGTTGGCCAGGTCATTCTCCCACCTCACCTGGCCGCCGAGCCAGAAGCCGCCCTCGCGCTCGGCCATGCCAGCCAGGAAGGGCGAATCCTTGGCCTCGTAGCCCGAGCCATCGTACTTGCCGATGAGACCGAAGGAAAGGCGCTGCGTATCGCTGATGCGCAGCCCGGGCAGCTTGAGCTCCGCCCCCGGCCCCATGATCTTGAGGTACTGGTTCTCGTACTGCAGCAGCGGCAGCGCCTTGGTGTCCCGGTCCATGCCCCGGTAGGCCTGCTGCTTGCTCGCCAAACCCAGGCCCAGCCCCCAGGAAGAGCCTTCGGGCTCCCCCGGCTTCCCCTGGGCCAGGGCCTGGATCGGGAAGACCAGCGCGGCCGCGGCGATGGCGGCAGCAAGGCCTGCCGATGGAACGGCACCTGCCTGGAAGCGGGAGGCGAAGGTGGGGGATGCATGCATGAACGGTTCCCTGGTGGAAGTTGGAAGGCCGCCATGCTCCCGTGGGTCCTCTTACCGAGGACTTACCGGGCGGCACCGCCTGCCCCGGGGTGGCCGGTGCCCCGACGCTCCATTCCCGCGCATCCGCCGGGGACGCTACACTCTCATTTTCATAGCTGAGGATGGCCGCCGGGGCCGCCTGCTCCACGACCGATCCCACCGCATGACGACCACCTTCCGCAGCCCGATCCGACACTGCCGCGCCTGTGGCACCGCCGTGGTGTACCGCCTGCCCGACGACGGCGACACCAAGCTGCGTGCCGTGTGCCCGGCCTGCCACACGGTGCACTACGAGAACCCGCTCAACGTGGTGGGCACGGTGCCCGTGCTGCCCGATGGCCGGGTGCTGCTGTGCAAGCGCAACATCGAACCGCGCTGGGGCAAGTGGACGCTGCCCGCGGGCTTCATGGAACTGGACGAGACCACCGCGCAGGGCGCCGCGCGCGAGACCGATGAGGAGGCCGGCGCGCAGATTGAGATGGGCCCGCTGTTCAGCCTGCTCAACGTGCGCCGCGTCGGCCAGGTGCATTTCTTCTACCGCGCCACCTTGCTAAGCGAGGTGTTCGACCCCGGCCACGAGACCATCGAGGCGCGCCTGTTCACCGAAGCCGAAATCCCGTGGGAAGAGATCGCTTTCCGCACGGTGAAGGAAACGCTGGAGTGCTATTTCGCCGACCGCAGGGCCGGCGCTTTCGGGCTGCACTGCATCGATATCGAGTGACTCCTGAGAGGCCCGCCATGAACAGCACCCCGCCCGACAACCTGCCAACGTACCGTCTGCTCACCGGCCCCGACGACGCGGCGTTCTGCCGCCGCGTGAGCGAGGCCCTGGCGCTGGGTTACGAGCTGTATGGCTCGCCGGCGGCGACCTTCAACGGCGAGCGCGTGATCGTGGCGCAGGCCATCGTCTGGCCGAGCGTGAAACCCGCCTGAGGCGGGTCCCCTTCAAGGAGGGGTTTCGCCACCCGGCACCTGCGTGCTGCCGGGGGGTGGAATGCTCCCCTGCGGGGACATGGCCGGCGGCATCGGTGGCAGCACCATCTGTTCGGCCGGCGGCGCGGGTACGCGCTGCGGCGATGCATCGGGCAGGGGCTGCAGGTCGGGCTCGCGGATCACCGGTGGCAGGGTGCCCGGGGGCAGCGGGGGCGGGTAGCCGCCGGGCTGACCCGGCTGGTTGGGTTGCTGGCCTGGCGCATCGCGCCCGAACAGGTCCATCACCCAGTTGCGCATGCCGGCCATGGCATTGCCCACGGCGCTGGTGTCTTCCTCATCGATGAAGCGGTCCTTGCCGTCGAGCACCTGCGAGCGGAAGGCCTGCTGCACGAAGTCACCGACCATGGGCAGCGCACTGTGGGCGCCCTGCCCCCAGTAATCGCTGCGCAAGGTCACGCGGCCGTCGTTGAAGCCCACCCAGGCGCCCGCCACCACGCGCGGATGCATGAGGATGAACCAGCCATCGGTGTTGTCCTGCGTGGTGCCGGTCTTGCCCGCCACGTCGCCCTGGATGCCGTAGCGCGAGCGGATGGCACGGCCCGTGCCTTTGTCGATCACGCCGCGCATGGTGGCGCGCAGGGTCTGCGCCACGCCGACGGGCAGCACCTTCTCGGCCGCAGGCGGGGTGAAGGTCTGCAGCACCTTGCCATGGCGGTCCTCGATGCGCGTGATGAGCACGGGCGACACATAGCGCCCGGCATTGGCGATGGTGCCGTAGGCCGAGACCATCTCGCGCAGCGTGACGGGGCTGGTGCCCAGCGCCAGCGACGGCACCAGTTCCAGCTTGCTCTCGCGCACGCCCATGGCACGCGCCAGCTCGGCCACGTGGGCCGGGCCGACCTTGTGCATGAGCTGGGCGGTGATGGTGTTCTTGGACAGGGCCAGGCCATCGGCCAGGGTCATGGGTTCGTCGCTCGGCGGGCCGCCGTCGGTGGGGCGCCAGACCTGGCCGCCGCCCAGCGGGATCTCCACGGCCTCGTCCATCAGCGTATCGCCGGGCAGCGCGCCCTGCTCGAAGGCCGCGCCATAGACGAAGGGCTTGAAGGTGGAGCCCGGCTGGCGCCGTGCCTGCTGCACGTGGTCGAACGGGTCCTGGCCGAAATCACGGCTGCCCACCCAGGCCAGCACGTGGCCGGTAACCGGGTCCATGGCCATGAAGCCGGCCTGCACGCGGGTCTTGTTCTGGCGCAGGGTGCGCATGAAGGCGGTGTCGGCGACCAGGGTCTTGAGTGCCTCGTCGGGCGTGGCGCCCTGCTCCACCGCGGTGCGGTACTCGGGGGTGTCGCGCACGAAGTCCTGCACCAGGTCGGACTGCGTGTTCCAGGCGCTGCGCTGCGCCCAGGCCGTGTCGGCAATGCCCTGCAACTGCCGGCCCTGCTTGGCCACGGCCTGGTTGGCCATGGCCTGCAGGCGCGAGTCGATGGTGGTGTGCACCATCAGGCCGTCGGCATGCAGGCTGTAGCCGTTGGCATCGGCCCAGGCGATCAGGGTCTTGCGCAACTGCTGGGCGAAATGCGGGGCCAGGCCCGTGGCCTCGGTCTGGCGCTCGAAATCCACGCGCAGGGGGCGCTTTTGCAAGGTGTCGAACTGGGCCTCGTCGAGCTTGTCGCGCTTGACCATCTGCGCCAGCACGGTGTTGCGCCGCGCCTGGGCGCGCTCGGGGTTCATCACCGGGTTGTAGTAGGCCGTGCCCTTGAGCATGCCGATCAGCGTGGCGCTCTCGAGCAGGTTGAGCTTGTCGGCCGACTTGTCGAAGTAGGTGCGCGCCGCCATCTCGATACCGTAGGCGTTGTACAGGAACGGCACGGTGTTGAGGTAGGTCTCCAGGATCTCGTCCTTGGAGTAGGCCATCTCGATCTTGATCGCGGTGATCGCTTCCTTGAGCTTGCGCGTCAGGGTGCGCGAACGCCCGATTTCCTCGGGGAACAGGTTGCGCGCCAGCTGCTGGGTGATGGTGGAGCCGCCCTGCGGGTCGCCGCGCAGCGTGTGCACCACCGACGAGGCCGTGCGCCGCCAGTCCATGCCCCAGTGCTCGTAGAAGCGGTGGTCCTCGGTGGCGATGAGCGCATTGACCACGTGCGGCGCAATGCGGTTGAGCGCCACCCACTCGCGGTTGGCCCAGCGGTATTCGGACAGCACCTTGCCATCGGAAGAGATCAGCTGCGCGGGCCGCTCGGTCTTGGCCTTGGTGATGTCGCTGATGGAGGGCGTGAACGGGACCAGCGCCAGGGTGTAGAGCACCACGGCGACCGGAAGGGCCAGGATGGCCAGCAGCCAGGTGCGGCGCCGGGAACCGCGCGCATAGGCCAAAGCGCGACCGAAGCCCGGGGCCAGACGGGTCGCCAGGGAAGAGAGAAAGGGGGGCATCAGGCAAGCCCCCAAGGGGCATCCGTACGGAAAATCAGGGACAAGGGAAACAAGGTGGCGGCCCGATGGGAAACAAGCTGGGACTCAGGAAACCGGCGCAAGTTCTCAGGCCGCATCGCCGCCGCCCAGCAGCGCCAGCATGCCCGCCTCGTCGATCACGGGCACGCCCAGTTCCTCGGCCTTGGCCAGCTTGCTGCCGGCCTCTTCGCCGGCGACCACGTAACTGGTCTTCTTGCTCACCGAGCCCGAGACCTTGGCACCCGCCGCTTCGAGCATGTCCTTGGCGGCATCGCGGCCCAGGGTGGGCAGCGTGCCGGTGAGCACGAAGGTCTTGCCGGCCAGTACCTGGGCGACCTTCTCTGCCGGCGCGCCTTCGGGCCAGCGCACGCCGCAGGCGCGCAGCTGCTCGATCACTTCGCGGTTGTGCGGCTGCTGAAAGAAGGTGTGGAAACTCTGCGCCACGATGGGGCCCACGTCAGGCACTTCGAGCAGTTGCTCTACCGTGGCCGCGGTCTCTGCCGTGGCGCCGATCATGGCGTCCAGCGTGCCGAAGTGCTTGGCCAGGTCCCTGGCCGTGGACTCGCCCACGTGGCGGATCCCCAGGCCGAACAGGAAGCGCGCCAGCGTCGTCTCCTTGGACTTCTCCAGGGCGGCCAGCACGTTCTGCGCCGATTTCTCGGCCATGCGCTCCAGGGCTACCAGCGAGGTGAGCCCCAGGCGGTACAGGTCGGGCAGCGTGCGGATCACGTTGGCTTCCACCAACTGGTCCACCAGCTTGTCGCCCAGGCCCTCGATGTCCATGGCGCGGCGCGCGGCGAAGTGCAGGATGGCCTCCTTGCGCTGCGCGGCGCAGAACAACCCGCCGGTGCAGCGGTGGTTGGCCTCGCCGGGCTCGCGCACCACGTCGCTGCCACACACGGGGCACTGCCTGGGCATGCGGAAGTTGGGCACGTAGGCCGGGCGCTGGCCGGGCATGACGCCGACCACCTCGGGGATCACGTCGCCAGCACGGCGCACGATCACCGTGTCGCCCACGCGCACCTGCTTCTTGCGGATCTCGAACAGGTTGTGCAGCGTGGCATTGGTCACCGTGACGCCGCCCACGAACACCGGTGCCAGGCGCGCCACGGGGGTCAGCTTGCCGGTGCGGCCGACCTGGATGTCGATGCCCTCGACGCGCGTGGCCATCTCCTGCGCGGGGTACTTGTGGGCCACGGCCCAGCGCGGCTCGCGCGTCTTGAAGCCCAGGTCGCGCTGCAGGTCCAGGCGGTTGACCTTGTAGACCACGCCGTCGATGTCGTAAGGCAACTGGTCGCGCGAGGCGCCCACCTGCTGGTGGAAGGCCACGAGCTCGGCCGCGCCCTTGGCGATCTGTACCTGCGCCGCCACGGGAAAGCCCCACTCCTTGAGCGTCTGGAGCATCTCGTAGTGGGTGGCAAATACGCGCCCGCCCTCGTTCGCGGGCGTGGTGGCACCCAGGCCGTAGGCGAAAAAGCTCAGCGGCCGCTGGGCCGAGATGCCCGAATCGAGCTGGCGCACCGCACCCGCCGCCGCGTTGCGCGGGTTCACGAAGGTCTTGCCACCCTGCTCGCGCTGGCGCTCGTTGAGCGCATCGAAATCGGCACGGCGCATGTAGACCTCGCCGCGCACCTCGAGCAGCGGCGGCACGCCGGCCGGCAGGATCAAAGGGATCTGGCGGATGCGGCGGATGTTGTGTGTCACGTCCTCCCCCACCTCGCCATCGCCGCGCGTGGCGGCCTGCACCAGGCGCCCGCCCTCGTAGCGCAGGCTCATGGCCAGGCCGTCGAACTTGGGCTCTGCCACATATTCGATCACCGGGTCGGACTCGGCCAGGCCCAGTTCGCGGCGCACGCGCACGTCGAAGGCCTGGGCACCCGTGGCCTCGGTATCGGTCTCGGTATGGATGCTGAGCATGGGCACGGCATGGCGCACCGGGGCCAGGCCGTCCATGACGCCCCCGATTACGCGCTGCGTGGGCGAATCGGGGGTGATGAGATCGGGGTGGGCTTCTTCCAGCGCCTGCAGCTCGCGGAACACGCGGTCGTACTCGGCATCGGGCACCGTGGGCTCGTCGAGCACGTAGTACTGGTGCGCCCAGCGGTTGAGCTGGTCGCGCAAGGCTTGTATCTGGGTGGCTGGCAACACGTTGGAATCCTGCGCTGGAGCAGAGAAAAGGTCAAAATTTTCGGTCATGGCCAGAGGGCCCCGCCGGGCTCAGTATCCGTCACCCCGGATGGAGCCGAGCACGGCAGACGGTTGCGCCACGACCACGCGCACCTTTGGCGGCATCTGCCGGCGCAGGAACTCCACCACCCGTTCGTCATGAACCCCGTAGGCGGTGGTGAAGCGCGTGGCCTCGCCATGGCGCCGCTCGAAGACGAAGACACGCCGGAAGGCATCGCCCTGCAGGGTCAGCGCCTTGACCTCCTGCAGTACCACCTCCACCTGCCGGGGCACGAGGCGCGACGGCAGCGAGAAGAAGGCCACGCCATCGCGCACCCGCACCAGCGGGCGGCCCAACGGGCCGAAGGCGCGCCGGTCCTGCCATTGGCGCCAGGCCAGGAAAGCGGCCAGCGCAAGGTATACCGCGCCCATAAGGTACCACTGCCCAAAGGCGATCACCCCGATGCCGGCAGCCACGAGCACGCCGGCCTTGGCCACGCCCAGCGCCAGTTGCCCAGGGCGGAACAGCCCCTGGTCGCGCTCGACCAGCGGGGGAAAGAAAAGTGCACGCCAGCCCAAACCGTCCGGTCCCATCGGCTCAGCTGAACAGACGCCGCGCCAGCACCGAGCCGGCCGACAGCTCGCGCCCGTCGAGCTGGTCGTACAGCAGCTCCAGGTCGGCGGCGATCGGGTCCATGGCCATGGCAGGCAGCGGGTGGCCGTTCTGGTCGCAGAGCACACCGTCCATGGCCTCGCACAGTGCGGCGGCCACCTCGCGCAGGCGCGTGAAGGGCTGCTCGCCACGGTGCACCTGCGAGACATCGAGGCTCAGGGTGACGTCGCGGATCGCGGACTGGTCCGGGTCGTCGGCCAGTGCCGCCTGCGTGTCGTAGCCCAGGGTGAGCAGAGGCGGCAGGCCCGGGTTGCCCGTGGGCAGCACCAGGCGGCCCGGCATGGCACCGGAGACGAAGCCCAGGCGTGCGGCGTTCTGGTGGATGTAGCCAGGACTCCAGGCGGCCTGGCGCGCACGCAGCATGAAGGCCAGTTGCGCATCGTGGTCGCTGGCGAACTGGTCGAGTTCGCGGGCACGGGCCACTTCCTGCAGCATGTCGGGGAAATCGGGGGCGGCGTTCACCGCATCGGCAAAGGCCTGGGCCTTCATGACGAACTCCGAGAACTCGATCTCGTTGAGCGCGCCCATGCGGTTGGCCAGTTGCACGCCGGCCTGGAAGCTCTGGTAACGCTGGCCGGGCGACGGTGTCTCCCACTGCTGGCTGGCTTCGTTGTAGCCCTCGATGGAAAAGGGCTTGCTGCCGGCGCGGCGGGTGGGCGGCATGGCGGCCAGCGCGGCATCGCCCGAGACGATGAGTTCGGGCTGCAGGGTGGCGATCACGTCGATCAGCGGATCGAGCCCCGGGCGGCGCTCCAGCGACGTTGGCGGCACCGGCATCTGCAGCGAGTCGAGCACATCCACCGTGTGCACCGAGGGGTCGGGGCCGCGGTCCAGGCTGTCCAGTTCCGCCGCCGTGAGCTGGGTGGCGCCGGCATCGAAGCCGGGCTCCTGGCGCAACGCCGGGTCGGCCAGGTGCTCGGGCTCCTCGGGCGAGGCGCGCCGCGGGGCATTGCGGTGCGACGTCCAGGCGTTGTAGGCCACGATGAGGGCCAGCACCAGGCCGCCGATGATGGCCAGACTCAGTTGCAATGTGCTCATAGATCTCGATTCCGTCCTGCGCAGACAGGAGGGCAAGGGAAATGGGTCATCGTCATCATGTCATGCATCGGCCATTGACAGAGCCGACTCCATGTCCACGGCCACGATCCGCGAGACGCCCTGCTCCTGCATGGTCACGCCGATCAGCTGCTCGGCCATTTCCATGGCGATCTTGTTGTGGCTGATGAACAGGAACTGCGTGCCCTTGCTCATGCTGGAGACCAGCTTGGCATAGCGTTCGGTGTTGGCATCGTCCAGCGGTGCGTCCACCTCGTCCAGCAGACAGAACGGCGCAGGGTTGAGCTGGAAGATGGCGAACACCAGCGCGATGGCCGTGAGCGCCTTCTCCCCGCCCGACAGCAGGTGGATGGTCTGGTTCTTCTTGCCCGGGGGCTGGGCCATCACCTGAACGCCGGAATCGAGGATTTCGTCGCCCGTGATGATGAGCTTGGCCTGGCCACCGCCGAACAGTTCGGGGAACATGCGCCCGAAATGGCCGTTCACCGTGTCGAAGGTGCCCGAGAGCAGTTGGCGCGTTTCGCCGTCGATCTTGCGGATCGCGTCTTCCAGCGTGTTCATGGCCTCGGTCAGGTCGGCTGTCTGCGCATCAAGGAAGATCTTGCGCTCGCTGGCCAATTTGAGCTCGTCCAGCGCCGCCAGGTTCACCGCGCCCAGCGCGGCGATCTCGCGGTGCAGGCGGTCGATCTCGCCCTGCAGGCCACCCACGCGCACGTTGCCGTCGGCGATCGACTGGGCCACGGCCTCCAGGTCGGCCTGGGCGTCGGCCAGCAGGGTGGTGTACTGCTCCAGGCCCAGGCGCGCGGCCTGCTCCTTGAGCTGGAATTCGGTGATGCGCGCGCGCAGCGGGTCGAGCGCGCGTTCGAGCTGCATGCGCCGCTCGTCGCTGGCGCGCAGCTTGGCGGTCAGGTCGTCGTACTCGCTGCGCTGCGCACCGAGCGCCTTCTCGCGCTCCATCTTCACTTCCAGTGCGGCCTGCAGGCCACCCTGCGCAGCCGCATCGGAGAGGCGGGCCAGCTCATCGCGCGCGCGCTGCTGCTCGTCGGTGAGCGAGGTGGTCTGCTGGCTGGCGGTCTCGATGGATCGGTTCAACTCGCCGCGGCGCGCTTCCAGGCTGCGCTGCGAGAAGGTGGCCTCCTGCGCCTGGCGCTCCAGCGTGCGCTGCTGCTCGCGGCAGGCGGCCAGCTTGCGCTCGGCCTCGATCACCCGGTCACCCAGCTGCGCCTCGCGCTCCTGGCTGTCGGCCAGCTGCATGTCCAGCTCTTCGAAGCGGGCTTCGGCCGCCACGCGGCGCTCCTGCAGATCGGACAGCTGGGCCTCGATCTCGGCGATGTCGGCACCGATCTGCGCACTGCGCGCCCGCGTCTGCTCGGCCAGTTGGGTCAGGCGCAGGGTCTCCACCTGCAGCTCGTGGGCACGGCCCTGGGCCTCGGTGGCCTCGCGGCGGGCGCCCACCAGGCGCTGCGATGCATCGGCATATGCGGCTTCGGCGCGGACCAGGGCGGTGCGCGACTCCTCGGCGATCAGGGCCTGGGCGCGCAGCTCCTTTTCGAGGTGCTCGATCTCCTGTGCGCGCGCCAGCATGCCCGACTGCTCGGAGTCCTGGGCGTAGAAGCTCACGCTGTGGGCGCTGACGGCGTGGCCCGAGGGCACGAACACCACCTCGCCCGGCTGCAGCGTGCTGCGGCGGTTCAGGGCCTCGTCCAGCGTGGGTGCGGTGTAGCAGCCCTGCAGCCAGTCGACCAGCACGGCGCGCAGGCCGGCATCGTGGATGCGCAGCAGGTCCGACAGGCGCGCATGCGGCGAAGCGACTTCGGGCGTGCCGGCGGAGGGCATGCTGTAGAAGGCCAGGCGCGCGGGTGGCGCATCGGTGCCGCCTGAGCCCAGGAAGCCGCGCACCATGTCCAGGCGCCCTACTTCCAGGGCCGCCAGGCGCTCGCGCAGCGCGGCTTCGAGGGCGTTTTCCCAGCCCGGCTCGATGTGGATGCGGCTCCACAGGCCTTGCAGGCTGTCGAGGCCATGCTTGGCCAGCCAGGGGCGCAGCTTGCCATCGGTCTTGACCTTTTCCTGCAGGGCCTTCAAGGCCTCCATGCGGGCAGACAGATCGGCCTGGCGCGCGCTTTCGCTGTTCACGGCCTGCTGGCGGGCGCGGCGGTCGTCGTCGAGCTGTGGCACGGCCTCCTGCAGCTCGGCCAGGCGCGCCTCGGTGGTCTCGGCCAGTTCCTGGGCCTCGTCCAGCTGCTCCTGCAGGTTGGCCAGGCGCGCCTCGTCGGGTGCGGCAAGGGCGTTGCGGTCGGCGCGCAGGCGCTCGTAGCGGCCATCGAACTGGCGGCTCTGCTCGTCGATGCTGCGCTGCTCGGCGGCCAGCACGCCGATCTGCTGCTGCACCTGGACCACGCTGGCGCGCTGCTCGCTCGTGCGGCTTTGCGCCTGGCGCAGGGCGTCTTCGAGGTCGGGCAACTGCATGGCCTGCTCTTCGACCTGGGCGGCCAGCAGCTCGGCCCGCTCCTCGGCGTCCACGCCGGCACCGGCGAGGTTTTCCAGCTCGATGTCGGCCTCTTCCTTGCGTGCGGACCACTGGGCGATCTGCTCGGCCAGGGTCACCAGGCGCTGCTCCACGCGCAGGCGGCCTTCCACCACGTAGCGGATCTCGGCCTCCAGGCGGCCCACTTCGGCCGTGGCCTCGTAGAGCTTGCCCTGGGCCTGGTTGACGTGGTCGCCAGCGGCATAGTGCGCCTGGCGAATGGTTTCGAGGTCGGACTCCACGGCACGCAGGTCGGCCATGCGCGACTCGAGGTCGTTCACGGCCTGCAGGCCATCCAGGCGCACCTTGGCCTGGTCGGCCTCGGCATCGGCGCGCTTCAAGAACCACAGCTGGTGCTGCTTGAGCGTGGCGTCGGAATTGAGCGCGTTGTATTTGGCAGCCACCTCGGCCTGCTTTTCGAGCTTTTCGAGGTTGGCGTTGAGCTCGCGCAGGATGTCTTCCACCCGCGTGAGGTTCTCGCGCGTGTCGGACAGGCGGTTTTCCGTCTCGCGGCGGCGCTCCTTGTACTTGGAGACCCCGGCCGCCTCTTCGAGGAACAGGCGCAGCTCTTCGGGGCGCGATTCGATGATGCGGCTGATGGTGCCCTGGCCGATGATGGCGTAGGCGCGCGGCCCCAATCCCGTGCCCAGGAACACGTCCTGCACGTCGCGGCGGCGCACGGGCTGGTTGTTCAGGTAGTAGCTGCTGGTGCCGTCGCGCGTGAGCACGCGGCGCACCGCCACCTCGCCGTACTGGCCCCACTGGCCGCCAGCGCGGTGGTCGGAGTTGTCGAACACCAGCTCCACGCTGGCGCGGCTGGCCTGCTTGCGGGTGGTGGTGCCGCTGAAGATCACGTCCTGCATGGACTCGCCGCGCAGCTCGCTGGCCTTGCTCTCGCCCAGCACCCAGCGCACCGCATCCATGATGTTGGACTTGCCGCAGCCGTTGGGGCCCACCACGCCCACGAGTTGCCCCGGCAGCATGAAATTGGTGGGCTCAGCGAAGGACTTGAAGCCGGAAAGCTTGATGGAGGTGAGACGCACGTGTCAGGGGGCAGGCAAAAATGGGGGTGGCGCAAGAGGGCGCGCGGGCGCCAGACGGAAAATACCGGCCAATGTAAAGCGGGATGATACCGCGCCGCCTGCTGGCTCCCGTGGCATGGAGCCGCCTCGCGGCCAATCCCCGCGTATCCATCGGCAATATTTAACAAATATGGCGTGTGCCGCTTGCCCGCCAAGGCCTGGCCGCTATCAATTTTGCATGCAATCGGGCATGGCGGCAGCCCGCGCCTTGCGCTGCATCCCCCTGCCACCCCGGCGCACGGCCGATTTCCCGGTCTCAGTGGACCACGGCATTGTGCCGGCGCACCAGCTCCTCGAACTCGGCCACCTGCAGCGGCGGGCTGAGCAGGTAGCCCTGCCAGGCATGGCAGTTGTTGCGCGCCAGGAACTCGCGCTGTGCCTCGGTTTCCACGCCTTCGGCGATGACGCGCAGGCCCAGGCTGGTGCCCAGGGCCACCACGGTGCGGGCGATGGCCGCGTCGTTGGGGTCGGTGAGCACGTCGCGCACGAAGCTCTGGTCGATCTTGAGCTGGTCCAGCGGCAGGCGCTTGAGGTAGGACAGCGAGGAATAGCCGGTGCCGAAGTCGTCCAGCGAGAAACCCACGCCATAGGCCTTGAGCTGGCCCATCTTGGCGATGGTGTCTTCCACGTCCGAGAGCAGCAGGCCTTCGGTCATCTCCAGCTTGAGGCGGCTGCCGTCGGCGCCCGAGCCGGCCAGCGCGGCCAGCACCTGGGCCACGAAGCCGCTCTGGTGGAACTGCCGGGGGCTCACGTTCACCGCCAGGCCCAGGCCGGCCAGGGCGGGCTGCTGCGCCCAGCGCGCCAGGCGCTGGCAAGCCACCTGCAGCACCCATTCGCCCAGCGGCAGGATCAGGCCGTTCTCCTCGGCCAGCGGAATGAACTGTGCCGGCGAGACGAACCCATCGCGCGGGTGGCGCCAGCGCAGCAATGCCTCGGCACCGGTGATGCGGCCCTGGTCGATCTGCGCCTGGTAGTACAGCTCGAACTGGCCCTGCGCCAGGCCCACGCGCATGTCGAGCTCCATGGCAGCGCGGGCGCTCACGGCGGCCTGCATCTGGGGGTCGTAAAAGCGCAGCGTGTCGCGGCCTGCCGACTTGGCCTGGTACATGGCCAGGTCGGCACGGCGCAGCAGTTCGTCCACCGTCTCGCGCACGCCGCTGAACAGGGTCACGCCCATGCTCAGCGAGCTGTGGTGCGCCTCGGGACCCAGCGCATAGGGCTCGCGCAGCACCGCGAGGATGCGCTGGCCGGCTTCCTCGCAGCGCGCAGCGGCCTCCTCGGGCGTGGCACCGAGGTCCTCGAGCAGCACCACGAACTCGTCGCCGCCCTGGCGCGCCACGGTATCGTCCTCGTGCACGCAGGCGCGCAGGCGGTTGGCCACCTGCATCAGCAGGGTGTCGCCCTTGTCGTGGCCCTGGGTCTCGTTCAGCGTCTTGAAGTTGTCCAGGTCCAGCAGCAGCAGCGCGCCATGGCTCTGGTGGCGTGCGCTGGTGGCGAGCGCCTGCTGCAGCCGGTCGATCAGCAGGCGGCGGTTGGGCAACTGGGTCAGCGGGTCGTAGTAGGCCAGGTTCTTGATCTCGTCCTCGGCCGCCTTGCGCTGGCTCAGGTCCTGCAGGGTGACGAGGTGGTCGTCCCCGATGCGCACGCCCGACACCTCCACCGGCCGCACCACGCCATCGCGGCACAGGAAGTGGTATTCGGCCGCGGCGATGATGCCGTCGCTGTCGTCCGCGCGCTGGCGCTCCTCACTCCAGGCATTGCGCATCACCTCGCGCTCCTCGGGGTCGGGGTAGCTGCGCTCCCACCACACGTCCACATTGGGCACTTCCTGCGCGGAGTAGCCGCAGATCTGCAGAAAGCGTTCATTGCGGAACGAGATGGTGCCGTCCTTCTGCACCAGGCACAGGCCCATCGGCAGGCGCTGCAGGATGCCGCGCAGGTGCGCCTCGTTGCCGCGCAAGGTGTTCTCCATGCGCTTGCGCTCGCTGATGTCCTGCACCACGGCCATGTGGAAATCGGGCGAGGTGCCCGGTGTCCACATGGGAGAGACGGTCAGGTCCACCCAGACCTCGGAGCCGTTCTTGTGGAAGTAGCGCTTCTCCATGCGGTATTCGCTGATCTCGCCGGATTTCAGGCGCTCCATCTGGGCCAGGTCGATCGCCAGGTCCTCGGGCTGGCTCACGCCCTGGAAGTCGAGCGCGCGCATCTCCTCGCCCGAGTAGCCCAGGATGTCGCAGTACTTCTGGTTGATGCGCACGAAGCGCCCGCTTCGGGTGTCGATCTGCGCCACGCCCACGGCGGCCTGGTTGAACAGGGCACGAAAGCGGTCTTCGCTCTCGCGCCGGGCCTCGTCGGACACCTGAGCGCGCGCCAGGGCCAACGTGCGCTGGCGCGCCAGCAAGGTAACCAATGCCGCCAGCAACAGGGACACCAGGGCCCCCGAGCCACCCGCCGCCCAGGGCAGGCTGCGCTCGGACACCGACAGCAAAGACTGCGTGGGCATGAAGCTCAGGCGCCAGCGCCGGTCGTGCACCAGGATGTCCCGCTCGTAGGGCACGGTATCCGGCAAGGCCTCGGCGGTGGGCGGCAGCAGCACGCGCACCATGGTGTCGGTGGCGCCGGCGCGGGTGGAGCCCTGGTCGGTGATGGACACGGCGATGCCGTTGAGCAGGCCCTCGCCGCGCATGAAGCGCACCAGGTCGTAGACCCGGATGGTGGCGGCCACGGCCCCGAGGAAGACCTGCGGCTTGAGGTCGGCCGTCCCCGATCGGTCATACACCGGAACGCGGATCACGAAGGCTGTGCGGTGCGTCTGCTCCTGCACCAGGTCGAACGGCGCCGACGCCACGGTGTTCCCGCTGTCGCGGCTGTAGCGCATGGCCGCCAGGTTGGTGGGCTGGGCGCTGATGTCCAGACCCAGCACCGCCTCGTTGCCCTTCATGGGCCACAGGTACTCGGCCACGAAGTACTCGGGGCGCTCGCCGGGCGGCCGGATCGAAAATTCGGGATAGCCGGCGGGGTTGATCGAGGTATCGGCCCGCACGCGGGCTTCGTAGTCGGCCTTCTCGTCCAGGGTCACCCGCCGCGTGAACGACAGGTTGCGCACGCCGGGGTAGCGTTCGGAGATGTCGAGTTCGCTGGCCACCCGTTCGAACTCGGCCCGCGTGAGCCCCGGGTTGGCCGAAAACAGCCCGCGCAGGCCGTGCACGATCTCGGTGTGGGTGGCGATGCGCTGCACCAGCGCGTCGGTGAACAGCCGCGTCTCCTGCGTCAGGCGCGCCTTGGCGACCGCATCGACCGCATCGGCCTGTTGCCGCGCCAGGCCGAAGCTCAGCAGCAAGCCGGCCGCAGCCACACCCAGGCCGGGCAACCAATGCCGATAAAAGCCGTTGAGGGTGAGCGAAGCCATACAGAACAGGGAGTCAGCGAAAGCCAGACAGGGTTGCACACGGCGTGCCGGGGCACTGCCGCAACAGCCCATGAGGATAGCGGGATTCGGCCCCTCCATCCGGCATGCAAGGGCCCACATCTTGTAACAGCGTCGCTGTTTTTGCCGTACCGTTTATGCAACACCGGGGGGCGGGTTTGCCAGCACCCGAGGCGATCCCCCCACCACAACAGGATAGGGGGCAAAACGACTGCGATTCTCATTCACATCCAGCACCTGGCCGATGGGTGGGAACGCCCGCTGCGGGCAGGCCTCGCGCTCGCAGACCTTGCAGCCCATGCCGATGGGCACGGCCGCCTCGGGGTCGGCCAGGTTCAGGCCACGCGAGTACACCAGTTGTGCGGCGTGGCGCACATCGCAGCCCAGCGCCACCGAGAACTCCTTGCCCGGCGCACCCCAGCCCCCGGCCCCGCCACTGCCGCGCGAGACGGTACGCGCCACCCAGAGGTAGGCCCGGCCGTCCGGCATGCGCGCCAGCTGCGGCACGATGCGCCCAGGCTGGGCAAAGGCCTCGTACACGTTCCACAGCGGGCAGGTGCCGCCGATCTTGCTGAAGTGGAAATGCGTGGCCGACTGGCGCTTGGAGATGTTGCCCGCCCGGTCCACCCGGATGAAGAAGAAGGGCACGCCGCGCGCGCTGGGCCGCTGCAGCGTGGACAGGCGGTGGCACACCGTCTCGAAGCCCACGCCGAACTGGTGGCCCAGCCGGTCGATGTCGTAGCGCACCGCCTCGGCCGCCTGCAGGAAGGCGGTGTAGGGCAGCAGCAAGGCCCCCGCGAAGTAGTTGGCCAGGCCGATGCGCGCCAGTGCCCGCGCCTGGTCACCCGACAGGCCCGCGCCGTCGGCCAGGCGGCGCAGCTCGGGCCCCGTCTCCAGGAAGGCCAGCTGCGTTGCCATCTGGAAGGCGCGCTGCCCGGCTTCGAGCCCCTGGGCCAGTTGCAGCACCCCGCTGCCAGGATCGTAGTGGCGCTGCGCCCCGCCCGGCAGCTCGGGCACGGCCACCACGTGCACCCCGTGGGCCGTCTGCAGGCGGCGCGCCAGCCCCTCGTCGGCCCGCCCGGGCTGCAGCGCCCAGTCGGCCGCCAGCCGCTCGGCCGCATCGTCGAGCTCTGCAAAGTGGTTGTGGCGGGCAAAGAAGAAATCGCGCACTTCCTCGTAGGCCATGGGCTGGTGGCCGGCACTGGCCAGGGCACCGCTGCGGCCATCGCCCAGCTGGGCGCTCAGGGCATCGAGCCGCTCCAGCGCCTGGCGGTGGCGCTGGTGCAGGGCCAGCAGGGTGCGCGCCACGGCGGGCATGCCCGAGGCCAGTTCGCGGATCTCGGCCAAGGACACGGCCTGCTGCGCACCGTCCACCCCCGCCTCCGGCGGCGTGTCCGCCAGGACCTCGCGCAGGCAGGTGATCAGGCGCGCCTCGTCGTCGTCCGAAAAGCGCTGCACGTCCACGCCGAACACGGCGTTGATCTTGAGCAGCACCGGCACCGTGAGCGGCCGCTGGTTCTGCTCGAGCTGGTTGAGGTAGCTGGCCGACAGGTCGAGCGCACGCGCCAGCGCGACCTGCGTCATGCCGCGCTCCTCGCGCAGGCGGCGCAGGCGCACGCCCATGAAGGTCTTCTTCATGACACAGGCACCTCTGCGCGATTCATTCGCAAAATTCGCAATTTATCCATTCTATCTTCGCAATCATTCGCCAATTCAGGCCTGTACGCAGAGCGATGGCTTGCGTACATTGCGAATCATGCAACAAACCAGCTCCCTGCACCAGCCCATGCATTTCACGGAGATGGTGTTCCCCGAGCGCACCAACCACTACGGCACGCTGTTCGGCGGCCAGGCCTTGCTGCTGATGGGCCAGGCGGCCTTCGTCACGGCCAGCCGCCATGCGCGCTGCGCGGTGGTGATGGCGCGCTGCAGCGAGGTGCAGTTCATGGCGCCCGTGCCCCAGGGCCAGGCGCTGCGGCTCACGGCCGAGGTGGTGCGCACCGGCAACAGCTCCATGACCGTGGAGGTCAGCGGCAGCGCCGAGAACCTGCACACCGGCCACCAGCAGCCCGCACTGCGCGGCGCCTTCGAGATGGTGGCCGTGGACTGCGACGGCCGACCGCAGCGCATCTGATTTTCTTCTTCCAATTTTCCCCACCTCTTCGCAACAGGAGACAGCCCCCATGAGCGACACCCTCGCCACCGGCTTCAAGCCCAAGAAATCCGTCGCCCTCTCGGGCGTGACCGCCGGCAACACGGCGCTGTGCACCGTGGGCCGCACAGGCAACGACCTGCACTACCGCGGCTATGACATCCTCGATATCGCCGATGTCTGCGAGTTCGAGGAGATCGCCCACCTGCTGGTGCATGGCAAGCTGCCCACCAAGGCAGAATTGCGCGCCTACAAGGGGCGCCTGAAGGCCCTGCGCGGCCTGCCAGCCAATGTGAAGGAGGCGCTGGAGCAGTTGCCCGCCAGCAGCCACCCCATGGACGTGATGCGCACCGGCGTATCCGCCCTGGGCTGCGTGCTGCCCGAGAAGGACGATCACCACACGCCCGGTGCGCGCGACATCGCCGACCGGCTGATGGCATCGCTCGGCTCCATGCTGCTGTATTGGTACCACTGGTCCACCCAGGGCAAGCGCATCGAGGTGGAGACGGACGACGACTCCATCGGTGCGCATTTCCTGCACCTGCTGCACGGCAAGAAGCCCCCGGCCGCCTGGGAGCGCGCCATGCACACCTCGCTGAACCTGTATGCGGAGCATGAGTTCAATGCCTCCACCTTCACCGCGCGCGTGGTGGCCGGCACGGGCAGCGACATGTACTCATGCATCACCGGCGCCATCGGCGCGCTGCGCGGGCCCAAGCATGGCGGCGCCAACGAGGTGGCCTTCGAGATCCAGAAGCGCTACGACAACGCCGACGAGGCCGAGGCCGACATCCGCCGCCGCGTGGAGGCCAAGGAGGTGGTGATCGGCTTCGGCCACCCGGTCTACACCGTGAGCGACCCGCGCAACGAGGTCATCAAGCGCGTGGCGCGCCAGCTCTCCGAAGACGCGGGCGCGACCAAGATGTTCGACATCGCCGAGCGGCTGGAGACGGTGATGTGGGAGGTGAAAAGGATGTTCCCCAACCTCGACTGGTTCAGCGCCGTGAGCTACCACATGATGGGTGTGCCCACCGCCATGTTCACGCCGCTGTTCGTCATTGCGCGCACCAGCGGCTGGGCGGCGCACATCATCGAACAGCGCATCGACAACAAGATCATCCGCCCGAGCGCCCACTATACGGGCCCCGAAGACCTGGCCTTCGTCCCCATCGGCGAGCGCAAGTAGATTCGACAGGAAGCGACACGCCCTGCCCCACGTCCATGAACACAAGATACCGCAAGAACCTGCCCGGCACCGCGCTGGACTACTACGACGCCCGCGAGGCGGTCGACACGCTGGAGCCCGGCGCCTGGGCCGGGCTGCCCTACACCTCGCGCGTGCATGCCGAGAACCTGGTGCGCCGCTCTGACCCTGCCACGCTGGAAGCCTCGCTGCGCCAGCTGATCGAGCGCCGGCGCGACCTGGACTTTCCGTGGTACCCGGCGCGCGTGGTGTGCCACGACATCCTGGGCCAGACGGCGCTGGTGGACCTGGCCGGCCTGCGCGATGCGATTGCCGACATGGGCGGCGACCCGGCACAGGTGAACCCGGTGGTGCCCACCCAGCTCATCGTGGACCATTCGCTGGCCGTGGAGCATGGCGGCGACGACCCCGAGGCCTTTGCCAAGAACCGCGCCATCGAGGACCGGCGCAATGAAGACCGCTTCCACTTCATCGAGTGGACGAAAAAGGCGTTCAAGAACGTCGAGGTGATCCCGCCGGGCAACGGCATCATGCACCAGATCAACCTGGAGCGCATGTCGCCCGTGGTGCACGCCCAGGGCGGCGTGGCCTACCCCGACACGCTGGTGGGCACCGACAGCCACACCCCGCACGTGGATGCGCTCGGTGTCATCGCCATCGGCGTGGGCGGGCTGGAGGCCGAGAGCGTGATGCTGGGCCGTGCCTCGTGGATGCGCCTGCCCGACATCGTGGGCGTGGAGCTCACGGGCCAGCCGCAACCCGGCATCACCGCCACCGACACCGTGCTGGCCCTGACCGAGTTCCTGCGCCAGCAGAAAGTGGTGGGCGCCTACCTCGAGTTCTTCGGTGCCGGCGCCTCGGCACTGACCCTGGGCGACCGGGCCACCATCTCCAACATGGCGCCCGAGTTCGGCGCCACGGCGGCAATGTTCTACATCGACGAGCAGACCATCGCCTACCTGCGCCTCACGGGCCGCGAGGCGGAGCAGGTGCGCCTGGTGGAGACCTATGCCAGAGAGACCGGCCTGTGGGCCGATGCCCTGGCCACGGCCCAGTACGAGCGCGTGCTGCGCTTTGACCTGGCGACCGTGGTGCGCAACATGGCCGGGCCCTCCAACCCACACAAGCGCCTGCCCACCCGCGACCTGGCGGCACGCGGCATTGCCGCACCGTGGACCGAGGTACCAGGGCAGATGCCCGACGGCGCGGTCATCATCGCCGCCATCACCAGCTGCACCAACACCAGCAACCCGCGCAACGTGATCGCCGCCGGCCTGCTGGCGCGCAATGCCAATGCGCGCGGCCTGGTGCGCAAGCCCTGGGTCAAGTCGTCCCTGGCGCCCGGCTCCAAGGCCGTGCAGCTGTACCTGGAGGACGCCGGGCTGCTGGCCGAGCTGGAGCAGCTGGGCTTCGGCATCGTGGCCTTTGCCTGCACCACCTGCAACGGCATGTCGGGCGCGCTGGCACCGGCCATCCAGCAGGAGATCATCGACCGCGACCTGTACGCCACGGCCGTGCTCTCGGGCAACCGCAATTTCGACGGGCGCATCCACCCCTATGCCAAGCAGGCCTTCCTCGCCTCGCCCCCGCTGGTGGTGGCCTACGCGATCGCCGGCACGGTGCGCTTCGACATTGAAAAGGACGTGCTCGGCACGGACGCCCAGGGCCACCCGGTGAGGCTCCAGGATCTCTGGCCCAGCGATGCGGAGATCGACGCCATCGTGGCGCAAAGCGTCAAGCCCGAGCATTTCCGCCGCGTGTACGAGCCCATGTTCCGGCTGCAGGCGGCCAGCGGCGAGGCGGCCGTGAGCCCGCTGTACGACTGGCGCCCGCAAAGCACCTACATCCGCCGCCCGCCCTACTGGGAAGGCGCGCTGGCCGGCGAACGCACCCTCAGCGGCCTGCGCCCGCTGGCCGTGCTGCCCGACAACATCACCACCGACCACCTCTCGCCCTCCAACGCCATCCTCATGGACAGCGCGGCCGGCGAATACCTGCACAAGATGGGCCTGCCTGAGGAGGATTTCAACTCCTACGCCACGCACCGGGGCGACCACCTCACAGCCCAGCGCGCGACCTTTGCCAACCCGCAACTGGTCAACGAGATGGCCGTGGTCGACGGCCGGGTGAAGAAAGGCTCGTTCACCCGCATCGAGCCCGAGGGCCAGGTGGTGCGCATGTGGGAGGGCATCGAGACCTACATGCAGCGCGGCCAGCCGCTGATCATCATTGCCGGCGCCGACTACGGCCAGGGCTCGTCGCGCGACTGGGCGGCCAAGGGCGTGCGCCTGGCGGGGGTGGAGGCGATCGCGGCCGAGGGCTTCGAGCGCATCCACCGCACCAACCTGATCGGCATGGGCGTGCTGCCGCTGGAGTTCAAGCCCGGCACCAGCCGGCTGACCCTGGGCCTCGACGGCACGGAGACGTACGATGTGGTGGGCGAACGCCGCCCGCGCGCCGACCTCGTGCTGGTGGTGCGGCGCAGGAATGGAGAGCACGTCGATGTGCCCATGACCTGCCGGCTGGACACCGCCGAGGAAGTCTCGATCTACGAGGCCGGCGGCGTGCTCCAGCGCTTCGCCCAGGACTTTCTTGCTTCCGCCAAAACCGCATCCCCCCAGCCACAGGCCGCCTGACATGCCCCACGCACCCCAGATCCAGATCCCCGCCACCTACATGCGTGGCGGCACCAGCAAGGGCGTGTTCTTTCGCCTGCAGGACCTGCCCGCCGCAACCCAGCTGCCCGGCGCCGCGCGCGATGCGCTGCTGCTGCGCGTGGCCGGCAGCCCCGACCCCTATGGCAAGCAGACCGACGGCATGGGCGGCGCCACGTCGAGCACCAGCAAGGTGGTGATCCTGGCGCCCAGCACCCGGCCCGGCCACGACGTGGACTACCTCTTCGGCCAGGTGTCCATCGACGCGGCCTTCGTCGACTGGAGCGGCAACTGCGGCAACCTGTCGGCCGCCGTGGGGCCGTTCGCCATCGCCAACGGCCTGGTGGATGCCGCCCGCGTGCCGCACGACGGTATCGCCACGGTGCGCATCTGGCAGGCCAACATCGGCAAGACCATCATCGCGCAGGTGCCCATCACCGGCGGGGCCGTGCAGGAGACCGGCGATTTCGAGCTCGATGGCGTCACCTTCCCTGCGGCCGAGGTGCAGCTTGAATTCAGGGACCCGGCGGCCGACGAGGACGGTGCGGGCGGCGCCATGTTCCCGACCGGAAATGTGGTGGACGACCTGGCCGTGCCCGGCGTGGGCACACTGCGCGCCACGATGATCAATGCGGGCATCCCCACCATCTTCGTCAATGCGGCCGACATCGGCTACACCGGTACCGAGCTGCAGGATGCAATCAACGGCGACCCCGCTGCGCTGGCCCGCTTCGAGGCCATCCGCGCCCATGGCGCTGTGCGCATGGGGCTGATCGCCACGGTGGACGATGCCGCGCGACGCCAGCACACACCCAAGCTGGCCTTCGTCGCGCCACCGGCCAGCTACACCGCGTCGAGCGGCAAGGCGGTGGCCGCCGCCGATGTGGACCTGCTGGTGCGCGCCCTGTCCATGGGCCGGCTGCACCACGCCATGATGGGCACGGCGGCCGTGGCCATCGCCACCGCTGCGGCCATCCCCGGCACGCTGGTGAACCTGGCCGCCGGTGGCGGGCAGCGCAGCGCCGTGCGCTTTGGCCACCCCTCGGGCACCCTGCGCGTGGGCGCCGAGGCCACGCAGCAATCCAATGGCGAATGGACGGTGACCAAGGCCCTGATGGGCCGCAGCGCCCGCGTGCTCATGAGCGGCTGGGTGCATGTGCCCGGCGACGCCTTCTGACGCCTTTCAAGAACCCTGTTCAAGATCTCTCATTCATCCCTCCATGTCCACCCGCAAGACCCTCAAGGCCCTGGCCGAATCGCGCCGCGGCATCCTCGTTCCCGGCGCCTTCAACGCCCTTTCTGCCCGCGTGGTGGCCGATCTGGGCTTCGAGGCGATCTACGTCACCGGCGCCGGTGTCACCAACATGTGGTTCGGCCTGCCGGACCAGGCCTTCATGGGCCTGACCGACATCGCCGACCACACGGCGCGCATCCGCGATGCAGTGGACCTGCCGCTGATCGTGGACGCCGACACCGGCTTCGGCAACGCGCTCAACACCTACCACGCCGTGCGCACGCTGGAGCGTGCGGGCGCCGACTGCATCCAGCTCGAAGACCAGGTCAGCCCCAAGCGCTGCGGGCACTTCAACGGCAAGGAGGTGATCAGCACCGAGGAGATGCTGGGCAAGATCAAGGCGGCCGTGGACGCCCGCCGCGATCCCGACACCCTCATCCTGGCCCGCACCGATGCCTGCGCCACCCAGGGCTTCGAGGCCGCCGTGGAACGCGCGCAGCGCTTTGGCGAGGCCGGCGCCGACATCCTGTTCGTTGAGGCCGTGACCACGGCCGAGGAGATCCGCGCCCTGCCCCGGCGCCTGGCCGACAGGCCCCAGCTCATGAACATGGTGATCGGCGGCAAGACCCCCATCTTCAGCGCCGAGGAACTGGCCGGCCTGGGCTACGGCATCGTGCTGTACGCCAACGCCGCGCTGCAGGGCGCGGTGGCAGGCATGCAGAAGGCGCTGACCGTGCTGCGCGATACCAAACGCATCGACGAGGACCCTGCCCTGGTGGCGCCGTTTGCAGAGCGCCAGCGGCTGGTGCGCAAGAGCGAATGGGATGCGCTGGAGCAGAAGTACCGGTGACGCAGTGCGCGGCCCCTGGCCGCGCCCCCGCGCACGGAGCACCCTGTTGCAGCCACCTCAAGGGAACGCCACAGCGGGAAATTCGTTATTTGCCCTACAATTGACTGACGGTCAGTCAAATTACAAAGCCATCCACTCCAGGCACCGCTCTACCGCCGCATGCGCTCCACCGCCCCCACCCGCCAGCCCCGTACCAAGCCCGCCGAAGTCCGCCGCGAGGAGCTGATGGACGCGGCGCAGGCCCTGTTCCTGGGCAAGGGCTTCAACGAGACCAGCGTGGACGAAATCGTCAAGGGCGCCGGGGTGGCCAAGGGCACCTGCTACGTCTACTTCAAGACCAAGGACGATGTGCTCGCAGCCCTGAGGGAACGCTTTGTCGCCCGCTTTCAGGAGCGCCTGCAGGCGGCCGCGGGCCGGCATCCGCCCTCGGACTGGATCGCCCGCTTCGACGGCTGGATCGGCGCCGCGGTGAATGCCTACCTGGACGAACGCGCCCTGCACGATCTGGTCTTTCACCAGATGCACCCCGCCCACGACCGACTGCACCAGGCCAACCCCGTGGTCCGCGATCTGGCGGAGCTCATCACCCAGGGCGCGCAGGCTGGTGCCTGGAGCGCCGACAACGCCCACCTCGTGGCGGTCATGGTGTTCAGCGCCGTCCATGGCGCCGTCGACGATGCCGGCGAGTCCCCCAGCCCATCGGGCCGCAAGCGCCTCGTCCACGCAGTGCAGTCGTTCTGCCGGATGGGCATCGGACTGCCGCCCGCGGGCTGAGCACTGCCACCTTCCCATCACTGTCACCCACCACCCCATCATCAACCAAGGATGTTCTCCATGCGCGCACTGCAGCTGGTCCTGAGGATTCTGTCCATCGCCTTGTCGCCGTCGCGGCACTCCATCTCACCATGGGCATGCATGCCGACCTGATGCTGGGCGTGCCGGTCTCGGCGCAGATGGCGGCCGACCCCTCGCTGGACAGCCAGAACCGCTTCTACGGCGTGACCTTTTCGCTGCTGGGCATTGCCCTGTGGATCGGCCTGCAGGACCTGCGCCGCTACGAGCCCATCGTCGTGGCCACCCTGGCGGTGCTGTTCGCCGCCGGCCTGGCCCGCGCCGTGGCCTGGGGACTGCATGGCGCGCCCTCCCCTGCGCTCATCGGCATCACGGCGGTGGACCTGTTGCTGCCGCCGGTGCTCATCGTGTGGCTGCGGCGCGGCTTGCACAGAACGACCTGAGCGACGCACCGCAAGACGGGCACGCCCAGGTACTCAGACGGCGCTGTCTGCTTGCTGCACCACCAGCATGTTCGCATCGCGCGCCAACAACCAGCGCCCTTGCTCCTTGCGAAACACCGTGAGCACCGGCCCCGCACGCACCACAGGTGCCGCAGCCCCACCGGGCGGCGTGACCGTCACCGTGAGCTGCGCACGGGCAAAGGCCCATTCACCGGCCACCTGCACCTCCAGGATCTCGCTCCTGCCGTCGATCTTCGGCCCGGCAGCACTGGTCTGCGCCTGCGCAGCAGCCCGAAAATCCGCCTTGGACATGGGCACCTTGCCCGGCATGAGGAAAACAACGTCATCGGCCATCAAACCCATGACGGTCTCGACATCGCCAGCCCTGGTGGCGGACATCCAGGTGGCAACCAGTTGCCGGATCTGATCTTCATCGCTCTGCATGAAACCTCTCCCAGGTGATCAGCCACCATCGCGCAGCAGCGCCATGGCGTAGCTGTCGTGGTACTCGCCATCCACCCGCACCGACCGGCGGCGGATGCCCTCGAGCTCGAAGCCCAGGCGTTCGTACAGCGCCTTGGCATTGGCGTTGTCGGCGCGCACGCTCAGCTCGATGCGGGTCAGGCCGCGGGCCCAGGCACCATCGATGGCGGCACGCATCAACCGGGACCCGATGCCCTGGTGACGCGCACAAGGGATCAGCCCGATGCCCAGGGTGCCCACATGCGCCCGCGTTTGCCCCATGCCGGGCAGCACGTCGCACCAGCCCACGACCTGGCCATCGGCCACGGCCACCACCTGGCACTGGTCGTTGGCGATGATGTGCTCATAAAAGCTGCGCGAGGACTCAAAGGGCGGAGCCTGGGTAAAGGCCAGAAAGCGCTTCTCGCGCGCGACCGTGTCGAGCGCGCGCCACAGGCCCTCGAAATGCGCTGGCGCCACCGGTTCGATGGACAGGTTCATCCCACGGATCTCCATTCAGCCAGGGCCCCTTCCCCGGACCGAAGACAGTCTACAGCGCGGCGGAGAACACCCACCCGGCTCCGAGGTCGGCAGGAGGCGCCGCAGCGCTGGCACCTGCCGCATCCGCACGGTGCTTGTCCATGATGCGGTGCAGGTTGCCCTCGATCCAGTCCACCAGGCCTTCGACCTGGCGTGCCACCTCGGTGCCCATGGGGGTCAGGCTGTACTCGACGTGCGGCGGCACCACGGGGTGCGAGACGCGCAGCACGAAGCCATCGCTCTCCAGCCACTGCAGGGTCTGGGCCAGCATCTTCTCGCTGACACCACCCACCTTGCGGCACAGGTCGCTGAAGCGGTGCGTACCGGCCAGCAGGGCCACCAGCACCAGCACGCCCCAGCGGCTGGTCACATGCTGCAGCACGGCGCGCGAGGGGCAGTCGGGCGAGAACAGCTGGCCGCGCTGCAGCTTTTCGGCAATGCCTTCGCGGGGAGCAGTCTCGGCGGGGGTGGATGCAATGCGGGCAGGCATGGGGTACTTACCTTTATGTACGTACTTACGAAAAGTTAGCTTGACCGCTATTCTGCCTTCTCTGTCTTTTTCAACCAAGGGTTTTTCACCATGATCGCCATCACCGGAGCCACCGGCCAGCTCGGCCGCCTCGTCATCCAGTCCCTGCTCAAGACCATTCCCGCAGCCCAGATCGTCGCGGCCGTGCGCAGCCCCGAAAAGGCCCAGGACCTGGCTGCCCTGGGCGTGCAGGTGCGCAAGGCAGACTACACGCAGCCCGACACGCTCGATGCCGCCTTCCAGGGCGTGCACAAGCTGCTGCTGATTTCATCGAGCGAGGTGGGCCAGCGCACGGCACAGCACAAGGCGGTGATCGACGCCGCCCAACGTGCCCAGGTGCAACTGCTGGCCTACACCAGCGTGCTGCGCGCCGACAGCTCCCTCTTGGGCCTGGCGGCAGAGCACGTGGAGACCGAAGCCCTGCTGCGCGCCTCGGGCCTGCCCGTGGTGCTGCTGCGCAATGGCTGGTACACAGAGAACTACACGGCCAGCGTGCCGGCCGCGCTCGCCCATGGCGCCGTGCTGGGCAGCGCGGGCAGCGGCCGCATCGCCTCGGCAGCCCGTGTGGACTATGCCGAGGCCGCGGCCGTGGTGCTGGCCACCGACGGCCAGGCCGGCCGGGTGTACGAACTCGCAGGCGACAACGCCTACACCCTCGCCGACCTGGCGGCGGAAATTGCGCGCCAGTCGGGCAAGAACGTGGTCTACAAGGACCTGCCCGAGGCCGACTACCAGGCCGCCCTGGTGCAGGTGGGCCTGCCGGCCGGCTTTGCCGCGCTGCTGGCCGATTCGGACGCCGCAGCGGCCAAGGGTGCGCTGTTCGACGATTGCCACCAGCTCAGCCAGCTGATCGGCCGCGCCACGACGCCGCTGGCAACCACGGTGGCGGCAGCGCTGAAGGGCTGATGGGCATTGGGGCCGCACAAGGCGGCCCTTTTCTGAAACTGGATAGCCTGTTGGCAGCGCATTTCGGCCGCCCCAAAGCAAACGCCCCCAATACCAAAATGGTACTGGGGGCGGTTGGGCTGTAAGAGCCTGACGATG
>NZ_JBWKNZ010000005.1:0-258393 GCF_059415825.1 Acidovorax sp. GW821-FHT10A04
TTAGCTGCGATCAGCTGAGCCTTGAATTCTAGCACGGTTTTTTAAGTTCCGTCAAACTTTTTGGAAGTTTTTGATTCACTCAGCATCTCTGCCAACCACCATCAACCACCCCCACACACCTTCAAGTTCAACCACCTCTCAGCAGTCAGCTCTTGTCAGCGCAGCCTTAGATTGTATACCGAGAAATCAGCGACTTTTCTAAAACCACCGAAGTTTTTGCAAACTTCCTTCTTCATCCACCCAGACATCCCTAACAAGGACCTCCGTGCAGCGAAGCCCTCGACTATAGCACCACTTTACAGGGGCTGCAGGGAAAACCCGAAGAATTTGCGCCTTTGCCCAGGCTCACAGAGCCATCCCAGGGGCTGCAGACCCCAGGGAGGAGGCCCTCTTATATATAGCTACGCCCCCGCTCCAGGGCGCGCCGAAAAATCCCCAGGCGTAAGCCCGTGGCGTTGCAGCTTGTCGTACACCGTCTTGCGGGGCATCTGCAGCATTTCGGCTGCGCGTGCCACATTGCCCTGGGTCAGGCGCAGCGTATCGCGCAGCAGCTTGCGCTCGAAGGCATCGACCCGCGCCGCGAGCGACGGGGCCGAGGCATCGCCCTCCCCCAGCGGCTCCATGGGCAGGCCCAGGCACAGGCGCTCCGCGGCGTTGCGCAGCTCGCGCACGTTGCCGGGCCAGTCGTGGGCCAGCCAGGCGGCCAGGTCGCGGTCGGTCCATGCGGGAGCCGGCCGACCGTGGCGCGCCGCGGCCTGGGCGATGAAGTGGGCCATGAGCACGGGGATGTCCTGCGGGCGATCGCGCAGCGGCGGCAGGGCGATGCTGGCCACATGCAGGCGGTAGTACAGATCGGCACGGAACTGGCCCTGTGCGGCCAGCGCCTTGAGGTCCACCTTGGACGCCGCCACCACGCGGCAGGTGATGGGCACGCTCAGATTGCTGCCCAGGCGCTCGAGCTCGCGCTCCTGCAGCACGCGCAGCAGGCGCATCTGCAGGGCCTGCGGCATGGACTCGATCTCGTCGAGCAGCAGCGTGCCCTGGTTGGCATGCTCGATCTTGCCGATGCGCCGGCGCGTGGCACCGGTGAAGGCGCCGGGCTCGTGGCCGAAGAGTTCGCTCTCGATGATGCTCTCGGGCAATGCGCCGCAGTTGATGGCCACGAAGGGACCGCTGCGCCCGCTGGCGGCATGCAGCGCGCGCGCCACCACTTCCTTGCCGGCACCGGTCTCGCCGTGCAGCAGCACATCCACGCTGAGCGGCGCCAGGGCCGCCACCAGCCGGCGCACCTCGGCCATGCCGGGCGATGGGCCGACCAGCGTGGCCAGTGCATCGCGGGGATTGCGCTCGCGCAACTGGCGCAACTCTTCGGCCAGGGCTCGGCGCTCCAGCGCGCGCCGCACGGTGGCCACCAGGTGCTCGGAGGAAAAAGGCTTTTCGATGAAGTCATAGGCGCCGTCGCGCATGGCGTCCACGGCCAGGGCCACGTCGCCATGGCCGGTGACCAGCACCACGGGCAGGTCGGTGTCTTGCGCGCGCAGGGTGCGCAGCAGGTCCATGCCGCTCATGCCCGGCATCTGGATGTCGGTGACGACCACGGCGGGCCGGTCCTGGCCGAAGGCGTCGAGCGCGGCCTGCGCGTTGGCGAAGGCGCGCACCCCGATGTCGGCCAGCGACAGGGCCTGCGCGTAAGCGCGGCGCACCATGGCGTCGTCTTCGACGAGGTAGACGCACGGGCTGGCGTCTGGGGAGGGGGTCATGGAATGTCCTGTATCGCGGGGGTGGCGGCCACGCCAGGCACGCCTGGCAGGCCCACGGTGAATTCGGCGCCGCCTTGCGGCAGGTTGGCGGCGACCAGGGTGCCGCCCATGCCTTCGACGATGATGCGCGAAACGGCCAGCCCCAGGCCCAGCCCTTCGCCGGCCTTGGTGGTGTAGAACGGCTCGAACAGATGGGTCTGCACCTCGGGTGCCATGCCGCGGCCGGTATCGGCCACGCGCAGCTGCACGCGCCCATCGGCCTGCACCTCGGCGGCAAAGCGCACCTCGCGCACGGCCTGGTGCTGCACGGCGTCGAGCCCGTTGCGCAGCAGGTTCACCAGCACCTGCTCGAGCCGCGTGGCATCGGCCAGCACGCACAGCGCCTCGTCGAAGGCATCGACCGCGATCTGCGCATCCACCGCCTGGCAACGCGGGGCCAGCAGCAGCAGGGCATGGTCCAGGGCCTCGCGCACGCTGCAGGGGTGCAGGGCCGGCGGCTCCTTGCGCGCAAAGCTCTTGAGCTGGCGCACGATGCGGCCCATGCGCTCGGCCAGCTGGCCGATGAGGCGCAGGTTCTCGGCCACGTCGTCCCCGCGCTGGCGCTGGTGCAGGGCGATGGCGTTGTCCGACAGGGTCTGCAGGGCGGCCAGGGGCTGGTTGAGCTCGTGGCTCATGCCGGCCGCCATCTGGCCCAGCACGGCCAGCTTGCCGGCCTGCACCGCCGTGTCGCGCGTGCCGCGCACGATCTGTTCGGCCTGTTGCAGGTCGCGCACGCGGTCTTCCAGGGCGGTGTTCGCGGCAGTGATCTCGCGTGTGCGCTGGGCGATCTGCTCCTCCAGCATGCCATGCGCTTCGCGCAGGCGCTCGGCGTTGGCGGCGCGCTCGGCGCGGCCCTGCCGGTCGAGCCGGCGCAGCAGGGCCAGCCCGAGCACCAGGGCCGCGCACAGGCCGCCGGCCAGGCCGGCGACCAGCGCCTCCTGCCGGGCCGGGCGCTGGTCGGCCAGCAGCAGCATCTGCCAACCCAAGGGGCCCACGCTGCGCGCCGCCACGCTGAAATCGCGCTGCGGGCCCGCCTGCTGCAGGCGCAGGGTGTCGCCATCGACGGGGCGGGCGCCGCGGCCTTGCAAGGGGAGCAGCGGGTGGTTGCCATACTGTTGCACGCCCTGCAGGCGGGTGCGCACCTGCGCCGGGATCGGGGCCAGCGTGCGGTAGCGCCAGGCGGGCTCGGTGCTCACGAAGACCACGCCCTCCGCATCCGCCAGCAGCACGGTGTCGCCACCCTCGGCCAGCGCCGCCTCGAAGGCATCGAGCGAGATCTTGACCGCCACCACACCAGGCGCCGGCGCCTCGGGCGGCAGCGCCGAGGCCATGAAATAGCCCGCGCGGCCGGTCGTCACGCCCACGCCGAAGAAGCGGCCGACCTGCCCCTGCATGGCCGCCTCGAAATACGGGCGAAAGCGGTAGTTCTCGCCGACGAAGCTGCTCGGCAGGTTCCAGTTGCTGGCCGCCAGGGTGAGGCCTTCGGTGTTCATCACATAGGCCGTGTCCACCCCGGCAAGCGCCACGGCCGAGGCCAGGTAGGCGTTGGCGGCCTGCAGGTTCTGCGCCGTGGGTTGCTGCAGGGCCAGGTTGGTGCGGCTGTTGAGCGCCAGCAGCGCAGGCAGCGCCTCGTTGCGCTGCAACAGCGACTCCAGGCTCTGGGCCGCAAATGCCAGGCGCTGGCTGGCAGCGCGCTGCTGCGCGGCCAGTTGCGCATCGAGCGACCAGCGGTAGGCCAGCGCGCCTGCGAACACGCAGGCCAGCAGTGCGATGCCGGAGCTCAGGAGGGAACGGGTGGGTTTCAAGCGAGGGGCAAAAAAGATTCAACAGCGCAGCCACCATCCCGGGCGGCCAGGGCGCATTGTGCGCGGCCGCTGGCCCGCCGGCAGCGGGGCTATTTCGCTTGACAGGGCCTGCTGTCTGGAAATCCGCACAAAACGCTGATTCGCGTGTGGAAATCCGCCGCTTTTTCGGCACATCGGCGATGGCTGGCGCAGCCCCGACGCCGCCGCAAACCCAAGCCTGGCGCGGCCTGGGTGGCCGCAAGCACCTGGGTCGCGGCGCCTGGCACACAAGCTGCAAAACGCCAGGGCGGGCGGCACAGCCAACGCCGCCCGGCCTTTTCAACACCACAACCCGTCCGGAGACACCCTATGACGACATCCCCCTCCTTCAAGCTCGGCAGCGCCGTGGCCATTGCCGCCAGCCTGCTGGCCGGCGCCGCGCCCGCGCTGGCCCAGGACTACCCGAACAAGCCCGTGCGCCTGATCGTGCCCTTCGCCCCCGGCGGCACCACCGACATCGTGGCGCGTGTGGTCAGCCAGTCGCTGGGCACGGCACTGGGCCAGCCCGTGGTGGTGGACAACAAGGCCGGTGCCGGCGGCGTGGTGGGCGCGACCGAGATCGCGCGCTCCCCGGCCGACGGCTACACCCTGGGCGTGGCCACCGTGTCCAGCGTGGCTTCGGCCCCGGCCATCAACCCGGCGGTCAAGTACAACCCGCTCACGGACTTCACCTCCATCGTCAACATGGCCGCCACGCCGAATGTGCTGGCCGTGCACCCGAGCTTCGTGGCCAAGGACTTCAAGGCCTTCATGGCCGAAGTGAAGGCGCATCCCAACAAGTACTCGTTCGCCACCTCGGGCACGGGCGGCATCGGGCACCTGCAGATGGAGCTGTTCAAGTCGCTCTCGGGCCTGGAGCTCGAGCACATCGGCTACAAGGGTGCGGGCCCGGCCCTGAACGACGCGGTGGCCGGACAGGTGCCGATGATCTTCGACAACCTGCCCTCCGCCCTGCCCTTCATCAAGGAAAAGCGCCTGGTCGCGATTGCCGTGGCCGCGCCGCAGCGCCTGCCCTCGCTGCCCGACGTGCCGACCTTCAAGGAAGTGGGCTTCGAGCCCGTGAACCGCATGGCCTTCTACGGCATCCACGGCCCCAAGAACCTGCCGCCGGCGGTGGTGGAGCGCATCTCGCAGGCCGTGCGCAAGACGCTGGAAGACCCGGCCGTGAAGAAGCGCATCGAGGAAACCGGTTCGCTGGTGGTGGGCAACACCCCGCAGGAATTCACGGCCCAGACCAAGGCCGAGTTCGAGCTCTACAAGGGCGTGGTCGCCAAGCAGAAACTCAAGCTGGATTGACAGAGCGGCCTGCGGGGCGGCAGCCGCCCTGCATCGCCCGAAAAAACCGCCCGCGCCACACAGGCCCCGGGCGGTTTTTCACAGGAGGAAGCTCAGCGCGGGCCGGCAGGCGCCGGTGCCGAACGCACCCAGGCCACCAGGGGGGCCAGCAGGCGCGGCTTCCAGGACAGGGTGAAGGCAATGGTCAGCGCCGAGCCGGCCAGCACCATGAACCACACCAGCGAAGCCATGGAGCCGTGGTCCACGGACAGGCACACGGCCAGAGAGGCCGCCACCACGGCGGCGCCCAGCCAGCGCAGCAGCACCACCGTGCCACGGCCCGCAGGCACGGGGCCGCGCACCTGCTCCCAGTGCACGTCCATCGACAGCGCCAGCCAGGCCAGACCAGTCACGTTGGCCAGCAGGGCCACGAGATAGAGCAGCGCATCAGGCATTGGCGACCTCCGGCGACGAGCCCCCCGCGGCCGCAACCGTGGCGCCCATCTCGCGGCGCCGCAGCCTGCGGGCTGCAACCACCGCGAGCGCGGCGGCCGTCAGCAACGACAGGTCCACCCCCGCCACGGGCCAGTAGCCATTGCCGATGGTGCGCAGCAGGTGGTCGCCGGTGGTCACCCAGTTGAGCAGCACGGCCGCCACAGCCAGTGCAGCCACAGCCCAGCACTGCTCGGCCCAGGCCGGGGACATGCGCCCCTCAGCCATGGGCGCGGTGCGCCAGAGGGCGTGCGCGCAGGCCAGCACCCAGGCGCCCCAGAAGATGGTCTGCTCGACACTGCCGCGCGCCGGCAGGTCGGTGGGCAGCAGGCGGTTGCCGATCAGCATCGTGAAGGCCGCAATGAGCATGCCGGTGACGGTGGTGACGGCAAAGGCATCCACCCAGCGCGCCCCGCTCACGCCCTGCTTGGCATGCTGGCGCTTGCGCTTTTCCACGAAGAAGATGAAGCCCGTGGCAATGCACACGCAGCCCGAGAGCCCGCCCAGCACGTAGAGCCAGCGCAGGAGCCAATGGCGGAAGTGCTGCAGGTGCAGGCCCGTGAGGAAGTTGTTGATGCCGGCCACCACGGTGACGGGCGGGTCCTCGCGGATCAGCTCGCCCGTCAAGCCCTTGAAGTGGATGCCCTCGCCCGTAAGTGTCACGCGGTCGGTGCCGGCTCGGTACACGCTGACATAGGCGTTCGCATCGCCCACGTGCTGCACGGACAGAAAGCCCACGTCGCCCGCCATGCCCTTGGCGGCCCAGCGGCGCTGGGCCTCGGCCACCATGGCGTCCACCGACGCGAGGGTGGCGGGCACGCCGGCCTTCTCGTGCGGCAGGCCGGTTTCCTTGGCTTCGTGCTTTTCATGCAGCTCGTGCAGCGGGTCGAGCTGGGTGTGGGTGACGGGGAAATAGATGCCCCCGAAAATGACCAGCCCCGACAGCGCGAAGATGAAGTGGAATGGCAGCGCCACCACGCCCGTGAGGTTGTGCAGGTCGAGGGCGCTGCGCTGGGTGTGCTTCTTCGGGCGGAAGGTGAACAGCTCGCGGAAGATCTTGCGGTGCATGACCACGCCGCTGACCAGGGCCACCATCATGATGAGGGCGGCAAAACCGACGATCCAGTAGCCCAGGTTCTTCCACTCCAGGTGCAGGCTGTAGTGCAGCGGGTAGAAGAACTGGCTGCCGATCTTCAGGTGGTCGTCGGGCAGCGCCGCACCCGTGCGCGGGTCGATGGTGCGGATGCCGAAGACCTCATCGTCCTTGTTCTTGGCATTGGGCAGCTCGTGGCCCGAGAAGATGCCCAGCACCGGGTCGCGGTGGGTGGTGTAGGCGCCCCAGCGCTTGACCGGGAAGGTCTCGGCCATGGCGCCGTTGACACGGCTGCGCGCCTGCTCGATGGCCTCGGGCGTGGGCTTCATGTCCTGGAACACGGGCAGCAGGATCTTGTCGAACGAGGGCATGGGCTGCGGCGCAAAGCGCGTGCCGGGGATGGCCCAGCGGTCGATCTCGCGGTCGAACACCGACAGCGAACCGAAGAAGAACACCACCATGAGCACGAAGCCCATCACCAGGCCGAACCAGGTGTGCAGCCAGGCCATGGTCAGCCGGAAATTGGGGAACATCGAAAAATCTCCTGGCGCGCGATCCCTCTCTTCGGAACCGCGCCGCAAAAAAGGATCAGAGCAGGGCTCTCTGGACCAGGGACGCAGCCCCCGCCATCAGGGCACCGCCACCGGCCAGCACCAGCCACACGCGCAACAGGCTGGCGGAGCAAAAGGCCCACAGAAAAGCCACCAGCAGCACCACGAAGCCCAGGATGTAGCTCAGCGCCTCGGCGTCATGGAACGGCATGCCCGCCGCGAACATCGTGCCCACCACCAGCGCGATGAAGCCCCAGGTGAACGCGTAGCTGCCCAAGGTGCCCGCAGCGATGCGCGAGACGAGGTGCAGACGGGAAGCGGTGCTGGTGGCCATGGGGTGCTGGAGGGCGAATCAAGGAATGCGAGTGACTCGCGATTATGCAGTGCACCCCCGGGTAACCCCTTGGTGCGTAGGGGCTGCCGCGCTTCTTGCCGCGTCATGTCCGTAACACCCTGGCACTAACATTTCGTCACACATACACCAATACGCGGCACAATGGTCGCAACGCAGCACCTGTGGCCTTGCCTCTGAAGGCCACCCCGCTTCCATGCACAGCATTTCCTC
Source organism: Acidovorax sp. GW821-FHT10A04 (assembly GCF_059415825.1). Classification (NCBI taxonomy): domain Bacteria; kingdom Pseudomonadati; phylum Pseudomonadota; class Betaproteobacteria; order Burkholderiales; family Comamonadaceae; genus Acidovorax; species Acidovorax sp. GW821-FHT10A04. The sequence goes on from NZ_JBWKNZ010000005.1 coordinate 7,620, forward strand.
AGAGAACGTCGTCGACCTGCTGCTCGACGCCGTCTGCATCGTGGACCCCGACAGCCGCGTGCTGTTCGTGAGTCCGGCATTCGAACGCATCTTCGGTTACCGGCCCGACGAAGTCGTAGGCCTGCGCATGCTGGACCTGGTGCACCCCGAGGACCGGGGCACCACCGAACGCCAGGCCCAGTCCATCATGCAGGGTGAACTGCAGTTGCATTTCGAGAACCGCTATGTGCGCAAGAACGGCGGCATCGCGCACATCCGCTGGACCGCGCGCTGGCTCGAGGAGCGGCAGGTGCGCCTGGCCGTGGCCCACGACATCACCGAGCGCAAGAACATCGAGGTGATGCACGCAGCCATCTACGCCATCTCGGAGGCGGCCCACACCGCCAAGGACCTGATCGCGCTGTTTGAGCACATCCACCAGGTCATCGGGCAACTGCTGGCAGCCGTGAACTTCTCGGTGGTGCTGTACGACGCGAACCAGGACCTGCTGAGCTACCCCTACCATGTCAACGAGCGCCACCCCACCCCCGGCACGCTGGCGCTGGCGGGCGATGCCCTGTGCGCCGAGGTCATCCGCAGCGGGCAGTCGCTGCTGCTCACCCCCGCCACCCGCGCCGCGCTGCCTGCCCACCTGCAGCCCGCCGCTGGCGAAGGGGCGCCCCTGTACTGGCTGGGCGCACCGCTGCACACGCACAAGGGTGCCATCGGCGCGCTGGTTCTGCAGAGCTACACCGAGCACGCACCCTACACCGAGAAGGACAAGGAGCTGCTGCAGTTCGTCTCCACCCAGGTCGCGGCGGCCATCGAACGCAAGCAGATGCACGAACGGCTGGCGCACATGGCGCAGTACGACCAGCTCACGCACCTGCCCAACCGCCAGCTGTTTCTGGACCGGCTCAAGACCGCCCTGGCGCGCGCGCGGCGCGACCAGAGCCTGCTGTCGCTGATGTTCATCGACCTGGACCGCTTCAAGGAGGTGAACGACACCCTGGGCCACGCCATGGGCGACCTGCTGCTGCAGCGCGTGGCGCAGCGCCTGCTCGAATGCGTGCGCGGCTCGGACACCGTGGCGCGCATCGGCGGCGACGAGTTCGTGGTGCTGCTCGAAGGCGGTCACGCGCGCGAGCACGCCCACGCCGTGGCCGAGAAGATCCTGGCGGCGTTCGGCCCCCCTTTCGACCTGGAGGGCCGGGCGGCGCACATACAGCCCAGCATCGGCGTCGCCATCTACCCCGACCATGGCCGCGAGGAGCACCACCTGCTGGTGCATGCGGACGAGGCCATGTATGTCTCCAAGAAGAACGGCGGCAACCAGGTGCACACGGCGCCGCCCCCGCAGTCGCCATCTCCAGCCCCCGCGGCCAACCAGTTCGCCTGATACGGCTGGGCCAGAATGCGGGTATGCCGCACCCACCCGAAGCACCAGCCCATGAGGACACCCCCACCCGCCGGCCCCGCCGTGGGCGGCTGCTGCGCGCGCTGCTCACCCTGGCCTGGGTGGTGCCAGCGGGGCCGGTGCTCACGCTGCTGCTGTTTCCCTGGTGGTCCTGGCTCGAAGCCACGACCGGCTGGGAATCCGTGGGCCACTCCGGGCCTGCGGACTGGTGCTACGTGGCGGTGTGGTGCGCGCTGTTGGCCCTGGCCGTGCTGGTGCCCAGGCTGGCCCGGCGATTCACACGCGCTTGACGACCTTCCCACCATGAACACATCTGCAGCAGCCCACACAGACGACGCACCGATCGAGGTGGTCGACTACCAGCCTGCCTGGCCGGCCCTGTTCGAGGCCGAGCGCCAACGGCTGCAGGAGGTGCTGGCGCCCTGGCTGGCAGGGCCGGTGGAGCATATCGGCAGCACCGCCGTGCCGGGCCTGCCCGCCAAGCCCATCATCGACATCATGGCGCCGGTGCACTCGCTGGCAGGGTCGACCGAGGCCATCGCCGCACTCGGCACGCTGGACTATCTGCACCACCCCTACAAGCCGCAGCAGATGCACTGGTTCTGCAAGCCCAGCCCGGCCCATCGCACCCACCACCTGCACCTGGTGCCCATGGGCAGCGCCCTGTGGCAGCAACGCCTGGCATTCAGGGATGCGCTGCGCGGCAGTGCCGGGCTGACCGCACGCTATGCGGCACTCAAGCGCCAGTTGGCGCTGCAGTACCGGCACGACCGCGAGGGCTACACCGAGGCCAAGGGGCCGTTCATCGCCGAGGTACTGGCCCTGCCCGGCCCAGGAAAGCCTGCGTAATCCCCTCGCCGCAAGCGGCCTCCGCGGGGGCCGAGGGCCACACACCGCACAATCGGCGCACTACAACCATCCCACGAGGGCGCCCTGCCCCGCCTGCCATGCTCTACGCCGCACTCAAGTTCGTCCACGTCCTGTCCCTCATCGTCTGGATCGGCGGCATGGTCTTCGCCCATTTCTTCCTGCGCCCCGCCACCCTCTCGCTGGAGCCGCCGCAGCGCGTTCAGCTGATGCACGACGTGCTGCAGCGCTTCTTCGCCGCCGTGTCGGTGGCCGTGGTGCTGGTGCTGGGCTCGGGCCTGTGGATGATCGGCAACGTGGCCCGGGCCGCAGCCCAGTCGGGCGGGCGCTTTGCCATGCCGCTGTCGTGGACGATCATGGCCACCATCGGCCTGGTGATGATGGCCATCTTCGGCCATGTCCGCTTTGCGCTGTTCAAGCGGCTGCGCGTGGCCGTGGCGACCGCGGACTGGGCGGCGGGCGGCAAGGCGCTGGCCTCCATCCGCACCCTGGTGGGCGTGAACCTGGCTCTGGGAGTGCTCACCGTGGCGCTCGTGTTCCTGCTGTAATCCGTATCCATGCACCTCACCCGGACCCTGCTGCTGCGCGTCTCCCTTGCGTTCATCGCGGGCGGCCTGCTGGCGGCCGGTGCCGTGTGGTGGGCCGCACGCGAGCGGGTGGCCCTGCTGCAAAGCGAGGTGCGCGCGCAAAGCCAGGAGCTGTTGGGCTATACGCGCTACACCAGCTACCTCACGGTGGGCAAGCAGTCGCTGGCCGAGCAGATGAAGCTGCTCTCGGCCACCGTGGTGCGCGAGGAAGGCAGCACGCAGATCATCGAGAAGTCGCTGCTGGGCCTGGCCTCCACGGGCGTGGTGGCGGTGACATACACGGCCGAGTACGCCTTCGGCTTCGACCTCGGGCCCGACCAGTACGACCTCAAGGCCACGGACAAGGGCATCGAGGTGCACGTGAACCCACCCCGGCTGGTGGCCACGCCGGCCGTCACCAACCTGCGCCACCGCGTGGTCTCGGGCGGCCTGCTCACCGACGAAAAGGCGGCCATCATCCGCTTGCAGGAAGAAGCCGCCAAGCGCGCCCGGCAACAGGGCCAGGCCATGGCCTCCGAGCCGGCGGTGGTAGCGCTGTGCGAGAAGAGCCTCACGGCGTTTCTCTACGCCTTTCTTGAAAAGCAGCCCGGCGTGAAAAGCGTGCCGCGCATCACGGTGGTCTACCGCCAGCCGCCCAAGGCGGCCTCCACCGCACAGTAGGCAGTAGGCGCAGCTCAGGGAACGAGCAGGTGCATCGAGTGCGCGGCCTGCAGCACCAGCAGCGCCGACAGCAGCGCGGGCGGCATCACCATCAGGCCAATCTTGAGGAACTGCCAGGCCCCCACGTGCAGGCCCTCGCGCCGCAGCGCGGCCAGCCACAGGATGGTGGCCAGCGAGCCCGTGACCGAGAGGTTCGGCCCCAGGTCGATGCCGATCAGCGCGGCCGCGCGCACAGTGCCTGACGCGGAAGCCGCGTCGAGCGAGGCCCCCGCCAGCAGGCCCGCAGGCAGGTTGTTGACCAGGTTGGTCGCCACGCCCAGCAGCGCGCCCAGCACCGTGCCCGCCCCTTGCGGCCAGGCAGCGGCGGCGTTGCGCAATGCCCCCGCCATCAGGCCCACCACGCCTGTGTGCTCCAGCGCCTGCACGAAGACGAACAGCCCTGCCACCAGCGGCAGCACGTCCCACGAGACGGAGCGCAGCGCCTGCCAGGGCGCACGCCCGCAGGCAAAGGCCAGCAGCGCCAGCGTACCCAGCGCGGCACCCAGCGTGGGCCAGCCCAGCGGGATGCGCAGCCAGGCACAGCCCACCAGCACCAGCACCGACACGGCCAGCCCGCCGGCCGCCACGCGACCGCCCAGGCCCAGCGGGTGTTCGGGCACCGTGGTGGCGATGGTCTCGGGGATGCTGCTTCTCAAAACCCAGCGCAGGGCCACATAGGTCACGCCGATGGAGGCCAGCGAGGGCAGCGCAAACAACGCCAGCCAGTGCGCCAGCGACGGCATGCCGCTGCCCCAGAGCACCAGGTTGGCGGGGTTGGAGATGGGCAGCACGAAACTCGCCGCATTGGCGATGAAGGCGCAGATGAACAGGTAGGGCAAGGGCGAGGCGCCCACGGCGCGCGCCACCGCGAACACCGCCGGGGTCAGCACCACGGCGGTGGCATCGTTGGACAGGAACACCGTGACCAGTGTGCCCACGGCATACACCCAGACGAACAGGCGCCGCCCCGAGCCCCGGGCCTGCTGGGCCGCGAGCGTGGCGAGCCAGTCGAAGACGCCTTCGCGCCGCGCCAGTTCGGACAGCAGCATCATGCCGGCCAGGAACAGGTAGACGTCGTGCCCGCGCATCACGCCCTCCCAGGCCAGGGCCGGGCTGAGCAGGCCGCACGCCAGCAGGATCAGCGCGCCGGCCACGGCCCAGACGGCCTCGGGCAGCCGGAAGGGCCGCACGATCACGGCAGCCGTGGCCACGCCGATGATGGCCCAGGTCCAGGGAGCGGCGGCCATCATGCGGCGGCCCCTTGGCGGCAGGCGGCGTGGCCAGGGAGATGGCACAAAGGCACGGCAGTGGCGGGACAGGGTTGCATGGGGGCGGATTCTATGCACTGCCTGCCCATGGCAGCCTGCCGCAATGCCCTTGCCGGTGCGCCGGGTCACAAGGCCCCTTACCATGTGGTCAAAAGAACGCGCCTGCGATGCGTTCCATAGGAGCCCTCCCATTGTTCGGATTTTTTGAGAAACGCGTAGCGCCCTACCCTGTCGAAGAACCCCATCTGCCGCCGAAGGACTTCATGGCCTTCGTGTGGGACGGCACGCGCGGCCTGCGCGGCTACGTGGTGGCCATGGCCGCGCTGTCGGCAGCCATCGCCATCTATGAAGCCCTGCTGTTCGCCGTGCTCGGCCACGTGGTGGACTGGCTCTCGAGCGTGCCGCCCGCGGCCCTGTGGGCCACACGCAAGACCGAGATCGTTGGCATCACGGTGCTGCTGCTCGCCTCCATCGCGCTGGTGGCCGTGCAGACCAGCGTCAAGCACCAGGTGCTGGCCATCAACTTCCCGCTGCGCCTGCGCTGGAACTTCCACCGGCTGATGCTGGGCCAGAGCATGGCCTTCTATGCCGATGAATTTGCGGGCCGCATCACCACCAAGATCATGCAGACCGCGCTGGCGGTGCGCGACATGATCTTCACAACCACCGACGTGGTGATCGGCATGGGCGTGTACCTGGTGACCATCCTGGCGCTGCTGGCGGGGTTCGATGCGCGACTGCTGGCGCCCTTCGTACTCTGGATGGTGGCCTACGGCCTGGCCTGCTGGTACTTCGTGCCGCGCCTGGGCAAGGTGGGCAAGGCGCAGGCCGATGCACGCTCGGCCATGACCGGGCGCATCACCGATGCCTACACCAACATCGCCACGGTGAAGCTGTTCTCGCACACCCGGCGCGAGTCGGAGTTCGCGCGCGCCGCGATGGACGCCTTCAAGCTCACCGGCTATGCGCAGATGCGCCTGGTGAGCCAGTTCGAGATCGTCAACCACATCCTGGTGGTGGGCATGATCCTGGGCGCCTGCGGCACTGCCCTGTGGCTGTGGTCGCTGGGCCAGGTGGGCGCCGGTGCCGTGGCCGCCGTGACGGCGATGACCTTGCGCGTCTCGGGCCATGCCCACTGGGTGATGTGGGAGATGACCACGCTGTTCGAGAGCGTGGGCACCATCCAGGACGGCATCAACACCCTGACGCGCCCGCGCGCCGTGGTGGACGCGCCCGACGCCAGGCCGCTGCAGGTGACCCAGGGAGAGGTGAAATTCGAGAGCGCGACCTTTGCCTATGGCAACGGCCGGCCGGTCATCGACGACCTGAACCTGACCATCCGCCCCGGTGAGAAGATCGGCCTGATCGGCCGCTCCGGGGCCGGCAAGTCCACGCTGGTGAACCTGCTGCTGCGCTTTCACGACGTGCGCTCGGGCCGGGTGCTGATCGACGGGCAGGACATCGCCCATGTCACGCAGGACAGCCTGCGCCGCTCCATCGGCATGGTCACGCAGGACACCTCGCTGCTGCACCGCTCGATGCGCGACAACATCCTCTACGGCCGCCCCGATGCCAGCGAAGAGGACCTGCAGGCCGCCGCCCAGCGGGCCGAGGCTGCCGAATTCATCGCCACGCTGAGCGACCTGCAGGGCCGCACGGGCTATGAGGCGCATGTGGGCGAGCGCGGCGTGAAGCTCTCGGGCGGGCAGCGCCAGCGCGTAGCCATCGCGCGCGTGATGCTCAAGGACGCGCCCATCCTGCTGCTCGACGAGGCCACCAGCGCCCTCGACTCCGAGGTGGAGGCCGCCATCCAGCAAAGCCTGGACGGCCTGATGCAAGGCAAGACCGTGATCGCGATCGCCCACCGCCTGTCCACCATCGCGGCCATGGACCGGCTGATCGTGCTGGATGCCGGGCGCATCGTCGAAGAAGGCACGCACGCGCAGCTGCTGGCGCAGGGCGGTGTGTATGCCCGGCTGTGGGGCCACCAGAGCGGCGGCTTCCTCGGTGAGACCGATGAGGAAGACCAGAGCGCGCTGATGCCTGGGTGACAGGCCAGGGCCTTCGCGACCCCGAAATTGGTGTTGACAGGCCCTAACGTGTCGCGCAGGCGGCTGCCTGCCCAGGCCGTGCGCCCTAACGTGCAGGGCACCGCGGCCATACCGGCTGCCCCTCATCGGAGAACCCCTGCATGATCAAGATCACGGCCCTGTACCGCTGGCACGAAGGCGCCCGCTTCGACCACGACTACTACCACGGCGAGCACATGCGCATTGCGCGCGAGGCCCTGGGCCCGCTGGGCCTGGTGCGACTGGAGAGCGACCGCGTCATGTACCCGGGCCCGCCGCGCCCGGGCCAGGTGGTGGCGCTGACCAATGCCTTCTTCGAGACGGCGGAACAGGCCCAGGGGGCGGCGCAAAAGACCGCGCCCGTGCTCACGGCGGACGTGCCCAACTACACCGACATCAAGCCCGAGTCGTACATGGCGCAGATGAAGGCGCACCCGTTGGGGGCCTGAGCCTACATGCCGCGCCGCTCCTTGGCGCGGTAGACCTCGATCGCGCCGACGGACCCCGCCTGGTTGCCCCAGCTGTTGCGCACGAAGGTGGCAACGGCGGCCACATCCTCGTCGCTCAGCACATGGCGAAACGGGGGCATGCCATGGGGGCGCGGGTTGCCGGCCGTGGCCGGCAGGTAGCCGCCCTGCAGCACCACGCGCACCAGGTTGGTGGTGTCGGCCAGCAGCACGGCGCGGTTGCCTGCCAGCGCCGGGAAGGCACCGGGCCCGCCCTGCCCCTGGCCCTGCTCGCCATGGCACTGCGCGCACTGCTGCTCGTAGACCTTGGCGCCGCGCGCCATGGCCGATGCGGCGGGTGGCGCAGCGGGAGGTGGTGACACGGTGTGCTGCTGCAGGTCCTGGAGGTAGACCGCCATGGCGCGGGCATCGGCATCGGTCAGGTACTGGGTGCTGCGGAACACCACCTCGGCCATGGGGCCCATCACCGAGCCGTGGGGTGCCACACCGGTCTTGAGCAGGGCCACCACGTCCTGCACCGGCCATTCCTTCACGCCAGCCTCGGCCGCGGCATTGAGCGCCGGGGCATACCAGTTCTGCACGGGGATCAGGCCGCCGTTGAAGGCCATGGCTTCCGTCGTGGCGCCCAGGGCGTTGCGCGGGGTGTGGCAGGCCGTGCAATGGCCCAGGCCGTTGACCAGGTAGGCACCGCGGTTGTACTCGGCCGTCTGCGTGGGTGCGACCAGCGCCGTACCCGGTGCGAAGAACAGCGCCCTCCACACGGCCAGCGCCGCCTGCGTGCTGTACGGAAAGCGCAGCGCGTGCGGCCGGTTGGCCTCGCCCACGGAGGGCAGGCTTTGCAGGTAGGCGTAGATGGCGTCCGAATCCTCGCGCGTGACCTGGGTGTAGTTGGGATAGGGAAACGCCGGGTACAGCAGGCGCCCGTCGCGCGAGCGGCCATGGTGCATGGCGCGCCAGAACTCGGCAGACGACCACTGGCCGATGCCGTGCGCCTTGTCGGGCGTGAGGTTGGAGCTGTGCACCACGCCGAACGGCGTCTCGATGCCGCGCCCGCCGGCAAAGGCGGCCCCGCCCTGCGTGGTGTGGCAAGCCATGCAGTTGCCCACGCGCGCCAGGTACTCGCCGCGCACCACCTGTTCGGGGGTGGAGACAAAGGCCTCCGGGCTGGAGGGCAGCGGCTCCTCGCCGCGCAGGTTCAAGGTGATCACCGCAGCAGCGCCGATGCCCAAGGCCGCCAGGGTGGAAGAGATCGTCCAGAGGATGGTTCGTGCGTTCATGGCCATGCCCCCTTCAGCGCCCGGTCGCCTGGACGACAGGTACGCCATCCACCCCGCCACAGCGCATCGGCATGGCACCGGCCAGGCTGGCGGCCGGTTTGCCACCGCCGGGCACGGGCTGGGCGGCCAGCCAGGCCGAGACGGCGCTCACGTCGTCGGGCGTGAGCTGGCGCGCGATGTCGGCCATGCAGTCGGGTGCGTGGGCGCGGCGCTGGCCGGTCTTCCAGGCACCGAGCTGGCTGTTGAGGTAGTCACGCGGCAGGCCCAGCAGGCCGGGGATGAAGGGGTTGACCCCGGTCATGGCCGGGCCATGGCACTGCACGCAGGCGGGAATGCTGCGCGCCGCATCGCCTTGCTGCACCAGCAGGCGGCCGCGCTCCAATGCGGCAGGCGGGGCCTGGGGTGCCGGTGGCGGCGGGTACGGCAGCTCCAGCGCCGCGAAGTGCGCGGCCATCTCGCGCAGGTAGTCGTCGGTCAGGTGCTCGATGAGACTCGTCATCTGCGGGTAGCTGCGCCGCCCCTCGCGGAAGTTGAGCAGCTGGTTGGCCAGGTAGCCGGCCGGCTTGCCTGCGATGCGCGGGAAGTAGCCCTCCTGGGTGGCCCGGCCTTCCTTGCCATGGCAGGTGACGCAGGCCAGCACGCGCGGCGCCATGCCGCTGGCGACGGAAGTGGCGGCCACAGGGGCCGGTGGGGTCGCCGGTTGCGCAGCCGCACAGCCCAGACTGGCGACCATCCACATCGGGACTAGAACAGGACGCAGCAGGCTGCGCAAACGATCGATCATGGGGCGACGACTTCTTTTTAGGATTGCAACGGACTCTACGCCTGTCCTCAAAAACAGTACAGATTCAGTTTCAGGTTAAAAATACGGATCAGTTTGTACTAGATCAAAATCGTCTTTGTATGAAACGTTATGAGCGCCACGCCGATGCCATCGCCCAGCTGATCCACAGCGGTGCGCTGCGCCCCGGCGACCGCGTGCCCTCGGTGCGCGAGTCCAGCCGCACCCGGGGCATCAGCCCGTCCACGGTGTTCGAGGCGTATTACCTGCTGGAGGCACAGGGGCTGATCCATGCGCGCCCGCGCTCGGGCTACTACGTGAGCGCCCATCTGCCCATGGCGGCCGGGCAGACGCCTCCGGCGGAGCCCCTGCCCTCGCAGCCGGCGGCCGGGTCCACCGGCGTGGCCATCAGCGACCTGGTCTTCGAGGTGCTGGGCTCGGCCCGCGACCGCGACCTGGTGCCGCTGGGCTCGGCCTTTCCGGGGCTGGAGCTGTTCCCCTTCGAGCGGCTGGCACGCTGCCTGTCGGGCGGCATGCGCAAGCTCGACCCCTGGAGCATCGTGCAGAGTCTGCCGCCTGGCGACGAGCGCCTGCGCCAGCAGATCGCGCTGCGCTACGGCCTGCACGGCACCGCGGTGGACACCGGCGAGCTCATCGTCACGAATGGCGCCATGGAGGCGCTCAACCTGTGCCTGGAGGCCGTGACCCGGCCGGGCGACATCGTGGTGGTCGAATCCCCCACCTTTTACGCCGCGCTGCAGGCGCTGGAACGGCTGAACCTGCAGGCCGTGGAGGTGGCGACCCACCCGCGCGAGGGCATCGACCTGGCCGCACTGGCCGAGGCCCTGGCGCGCCACCCGGTCAAGGCCTGCTGGCTGATGCCGAGCTTTCAAAACCCGCTGGGCAGCCTGATGCCCGAAGAGAACAAACGCGCCCTGGTGGCCCTGCTCGCGCGCCACCAGGTGCCGCTGATCGAGGACGACGTGTATGGCGAGCTGCACTTCGCCCCCGACCGCCCGCCCCCGGCCAAGGCCTTTGACACCGAGGGCCTGGTGATGCACTGCAGCTCGTTCAGCAAGTGCCTGGCGCCCGGCTACCGCGTGGGCTGGGTGGCAGCGGGCCGCTTTGCCGCCGGTGTGCAGCGCCTCAAGCTCATGACCACGCTGGCGGCGGCCGTGCCATCGCAGCAGGCGCTCTCCGAGTACCTGGCCCAAGGGGGCTACGACCGGCACCTGCGCCAGCTGCGGCGCAGCCTGGCGCGGCAGCAGGAGCGCGCGCTGGCCGGCATTGCGCGGCATTTTCCGGCCGGCACGCGGGTGTCACGGCCCGAGGGCGGCTACTTCCTGTGGGTGGAGCTGCCGCCCACGGTCGATGCCCTCACCCTGCACCGCCAGGCCCTGGCCCAGGGCATCAGCCTGGCACCGGGGCAGATTTTCTCGGCCGACCAGCGGTTTGCGCACTGCGTGCGCATCAACTACGGGCACCCGGCGCAGGAGCGTTTCGAAGAGGCGCTGGCCACCGTAGGGCAGCTTGCGGGGCAATTGGCGCAGGGTTGAGTTGTCCGCAGCGCTTTTTGGGGTGCAATGCAGCACACCCCGGTGTATCCAATGGAAAAACTTGTACGACAAGTGCTTGCATTTTGCTGACAAACCGCCGCCCGGCGTTGGATACGCCCAACTTCGGGTTCGCCCCTCTTCTGGCATGGCTATTGCACGGCATACTGACCGCCGTCCGGCTTGCGGGCCCCGCCAGGGCCGGCCGCACAGCAGCCATCCAAATCCGCCCACCATGCCACCACCCCAGCGTGCTCCGATCCTGACCGTGGAAGACGAAGACGACTGGATCGTCTCGTTTGCGTTCGGCCCCCAGGGCACCGACCGCCTGACGCTCAAGCGCACGCCCCGGCTGGAGTTCATGCTCCGGCCCGAGCAGCGCGGCGTGTTCGTCGGCGTTGGCATGGGCGGACGCCCTGCCCCGCTGGTCGCCGTGCAATGGGGCAGCAAGAGTGTGGACGTGGTGTCCACCGAACGCCGCTACAGCCTCGACATCAGCAAGGTGGACGGCAACCTGCTTGCCGCCGCGCTGCAGGTGCTGGGGAAGATGAACTTCGACCAGAGGTTTCAGCTGGCGGGGGTTTGAGGCAGCCAAGCGTGCGCGGCACTCAACGTGTCATTTTGAAATAGGCGGTGGTGACCGCGACTTGGTCTTCATCAAGCACGTTCTCCGCGCCGGAAAAGTCCATCCGGTCGTTGATGGGCCAGATGACTCCTGCCGCTGCGAGATTGGCCGCTAGGCTGATATCGCGCAAACTGCCAAAACGGGCATCGCTGCGGCCATCGATCTGCTGATCCAGAGCACCCGCCAGTGAATAAGTGACGTTGCGGATCACCATCACATTGCGCGGCAGCGCTACATAGGCCCCCACCGCCGCCCCAGGCTCCGACCACTGAACGCTCTGGAAGCAGACCTGCACCTCTTGCGGGTTGCCATTGCTGTCGAGGTAGACATAGCGGTCCTGCTGGCCTTCGGTACGCCCGGTGGGCACGCGAATGCCGGCGGCCAGGAAGGCGTTGATCATGGTGGCACCACACAGTGCCTGCTGCGCAGGAACCAAGGTACCGTTGACCTGGCCCGTAGGTGCCAAGGCGTTGTCACCGGGCGGCCGCCCCACGCCGTTGAAATACGCTTCGTACGCGAGCTGCCAGCCCTGAATGAAGTCGGTGGACAGCCGCTGGTTGGCGGCCGAGCGCTGCAGATCGCGGCCCACAGCCACGGCGCCGATCAGGAGGCCGATCACGACCAGGACGACGCTCAGCTCCAACAGCGAAAAGCCACGCTGGCGGCGCCGGGCCTTGTCGCGGGAATGTGGGTGATTGGATGAGGTCATGGTGCGTAACTCGGTAGTCAGTAGGTCATCAATGGCCAATGGCATCGGCCTTCAGCGCATTCAGGTTGACGTCGATGGACAGGTCGGTGATCGCCGTGGTGTGTGCTGCAAAATCGCTGAACACCTTCTCGGCCTCGGCCAGGGACAAGGCGGCATCGACCTGGGCGGCGATCGCGGCGACATCGCTGGCCACGGCCAGACCAATGCCCACGGCTGCCAGCGCGATCTGGAACGAGCGCGCTCCAACGCTCGCCGTGGTGTCGGCGACGGCAGACAACATTTCCTTGGCAGCGTCCAGGGTGCCCGCAGCGGCAGACAGAAGACCCGCAGCGGCCATGGCCACGTCGGCCCTGGCCAGCACGACAGCGATGTAGAGCTGGTCACGGTAATCGTACAAGGCGCGTTCGAGCACGAAGGCGCCCGTGGCTACGTTGAAGTGCGCATGCGACACCGCCGACAGCGAGGCACCGCAATGCAGTTCATCGAACAGCTCCGTAGGGCTGGCTGCGATCACGATGTCATCGTGCAGGTTGGTCACGGCGTTGCCCGGCGCCTCGAAGGTCGGGTCCGCGTTGGTCGCGGTGTCATTCGCCCCGTCAAACGCCTGACCGTTCCCGTTGGCATCCAACATGCCAGGGGCAGCGATCACGAAGGCCGCGGGGCGCCTTTGCGCGCCCACCTGGGTGGCCAGGAAACCGGCTGGCGCCACCACCGGCGTACTGGCCGTGTTCAGCGCCAGGCAGATATCGATCAGATTGACCGCCCCCGCACCGTCCGCCCCCGCCAGAGGGCACGGTTGGGTGGGCGGGCCTACCGCGCCCGGAGGCACGTTCGACGCCCTGCAATCAGGGTTCAGAGGCCCCGTGGGTCCGTCCACGTAGGTCTTGCCAAGCAGGCTGGTCAGGCTGGTCGTGACCTCCGGTACCGGAGGCGCATTGGGGTTGGGCGCCTCGGTATGGTTTTGCGGCTTGGGGTTGGGCGTGCGCACGCGCAGCGTGTTCATGCGGTCGCGCGGCGCGGCCAGGTCACGGTCTGCAAGAGCATTCGCCGTGGCTGCACCCGACGGCTGGCGGTACACGCCATAGCGCAGCATGCCCGCCTCCGGCCTTGGAAGGCCCAGCGTACGCCAGGGCAGAAAACCCACCTGGCCGCCACCCACGCAGTTCTCCACCCCCTGGAGGTTGTTGGCAGGGCACGGCAGGCGGTAGTTGGCATGCAGGAAGCCCACCAGCGCGTCACGCGACTGTTGCTGCACATCCATCTGCACTGAAGTCACCCGGTGCCGCTCGGACAGCTGCCAGAAGATGATGGCCGCCGGCAGGATCAGGCCCAGCGCCAGCAAGACCACCGAAAGCTCCACCAGGGTGAAACCCATCATGCGGTGTTTCATGGATTGAGCCCCTTCGCGTCCAGCAGCGTGGCGGAATTCAGCGCCTGGGTGAACGTGTCATACACATGTGCCAGATAAGCCCTTGAAGCCAGCTCCTTGGCGATGGAGTCCTGCTCCGCCTGGATGGCTTCCGTCAGATCCGTAGCCGCCAGACCGACCTCCACCGCAGCAGACGCGGCGTTGGCAATGGACAGTGCGACACCGGCGATGGTGAGCGCTTCGGTATTGGCCGCCGACGCGACAGCCAGCGCCGCGCTGCCCGCGGCCAGTGCCACATTCATGGCGGCCAGGATGACACCGGTCTCGGCGCTTTCCTTGGCCGCCTTGGCCTGGGCGATGTCAAAAACCCGCAGTGCCCAGTACCGCTGCACCACGCGGGCATTGTCGTACGCCGTGTAGGCCCCCTGCGCGGCGGCCTGCATGGCGCTCAGGCGGGCTACGCACCCGATGCGCGCAGACAGGTCGCTGGGCCCGACGCCCACGGCAAGGTCGTCGAAGGTATTGGTCTGGGCCCGCCCCGGAAAGTCGAAGGTCACCCCGGTGTTGTTGCCCTCGAAGACACCGTTCATGCCCGGATGCGCAATGATGAAAGCCAGCGAGATGGAGGTAGCGTCTACCGGGTTCGTGGCCCTCAGTACCCCAGCGGGTGGTGCTGCATCGGCCGCATAGCGGCGCAGCACACGGCACCAGTCGAGGCCATTGGTCGCCCCGTTTTGCAAGACCGCTGCGGGAATTGCGCCCGAGGTACCGCGCAGTCGGCCGAGCGCAGCATCCATCTCCGTGTTCTGCGGTACGGCCAGAATACCTTGCGTGTAGTCGAAGCCCAGCGTGGGCGAGACCGTGTTGGCAGGCGCGACTGCCAGGTTGTACGCACCGGCTTGATTGACACCATAGCGAAGCTGGCTGAACCGGCTGCTCAACCCCAGGTCACGCCACGGTAGCAGAACCGCGGCGGCATTGCCGCAGGCCTCGGCGCCGCCGGTGGTGGCTGCCGCACAGGGCAGCCGGCCCCGGGCCAGCACGAAGCCTTCCACCGCACCCTGGGCCTCGGCCAACTGACCCATGACGGCGGGGCGCTGCAGGGGTTCGCGCGTGGAGGCCACCCAGCGCCATGCGATGACGCCCAGAAGGCCGACGATGGCCAGGGACACTGCCAGTTCGACCAGCGAAAAACCCGCCTGGCGCAGGCGCCCGGGGCATTGCATGCTCTCGCTCATCGCGTGCCTCCCTTGCGATCCACCTGCTCAAGGATGGCTGCGGCCTGGTCGGGTGTCATGGGCTCCACCGATGGCCCGGTGATGTTGCAGGGCGCGTTGCCCGTGCCTGTCGGCAATTTTGCGACCATGTTGTTGGCATCCGCCAATCGCTGCAAGACAGCATCGCGCTTGCGGTTGAGCACGTCGAGTTCCTTCTGGAGCTTAACCGGCTTGAGCATCTTGGCATCCGTGCTGGGGCTGACCGTAGCCCCCGCGCCGAACAGGTCCGTCATGGCGTTGTTGAACGCAGTGGAAATATTGTTGCCGGCAGGATCCCCCACCAGGCACCCTGTCGTGCACCGTGAGCCAACCACGGCATTGCTGGCATCGAGAAGGTTGTACCGTGCCGCGCCAGTGACCAGCGTCGCATAGGCAGCCGCATACTCCGTCTTTTCCGTGTTGAACGTTGTATTGGCAGTGTTGCGAATGCCTGTCGCGGTGTTCAGCGCCGTCTGGGCCTTGAGTTGTTCGGCGACGGCTTTGTCGCGCACGGCAGTCAGGTTGGTGGTGTTCTGGGCCAGAGCGAGTTCAGCGGCTTTTCCGGAGCGCTTGTCCCTCAGGTCTTTCAGGGCCTTCACGACCAGCGGGTCCACGCTCGTCGGGTCAAGGGCTGCAATCTGCACATCCAGCGCCAAGATATCGGCGTTCAGTTGGGCAATGGTTGCTGCGTTGTTGGCCAGCGCGTTGTTGTACTTGGCGACTTCGGCATTCCAGTGGTTCACCAGGAGGGTCGCCTGGTCCATACTGGACTGCGCCAGTTCATAGGCATACGAGGCATTGCCCCACTCTTCCGTGGCCGCGAACAATGCGTTGATGTACCCGTCCAGCGTCGGAGTCCTTTGCCCTGCGTGGATTACGGTAAAGAGGGTGGCTTTGGCAATGTCCCTGTTGACTATGGCCGTAGCCAGCTCGTTTTGCTTGGCCACAATTTCTGCATCGACAGTCGCCAGCGCGGCTTGCGCAGCAGCCACTTCCGCGACTGCACGGTCCCTGGCCTCTTTCTGGCGATCATAGAAAGCCTGGTCCATCACGGGGCACAGTTGGGCCTGCGGCACCCCGCCGTCGGCAAGCCTCAGCGCCTGCCCGGCAATACCTGCGGCGACCGCATTGGCAGCAACGGCCAGCCCGTTGGCAGCGATGACCCCGGCCGTCAACGCAGCTGACGCTGTGTGCATCCCGGCGGCCGCACACAGGTTGACGGCAAGACCCAGAGAAGCGACGCACCCGACCCACTCCGCAGCCGCGTTGCCGGCATCGGATATGCCTTCGGCAATGGCCAGCGTGATCTCCAGACCGGTCATGACGGCAGCCAGGGTGGAGAAGATCAGCGCGCGCGTGGCAGACTCGATATTGTCGGCGCGCATTTCCCACACCGCTACGGACACATCATGCCCCAGGGCCACTGTGTTGATGGAGTCGATCAGCGGGTTGCAGTGAAAGGCGCTCTGCAGGCTGGCGTAGGAGCGCTCCAGCACTAGGTCGTTGTACGTGGCAAGCAGGGGCCGACGGCCCGGGTCTTCCATGAGGTTGAGATCGGCACCGGCGTTGGCGCCATCGAACAGGTTGCCGTCTCCATTGGCATCGCCATTGCCGGGATGGGCGATGGCGTAGGCGGTGGTACGCAGCGGCGACGCATTGAGCCGGGCCATGGTGGCGGTCAGGGTCGTCGTCCGCCCCACTTCCAGGCGCTGGCACAGATCGGTCAGGGTCAGGATGTCGGCAGGGTACGCGCCCGCGCCTGTTTCACGCATGTTGAAGAATGTCCAGGGCGCCGCATCGGGGTACTCCAGGGGCCTCCAAGAGTCAGTGAGCAGCGTCAGATCGTAGTCGCCCCCCTGGCGCTGCACCATGTAGCGCAGTTGGCCCACGTCAACGCCTGCATCGACACCCGCCAGGGCGAGGGTGACCGTTGGCAGCCAGCCGCTCTGGTTGCCTGCCCCGCAATCCGCCACGCCATCGCGGTCGATGTCGGGGCATGGCAACCTTCCGGTCACCGTGGCATAGGTAACGATGGCCTTGTCGGCCTGCGACAGTGCCTGGCGCTCCTGGCGGGAGGTGTCCACAGCAGTGCGCTCACGCCATTGCATGTAGCCAATGGCCGACAAGCCCGCCATCACCGAAATCAGCAGCAGCACCTGCACCAGACCGAAGCCACGCGAGCGCACGGGTGCTCGGCGTGGACGGTGGACTGTGGAATGGGTAGTCATGGAATCAATCAAGGCAAGTGCCACTCAGGGCAGGCTTCTGCGGAGCCAGCCGGCCAGTTGGCCGGGGGATTCGGCCACGACCACGTCGTCGGAGCCAAAGCGCAGGGGTGCCGAAGGGCTGGCGGCGCAGGCACTGCCGGGTGTGTGAGGGGCGTCGAAGCGATCGCCGTCGCCGCTCCTGTCCTGCAGCGGCACGATGACCCAGTAGGCGGCGGCCATGACCTGGTTGGCGGCGCAGTCGATGGCGCCGGCCACGCCGGCATCGCCCGTAAGGTATGTTCTGGCCGCTGAGAACGGCACTATGGCCGTGTTGGACGCATTGTTCAGGCCCGCAATGAGGTCAGTGACGTCACGGTAAGTCGGGACCGAACTGTTACCGGGCACTGCAGGATCCGGATCCCTCGTACGCTCCGTGACCACGGCAAGATCGGCATCCCTCCCAGGGTCGGCGAGGTTAGCAGCCCGGAACACTGAATAGCGAGCGAGAAACTTGTCCGTAGGCATCGGCAGGCCCAAACTCACGTAGGGGAACCAACCCACCTGGTTGCCGGCGGCACAGTTGCCGTTCGGCGGGTTCTCATATCCATCGGCCACCGCATCCGAGTCAGGACATGGCAGCCGGCCATGGCGCAGCGCAAAGGCCCGCACGATGGACTGAAGTTGCTCAGCCTCGGCCCGGCCGCGCTCGATCTCCTGCTGGGCAGTGACGGTTTCATAACCGCTGAAGGCAGCCCACGACATCAGGCCGGCCACCACCAGCGCAATGGCCATTTCCACCATGGAAAAACCGCCCTGCGCTGCGTGGTGCCACCGACTGGCGTGCCGACGGGATACCCGGGAGGTCATTGCGCCTTTCCTCCTGGCAAGGACGACGAGGCCGCAGCGGGCGCGGCTACGCCCGCTGGGACGTAACTCTGCAGGTTGCGCGCATCGGTGCTGACGCGCTCTCCGATGACCCGCAGTTCGGCCAGGATGGCTTCCTTTCGCGCCATGTCCTTGGGGGAGGTACCTTGGCCCATGCGTTGCAGCTCGGCGTTCAGGGCCTGCACCTTGGCGCTGCTGTCCAGCATGCTGCGCAGCGCCTGGAAATAACGCGGATCGAATCCCGGAGGAGACGCCGCCTCCAGCTCGTCCACCAAGGCCCTCATCTTTTCGGGTGATGCCTGCATCCCCTGCGCGCGCAGTGCATTGAATTCCGCGCGGACTTCGGCCAGACGCCGGCGACGCTCCTGGACCTGCGCCTGCGAAGCGGCGTTAGCCGGCTTGGGGACGGCAGGTGCCGAGGCGACTGGGGTGATTACCGCACGCGGGGCCACCACCACCGGGGGCTCCGTGTTTTCGGGCAAGCGTCCAGAGATCCACATGCCACCAGCCAAAACGGCCAGCAACAACAGGCCCAGGCCCGTGCCGATCAGTACTTCCTTGCGCATTCAGTGCCCTGCCCGGCATAACGGGCAGACCTCGTCAAAAGAACAGTTTCCAGAGCATCCCGGCGCAGTTTCTCGCGCCAGGATCGAAAAAACGGCCGACCGCATCATTGCCCACCCCCGAGGGTGTGCCCCACCGACTGCCGCACCAGGTCATACACCGGCAGCAGCAGCGCGACGATCAGGAACAGGAACAACGCACCGGCAATCAGGATGATCACGGGTTTCAGGATTTCGGCCAGCGACTTGACCACCACTTCCAGGCGCTTGCGGTAATCCTCGGCCAGATGGGCCAGTTGCTGGTCCAGGCTTCCCGACTCCTCCCCCACCGAGATCATGCGCACGGCCATGGCCGGGAACCCGCCCACGCGCCGCATCGACGACGACACCGATTCGCCGCGCGACACCGATTCGGCCACCTGGATCAGGCGGGTGCGGTAGTAGCGGTTCTTGGTGGCACGCCCCAGGATGCGCAGGCTGGACACCAGGTCCACCCCGGCCCGTACCAGGATGGAGAGGTGCTCCGTCATGTGCGCCATGCCCGAAGACACCAGCAGCGTGCGCGAGATCGGCAGGCGGTGCAGCAGGTTGTAGGTGGCCAGCTGGAAGCTTTCCGAACGCTTGAACAGCACGGTGAAGACGATGACCACAACGGCCACGACCAGCAGCACCCAGGGCAGATGGGTGGAGAGCATGTTCGCGAACGACACCAGGCCCTCGGTGATGGGTGGCAGCTTGGCCTGCATCTGCTTGAAGAGGCGGGCCATGTTGGGCACCACGTAGTAGATCCAGAAGATCGCCACGCCGATGATGGTGCTGAACACGAAGGCCGGGTAGATCAGCGCTGTCTTGATGTCGCGCTTGATGTTGATCATGCGTTCCACGTGCTCGGCCGCCTCACCCAGCATGCGGTCCAGCGTACCCGTCTGGTCGCCGATGGAGACCAGATTGCGCACGGTCTCGGGGAACACGTCGGGGTGGCGGTTGAAGGCCTCGGTCATTCCCACGCCAGCGTTCAGGTCGTCCAGCATGTTGCGCGCCACATAGGCCATGGCACGGTTGTCGCTGGTGTCACTTTCGTCCACC
Organism: Acidovorax sp. GW821-FHT10A04; assembly: GCF_059415825.1. Taxonomy (NCBI): domain Bacteria; kingdom Pseudomonadati; phylum Pseudomonadota; class Betaproteobacteria; order Burkholderiales; family Comamonadaceae; genus Acidovorax; species Acidovorax sp. GW821-FHT10A04. The sequence continues at coordinate 27,284 of NZ_JBWKNZ010000005.1, forward strand.
AGGGTCTGCAGCGCATCCAAAGCAGGCACCCCGGCACGCATCATGAGACCCATGTCGCGCAGGAAGCCCGCCAGGTCTTCGCCGCGCACCTGGCGGCGAAACAGGTGCATGAGCATCTCGGAGAAGAATGCCATCCAGCCCGGGAAGCGGAACAGGCTGAGCACCGTACCGTCGGTGTCCGACTCGATGCGCATGCGCACCGACACCTCGCGCTTGACCGCCAGGCGCAGCAGGCCCGAGCGCACGCCGCCATGCGGCAGCAGCACGCGGTAGTAGTAGGTATTGAGGGATGAGGCCATGGGTCGTGTCCGCCGAAACGGTTCAGTCCTCGCCTACCGTGCGCAGGATCTCGTCCATGGTGGTCTCCCCTGCCAGCACGCGGTTGCGCGCCAGGGTCAGGATGGGGCGCATGCCCGCCCCCATGGCACGCTGTCGAATCTCGGCACGCGTGGCGTCGGAGGCGATGGCATCGGCCAGGTCGCGGTTGACGACCAGCATTTCGTACACCGGCAGCCGGCCCAGGTAGCCCGAGTCACGGCAGTGGTGGCAGCCCACGCCGTGGAACACCTGCGGCGCCGAGTCGGGGTTGGTCAGGCCCAGCCAGCGGCGCTCGTCCTCCGTCGCCAGGCGGGGCTTGGCGCAGTGCGGGCAGATGCGGCGCACCAGGCGCTGGTTGATCACGGCGACCAGGTTTTCGGCGATGGTCTCGGTGTCCACGCCCAGCAGCTTCAGGCGCGGCATCACACCGAAGATGCTGCCCACGTGCAGGGTGGAGAGCACCAGGTGGCCGGTGGACGATGCATCCAGGGCCGCACGCGCGGTCTCGGAATCGCGGATTTCGCCCACCAGGATGATGTCGGGGTCGTGCCGCAGGAAGTGGCGCATGGCGTTGGCGAACTCATAGCCTGCGCGGCGGTTCACCTCAGTCTGGCAGGCCACGGGCACGCGGTACTCGACCGGATCTTCCACTGTGAGCACGTTGCGCTCGATCAGCGGCTGCATGCGCAGCGCGGCGTGCAACGTGGTGCTCTTGCCCGAGCCCGTGGGGCCGGTGATCAGGATCAGCCCGTGCGGCTTGGAAAACGCCTTGGCCATCACGGCCACGTCTTCCTGCAGAAAGCCCAGGTCGGCCAGCTTGTCCAGGCTGCTGCGCTCGGGCAGCAGGCGCAGCACCATGCGCTCGCCAAATTCGGAGATCAGCGTGGAGACGCGAATGGTGTAGTTGTGCTCCATCACCTGCGCGGTGAAGCTGCCGTCCTGCGGCAGGCGCTGCTCGCTGGCGTCCATGTCGGCCTGCAGCTTGACGTAAACCACCAGGCGGTCGAGTGCGGGCGACAGCGCGAACACGGGGCGCAGCACGCCGTCCACGCGCAGCAGCACCGAGCGGCTGCGCGCGGTGGGCGCCAGGTGGATGTCGGTGGCGCGCTCGCGCACGGCCAGGTGCAGCATGTGCTCGAGCAGGCGGGCGGGGCTGTAGGCGCGGTCGATGTCGGCTTCGAGCTTGCGCACCTCGCTCTCGACCAGACGGGTCGGCGGGTTGTCGGCAAAGTAGTAGTGCTGCTGGATGGCCTGGGCCACGCTGTCGAACTCGCCCTGGAAGAAATGGCAGGACTTGCCCAGCTTGCGCAGCACCAGTTCGCGCACGGCGTCGGGCTGGGCATCGCCCAGCACCACCTCGATCTGGCCTTCGTGCTCGCGCACGGGCAAGAAGCCGTAGGTCAGGCACAGCGAACGGTTGAAGACCGCGGCCACGGCCGGGTCGGGCTCGGGCATCTCGGCCGCGTTGATGAACATCAGCCCGCGCTGGCCGGCCAGCTGGCGTGCCACTTCGTTGGCGCTGGCAAAACCCAGTTCCACGAGCAGGTTGCCCATGGGCACCTTCTCGATCTTCTGTTTTTGCAGCACGTAGTCGATCGCCACAGGCGAGACGACGCCGGCGCTCACCAGGGCGGAGCCCAGGGAGGGGCTTTTCTCCTGCAGGGCAGCCAGACGCTCCACCGCAGAAGCGCCGGGCGGCAAATCGAGACTGGCGTTGTCCATCACGGTGTCAGCGGGCGGATACATGCGGATGCTGCTCCAAAATAAAGAAGGTCAGGTCGTCTGGCTTGCCCGTGGGGACCAGACCGTTTTGCTGCTGAAAGCGGGCGAGCGCCTCCCCCGTCTTGGAGCCGAAGAAGCCATCGTCCAGCTCGCGCGCATCCAGCAGGCCCATACTTTTGAGCTTGATCTGCACGCTGCGCGTGGCCTGCTGGGCTGCCAGGATGTGGCGCGCCTCGCTGCGGCCGAGCCACGCCACCCAGGCATCCTTGCCTTCGGTGAACCGGCAGACACGGGGGCTGACCTTGAGCGCATTGGCGGCATGGGGCTGCGGCAGGCGCTGCACCTGCAGCACGTCGTCGGCTGTGGCGGCGGCCTTGAGCTGGGCTTCGCAGGCCATGCGGGGAGTGGCTTCGGCCAAAGGCACGGGCGCGGAGGCCGCAGCCACGGAAGAAGGCTCGGCGGCAGCAGATGCGGCCACGGCGGGCACAGGCTGCGCCACTGCAGGGGCCTGCGCCGTGGGCGCCGCCATGGGAGCAGGTGCATCGGACTCGGCCTTGGGTACAACAGCCTGGGGTGCCCTTGCCGCGCTATCGGCCGCCGGTGGAGCACTGCCGCCAGACGACGACAGCCCCCAGCTGGCCAGGGCCACGGTGGCCGTGGTTCCAGCCGCTAGGCCGGCAGCGATCCAGGCCCAACGGCGGCGCGGGCGTGCGACGGCGACGGCGGCAGCGATCGTGGCGGCGTCATCGCCCAGGGCGGGCATGTCCGATACGGCCCGCTGTACCAGCGCCTCGGTGATCACCGAGCCGCGCGTGCTGGCCAGACCGTACAGGCAGCGGTCCAGCACCAGGTGGATCTGGCGCAGATTGCCCTGCGTCACGCGGTGCACGACGTCCACGGCAGCGGGCTCGATGGACAGGCGCCCTTCGGCCCCCGCCGCATTGACGCGAAAGTCGAAATACCGGGGCATTTCGTCCTTTTGCAGGCCCGACAGGCGGGCATGCTTGACGATGCGGCTCTTGAGCTGGCGCAGCTCGGGTGTGGCCAGGGTCTCTTCGAGCTCGGGCTGGCCCACCAACAGGATCTGCAGCAGCTTTTCCTGCCCTGTTTCGAGGTTGCACAGCAGGCGCACGAGTTCAAGCGACTGCACGCTCAGGTTCTGCGCATCATCGATCACCAGCAGGCTGGTTTCATCGGCCTGGTGGCGCTCGATCAGAAACTCCGTCAACCGGGCCAGGCCCTGCTCCACCGAGTCGCTGGGCGGCAGGCCAAAGTCACTCTGGATGGCCGAGAGCAGTGCGCTGTCCTGCAGGAAGGTGTTCAGGATCAGGGCCGAGCGGCAGTTCTTGTCCCTGAGGGTATCGAGCAGGCGCCGCACCATCGTGCTCTTGCCCAGGCCCACTTCGCCAGTGAGCAGCACGAAGCCCTTGCGTGCCTCGATGCAATGCGCGACCTCCGCGAAATCCTCTTCCAATCGGGGCGTAAAGAAGTACGACCCCGCGTCCGGCGTGGGAGGGAAGGGATTGCGCGACAGACCCAAGGTCGCGTAGACAGGGCTGATGCTCATTGGCGGGCATTGGGTGTGAACTGGGCCAGGGCCGAGCGCAGTGCGGCAGAGTCGGGGGACAGGCGCAGTGCCGTGTCCAGCGTCGCACGCGCTTCCTCGGGCTTGCCCTTGCGGCTGTGGATGCTGGCCAGGTTGATGGCGGCTTCTTCATCGCCGGGCATGCGGTCCAGGATGGCGCGGTACTGCTCGGCAGCGGCCGCATCGTTGCCGGCGCGCAGATCGAACCAGGCCTGGGCACGGATCAGTCCCAGGGAGCCAGCGGGCAGCCGCGCCTTGAGGGCCGACAGCTCTCGCTCGGCGTCGGCAGGCTGATTGTTCCTCATGGCAGCCACGAAGCGCGCAAAGCGCAACTCCACAGGCGTATCGTCCACCACGGGCGCGGGCGCTTGTACCTGCGCAGGCTGGACCTCGGCACGGGGTGTGCGGGCGGGGCGCGGTGCTGCAGCGGGACGAGGCATTGCCGGACGGACATCGGTCTGGCCGGTGGCGGCCTGTGTCACGACAGCGGGCGCAGGGGCAGCAACGACTGCCGCCGCTTGCACCGCGGGTGCGGGCACGGAAGGTGCCGTTGCAATGGCCTGGGGCGCCGGGGCCGGCGTGGCGACCGCCGTGGCTGCCACGGGTTGTGCGCTCGCCGCAGGCGCATCCACCACCGCGGTGGCCGCAGCTGCGGCAGGCACTTCGGCCTGGGGCAGCGGTGCCATCTGCGGGGTCGGTGCGGCAGCCGCTGCCACGGGTGGTGGCAGGGGCGCGGGTTGCCTCTGGCTTTGCCAGTACACCCAGCCCAGCCCACCGGCCGCCACCACGATGGCGAAGGCCAGTGCACCGTCGAGCCATGCAGGGCGACCGCCGCGCGGAGCGGTGGCTGCGCGTGGCCGTGCCACCGCCACTGCGGGCGCAGCAGGGGCCGGCGCGGCAGGCGCGTCCATGGATTTCAGTGCGTCGTGGATGAGGCTCATAGCACACGCACCCGCAGAACGATCACCAGCTCACGGCTGTTGTGTACCTTGTTCTCGTTGCCGAACAACTTGCCCAGCAGCGGCACGTCGGAAACACCTGGGGCACCACGGTCGTTGTTGGAGTTGCGCTGGTCGATCAGCCCGCCCACCACAACCACGTCGCCATCACCGACATTGAGCGTGGTTGTCAGGCCCTTGTAGCTGACCTTGGGCAGCGAAATGAGGTTCTCGCCCCCCACCGCCACCAGCTGCAGACTGGCCGGATCCACATCGCTCTGCATCGGGTTGAGCAGCAGCTCGATGCGGCCGTCTTCGCGCACCATGGGCAGCACGCCGACCATCACGCCCGAAAACACCGTATCGGTCTGCACGCTCGACGATGTGGTGGATGCGCCGCCACCGGGTACCGTCTGGGTGGAGGCCGATTGCGATACGTAGCGCGAACTGGTGCCCACCGACAGCAGTGCCGGCGTGCCATTGCGCACCTGCACGTTGGGATTGGACAGCACCTTGAGGTTGCCGAAGGCGCGCAGCGCGTTGATCACGATGCCGTAGTTGCTGCCCTGGTAGGACGCGCCGAAGGCAGGACCGGTCAGGCTGCCGATAAGCGCGGCAGGGATCGAGATGGCGCGTGCAGGGTAGCCGTTGCCCGCGTTGGGCAGCGTGCCGTTGCTGCCGCCCAGTTGCATAGGCGAGGAGCCGAAGCCCGTGGCCAGGCGGCTGCGCAGCGAAGTCCAGTCCACGCCGAACTCGAAATTGTCACCCAGTTGCACGTCGATCAGCTGTGCCTCGACATAGACTTGCTTGCCCAGCACCTTGTGGATCTGGGCCAGCATCTTTTCCACCGTACGCATCTTGGACGGGCGCGCCTTGACGTAGAGCGTGCCGGTCTGCGGGTTCAGTGTGAAACCGCCCTCTTCCTTGATTGTGGTCACCGACGGGCCTTGTGCCCCGGAACCCCGGGCCACGTTCGACGCGCCGGTTCCGTTGGGGGGTGGCGTCCCTGTCCAGGCAGAGGGCGTGGTAGGGGTATAGCCCGGCGCCTGGACGTTTGCGCCTTGCTGCTGCTGTTCCAGCCGGTCCTTGACATCGTCTTCCAGAAGGGCCTTGAGCGCGCTGGCCACGTCGGCGTAGGGATCGGCAGAGCTGCCGCCGGAACCCGACATGGTGAGGCTGCCCTGCTGGGCGCCCGAGCCGCCGCTGGAGCCACCACCGCCTCCGCCGCTGCTCCCACCGCCGCCGCCATTGCTGCTGCCGAACACATTGCCGCCCGACCCCATCTGGATGCTGGACTTGGTGTTCAGGAAGTTGAGCGAGAAGAACTTTTCCTCGGTCAGGCTCACCCGCAGCGTGTTACCGCGGAACTCGCCCGCCACATCGTAGGTGCGCATGACTTCGTTGAAGCCTTCGCGCAGGGTCACCTGGCGCAGGTACATGTCGGCCAGTTGACCGCCGCGCAGCACGTTGGGGTCCACGATCAGGTTGAGGTTGCCGGCATCGGCAAACGCCCCCAGGATCTGACTGATGCTGGCCTTGGACATGGCCACGTTGATCAACTTGCCTTCGAGGGGATCGAACACGGGTGCCATCGGTGCGATCACCGGTGCTGGGGCGGGCCTGTTCAGCTCCGCCAGCAGCAGTTGCTGGTGTTCCAGCAGACGCTTGGCCTCCTGCACGGCGTTTTCACGCATCCGGTCAGCGGCTTCGGTGTCCGGCGCGGGCAGGCTGGAGGCACTGCGCGGCGGATTGTTGGCGCACCCACTGAGAATGAGCGCGGCACACACCAGGGCCAGGGGCTTGAAGATCGGAGGATGGGTCATATCGCTGTCCTTGGCACCGCTTGGGTGAGTCATGGATTTCTTGAAAATGGGTTCGTTCTTCTGCGCGCGAAATTCAGGCGGCCGGGTAAATCCACAAGCCACAGCAGAACAGGGACACGGCCTTGCCTGCGTTCATCACGGCAAGCTCCTGATGGGGCCCTGGACGTTGTCCGGGGCTGTCCCGGGCACACCGGCCTTGAACTGCTGGCTGCTGATGCTCGCCAGCGAACCATCGGGCCAGCGCAGCGTTCCCACCCGCAGCCCGACCTCGGGCAAGGTCAGCGTCTGGCGGCCCAGGCGTTCGGAGATCACGACCCGGTTGGGCTCCACCTTGGTGATACGGCCGCCTTCGGGCAAGCGCGCACCCTGGCGGGCCAGGCGGTCGTCGATCACGACGGACTGGGTTTCCGCGGCCAGGTTGTCCAGGTGCAGCGACATCGAGCGCGCGGGCATCTGCACGCTGCCGACGATTTCGCGTCCCGGCGCGGGCAGCGCGATCAGGGTTTGCGGGTCCACGCCCCGGCTGGCGGCCTGTTTCTGGATGCGGGCCATGGCGTCGAAAGCCTCGGCCACGCGCGTCTGGTCGGTGCGCAGCGCTTCGGGCAGGGCCGCCAGCGACATCTCTGGCGGACGCACGTTGGGCGTGCGGGCCTGGACCAGTTGCACCACGCCGTACATCGCCCATCCGAGCAATGCGACGGCAACTACATTCAAGAGCAGTGCTGCGTATTTCATGGTTTCATGTTCCCGGGTGCGGCAGCCTTGGCAACCAGTTCATAGGAGAAAGCGCCTTGGGACGGCTCGGCGGGGTCCAATGCCTTTAGCGTCCAGCCGGCTGCGGACATCAGGCTCATCCAGCGGGTCACCGATGCTGAGGCGCCGGGTGCGACCACGCCATCCACTCGGAAGGCCCGCGCGCGGTTCGGGTTCTGGTTCTGCTGGGTCGCCTCCAGCTTCACACGCACGATGCGGATGTCACTGCCCGTGGAGGCCTTGAGCACGGCCAGGAAGGCCATGGGGTCGTAGCGGGCGCCCTCGTCCAGCGTGCGTGAAAAGTCCGCCACCGGCAGCAATTGCTGCGGGGCCTGAATGGTGCTCACCGCCTGGATGCGTTGCTGCATTGCCGCGAGCTGCGCGCGCTGGCTCTGACCTTCGTCGCGCTGGGCGTCGGCCTGCTGGCTGGTGAATGCACCCAAGGCAACCAAGGCCGCTCCGACCACTGCAGTGAGCGCAGTGATCGATGCCACCCAGCGCTCCGCACGCCAGGCCACGCGCTCTGCCAAGGGATTGAGGGCATGCCGGCCAGCAGCGTCGCGCGCCAGCGCGGGCATCACCGTCTGCACGCGTTCGCCAGCCAACGAGAGCTCCGCTGCCTGCATCACCACCGGTGCGCTACCCAGCACCCCTTGCAAGGCTGCAACACAGATCTCACCATCGGCGGGCTGGGTGCTCCACAAGGCCCCCCACTCCACCGCATCGGGCCCCAGGCGGCTGAGCAGCGCGCTCTGGTTGGCCACCAGCACCTGGGCAGAGCTGGTCATGGCCGACGCGCCCGAACCCAGCGCCTGGGTAGACGCGAACACCATGCCCTCTTCGCTCTGGGCAAAGCACATCAGGCGGCGCTGCGAGAGCAGCAGGCGCGCCTGGCCCACGTCCACGCCATTGCACAGCAGGCCACCGGTGGTCATCACCAGGCAGTGGTCGTTCTGCTCCTGCGCCCACTGCGAGCTGCGCTGCCACAGGTCCAGCGACACGGCAGAGAAGAAGGCCTGGAAGCCACCGGGCACCTTGACCAAGCGGTGCATGATGATGTGGGCCGAGCCCTCCACCAGGCCCTGCGTGCGCACGCGCTTTTCGATCAGCGCCGTGGCGTATTCGGACTTGCCCTCGAAACGCCAGACATCGGTGAAGACGTCGTCGAGGTCCAGCACCACCAGCGCGGTGTGCGTGAGCCGGGGCCAGGCAGGCACATCCTGCGCCTGGTGGCCATGGCAATGCACCCACCCGGCATTGGCGACGCGGTAAACATGTTCGGCGGCAGCGCTCATGGCATCGTCCTGGGCGGTGGGGCGACGGAAACCGTCTGGAAGTAGAGCGTTCCGCTGGCACCCAGCGTCAGTCCCTTGTCACCCGGTTGCGGCATCTGGAAAAGACCCGTTTCGGGTGACAGGGTGGCGACCTCGAAGAGATCGGCAACGAAGATGGATCCCGCGCCGCCGCGGCCGAGCTCGCCCAGGAACTGCGCAGCCTCCACGCGGGTGGCGGGCCCGGTCGTGCGGCGCAGCTTGCGCTCGCCCCACTGCGCGGGGTCGAACCCCAGGCGGTCTACCTGCTGCGCCACCTGCTTGAGCGACTGCACGAGGCGCTCGCGCTGCTCCACCTCGGGCATGAGGCTGCGGGCGCTGTCCAGGCTCTGGCGCAGTTGGGCCGCCTGCTGGCGCTCGAACGCCAGACGCTTGAGCCCACTGTGCGCCAGCCAGGCGCCACCCGCCAGCAAGGCGGTGGCCAGGGCCAGGGCCCCGAGCTTGACGGTACGAGCGCCGTTCAATTACTGCTCCATGATCCAGTGGGCGGTCAGCAGGATGACCTGGTCCTCGTCCAGCTTGCGGCCATCCGTCGTACCGCCGGCGTTACCGGCCGCGTTGATCACCGCCGGGCGCGTGTCGCTGGTGTTCATCTGGGTGCTGTTGCCAGCCACATTGATGGCCACGCCCTGGGTGTTGTTCGCCTCCCACTGGGTACCAGGCGCATTCGCTTCCGTCGAGGCGGTCTGGTGGGCCGGACGGCCCTGGATACGGAAGCGACCTTCGCGGGAATCGGGCTTGCCGTCGATCACCTGGTCCATATAGCGCGCCAGGTCGGGCGTGAGGCCGCGGATCACCATCACGTTGCCAGCGCCACTGGCCACGCCAGCGTCGTTGAACTGGAAGCAGACCTGCAGCTCGGCAGGGTTGCCGTTGGAGTCGATGTACAGGAATCGGTCTTCGTGCCCTTCACCACGGCCGGGAGGCATGCGCACACCGGCCTGGGTCATCAGCGTTCGCAGGTTCAGGCCTGCCAGCGCCTTGTCGCCCTGGCCGACGGTGTCTGCCGCATAGCCCTGCCCAGCGCAGATCTTGGCCCCGCGGTTGGTGAAACTGGCGGGGATGCCGGGCACGGCCATGGAGCCGGCACGGGCGCAGGCATTGCTGTTGTTGATCGAAGTTTCAGAACCATCAATCATGTACGTGGGGGCCTGCTGGCAATCGCCCACCACCACACCGGTGCGCTGGTAGTACTGGTCGTAGGACATCTTCCACTGGTAGGCGAACTTGTTGATCGCCTTCTGGTACTCGGCATTGCGCTGCACGTCCTTGGCAATGGCCACGGCACCAATGATCAGGCCGATGACGGCCAGCACGATGGCCAACTCGACCAGGGTGAAACCTTGCTGGACCTTGCGGCCGAGCTTGCGAAACGATTGCATCTGTTTCATCGAAATCTCCGACGAGGTGTGAGTGATGGGTTGTGAGAAAAGCGGTAGCAAGGCTGCTACCAGTTACTGGTTCATGCGGTAGATGGCGGTGACGATTTCCACCTGGTCTTCGTCCAGGCTCTCGTTGTTGTTGGTGCCGATCTTGTCGCGGTTGGTGCGGTTCCATTCCTGACCAGGCACATTGGGGGTACCGTTCAGAACACCCTCCCGGCGGAAGCGGCCTTCGCGCTCATCGGGCTTGCCGTCGATCATCTGGTCCAGCGAACGGGCCAGGTCAGGTGTCAGGCCGGTGATCACCATGACGTTACCCGCCCCATCCCCCACATCACCGACGCCCGCACCAGTAGCCATCGGCTTGTTCCACTGGAAGCACACCTGGATTTCCTGGGGATTGCCGTTGCTGTCGAGGTATACATAACGGTCTTCGAGGCCTTCGGCACGGCCTGGGGGCATCCGGACACCGGCACGTGTCATCAGCGTGCGCAGATCACGGTTCACATCCGTATCGAAAGCGCGGGTCATGTTCTGGCCCTTTGCACCTCGGCAAATGGCCGATGGAGCCGTCGCTCCAGTCATATCGCGGCCGGACCGGACATCGCCAGGCTTGGCGGCGGCAGCGATGAATGCAGCGCCGTTGACCATGTTTTGCGGAGCCGTCTGGCTATCGCCCAGCACCACGCCGTTGCGCTGGTAGTACTGGTTGTACGCCTGCTCCCACTGGTCGATGAACTTGTTCTTGATCTTGGTGTACTCGGCATTGCGCTGCACATCCTTGCCGATGGCGACAGCACCGATGATCAGGCCGATGACGGCCAGAACGACCGCCAGTTCGACGAGGGTGAAGCCTTGCTGGCGCGCCGAGCGCAGGCCACGTTGGGGTTTCTTGAAGAAGTTTTTCATGATGGTGTTCCCTGGCGCGGCTTACTGGTTCATCTTGTAGATGGCGGTCAGCGTGATGACCTGCTCTTCATCGCGCGAATTGCCGTCCGCCGGTGCGGCGGGTACGGCGCCCTGCCCGGAGGTGTTATTGACAATCCATTGCAGGCCCGGCTGGTTGGGTGTGCCGTTGGCGATACCCTGCCTGCGGAAGCGCCCTTCCTGCTCATCGGGCTTGCCGTCGATCATCTGGTCCAGCATGCGGGCCAGGTCAGGCGTCAGGCCAGAGATCACCATCACGTTGCCCGAACCGGCAGCCGTCGATGGCTTGTTCCACTGGAAGCAGATCTGGATTTCCTGGGGGTTGCCATTGGTATCGGTGTAGACGTACAGGTCTTCCTGGCCCTCAGCACGGCCTGGGGGCAAACGCACCCCGGCCTGGGTCATCAGGGTACGAAGCTGGCCTGCAACGGCACCGGCACGCACGTCCGCCACGGGAGCACGCTCGCAGACAGGCGCCGGTGCATTGACAGCAGCAAGACTCATGTCGCCGCCAGACAAAGGTGCAACGGCAGGCACCGCCACCGTGCCAAAGGCAGTGCCGTTGACCATGATCCGTGGCGCCACCTGGCTATCACCCACCACCACGCCCGTGCGCTGGTAGTACTGGTTGTAGGCCTGCTCCCACTGGTCAATGAACTTGTTCTTGATCTTGGTGTACTCGGCGTTGCGCTGCACGTCCTTGCCGATGGCGACGGCACCGATGATCAGGCCGATGACGGCCAAAACGACCGCCAGTTCCACCAGGGTGAAGCCCCCCTGTGCAGCCTTTTGGCCGGCCGAGCCATGTTTGCGCCGCGAAGGCAGGACGGAAAAAAATGGTCGCATGGTGTCCTCAGGCGTTGAAAAAAGGCATACAAAAAAAAGATTGCTGAATGTAACGACTGTAAACAATGCCTAACTGAAGTCAAGAAAAAAACAATCCATCGTTTGGGTGGTTTCTGGCCGTTTTTTCAACCCCGATCGCACTGGCCTGCACTGTTGAAAAAGGCTTTTTTCATAGGCAAATCCAAGGAAGAACAGGTTTTTTTCAGATCTCTCGAAGCGGTAGCGAAGCATCCCCCATCGCCTGGCAATTGGCCATAGTGCTTATGTATTAGAGAGACAACGAAACACAAAAGAAACAAATAAGTACTTTTTTTGATATATTTTATCTATCGCATTTGCACAGTGAATCGACCTGGTCGCGCCAAAAAATCTGGTAAGCACCTGCGCGATTCAAAAATGGGGGATGCGCGACACCGCATGCAGCCTGTTGCACAGGCCATGCGAAAGGGAAAGAGCCTCTTGTCAGAGGCCCGGGATACAGGCCTGTGCAAAGGCGCCGAACAACAGGCGAAGGAGGAACTCCCTGGCCAGAAGAGGTTCGCAGCGGTCTGGTGGCAAGGCCCTAAGAACCTGTCCCCGCGCCTGCGCGGTCAGGCGCCCTTGAGGCGAAAGCGCGCCACCACCTCGGTCAGGCGCCCGGCCTGGTCGCGCAGCGACTCCGATGCCGCGGCCGACTGCTCCACCAGTGCGGCGTTCTGCTGCGTCATGCCGTCGAGTTGCGAGATGGCGGTGTTCACCTCGACCACGCTCTGGCTCTGCTCCTCGATGGCGCTGGCGATCTCACCGATGAGGCTGCTCACGCGCTGCACCGAGCCCACCACCTTGTCCATGGTCTGGCCCGCCTCGCCCACCAGCCTGGCACCGCCCTCGACCTGGTCCACCGAGCTCACGATTAATTGCTTGATCTCACGGGCAGCGTGTGCGCTGCGCTGTGCCAAGGTGCGCACCTCCGTGGCCACCACGGCGAAACCGCGCCCCTGCTCGCCCGCGCGGGCAGCCTCCACGGCCGCATTGAGCGCCAGGATGTTGGTCTGGAACGCAATGCCATCGATGACACCGATGATGTCGCCTATCTTGCGCGAGGAGGTCTGGATGCCGTCCATGGTGCTCACCACGCGGGCCACCACCTCGCCGCCCGCCACCGCCACCTCCGACGCGGCCGAGGCCAGTTGGTGCGCCTGCTGGGCCGACGCCGAGCTCTGGCGCACGGTATCGGTTACCTGCTGCAGCGCGGCCGAGGTCTGCTCGATGCTGGCCGCCGCAGCCTCGGTGCGCACCGACAGGTCGTGGCCACCGCTGCTCACTTCCTGGCTGGCCACGGCAATGCTGTCGGCACTGCGCCGCACATCACTCACCGACGCATTGAGCGCCCCCTGCATGCGCGCCAGCGCCCGCAGCAGGTCGCCCAGCTCGTCGCCACGCGTGGAGCGCAACTCGCCAGTCAGGTCGCCATCGGCAATGCGGTCGGCAGTGCTGGCCGCAAAGCTCAGCGGCACGGTGAGCGAACGCGTCAGCAGCCAGCCCACCGCCGCCCCCATGGCCAGCGCGGCCACCATCATGAGCCAGATGCCCCACAGCACGGTGCGGTAGCTTTGCGCACCGGCCACATTGGCCTGCTCCACGCCCGCGTCGTTCACCGTGCCCAGCTTGCCGATGGCATCGGTGGTGGAGCGGAAGGCAACCCGCGAGTCGCCGCGCAGGTAGGCCATGGCGTCGTCGGTCTTGCCCTCGCGCAGCAGGGCCAGCAGCTTGCCCTGGGTGTCCTTGTAGCGGCCCACGGTGGTCTTGAAGGCCTCGAAGAGCTGCCTTTCTTCTCCATCCGAGAGCGTGCCCGCATAGGCCTCGAGCAGCTTGGGCACCAGGGTCCACTGCTTGTCGATGCGCGCGCTTTCGTCCTGGATGGTCTTGGCGTCGCCGCCCAGCATCATCTGCAGTTCGGCCCGGCGCATCTGGTTGAGCGCCTCGTTCAGGCCTGCAAGCTGCTGCGTGCTCGGCAGCCAGTTGGTGGCCAGATCGACCACGCTGCCCTGCACCCGGTTGACCCGGTTCACCGCGAACAGGCCCATGGCCAGCACCAGCAGCAGCAAGAGGCCAAAACCCAGGCCCAGACGCAAACCGACACGCAGATTCGACAGGGGCATGCTCGTCTCCTGAAAAGGTGGACGTGAAGAGCCCCCTGCACGCAGGGGCTCAGGGAACAGCGCTCGAATCAATATAGTTCATAAGCGGTAAATGTGCCATTTTGTAATGACCTACTGCAGCAGTTTGCGAATCACCCGGCACGGGTTGCCCGCCGCGAGAACGCGGGGCGGCACGTCGCGCGTGACCACGCTGCCCGCGCCGATCACCGCACCGTCGCCGATGGTCACCCCGGGGCAGATGATGGCGCCGCCGCCGATCCAGACGTCCTCGCCAATGGTCACGGGCAGGCACAGTTCGATGCCGGTGGCGCGCTCGGCGGGCGACAGGGGGTGCGATGCGGTGTAGATCTGCACGCCGGGAGCGCACAGGGTGCGCGCGCCGATGCGCACCGGCGCGCCGTCGAGCACCACGCAGTTGAAGTTGAAGTACGCGCCCTCGCCCAGCGTGATGTTGTAGCCGTAGTCGCAGTGGAAAGGCGGCGTGATCTGCACGCTGGCAGGCTGGCCGGGCAGCAGTTGCGCCTGCAGGGACTGCAGTTCGCCCGCCGCCTCGGGCCTGGCGTGGTTGATGGCATGGCACAGCTGGCGGGCACGCAGGCGATCGGCCACCAGTTCGGGGTCGGCGGCCTGGTACAGGGCGCCGGCAATCATCTTGCTTTTTTCAGAAGAGGTCATGGGGCCATTCTGGCCCCGGCGCTCAAGCCCTCGCGCCGGCCAGGGCCGTCCACTTGCGTTCGCTGCGCGCAGACTCGATCACCCGCTCGATGAAGCGCACGCCCCGCGCGCCGTCTTCCACGCGCGGGTAGTCGGCCGCCAACGGGTCGGCCGGCTGGCCTGAGGCATGGGCGCGGATGTCGGCGGCCACGCCCAGATAGACGTTGGCAAAGGCCTCGATGAAGGCCTCGGGGTGGCCCGAGGGGATGCGGCCCGCGCGCAGCGCCGACGGGCTGAGCCAGGGCGCGCCGCGCGTGAGGATGCGGCGCGGCCCGTCCACCGGGGAGTGCACCAGGTGGTTGGGGTCCTCCTGGCGCCAAGTGATGGTGCCCAGGGTGCCCGAGACCTGCAGGCGCAGGTCGTTCTCCAGCCCTGCGACCACCTGCGACGCCACGATCACGCCACGTGCGCCATTGGCATAGCGCAGCAGCATCTGCGTGTCGTCGTCGAGCCGGCGGCCCGCGCCGAAGGCGGTAAGGTCGGCGCACAGCCATTCGGGCTCCATGCCGGTCACGGTGGCAGCCAGGTTCTCGGCATGCGAGCCAATGTCGCCCATGGTGCCTGCGGCACCGCTGCGTGCGGGGTCCAGGCGCCAGTCGGCCTGCTTGTTGGCACCGCCCTCTTCCACCGCCGTGGCCAGCCAGCCCTGGTTGTATTCGACGGTGATCTTGCGCAGCGTGCCCAGGGCGCCGCTTTGCACCAGGTGGCGCGCCTCGCGCACCAGGGGGTAGCCGGTGTAGTTGTAGGTCACGCCGAACACGGTGCCGGCCTGGCGCACGGCGGCCACCAGCTCATCGGCCTGGGCGCTGGTGTGCACCAGCGGCTTGTCGCACACCACGTGGAAGCCCGCCTGCACGAAGGCCAGGGCCACCGGGTGGTGCACATGGTTGGGGGTGACGATGCTCACCAGGTCGATGCGCTCGCCCGGCGGGCGGCGCAGTTCGTCGGCCAGCAGGTCCTGCCAGCTGCCGTGGTTGCGGTCGTCGGCCAGGCCCAGGGCGGCGCCCGAGGCGCGGGCCCGGTCGGGCGAGGACGAGAGCGCGCCGGCCACCAGCTCGAACTGCCCGTCCAGCGCCATGGCCTTGCGGTGCACGGCGCCGATGAAGGCGCCGTTGCCGCCGCCCACCATGGCGTAGCGCAGCTTGCGTTCAGAGGACATGGAATCCCTTGTTGGTTATTTCGGTTGCTCGTCGCGGGCGAACACCGCATCGAAGGCGCCTGCGGCGGGCTTGAAGTCGAGCCGCTTGCAGAAGGCGGCGCTCTCGGTGGCACCATGCACGCGGTCCATGCGGCTGTCCTCCCACTCCACGGAGAGGGGGCCCTGGTAGCCGATGTCGTTGAGGGCGACGATGATGGATTCAAAATCGATCATGCCGCGGCCCACGCTGCGGAAGTCCCAGTGGCGGCGTGCGTCGCCAAAGCTGGTGTGCCCGCCGAACACGCCCACCGTGCCGTCGCCCTTGCCCCACCACACGTCCTTCATGTGGGCGTTGTAGACGCGGTCGGCAAACTGGCGGATGAACTTCACGTAGTCCACGCCCTGGTAGGCCAGGTGGCTCGGGTCGTAGTTGAAGCCGAAGCGCCGGTGGCCCTTCACGGCCGCAATGGCACGCTCGGCCGAGGCGATGTCGAAGGCGATCTCGGTGGGATGCACCTCGAGCGCGAAGTTGATGTCATGCTCCTCGAACACGTCGAGGATCGGGCCGAAGCGCTGGGCAAAATCGGCAAAACCCTTTTCCCAGTAGGCCTGGCTGGTGGGCGGGAAGGCATAGATGGCATGCCATACCGACGAGCCGGTGAAGCCCGTGACGGTCTTCACGCCGAACTTCGCCGCCGCACGCGCCGTGTCGGCCAGCTCGCTGGCCGCGCGCTGGCGCACGCCCTCGGGGTCGCCATCGCCCCACACATGGGGCGGCAGGATGGACTGGTGGCGCTCGTCGATGCGGTCGCACACGGCCTGGCCCACCAGGTGGTTGCCGATGGCAAAGCACGAGAGGCCATGCTGGGCCAGCAGCGCATGCTTGTCCTTCACATACTGCGGGGAGGCCAGTGCCTCCTGCACATTGAAATGGTCGCCCCAGCAGGCCAGCTCCAGGCCGTCGTAGCCCATGCTGCGTGCCAGCGGCGCCAGCTCGACCAGCGGCAGGTCGGCCCACTGGCCGGTGAAGAGGGTGACGGGTCTTGGCATGGGTGGGGCTCCAGGAAATGGGGGCAGCGCGTGCTGGGTCAGGCGGCCCATCGCAACAATCGACCTTGGTGCAGCAGCCGGCCATGGCACGGTCGCTGCGATGGGGGGCCAAGGCCCCCATCAGGCGTCCCGATCAGAAGGGAGAGTCGGGGAAGTAGAAGCTCTTGGCGTTTTCCTTGGTGATCAGCACCGAAGGAATGATGGTCGTGGGCGGCAGCTTGTCGCCCTTGATGCGCGCTTCGGCCGTGAGCTTGATCGAGTCGTAGATGAACTTGGGGCTGTACGACACGTTGGCCTGGATCAGCGGGTTGCTGCCGTCGGCCAGCGTCTTGATCATGCCCTTGGCACCGGCGCCGCCGAACACCAGCTTGATGTCCTTGCGCTTGGCCTGCTCAATGGCCTTGAGCACGCCCACGGCCATGTCGTCGTCGGCCGCCCACACGGCGTCGATCTGCGGGAAGCGGGTCAGGTAGTCCTGCATGACCTTGAAGGCGTCGTCGCGGTTCCAGTTGGCGTACTTGGCGTCCAGCAGCTTGATGTCGGGGTGGTTCTTGAGCACCGCGTTGAACGCGTCCATCCGCTCGTTGTCCAGCGTGGTGGCAATGCCGCGCATGGCCACCACATTGCCCTTGCCGTTCAGCGCCTTGGCGATGTACTCGGCCGGGATCTTGCCGAAGGCGGTGTTGTCACCGGCCACATAGGCGTCCTGCGCGCTGGTGTCGGTCAGGCCGCGGTCCACCACCGTTACGTAGACGCCCTTGGCCTTGACCTGGGCCACGGGCTTGGTCAGCGCGGCCGATTCGAAGGGGAAGATCACCAGGGCGTTGATCTTGTTGACCGTGACCAGGTCCTGCAGCTGGTTGGCCTGCTCGGGCGCGCCGCCGGCCGTCTTGACGATGACCTGCAGGCCGGGGTGGGCCTTTTCCAGGTCCTTCTTGGCCTGGTTGGCCCAGTACACGATGCCGCCCGTGAAGCCGTGTGTGGCCGACGGAATGGCCACGCCCACCACGACCTTGTTGGCCTGCGCCATGGCAGGGCCGGCCAGCGCCAGTGCGGCTGCGGCGCCCACGGCCGAGAGGGCCAGGCGGCGGGTGAAAGAAAGTTGGCTGTTCATGATGCGTTGTCTCCTGTTGCTGTGCTTTGATGAAAAAGGCCATGGAAGCTGGCCGGCTGGGGAACACGAAAGTCAAACGACCTACCGAAAAAACCAATCCAGAAAATCCATCACCGTTTGCCCCTTTGCATGAAGGCCACTGCGATGATCACGAAGCCCTGCACCGCCGCGTTCAGGTACACGCTGATGATGCTGGTGAGGTTCAAAATGTTGCTGATGACCGACAACAGGATGGCGCCCACCACCGTGCCGGTGATGCTGCCCGCCCCGCCCTTGAGGACCGTGCCGCCCACGATCACCGCGGCAATGGCTTCCAGCTCCCACAGCAGGCCCGTGGTGGGCGATGCCGAGCCCAGGCGCGGCACGTAGAGCAGCGTGGCGATGCCCACGCACACCCCGAGCAGCATGTAGGTCAGGATCTTGATCTTGTGCACGTCCACCGCGGCGTACTGCGCCACCTGCTCGTTGGAGCCGATGGCCTGCACGTAGCGGCCGTAGGCCGTGCGGTTGAGGATGACGCCGCCCACCAGCGCCACCAGCAGGAAGATCCACACGGGGATGGGCACGCCCAGCAGGTTGGCGTAGTACACAGGGCTGTAGAGGTCAGACAGATCGTTCTCCAGCGTGATGGCACCGCCGTTGGAGAAATACGTGAGGTAGGCGCGGAAGATGCCCAGCGTGCCCAGCGTCACGATGAAGGGCTCGATGCGCCCCTTGGTGATCAAGAGGCCGTGCACCAGCCCGAACACCGCACCCAGCACCACGGCCAGCGCCATGCCCACCACCACGGCGGCCATGGGCGAGCCCAGCACGGGCGCCATGGCGTTCATGAACAGGATGACCGAGCCTGCGATCAGCGCAGCCATAGAGCCCACCGACAGGTCGATGCCGCCCGAGATGATGACGAAGCACATGCCCACCGCGATGATGCCGATGAAGGCCGTGCGCGTGAGCACGTTCATCACGTTGTCGTAGGTGGCGAAGTTGCTGTTGAGCAGCGTGCCGGCAATGCACAGCAGCACCAGGCCGATGACCGGGCCCAGTCCGTGCAGCTTGCCCCACCAGGCGGTTGCGGCACCGTGGCGGCTGCCGGCCACCTGGGGGGTGGGGGCGTTTTCAGCGGGTACCTGTGGCATGGACGATCAACTCCTCTTCGGTCAAATGGGGTTCCTGGAGCGTGGTCTGCAAGCGGCCGGCGCGCATCACCGCCACGCGGTGGCACAGGCCGATCAGCTCCATCAGTTCGGACGAAATCACGATCACCGCCAGGCCCTGCTCCGCCAGGCGCTGCACCAGGTGGTAGATCTCGCGCTTGGCGCCCACGTCCACGCCGCGCGTGGGCTCGTCGAGCACCACCACGCTGGGGCCGGGGTGCAGCACCTTGGCCAGCGCGAGTTTTTGCTGGTTGCCGCCCGACAGCGACGACGCGCGCACGTCGAGCGAGCCGGTGCGGATGCCGAACTCCTGCACCGCATCGCGCAGCGCGGCCTGTTCGGCCGCCGGGTCGAGCCAGGGGCTGGCATAGCGCTCCAGCGCCATCAGCGTGAGGTTGGGCCGCAGGCTGAAGTGCACGTGCAGGCCCTTGCCCTTGCGGTCTTCGCTCAGGTAGGTCAGGCCATGGCGCGCGGCATCGCGCGGGCTCTTGAGCTGCACGGTCTTGCCCGCCAGCTCCACCGTGCCTGCCGAGCGCGGGCGCAGGCCCAGCAGGCCTTCGAACAGTTCGGTGCGCCCGGCGCCCACCAGGCCGGCAAAACCCAGGATCTCGCCGCGGCGCACCTCGAAATCGATGTCCTGCGCCCAGCCGGGCACGGTGAGGCCGCGCACCCTGATCGCGGGTTCGCCAGCCGGGGCCGGCAGCTTGGCGGGGAACAGGTCGGCCAGTTCGCGGCCCACCATCAGGTTGGCCATCTGCCGGCGCGTGACGCTGGCCGTGGGCTCGCGCGCCACCAGCAGGCCGTCGCGCATCACCACCACCTCGTCGGTGGTGCGCTCCACCTCGTCGAGCTTGTGCGAGATGTAGATGATGGTCACGCCCGCAGCCTTGAGCCCGGCCATCAGCGCGAACAGGCGCTCCGTCTCGCCCGGGGTCAGCGTGGCGGTGGGCTCGTCCATGATGAGCAGGCGTGCATTGCGGGCCAGCGCGCGGGCGATTTCCACCAGCTGCTTTTCGGCCACGATGAGCTTCTTCACGCGCGTATCGGGGTCCAGCGGCAGGCCGACCTGGGCCAAGGCAGCGCGGGTCTTCTCGCGCATGGCCTTGTCGTCCAGGAACAGGCCCTTCCTGATCTCGTGCCCGAGGAAGACGTTCTGCGCAATCGTCAGGTCGTCCGCCAGGTTGAACTCCTGGTGGATCAGCACGATGCCCTGGGCCTCGGCCGCGCGCGAGCCGCCACCGGGGGCGCGCACGGCGCCGTCCACCACCACCTCGCCGGTGGTCGGGCTTTCGTAGCCGGCCAGGATCTTCATCAGCGTGGACTTGCCCGCGCCGTTCTCGCCCAGCAGGCCGTACACGCGGCCAGGCTGCAGCGCGAAGCCCACGCCGTGCAGCACGCGCACGGGGCCGAACTCCTTGGTGACGTTGCGGAACTCGACGGCGACGCTCATCGTGCAGTCCCTCCCGAACGCGATGACTGGGCCATGCTCTCCTGCATGGCCAGCACCCCCGCGCCCACCACGCCGGCATCGTCGGCCAGGGGGGCGTACTGGATCTCCAGGTGGCGCGTGGACAGGGCCAGCGACCGGTGGTACACGCTCTGGCGCACCGAGGCCAGGAACAGCGGCCCCATGTCCGCCACCCGCCCGGCAATGAACACGTGCGACGGGTTGAAGAAGTTGACGATGGAGGCCAGCATCTGCCCCACCAGGCTGCCAGCGCGCTGGATGATGGCGTTGGCCGCCACGTCGCCCGCGCGGCTGGCCTGGGCCACGTCTTCGGTGGTCAGGGTGCCGGTGGCCTGCAGGCGCTCGGCCAGCAAGGCACTTTCGCCCGCCTGTGCCGCCGCCAGCGCCATGCGCGCCATGGCAGGCGCGGCGGCCATGGCCTCCACGCAGCCCTGGTTGCCGCAGTGGCAGCGCGGGCCGGCCTGGTCCACGCAGATGTGGCCCACGTCGCCGGCCGAGCCGTTGGCGCCCCGGTACACCTGGCCGTGGCAGACGATGCCGCAGCCGATGCCCGTGCCCACCTTGATGACCAAAAAGTTGGGCAGGTTGCGCTGCAGCCGCCACAGCTCGCCCAGCGCCATCAGGTTCACGTCGTTGTCCACGAACACCGGCGCTGCAAAGGCCTCGCGCAGGTAGTCGCGAATGGAAAAGCCGTCCCAGTCGGGCATCAGCGGCGGGTTGACCAGCTGGCCGCTTTCAAAGTCCACCGGCCCCGGCACACCCATGCCGATGGCGATGACCTGCGAGGCCGGCAGCCCGCAGCGCGCCATCAGCTCGCGCATCAGGCCGCGCAACCGCGCCAGGATCACGCCCGGGCCCTGGCGCACGTCGATGGGTTCGCGGTGCCGCGCCAGCACCGTCATGTCGGGCCGCATGATGGCCACCTGCATGCTGGTGGCGCCCAGGTCGGCGCCGATCACCACGCCCAGGGTCTCGCTCAGGCGCAGGGTTTCGGCACGGCGCCCGCCGGAGGACTCCTGCAGGCCCACTTCGTCGAGCAGGCCTTCGTCCAGCAAGGCCGCCACCATGGCGTTGGCCTTGCTCTTGGAATAGGCCAGCCGCTGCGCCAGCGCATGCCGCGACGCGCCCGCCGACCAGAAAATGGTCTGCAGAACGTCCAGGTCTTCAGTGCCGCAGTTGTGCCAGCGTGCCAAGGCTTGTCTCCTGTTCTTGTCATGGGATCCCAGGGGCCGTAGTGGGCCTTGCCTGGGTCACCAGCGCCTCAAATGGACGCGTTGGGCAAATACTATGCGGCCCACTTAGGCCACACAAGACTTAACTTGGACCTAATTTAGCCCAAAGTTCTTCATGGCTTTGTCACGGTGCCCGGCTCCACTGGGCAGCAGGCTGGAGTGCGCCTGCTTCACGCTGCTTGCCAGCTGCCCAAAAACCACCACCAACAGAGGGACCCATGACCTTGCGAATGATTGCCGCGGCCTGTGCCGCGCTGGCTGTTACAGCGGTTGCCTGCAGCAGCGGCGGCAGCGAGCCACCGTTCACCGTCAAGCTGATCGGCTTCAACGACTACCACGGCAACCTGGAATCCCCGGGCACCTTCGGCGCCAGTGCCGCCGTTCCGGCGGCCGAGCGCCCACCGGTGGGCGGCGCCGAGTTCATGGCGGCCCATGTCGCCAAGCTCAAGGCCCAGAACCCGAACAACGTGGTAGTGGGTGCGGGCGACTCGATCGGCGCCTCGCCGCTGATCTCCGCGCTGTTCCAGGACGAGCCTTCCGTGGAAACGCTCAACCGCATCGGGCTGGAGTTCAACTCGGTGGGCAACCACGAGTTCGACAAGGGCTCGGCCGAGCTGCTGCGCCTGCAGAACGGCGGCTGCAAGGCCGGCGAGCCCAACAGCTGCAAGGGCGCGGTGGCAGGCACGCCGGTGCCGTTCGAGGGCGCCAAGTTCAAGTGGCTGTCGGCCAACGTGATCGCCACCGCCACCGGCAAGCCCCTGCTGCCGGCCTATGGCGTCAAGGAGTTCAAGGGCGTCAAGGTGGCCTTCATCGGCATGACCTTCAAGGCGACGCCCACCGTCGTCACGCCCACGGGCGTGGCCGGTCTGGAGTTCCGCGACGAAATCCAGACGGTGAACAACCTGATCCCCGAGCTCAAGGGCCAGGGCATCGAAGCCATCGTCGTGCTGGTGCACGAGGGCGGTTTTCAGTCTGGCACGGTGTCGGACATCAACGGCTGCGAGGGCGCGCTCGCCGGCTCGGGCATCGCCACCCTGGTCAAGGGCCTGGACAACGCGGTGGACGCCGTGATCAGCGGCCACACCCACGCCGCCTACAACTGCAAGCTGCCCAACGCCACGGGCCGCACCATCCCGGTGACCAGCTCCAGCTCGTTCGGCCGCGTGCTGACCGATATGGACCTGACCATCGACCCGTCCACGCGCGACATCACGGCCATCGCCACCACCAACCGCCTGGTGGTGCGCAACGACCCCACGGTGCCGGCCGATGCAGCCGTCGCCAAGATCATCGCGGGCTACAACAGCCTGGTCTCGCCGATTGCCAACACGGTGATCGGTGCCATCGCCGCCGAGCTGCCCAACAGCCGCACCGATGGCGCCTGCAACATGCCGGCCGGCGATCTGGTCGCCGACGCCATGCTGGCGGCCACGCAGGGCCCCACGTTCGGCTCGGCGGTCATCGCCCTGATGAACGGCGGCGGCGTGCGCAACCCCGGCTTCACCTTTGCGAGCAGCGCGGTGGGCGAAGGGGCCGGCAACGTCACCTATGGCGAGGCCTTCACCACGCAGCCGTTCGGCAACAGCCTGGTTACCATGTCGCTCACGGCGCAGGACCTGAAGGACGTGCTGGAAGAGCAGTTCGCGGGGTGCAAGGGCCAGTCGACCACGGCCACGCGCGTGATGCTGCCGTCCAACGGCTTCAAGTACACCTGGGACGGCGCCAAGGCCTGCGGTGCGCGCGTGAGCAATGTCACGCTGCGCAACGGCTCTTCGACGGAGACCATCGTCGACGCCTCGGGCACGGTCGCCAGCCCGGCCAAGACCTACCGCGTCACGATGAACAACTTCATGGCCGACGGCGGCGACGGTTATTCCACCTTCCTCAAGGGCACCAACCGCCTGGGCGGCGCGCAGGACATCGATGCGCTCGTGGCCTACCTGTCCGGCTTCAAGGCGCCCAAGGCACCTTACACGCTGGGCAACAACCCCAACGATGCGGGCAGCGTGCGCATCAACCGCACCGGCACTGGCAGCAACGCCGCATGTCCGACCGGCGCCGTGACGTCCTGATCGGCCTGCTGGGGCTGGCAGCGGGCCCGTTGGCGGCGTCCCCAGCGTCCGAGGAAAAGCTCAAGGCGATCATGCAGGCGGCAGCCGCCCGCCCGCCCGACGCCGAGCGCCTGCGCGAACGCGAAGCCCTGCTGCGCGAAGCCGAGGCCGCGCTGGCGGCAGGCGATGCAGAGAAAGCCGAGCAGGGCTTCGACCGTGCCGCGCTGATCCTGCACTCTGCCGACACCGAGATGGGCCTGGTGCGCAGCTACATGCAGTCGGGCCAGTACCGGCGCGCGCTGGCGTTTGGCGCGCACACGGCGGGTGCGCACCTCGACGCGGTGGGCGGTGCGGCGCTGTACGCCTGGCTGCTGCACGCAGGCGGGCAGGATGTGATCGCCCGCAAGCTGCTGGCCGATGCCCAGGCGCGTGCGCCGTCGCAACCGCTGGTGGCCAGCGTGGGCCGTGAGCTGGCGTCGGGTGCGCCGCACGCGAGTGGTGAAATGCTGCTGCCACCCGCGCGGCTGGCGCCCTATGGCGATTCGACGGGGTTGCCACGCGGCGCGCACATGGTCGCAGCCGGCACGCTGGTGGATGAAGGCCGCACGGCGCTGGTGCCCGCGCGCGCCGTCGCCGGTGGCCGGCGGCTGTGGGTGCGCAACGGGCTGGGTCAATTGGTCCCGGCCTCCCCTCTACAGGGGCGCGGCGCGGGCGGCATCGCCCTGTTGCGCCTGGGCAGCCCGCTGCCCGCGCCGTCCCTGGGCATGGTTCCCGTTGATGTCTTCCCCGGCGCCGTGGCGTTCGCCGTGGGGTATGCGCAGGCCGGTGGCGCGGGGGCAGCGTGGCCCCTGCTGCGCACGGGCTTCGTCGGCGCCGCCAGGGATGCGCAGGGGGACCGCGACCTCGATCCGTCCATGCACCAGGGCATGGTGCCCGGCGGGCCCGTCTTCGACCAGGCTGGCCGCTTCGCAGGCGTCGCGCTGTCCGATGGTGCTGGCGTCAGGCTGGTGGCCGCGACCCGTTTGCGCGAAGCATTCGCAGGGCGCGTGGCGCTGCCTGTGTCCAGGGACGGCGGCCGCCTGGGGCCCGACGCGGTGTACGAAGCAGCGATGCGCAGCACCCTGCAGGTGATCGCCGCCCGCTGAGGCGGGCAAGCTGCAAGGCCTGCGCTTTTGCAGGCCCGTCTGCTGGCTGCGTGGTGGAACCCGGGTCGGCGCAGCCGCTACCATCTCGCAGCACACCCGAGCGACGCCACACTGCCCCATGATCACCCTTCAGAAATCCATTGCCCACGGCCTCTTGACCCTCGCCTGCCACGGCGATCTGGACCACCAGGGCCAATGGCTTCTGGACCTGATTGCCAGCCGGGACCACGCAGGGCCGGGTCTGGCAAGCGGCACGACGGTGCAGGTGGGCTGGTCGGTCCTGACCCTGGCGGCCACGGCCAACGGGGTATTGGAAGTCCGCGAGCCGGCCTTCGACACCGACCCGCTGACACTCACCCGGGCAGAGGTCTCCACCACCTTGCGCATCCTGGCGGCCCAGACCGACCTGCTGCGCCGCGTGGGGAGCGAAGGCCTGGCGGCGCGCTTCGACGACAAGGTGGTCGTACAAAAGGGCTGCCTGGCCGAACCCGGCATCTACGCCCAGCGGTCCGAACCCACACCGGGAGATTCCGGGTGGTATGTCGGGCTGGCCGATGGGCCCGCGGCGGCGGGCGCCGAGAACCTGGAAGCGATCCGGCTTCATCAACTGCTGGTGTTGCGCCCCCACCTGCTGGCAGCGATGGCGCTGCCCGTGGACTGGATCTGCGTGTGGCGGGGCGATGAACTGAGGGGGATTGCCGACGACCGCAACCAGGAGCGCTGGGCAACGGTCTGAAGCAATCTAGATGCTGCTGGAGTCCGTGGCGACCCAGTGAAAACTGCCCGACTCGCGCCGCCACCGGAAGTGGACCTCCAGGCCCAGATAGTCGCGATCATCTGCATTGAGCGCGTTCTGACGCTCAAGGCAGCGCACGAAATAGCTGAAGCACACCTCCCTTTGTCTGCCGACCTTCGCAAACCAGGGCTCGTCCTGAATCCAATAGCGCTCGGCAGACAGGTAGCACTCGCCGGTCAGCCTTTCCAGATCGGGGAATGCATTGCCAGCCGGCAACCCGCTGGCGTACTGCACCACCCGGCGCCACACCTCGGCCTCGATCACGGCGCGCAAATCCTGGAGGGCATCGTGATCCACATCCTCGAAGCGGTCGCACCGCTCCATGTCCACCGGTCCCGCCCATGGGGGGCGGGGAACAACGACAACGCGGGGCAGCGGCTGGGCGCGCAGCTCAGGCGGCTGCATGCAGGACATAGCAGACCCAAGGTTCCTGGCCCTTGGCCTTGAACACGGCAACGCCTTGCAGATAGTGCAGGGCCAGGGCGCACAACTCGTCCATGTCGCCAGGGCTGGCGCGCAGCTGCGGGGTTTCGAACACCTGGTAGCCGGTCTCCAGCGCCAGTTCCCTGACCCGGCCGGCCCTGCTCCTGGACAGCGCAGGGAAGGCGTCGTTGGCCCACACCCAGGCGAGACTTTCCGACGCGGGGAGGTAGGTGACGATGGGGGTCGCCTGGTACACGCAGGTCGCCTGGCCACCATCGCCGGTGAGTGTCAGCGTCGCCGTTTCCTCGTCGATGTTCCATGCAGAAAAGCCGGCAATGGCCTGGCTGAAGGCCTCCTGCCTGGCCCGGTACCCGTCCATGGCAATGCGCAGCAAGTCTGCAAACCTGGCGTCTGTGGTGTCCTGATGGTGGCGATGGAGATGCATGGGATTTCGGGCGATAGTATCCGGGTATGGTGGTGTGTCAGGCTGGACAGTACCCACCGGCCGTCCAACCCAGGCACTATCCCACGATCAGTACATTCCGCAAATTGTCCTGCACCTTCCCCCGTCGCTCTGCCCCTTGACCGCATGCCACATGCCGCAGTTCCCCGCTTCATCACCGCCAGGGCCCGGTGGCTGGCCTGGCTGTGCGTCCTGGGCGCCCTCACGGCGCCGGTTTCGCGCATGCTGCCGGCGGACCAGGTGCCCACACTGCAATGGCTGGTGGAACTGGCAGCCCATTGGCAATGGCTCTGCGCGGTGGTGGGGGCGATCTCGCTGGGGGTGCTGGCACTGGCGCGCCCCCCCAGCAGCATGGGCCGCGGGTGGTTGGCCCTGGCGGTGCTGGCACTGGGCGGTAGCTTCCTGTGGCAGCCGGCCATGCTGCCGCGTGGCGCCGAGCCATCGAGCCCCGACGCCGTGCTGACCGTGGGCAGCGCCAACCTCAACGCGTCGACCACCGACTTCGACCCGCTCACGGCCTGGCTGGCGTCGCCCAGTGCACCGGATGTGGTGTTCCTGCAGGAGTTCACCGAACTGGCCCACCAAGCGCTGGTGCGCAACCCCGCGGTGGCCGCGCGCTACCCCCACCGGCTGGCAGCCCCCCAGCCCGACCCCTTTGGCCTGGCCGTGCTGTCGCGCCATCCCCTGTCGGACCTGCAGACGCTGCAGCCGCAGGACCTGCGTGACACCCTGAGGCTGCGCGCTACCGTGGCCTGGAATGGCAAAGCGGTGCACCTGAGCGCGTTGCACCCCATGCCGCCGCTGGATGAAGGCTTCGCCCAGGCCCGCGACCGTGCCCTGGTGCAGGAGGCCGGGCGCCTGGCCCAAACCGGAGGGCTGGCCCTGCTGGCCGGCGACCTGAACACCACCCCCTGGGCACGCAGCCTGTTCACGGTGGAAGCCACCCTGCGCCGCGCCAATGGGGCTGCACCCAGCTGGCCCAACGCCTTTGGCTGGCTGTCGGTGCTGCCGCTCGACCATGTGCTGGCCTCGAGCGGCTGGCAGGTACTGAACTCGCGCACCGGGCCGGACCTGGGGTCGGACCACCGGCCCGTGGTGGTGCGCCTGACGCTTGCGCCTTAACCTGTTTTCCTCGCTGCCGGGGCTTTCTTTGCCGCAGGTGCCTTGGGCTTGGCCTTCTTCTGCGCAGCCTGCAATGCATTGAAATCCGCCGCCGCACGGAACAGTGCCTTCAAGGCTGCCTCGTTGACCACCTCGCCCTCGCGCACGTCGATGGCGCGCCGGGTGTTGCCCTCCAGGCTGGAGTTGAACAGGCCCTTGGGATCGGGCAGCGAGGCGCCCTTGGCAAACGTCATCTTCACGGCCTGCTTGTAGGTCTCGCCCGTGCACAGGATGCCGGCGTGGGACCAGACGGGCACGCCCATCCATTTGACTTCCTCGATCACATCGGGCACGGCCTCATGCATGAGCTTGCGCAGATGGGCCAGGGTGTCGCCGCGCCAGTCGGCCAGGTCGCGGATCTTGGCGTCGATGAGGGCGGATGCCGATTCACTTTGCCCGTCGGCCGGGGCCTGCAGCGCCGCGCTCTTGCCGTTGTTCTTGCGAGGGCTGGCCTTGGCGGGGGTTGCTGCCATTCGTGGGTCTCCTTGCGGCGGGCGGACGGCTGCCCGCGCCGCCGCAGTGTATCGGCTTGCAGGCCTGCCATCCAGCCGGTATCGCCACGGATCGACCATGTCCGACAGTCCCCAGGCTCCAATGCCTACACCCTGCGCCCGGCCATCCCCTAGCCTGTCATGGATGGATCAAGAACGGAGCACCCCATGAACGCCCCCAAGGACCTTTTCCTCCCGCAGGCCCCCTCCTTCCAGGACTTTCTGCGCACGCGCGAACGCATCTCCAACGACTACATCAACGGCCACCCCGGGCCGCTGAAAGACATCGCCACCCGGCAAGACCCCGCCACCTTCTTTCCGCCGAGCGGAACCACCGTCCAGGGTGCCGCCGAGGTGTCCCACAGCCACAGCCGGGGCGCGGGCAGCTTTCGCGACGGCAGCACAGGCCAGTTCGAGGTCATGCAAAGTGCCAGCAGCGGCACGCTGGCGTTCTGGACCGGCGTACAGCATGCCGAGGTGATGATGGACGGCAAGGAAGAACGCGTGTCCATGCAGCTGCGCACGACCGAGGTCTTTCGCCTGGAGGATGGCGAGTGGAAGCTGATCCACCGCCATGCGGATATGCGCAAGGACGGCGACGCAAAGAGCTGATGCTTTGCAGGACGTGCATCAGGCAGGCCTGGCCGCGACGGTCGCCTTGGCGGGCCGCCGTATGGTCCACAGCGCCGCCGCCATCAACACCACGCCGCCCAGTTGCACCGGGCTCAGCGTGCGCCCGTACACCGCCCAATCCACCAGCACGGCAGTGAGCGGGTAGACGAACTGCAGCACCGCGACCTTGCCCAGCGCCAGCCGGGCCATGCCGGCGAACAGGATCACATAGGCCAGACCCGTGTGCAGCACGCCCAAACCCGTGAGCCAGGCCCAGGCGGCCGCCGTGTGCGGCCAGCCAAAGGCCAGCGGCGCCCAGGCCAGCAGCACGGCCCCCACCAGGCATTGCCACAGCGACAGGGCGAACGGGCTGATGGGCGTAGGCGCACGGCTGGCCAGCAGCGTGACGGCGGCATAGCAGAACGAGCCGCCCAGGCACATCAGCACCCCGGCCACATAGGCCCCGCCATCGGCTGTGCCGGCGGGGATGCCGTCGAGCAGGCCCGTGGTGAGCACCAGCCCGGCCAGGGCCGCCAGCGTGGCCGCCCACTGGGCAGGCGAAATGCGCTCGCGCAGGAACAGTGCGCCGAAGACGATGACCCAGATGGGCTGCACGTGGAAGATCACCGTGGCGACCGCAATGGAGGTGCGCGGGATGGCCGCGAAGAACAGCGCCCAGTTGAGCACCATGAACACGCCCGTGGCGCAGGCCACCCAGCGGCTCCTGGCCTGGTCGCGCAGCAGCAGCTCGCGCCCCCGCCCCGTGGCCAGGCACCAGGCCACCAAAGCCAGCGCACCGAACACACAGCGGAACCACACCGTCACCAGCGGGTGCTGGCCGGCCTCTTCGACAAAGACACCGATGGTGCCCAGCAGAATGCCGCCGGCGATCATGAGCCACTGGCCGGTGCGTTCGCGGGCCAGGGTGGCCGGGTCGGCACTACCGGTGAGGAGAGAGGAAGAGGCGGTCAGTACGGAGGCCTTGTGGTTCATGGCGCCAATGGTCGGATCTTTAACGGCGCAGGTAAAGCGCATAGTTCGCCTCACAGCCATTCGATAATCGAATACATTGCACGCATGAACTACCCCGACCTGCAGATCGACTGGCTGCGCGCATTCGTCGCTGTGGTGGATGCCGGCTCGCTCTCCGGCGCGGCGCCGCTGGTGCACCGCTCGCAGTCGGCCGTGAGCATGCAGATCAAGAAGCTCGAAGCGGCGCTGGGCCGCCCGGTGCTGCTGCGCGGCCCGCGCCATCTGGAGCTGACGCCCTTGGGACAAGAGCTGCTCGCCTACGCGCGCCGCATGCTGGAGCTGCAGGCCGAGACGCAGACCGCCCTGTTCGGCCCGCGGCTGGCGGGCCGGGTGCGCCTGGGCGTGCCGGACGACTATGCATCGACCTACCTCACGCCGGTGCTGCGCAGCTTTTCGCACCGCTACCAGGGGGTGGAGATCGAGCTGACCTGCGAGCAGTCGACCTCGCTGATCCCGCGTGTGGTGCGCGGCGAACTCGACCTGGCCCTGGTCTCGCGCGACAAGCCGCAGCGCGGGCGCTTTCTGTTCCAGGAGCCGCTGGTCTGGGTGGGCGCCGCACAGTTCGAGGCCTGGCGGCGCGACCCGCTGCCGATCGCGGTGTACGAGTCGGCCAGCCTGGCGCGCATCGCCACCATGAAGGCCCTGGCCGCACGGCGCCGCGCCTACCGCATCGTGTACCACAGCTCCAGCCTGGCCGGCCAGTTGGCCGCCGTGGAAAGCGGCCTGGCCGTGGCCGTGCTCACGCGCTGCAGCGTGCCGCCCAACCTGCAGATCCTGCAGAACCTGCCTGTCGAGTTCGACCTGCCCACGCTCGATTCGATGGATGTGTCGGTGCTGCGCAGCAAGGCGTCGCAGCGCTCACCGGCCGTGGATGCGATGTACGAGCAGATGGTGCGCACGCTGGCCCAGTGAGCCAAGTGGGTGACAGCGGAGATCGCTCGCAGGGGAGAGAATGCAGCACATTTCCCCGGAGACACCCATGACCATCCCCTCCACCGCCCTGCAACTGCGCTCGCTCGTGCAGCCCGACGGCACGCTGCAGATCAGCCTCGAACCGACGCCCGTGCCCACACCGGGGCCCGATGAGGTGCTGGTGCAGATCCAGGCCACGCCCATCAACCCGTCGGACATCGGCCTGCTGTTCGGGCCGGCCGATCTGTCTACCGTGCAGGTGGCCGGCAGCGCCGAGCGGCCCGTGGTGACCGCCCGCATTCCCGAGCGCGCCATGCCCGGCATGGCCGCGCGCCTGGGGCAGAGCATGCCCGTGGGCAACGAAGGCGCGGGCCTGGTGGTCGCAGCCGGCTCGTCTCCAGCAGCCCAGGCGCTGCTCGGGCGCACGGTGGCGCTGATCGGCGGGGCCATGTACGCGCAGTACCGCGCCATGCCTGCCGCGCAGTGCCTGCCGCTGCCGGCCGGCACCACGGCGGCCGAGGGGGCGTCGTGCTTCGTCAACCCCCTGACCGCGCTGGGCATGGTGGAGACCATGAAGCGCGAGGGCCACACCGCCCTGGTGCACACGGCAGCGGCCAGCAACCTGGGCCAGATGCTCAACAAGGTCTGCCAGAAGGACGGAATCGGCCTGGTCAACATCGTGCGCAAGCCCGAGCAGGCGGTGCTGCTGCGCGAGATCGGCGCCCAGTACGTCTGCGACAGCAGTTCGCCGGGCTTCATGGCCGAGCTGACCGATGCGCTGGCCGCCACGGGCGCCACAATCGCCTTCGACGCCACAGGCGGCGGCACCCTGGCCGGGCAGATTTTGCAGTGCATGGAAGCCGCCATCAACCGCAAGGCCACCGAGTACAGCCGCTACGGCTCCGCCGTGCACAAGCAGGTCTACCTGTACGGCCACCTGGACACCCGCCCCACCGAGATCCAGCGCAGCTTCGGCATGGCCTGGGGCGTGGGCGGCTGGCTGCTGTTCCCGTTCCTGCAGAAGATCGGCAACGACGCCGCGCAGGCCCTGCGCCAGCGCGTGGCGGCCGAGCTCAAGACCACCTTTGCCAGCCACTATGCGCGCACGGTGTCGCTGGCCGGGGCGCTGGGCGCCGAAGCCATTGCCTTCTATGGGCCGCGCAACACCGGCGCCAAGGTGCTGATCGATCCGTCGATGGAGTGATCTGCTGCCGGGTGGTGGATCAGGCTGCGGCGGCCCTCACCAACTCCACCAGCCGCTCATGCGGCCCCAGCAGCGCATCGCCGCCAATCAACCGCAGCGCCCCGCCCTGCCCCGTGACCACCAACTGCGGCACGCCACGCGCACCCACCGCGCGCAGCAGCGCCTGGGCGTGGGCCACGCGCTCGGCCGTGGCGCGGTGCAGCGCGGTGTCGGGCTCCCGGGCCAGTGCGGACGCATCCGCCAGGCCCAAGGTCGCCAGCACATCGGCCAGCACCGCGGCATCGGCCGTGTCGCGGCCATCGACATAGCGCGCGCGCTGCAGGGCGTGCAGGGCTTCGAGTTCGCGGCCCGGTGCGGTCTGGGCCACGGCGGTCAGCGCCAAGGTGGCCGGGCCGGAGTCGAAGCGGCCGGCCACGGCACCCAGGATGTTGTCGCGGTAGGCCTGGGTGAAGGGCTGGCCCGTGAGCTTTTCAATGCGCTGGTCGTTGGACCAGGCATAGGCGGCGAACTGCGCATCCATGGGCCGGGCGCCCTGCCCGGCAAACAGGCCTGATGGGGTCAATGAAACATCCAGGCCATCCACACCCTGCAGGTGCTTCAGTGCGGGCGCGGCGGCGTAGCACCAGCCGCACAGGGGGTCGAACAGATAGGTCACCGAGATGAGGGCCATGGGTCAAGGTCTTTCAGATTCGGAATCAAAAGGCGGCAAGGATTGGGCGAGCGCGGCTTCGAACAGCGCCAGCTCTTCCGACAGCGTGCCACGGCTGCGAAAGCGCCGGTTGGCCCGGTCGTACCAGTTCTCGGCGTCCTCCAGATCGCCCTCCTGCACATGCAGGATGCCGTGCAGCCAGGCTGCCAGCTGGGAGCCATCGTGTTGGACCAGGTCGTGCGCGGCCTCCCAGCGCCCGGCGCGCAGGTGCTGCAGCACTTGCTGCATGGGATGTGTTGGCACGATCTGGGTCCTTTCGATGGTCGGATGGTTGGTTGACAAGGCGCCAGGTCACACAGGAGCCTGCCCGCCCCGCCCTCCAATTACCACTTCATGTCGCCTTTGTTGACCTTGGCACCGATGTCCAGAGACAGGCCCATAGGGGCGGCCGGGTAGGCCTTCTTCATCGCTTCGATCAGCTCGGCGCTGGTCTTGGTGGCGGCAGCATTCCTCTCGAAGGCCTGCAGGTAGCCCTTGGTGTACGTCACATTGGCAGGGGTCAGCGCGGTGCCGGCCCCCATGTGGCCGGGCACGACGACGGTGGGCTGCAGCGCGGCCATCTCGTCGAGCTGGGCCACCCAGGCGCTGCGCTCGGCCACGGTCTGGGTGTCGGCGGTCCACACGTGGGTGTTGGTGCCGAACACACCGATGTTGCCGACCACGGCCTTGGCCGAGGGGATCCAGGCATACGGGCGGTGCGCCAGCAGGCCCGTGGTGCCGCGGATCTCCACCACCTGGCCGTCCAGCGTGAGGGTGTTGCCGGCGATGGCCTTGGGCAGCACGGGGGTGCGCGGTGCGTTGGCGCCCATCTTGGGGCCCCAGAAGGCCAGCTTGCCCTGCAGCTTGGCGTTGATCTTCTCCAGCACGGCGGGGGTGGTCACCACCTCGGCCTGGGGGAAGATCTCCTTGAGCGTTTCCACGCCGAAGTAGTAGTCGGGGTCGGCCTGGCTCACGTAGATGGTCTTCAAGGCC
Source organism: Acidovorax sp. GW821-FHT10A04 (assembly GCF_059415825.1). Lineage (NCBI taxonomy): Bacteria > Pseudomonadati > Pseudomonadota > Betaproteobacteria > Burkholderiales > Comamonadaceae > Acidovorax > Acidovorax sp. GW821-FHT10A04. The sequence goes on from NZ_JBWKNZ010000005.1 coordinate 60,891, forward strand.
TTGCCGCTGTCGAGCACGTTGGCGGCGATGCGCAGCGCGTCGGCGCGGGTGAAGCCGGCGTCGATGACCATGGCTTCCTTCTCGCCATAGACCAGGGTGGAGTTGACGTTGAAGCTGTTGCCATCGGCGTTGTAGACCTTGAGCTGCAGAGGCTCGGCGGCGTGGGCGCCGGCAAAGGCGACGGACAGGGTGGCAGCGAGGACAGCGGTGCGGAACATGCGGATTCTCCGGGTGGTTTCAGTTGGAATGGCTGCAGTTTATTTGCACCAATCGATCCAATAAACCCCATAAAATGCGCATATTTGTTGCGCAAATAGATCAAATATGGACCGCCTGACCGCCATGCGCGTGTTTGTGGAAGTGGCCACCGGCGGCAGCTTCAGCGCCACGGCCGACAAACTGGAGATGTCGCGCGCCATGGTCACGCGCTATGTGGGCGAGATGGAGCAGTGGCTGCAGGCCCGCCTGCTGCAGCGCACCACCCGCAGCGTGACGCTGACCGATGCCGGCGAGCAGGCACTGCGCCGCTGCCAGCAGATGCTGGCGCTGGCAGAAGACATCGAGGAAGAGACCAGCGCCACGGCCGAGGGCGCCGAGGGTGGCCTTCGCGGCCAGCTGCGGCTGACCTGCAGCGTCTCGTTCGCCTACGCCCAGCTGGGCGCGGCGATCACCGACTTCCTGGCGCTGCACCCCCTGCTCAAGATCGACCTCGATGCCAGCGAAGGCGCGCTCAACCTGGTGGAGCGGCGCATCGACCTGGCCATCCGCATCAGCAGCGGGCCCGACCCGATGCTGATCGCCCGGCCGCTGGCGCGCTGCGACTCGGTGCTGGTGGCCTCGCCCGCCTACCTGGCGCGCCATGGCGTGCCGCTGCAGCCGGTCGACCTGGAACACCACCGCTGCCTGAGCTACGCCAACTTCGGCAAGAGCGTGTGGGAGCTCTCGCGGGACGGCCGCACCGAGCGCGTGGCCGTGTCCAGCCACTTCAGCGCCAACGAGGCCACCACCCTGCTGCGCGCCGCGCTGGCCGGCGGCGGGGTTGCGCTGCAGCCCACCTACCTGGCCAACCCGCACATTGCCAGTGGTGAGTTGCAGGCGCTGCTGCCCGGCTGGGAACTGCCGGTGATGGCGATCAACGCGCTGTACACCTCGCGCCGGCACCAGTCGCCAGCGGTGCGGGCCTTGCTCGATTTTCTCGTTGAGCGGTTCGAGGGAGCCCCCTGGTCATTGGCAGACACCCCCTGAGTCGCTTCGCGCCTTCCCCCTCTCTCGACTCGCTGCGCGAGTCGGGATGGGGACGCTCCCAGCGCGGCGGGGCGGCCCTTGCGCGGGAGCACTGGCCTCAGCGGCGCCAGTTTCAACGCATGTTCAAGGCAAGATGATCGTGGCCTTGGCCCGGTCGATCTGGGCCTGCGCATCGCGCGGCAGCAGCAGGCGCTGGGCCACCAAGGCGTTGGCCGCCTCGGTCACCGCGGCCACATAGCCGGCCTGGTTGCCGTACAGCTCTTCCAGCGACACCCGGCCATCACCAGCGGCCAGGCGCGCGGCCCGCGTGGTGTGGAAGGGGATGTAACCGCCCGTGAGGTTGGCCAGGTCGGTGATGCCGGGCGTGGCCACGTAGTTGAACTCGAAGCTGGTGCCCAGCGGTACACGGGCCTCCACACTCTGGATGCCGGCGCGGGTCAGGCCGGTGCGCGCATCCACCTGGGGCACCAGGATGGCGTAGTCGCGGTTCAGGTTGCGCGGGGGCAGGATGGTGGCGATGCCGGCCTCGTCCTGCGGCAGGTACTGCGGGCCAAAGTCGAACAGCGGGAAGTTGTTGTGCCAGCCCAGGTAGTTGAAGTCGGGGATGGCGGTCTGCACACCGTTCACCGCCCAGGTCAGCCCCTTCATGGCCGGGAAGGCCACCTGCGCGGGGCGCACCAGCGTGCCGTCGGCCACCTTGGGCACCTGGCTGGCGGGCGGCGTGGTGCCGCGCACCACCCAGTCCTCCAGCCCCAGGAACAGCGCGCGGAAGGTGTCGTTGAAGTGCACCACCGTGCCCGTGGGGTATGGCGCGCGGCTGGGTGCATAGCCGATGCTGGCCGTGCCGCCGGCACCGCCGTGCTGGGTGCTGGCGTAGTAGTAGATGCGCGCGTTGTCGGGCTGGGTCAGGTCCCTCAGGCCATTGGCGTCGGTCAGCACGGGCGAGCCCTGCAACTGCCAGAACTCGGTGCCCGACAGGCCCAGGAAGAACCGGGGGCAGGTATTGGTGGCAGCGCAGCGCTTCATCACCCCGCCCTGGCGGCCGCTCACGTCGTCCATGTAGTCCTTGTCGAGCCCGCGCGGTGCCGTCTGGCCGAAGGCCGTGTGGTCGGTGCGCAGGCCCCCGCCGCCGCCGGGCACGGCAAAGCGGGTGTTGATGTGGGTCTGGCGCGCGGCCACGTGGGCGTACATGCCGTCGAACACCTTGCTGCCGTCGAGCGCCTGGTTGAAGCCCAGGTGCAGGAAGGTCTTCATGGCATTGCCCGACTGCGAAGTGCCCTGCCCCAGCGTGTGCGTGATGCGCCCGGCCACCGGGTTGGCGGTGCCGCTGGCGTCGGCCGCCTTGCTGCGGAAGAAGTGCACCGTGTCGCGCAGCGCGGCCAGGCCCACGCCCATGACTTTGGGGTCCTTGGCCACGTAGACCAGCTCGTACAGGTAGGCCGGGTCGAACCCGCCCTTGAGGCAGACGCTGGCACCATTGGGCGTGCCGGGGAAGGCATTGGCGCCCGTGGCGTCGCAGGTGGCGAACTTCCAGTCCGCAGTGGGCACGGGGATGCGCGCGTCGGTCTCGTTGGCGCGGCGCGTGAGCGAATAGCCGGGCTGGGTGTTGTCCAGGCTGGCGGGCTCGTAAGGAATCATGCTGCCGTTGAACACGCCGCCCGGCAGGGTCATCGCGGGGCTGGCGGCCGTGGGCACCAGTTCGGCGCGGTACGGGCCGGTGATGCTGGTGCCGTCCTTGTTCTTCGCCACGGGCACCGTGGCCGTGAGGCGGGCAGCCGTGCTCTTGGGCACGTCGCCCTGCCAGGCAGAGTACAGCACCACGTAGCCGCGCTCCAGGTACACGGCATCGCTGGGCGTGGCCGTGGGGTTGAGCATGGTGAGGATGTTGCCGCGGTTGGGCGCGTCGTAGCGCAGCACCCCGCTGGCCTTGGCCATGTCCTTGGGCTTGAGCATCACGAACTCGGTCCTGTACTCGGCCATGCCACGCGCATTGACCGGCGCCAGCGCCAGGTCCTGGATGATGGCGTTCTTGGGATCGGCCGGGTCCACCTCGCCCGACAGCGTGCCCGTGAGGCGCTCGTAAGCGCCCACCGTGCCGTAGCTGCCCGGGAAGTCCTCGCGCGCAGTGATCTCGAGCTTCATGGCCGGGGCCTTGCCGGTCAGGCCGTCGTCGCTGCTGCTGCCGCCGCAGGCCGTGAGGGCCCCCGCAGCGGCTGCCGTGAGGGCCAGGGCACCGGCAGTTCTGTACAGATGGTGTTTTCTCATGTCGCTTGTCTCCTTGGGTAATGGCTCTGGTGGCCGGGTTCGCGTGCTCTGCGGAAAAATCGGGCGTGGGCCAGCCTGCACGGGGGCAAGTGCTCAGGCAGGCATGGCTGCGCCCACACCGGCTGCCCAGGGGCGCAGCCGGCGGTTTGCGGGTTCAGGACCCGGGTGCGCGGGTCGTGCGGCGGCGGCTTACTCGGCTTCGATGCCGGCGGCCTTGATGACCTTGCCCCACTTCACCGTTTCCGCGGCCTGGAACCTGGCCAGCTCGTCGGGGGTGGTGGTCCAGGCTTCGGAGCCTGCGGTGTCGTAGAACGACTTGGCGGCGGCGCTCCTGGTGGCGGCGGCCACCAGTTCATTGAGGCGCGCGACCACGGCCGGCGGCGTGTTGGCAGGGGCGTAGGCGGCGAACCAGTAGCCCATGTCGTAGCCCTTGACGCCGGCCTCGTCGATGGTGGGCCCCTCGGGCAGCTGCGAGCTGCGCTTTTGCGTCGAATAGCCCAGGGCGCGCAGCTTGCCGGCCTTGACCTGGGGCACGCCGGTGGAGGTGTCGGTGATCATCAGGTCGATCTGCCCACCCAGCAGGTCGGTGATGGCCAGGGGGTTGCTCTTGTAGGGCACGTGCAGGATGTCCACGCCCGCCAGCTGCTTGAGCATTTCGCCGGCCATGCGGCTCGACGAGCTGCCGCTGCCGAAGCTCAGCTTGCCCGGCGTCTTTTTGGCCGCGGCCACGACGTCGCCCACGCTCTTGTAGGGCGATGCGGCATTGACCACCATCACCTGCCCGCCCTTGCCCAGGCCGCTGATGGGCGCGAAGTCCTTCACCGGGTCGTACGAGAGCTTCTTGTACAGGTGCTCGTTGGCCGCGTGCGTGGTGTTGGTGGTGATGAGAATGGTGTAGCCGTCGGCAGGCGCCTTGGCCACCGCCTGCGCGGCGATCATGCCGCTGGCACCGGCCTTGTTGTCGATGACCACGGGCTGCTTGGTGTCGGTGGTGATGGACTGGCCGATGGCACGCGCCAGCTGGTCGGTGGCGCTGCCGGCCGCAAACGGCACCACGAAGGTGATGGCCTTGGCCGGGTAGGCCTGGGCCATGGCCGTGCCGGCAAAGCCCAGCGATGCAGCCAGGGCCACGGCGGTGGACAAGGCCCGTCGGCGGGAAGGAAGGTGGAATGCGGTCATGGCGTATGTCTCCTGGTGTTGTTGATGGTGGATGGAATCGAAAAATGGATCAGCCGGGCCCGGCCAGGTGCTCTGCCAGCGCCGCAGGCACCTGCACCGGCAGGTCCAGCAGCAGGTAGCTCAGCGCCTTGCCGTGGCTGTCGAGGTTGAGGGCGTCGTTGACCCCGCCGTCGAGCACGTCGTCGAGCACGAAGTTCATGGCCTGCAGCTGCGGCAGCACGTAGCGCACCACGTTGCCCGGCTGGCGGTGCGCAAAATGTCGCGCCACGGCGGCTTCGGTGACCTCGCTCATGAGCACGTCCCACAGCGCGGGGTGCCAGGCGATGACGCTGATGTTGGAGCGGTTGCCCTTGTCGCCCGTGCGGCTGTGCGCCAGGCGGTAGAGCGGAACGGTGATGGTGGTGTCGGTCATGCGGCCGCCCTTTCCTCTTGTCCTGTGGAATCGAACATGCGGTAGCCCGTGGGCACGGCCTCGCGCGGCACCAGGCACGACACGGTGCCTAGGCGTGGCCGCATCGCCGTGCGCACCCCGCCCCCGCCTGCGGGGCCGCAGGTGTACAGGGCGGTCACCTCGCGCAGCAGGCGCTGGGCGCTGGCATGGTCGCGGTGCTGCAGGGCCACGCGCAGGCGCACGTCGCGGCCATCCCCACTGCTGCCATCGAGCCAGCGGCCGGCGTCGTCGCCCAGCACGCTGGTCACGCCGATCAGGTCGATGCGCAGCGGGCCCAGGCCAGCCAGGCGCTCGCGCAGCACCTCGCCGGCCAGGCGGGCGCGGGCCTCGGCCCGGGCGCCGGCGTACGAGATCTCGCCCTCGGCGAACCAGCCCGACTCGAAGCACACATTGACCTTGAGCGTGGCCGGGCGCGCATGGCCGCGCACACCGTCCAGGCGCACGGCGTCGGGCCCCACGGCGGTCACGCGGGCCTCGGTGATGTCGGCCACCACATCGGGCGTCAGGTAGGCGGCAGGGTCGTGCAGCTCGTACAGCAACTGCTCCTTGACCGTGCGCTCGTCGATGCGCCCGCCCGTGCCCGGGGGCTTGGTGATGGTGCAGTGGCCGTCGGCGTCGATCTCGGCGATGGGGTAGCCCAGGCGGGCCATGCCGGGCACGTCCTTGTAGCCGGGGTCGGCGAAGTAGCCGCCCGTGACCTGGGCGCCGCATTCGAGCAAGTGGCCGCACATGGTGGCGCGGGCCAGGCGGTCCCAGTCGTCGTGCGCCCAGCCGTAGTGCGCCAGGGCCGGGCCCAGCACCAGCGAGGGATCGGCCACGCGGCCGCAGACCACCACGTCCGCGCCCTCGCGCAATGCACCGGCAATGGCCTGGGCCCCGATGTAGGCGTTGGCACTGGCGATGGGCTCAATGGGCATGGCATCGCCCAGGGAGCCCTGCAGCAGCGCGCGGTGCGCGGGGCCGCTCAGGTCGTCGCCATGGACCACGGCCACGCGCGGGCGGCGCAGGCCCAGTTCGGCCGCAAGTTGCACGATGCGCCGGGCCGCGCCCTCGGGGTTGGCGGCGCCAAAGTTGCTCACGATGCGCACGCCGTGCGCCAGGCAGTCACCCAGCACGGGGCGCAGCATGTCGACCAGCAGGGGTTCGTAGCCCGCGTCGGGGTCGGTGCGGCGGGCCAGTTGGGCCAGGGCCAGGGTGCGCTCGGCCAGGGTCTCGAAGATCAGCACGGCCGGCTTGCCGCTGGCGATCAGGGCCTGCGCCACGGGCGCGGCGGCGTCCGTGCGGTCGCCCGAGAAGCCGGCGGCGCAGCCGACCAGCAATGTTGCGTTGTTCGCCATAAGGTGTCTTTGTCTCCTGGGCCGAATGTAGGCACCCGGTGTTATTCTGTAAAATAGATTGTTGGTATCAATCCATCTGCTTTTCAAATCAATGAGCGCGCAGCACCATTTGTCCACCCGCCAGCTCGACGCCTTCCTGGCGCTGGCCGAGCAGCGCAACTTCACGCGCGCCGCGGCCCAGTGCCATCTGTCGCAACCGGCGTTCAGCGCATTGATCCGCGCGCTGGAGGACGACCTGGGCCTGCGCCTGTTCGACCGCAGCACGCGGCATGTGGATCTCACGGGCGAGGGCCAGAACTTCCTGGAGTCGGCGCGGCGCATCCGCGGCGAGATCACGGCCGCACTGGCCGCCGTGCGCGACGCCGCCACGCTGCAGCGCGGGCGCGTGGCGGTGGCGCTGCTGCCGTCGCTGGCCGCGGGCTGGCTGCCGGGCGTGCTGGCGGCCTACCGCATCAGCTACCCGGGCATCGAGATCGACATCGCCGACGTGCTCTCGGAGCCCTGCATCGAGCGTGTGGCCAGCGGCAAGGCCGACTTCGCGCTGGCCGCCATCCGCGCCGACACGCCCGAGCTGCAGGCGGAGCCCTTTTGCAGCGACGACTTCCACCTGGTGTGCCCGGCCGACCACCCGCTGGCCCGGCGCAAGAAGGCCATTGCCCCGGCGGACCTGGCCGCGTACCCCTTCATCCACCTGGCGCGCACCAGCAGCGTGCGCCAGTACCTGGAGGCCGCCTTCCACCCGCAGGCCATGCACACGCTGATGGAGGTGGAACAACTGGCCACGGTGATGGGCATGGTGCGCGCGGGCCTGGGCGTCAGCGTGGTGCCGGCGCTCACGCTGTTCCATTTCGACCAGCCCGGCCTGGTCACCCGGCCGCTGGCCCTGCCCGGGCTGCTGCGCCAGATCTACCTGGTGCGCCGGCGCGACCGCAGCCTGTCGGTGGCGGCGCAGGCGCTGTACACGCTGGTGATGGCGCGCAGACCGGGCCAGGGGTAGCGGTTATCGGCGGTCACCACCCAGTCATGCAGGTTTTGGTGACGGCATCGGCGAATGCCTACAAAATCTCTGGACAGCTGTCTTTATCATCGTGCGAAAAATGCGGTGCCGCACCGCCATCCCCGGGCACGGCCCGATCACAGAACCTGGCCCCCATGTCCTCCGGCATACCCACCAACCAAGCTTCCCTCCTGTCCGCCGGCGGCGAAATGGCCGGACTGATCGCCGGCTTCGACTGGTCCCGCACCGAACTGGGTCCGCTCGACCAGTGGCCTGCCCACCTCACGCTGGCGCTGGCCAACATGCTGCGCTGCCCCATGCCCATCGCCACGCTGTGGGGCAAGGTGGGCGTGCTGATCTACAACGACCCCTATGCCAAATTTGCCGGCGGGCGCCACCCGGGCCTGCTGGGCATGGAAATCCGCGAGGCGTGGCCCGAGGCGGCCGACCTGAACGACCGGGTGCTCAAGGTGTGCCTTGCCGGAGGCACCCTCAACTACGAGGACCAGGAACTGAGCCTGAACCGCGACGGAGTGCACAAGCCGCTGTGGGTGGACCTGAATTATTCGCCCCTGGTGGACGAGGCGGGCACCCCGGTGGGGGCCATGGCCCTGGTGGTGGAGACCACCGACAAGGTGCTGGCCGACCGGCGCCTGCTGCTGGAGCGCGAGCGCTTTGCCACCCTGTTCGAGCAGTCGCCCAGCTTCATGGTGCTGCTGCAGGGGCCCACGCATCGCATCGAACTGTCCAACCCCAGGTACCACGAACTCGTGGGTGACCGCCCCCTGCTGGGCCGCAATGTGGCCGATGCGCTGCCCGAGGCCGCCGAGCAGGGCTACGTGGCCATGCTCGATGGTGTGTACTCCAGCGGCAAGGCGGCCACCGCCTTCGGCGCCCGTTTCGACATCCGGCAGCACGCGGGTGAGCCGGTGAGCGAGCGCTACCTGGATTTCGTGTACCAGCCGATCCGCGACACCTCCGGCGCGGTGACCGGCATCTTCGTGGATGGCCTGGACGTGACCGAGCGGGTGGCAGCTGAGGCCAAGCGCGACGCCTTGACCGAGTTCACCAGCCAGTTGCGCGGGCTGGACAACGTGGACGACATCAGCCTGGCCGCAGCCCGCATCCTGGGACAGACACTCAAAGTGAGCCGCGCGGGCTATGGCCGCGTGGACCACGATACCGACATCCTGCAGGTGCAGTGCGACTGGACGGCTCCGGGGGTGCTCACGCTGCAGGGAGAGCTTTGCCTGCGGGACTTCGGCACCTTCATCGACGCGCTCAAGAACGATGAGTTCGTCAGGGTGACCGATGCACGCAACGACCCCCGCACCGCGATGGCCGCCGGTGCACTGGAGTCGCGCAGCGCCCGTGCCTTCATGAACATCCCCGTGGTGGAGCACGAACGCCTGGTGGCCGTGCTCTTCGTGAACCAGGACGAAGTGCGCCAGTGGACCCAGGAAGAGTGCGAGTTCATGCGCGAGATTGCCGGCCGCACCCGCACCGCCACCGAACGCGTGCGCTCCGAAAGAGCGCTGCGCGGCAACGAAGCCCAACTGCGGGAGATGAACGAGTCGCTGGAGCGCAAGGTGACCGAGCGCACGAACGAGCTGATGGAGGTGGAAGCGAAATTTCGCCAGTCGCAGAAGATGGAGGCCATCGGCCAGCTCACGGGCGGCATCGCGCACGACTTCAACAACCTGCTGGCCGGCATGAGCGCCAGCCTGCAGGTGCTGGAAAAGCGCCTGAATGCCAGGAACTTCGACAACACCGAGCGCTACATCGGCATGGCGCAAAGCTCGGTGCGGCGCGCGGCTTCGCTGACCCAGCGCCTGCTGGCGTTTTCGCGCCGCCAGACGCTGGACCCGCGCCCCACCGACGTGAACCGCCTGGTGGGCGGCATCGAGGAGATGGTGCGGCGCACCGTGGGGCCATCCGTCGAGGTGGAGGTGGTCGGTGCGGGCGGCCTGTGGCTCACGCAGGTGGACCCTTCGCAGCTCGAAAACGCCGTGCTCAACCTGTGCATCAACGCGCGCGACGCCATGGCCCCCAACGGCGGGCGCCTGACCATCGAAACCGCCAACAAATGGCTGGACGACCGCGCCGCGGCCGAGCGCGAACTGCCGCCGGGGCAGTACATCTCGCTGTGCGTGACCGACACCGGCGTGGGCATGGCACCCGAGGTGATCGCACGCGCGTTCGACCCTTTCTTCACCACCAAGCCCATGGGCCAGGGCACGGGGCTGGGTTTGTCGATGGTGTACGGCTTCGTGCGCCAGTCGGGCGGGCAAGTGCGCATCTACTCGGTACCCGGCGAAGGCACGACCATGTGCCTGTACCTGCCGCGCTACGTGGGCGATGCGGAACAGGCCGGTCAGGACACCCTGCCCAGCTTCGACCACCGGGGCGACGGCGAAGTGGTGCTGTTGATCGAAGACGAGGCCACCATCCGCGGCCTGATCGCCGAAGAGCTGGAAGACCTGGGCTACAACGTGATCTCGGTGGGCGACGGCCCGGCCGGCCTGCACGTGCTGCAGTCCGACCGCCGCATCGACCTGCTGCTGACCGACGTGGGCCTGCCCGGCGGCCTGAACGGCCGCCAGGTGGCCGACGCAGGGCGCGTGACGCGGCCGGACCTGAAGGTGCTTTTCATCACCGGCTACGCCGAGAACGCGGCCGTGGGCAATGGGTTGCTAGCGTTTGGGATGGAGGTGATTACCAAGCCGTTTGATGTGGCTGCGTTGGCGGCGAAGGTGCAGGAGATGATTGAGAGGTGAGGTAGCGCCGGGCTGTCAAGCTATAGCGGAGGAGATATCAAGTCGTCCCTTATCCACACTCGTCCTGACCATTGGTTTCCACCGAGCGCTACCGTGTAAAACCCGCTATTTATTTTTTCGAATCTGATGGTAAATGATAGCGTGACCGATACCGGGCAAACTACCCCAATCACACACAAATGCCAACCAAGCCAACTCACTGAAGGGATTTCCCGGGAGGAAAAAGAACCCAAGGAACACGAGAATCCCACCCATCAGCGGTATCCAAGACGGAGACGGCTGCTTTTTTACGAATGCCACATAAAAACAGCGCCAATTCAGAAATATCAGCCAAAACCCTACCAAAAGCAAAAAAACACAAAAAATATTCATCATGGCAAATAAATCCGCTGACCAAATAATCCTTTCCAAGCGCCATCAATGCCAACACCCGTTGGCCACCTAATTGCGCTTGCTGGGATTTGATAGCTTGCGCCTGTCCCATACGGGGCAAACTGATTGCCCATACCCGGCTGCCATTTGAAGGATCGAGTGTAGTTCCACCAGTTTTGGCCGCCTTTCATAACCCAATCCCCAGCCTCAAGCCCTTCGCGGCCCCAACGAGAAACAGTGATGGTTTCAGGCGCTGCACAAAACAAAGGCGCTGATGCTGATCCAATCAATCCAATGGCAGACGGTGTAAGACCAACAGTAATGGCAGGCATCGTCACAGCCCGTGTCCAGGCACCTGCCCTCACCGCATCATCAAGCGTTGTATTACGCCTTACCCCAGCAATAGTTGTCAGATCAAGGAACTGCAGTCCTTCTGGATCAACGAATGAAAGCGGATTGCCATCTACATACCCAAACCGATTGAACCCACCATCCAACCCAATCGGATCCGCCTGCGTATACCGCCCCCGCTCCGCACTGTAGCTGCGGAAGTAGTTGTAGTGCAGGTTGCTCTCTTTGTCGTAGTACTGCCCCGGATAGCGCAGGTTGAAAGTCACTTCGGGGATGGTGGTGCTGCCCGTCGTGGGGTTGGTCGTCGCGTCGGTAAAGCGCTTGGCGCCCAGAGTGGGCTGTTCATCCCCAAACGCGCTGTACGCCCATTGCCAAGCCACCTGGCCGTCGGGCTGGGTGAGCTTGCGCGGGGTGTTCAGGTGGTCGCTGTGCACGGCATATGCCACTCCATTGACGATGGCGGCAATGGGCATGGGGCCGTTGGCCGTGGGCAGGTAGATGTACTGGGTGGTGCCAGTGCTGTTGCTGCCGCCCATGCCGTATTCGCCCAGCAGGGAGTCGTCCTGGCCGTAGACATAGGCATAACCCAGTTTCTGCGCGTCGCTGCTGCCGGGGCTCCACAGGCGGGTGAAGAATTCATACGCGGTCTGGATCAGGCCCTTGTCCTGCTCCTTCTCCGCTTCTTCCTGGTCTTCGGGGTCGGCCAGGAGGTTGTTGAGGTTCTTGCTGCTGGTGGTCGATCCTGATCCGCCGCTGGCGAACAGTGGTTCGGTCTTGAACACGCGCTGGCCCAGGGCGTTGTGGGCGTACTGGGTGCTGGGGGCGTCTGCTCCCGTGCCGGTGGTGACTTTTTCCAGGCGTTCCTGGCTGTCGTATTGGAAGCTGCGCAGCCCATCGTTCAGCAGGTCGCCTGCGGCGTTGTACTCATAAGTGACGCTGGTGCTCGCGGTGCTGGCACCTGTTTGTGTCTGGCTGAAGCCGGTCTGGCGGTTGGCCGTGAGCGTGTAGGTGCGGTTGGTGGTGGTGCCTGCGCGCTGTTGGCTGCTGCTGGTGCGGTTGCCGTTGGGGTCGTAGGTGTAGGTGACGGTGTCGGTTGGTGTACCGCTGGCGGCGGACTTGGTGAAGCTGGTGATGCGGCCTGTGGGGATGTAGGTCACCGTCCAGGTGGCGGGGGCCTGGGTCACCGTGTTGGCTTGCACGTCCGTGCTGGCGGGTTGCATCAGGCTCTGGGTGAGGCTGGTGATGCGGCCTGCTCCGTCATACACATAGCTGCTGAACTCGGTGTTGGTCAGCTGACCTGCGGTGTTGTAGCTGCGGGTGGCCGGGATGGCGGCAGTGCTGCCGGGGAGGTTCCAGTTCCAGGCGGTGGGCTGGCCCAAGGGGCTCCATGCGATCCCGCTGACGATGGGCTGGCCGGCCCAGGTGAGGCCGGTGAGTTGGCCGGTGGCGTCATACACGTTCTGCAGGACCTGGCCGCCGGGGTAAGTGGTGCTGGCGAGCAAACCCGTGGTGGCGTTGTAGCTGTAGGCCAGGGTGCGGGTGTCGTTGTTGATGAGCTTCTGGGTCTGGCTCACAACACGGCCGTGCAGGTCGCGCTGGTAGGTGGTCAGGCCGCTGGAATCTTCAATCTCGCTGAGGTAGCCCTTGCTGACAGGGGTCTGGTCGTAGCGCAGGGTGGTGGTGCCGCCGGCGTGCACGATGGATGTGGGGCGGCCCAGCGAGTCACGCGTGATGGTCGTTGCCTGACCCAGGGCGTTGGTGATGCTGGTGGGCAGGCCCAGGGCGTCGTATTGGACGCTTTCGCTGCCGCTGTCGGGGCTGGCTTCGCTGGTGGCGTTGCCCAGGGCGTCGCGGGTGTAGGTGGTGGTGACGCTCTTGGGGTCCGTCAGGGACGTGACGCCATCCAGGGCGTTGTATGTCAGCGAAGTCGCAGCGTTGTATGCGTCGTAAGCGGTCTTGACGCGGCGCAGGCCGTCCAGCGTAATCTGGCTGTTCTCGCTGTTGCCATTGCGGGTTTGGACCAACTCACCGTTGTTGTCGTAGCTGTTGGTCGTGGGCGACTGCGGGCCCAAGGTGGTGCTGGCAACCAAATTCATTATGTTGATGGTGCGTGCCAGTTTCCAGGCCAGTTGACCCTGGCTGTCGCGCACCTCCTCATTGGTCCGGTTGCCCATGGCGTCCAGCACATAGGTGCCGGTGTTGCCACGGTTGTCGCTCCAGCCTGTCATGCGCTGAGCTGCGTCATAGGAATACGTGATGCTGTGGCCATGCGCGAACGTGGCCGTTGCAATGTGCCCGCTAGGGCGATAGGTCAAGGTGGTGACTTGCCCGCCGCGGTTGCTGGTAAGCATGCGGCCACGCGCATCGTAGGTATAGCTGCTCACCAAGCCGTTGGGTGCGGTGTGGCTGAGCACGCGGCCTGTGCTGTCATGGGTGTAGGTGTCCACATGGCCAAGGGCATTCGTGCTCTGGGTGAGGTTGCCCAGGCTGTCGTAGGTGTAGCTGGTGGCTGCCCCGTTTGGGGCGGTCTCAGTGGCAACCAAGCCGGCCGAGTTGTAGGTCCAGGTGGTGGTGCGCGCCACGCCCCCCGGACCCGTGTCCGTAAGAGTGCTTGTCAGCACGTTGCCTTGGCCGTCGTAGGTGTAGCCAGTCGTGCGGCCAGGCTCTGTGACTGCCACAGGCAAGCGCCATTGGCTGTGCCAGGATGTTGAGGTCGTCCGGCTTTCCGGCTGGTTGACAGCTTCGGTCTTAGTCAGGCGAAGGCGACGAGCGGTATCCCAGGTAAAGGAAGTCGAGAAACCCTGGAAATCTTTTTCGGAATCAATGAGGCCGGAAGAATTTTGCACGCGGCTCGCAGCAATATTGGAATACCCGCCCGAGGCGTAATCGCTCGATACGATAGCCAAGCTTCCGCTATTTCTTTTATAGGAGTAGTTGCGAGTAACCCCCAGCGGATCCTTAACGGTTGTAGAGCCATGGGGAGTCCCTGGATAACTCACTTCATAGACAGACACATTTCCGGCGCGCTCCGTTTTGACCGCATCACCATTGGCATTGTAAGCAAAGGTTGCCAGGCGCACACCATTCTCATCCACAATGCCGGTGATCGCTTGAGGGAATGCCGCATCCTCGTAAAGATAGGACTTGGATGCGCCGCCTGCAAACGTTACTGTTTGCAGCCGCCCAGAACCGTCATAACCATACGTAGCCTTTACTGCCGTACCCAAACTGACACTGGATAGCCGATTCGAGCCGCTGTACGCGAAATGCAGCGTGCGACCGAACTGGTTGGTGACAGTCTGCAGTTCGCCGGCCGCATTGTAGCTGTATTGGTAGGTCCAGCCATTTCGTTGCTGGTGGCTAATCAATTTCCCATAAGCATCGAATTTTCGAACGACATCATCAGATGCAGACTTGTGAATCCAACCCGGAGGGGTGGATTCCAAAGTGTCGGCGCTGCCCAGTGGAATCCAGCTACTACCGGAAGGCAAGAACCACCTCTCTGACCCGTCGCCCAGGAAAATAGTGAGTTTTTCAGGAGATGGCTTTACTCGCGCTGAGGCTGCCACCGCAGGCTCGTGTTGAAGACGCTCTGCGTAGCTGTGAGACCAACCTGCACCTACAGTGCTTTGACTCAAGCTTCTCCGATGGAGATAGTTGCGGGAGAACCCCAGTGGATGGGCTGACAAGTCGAAGAAGTCATCCTCGTCGAGATGCTTCTCCCCAGTGCTTAAGAGAATGGGGTGCTTAGTACTACCAGTTGGTTCGCGGTAGTCTGAGAGCGGGCATGAAGATCCGCTCGGGCCGTCAGGAACATTATTATTCCGTTCGCACTTACCGCCTCTTTCGGTATATCCAAAATCGCAGCCACAGTCATTGGCTACATAATTTTTCGAATTGGCTGGACACGGGTGACTGGCAGTAACTGGAACGTACGTGTAAGCCTTATAAGCTCCTTCTTTTCCCCGCAACCATCCTCCGCATGAAATATTTGTCCCATCCGCATCGAAGACCTCCACGACTGTGAATGTGTATTGATCATTCGGATTCGCCGCACGCCAAGCAGAATAGGCGTCACAATAGCCACGCTTCGTATAGAACGGCTTTCCCAGCTCTTCGGTGTACGGGTACCCAAGATAGAATGGCTCGCGCGGAACAGCCGCATTGATGCACTGTGACGAGACAAGCAATAATCCAAAAACCGAGGCAATTCCTGCATGCCTTAGCGTTAAAACTTGCAACCGGGTGATTTTTAAAAACCCGAGGATAAGTTTTTTAAGCAGATTTACAGAAGCGCGAGCAAACAACTCACCAACCCGCTTTGCAGCAGAGAACATGAACTCCCTCCCAAAATTTTCTTGACTTTTTATGGCGTCTCGTTAAAGCAGATCTCAACAAGAACGCAACATAGACATTGCCTTTAATGCCGGTAATGTACCTACGCTCACTGCCAAGGCTTTCGTTTTTGACGAGCGCATTTGTAAGCATGTGTTGCGAGACCAAATGAACGCTTTGTCGGCGCGTTCACGCACCAGCGGAGTGCGGAGTGCATGGCACCTTCAGACGAAGGGTAGGCAGAACCAAGCAGCTGTGCGAAGCATGGGGAGGTCGCCATCTTGGCGGCCCTACACATCCCGCGCCAACCGCCCCCCGCAAACTGCTACCGCGCAGTCGCCGGGAAAAAATTGCAGCAGGTCGCCCGCACATGCCCTGCGGGCGCAGCGCCCATTTACTCCGGCAACACCTCCAACACCATGAGCTGAGTCGCCTGCGTATCCGCCGTGAAGTTGTTGTCCGCCGCCAGCACGATGGTGCGGTGGCCGTTGGGCAGGGTCTTGCCCCAGGTGATGGCCTCGATGTTGTCGAGCTTGACACCCTGGTAGGTAATGGGCATCTCGAGCAGCAGCTTGCGGGTCATGGGCGTGTAGGCGGCAGGGCCTGCCAGGCTGGCCATGCTGCCCACGTTGGTGGTGGCGTCGGTGATCTCGGTCAGCACCAGGCGGATGGTGTTGCCGATGCCCGAGGCAAAAGCGCGCTCGATGGCGATGAATTTCTTGTTGCCGATGGCCAGAAAGTCCGACAGGCCGTTGTCCGGGCCGAACGGTGCGCCAGCGGGCGCATCCACCGGGATCTTGGGCAACTGGTAGGCGTACTGCGCCTTGGCCGCGCCCGTGGCCGAGTCCAGGGCCGTCACGCGCACCACGCTGCCGGCCTGCACGGTGGTCAGCGGGCCGTCCTGGATCAGCGCATCCTCGTTGGCCACGAACACCGTGCCATCGGGCGCCACGGTCAGCGCCTCGAAGAGCTTGTTGCTGCGTGCGCCCGTGGTGGTGTTGTCCACATAGTTGTAGATGGCCGGCATCTTGAACTCGCGCACGAACTTGCCGGCGGTGGTCATCTCGCGCACGAAGGGCTGGAACAGGGTCGCAGCCGTGGTGCCCCAGTTGCCCTCGGACGACCAGTACAGGTTGCCATTGGGCGCCAGGCGGATCGCCTCGGGGTCCACCGTGCGGGCGTTGGCCGGGAAGCTGGAGCCATCCTCGCGCTGCATGTACGTCTGGCGGTTGACCTTGACCGTCACCGGGCCGGTGGCGGCGTAGTCGATGCTGAGGTTGTAGAAGCGCGGCGTGCCACGCTCGCCACCCCGGTCGTCCGAGATCGCCCAGTAGCTGCCATCGGTGGCCAGGTCCAGCCCCGAGATGCCACCGAACTCCACGCCCTCGAACATCGTGCCGGTGGGCAGGGACGCGGTGCCGATCAGCCTAAGGGATGCAACGCGGGATTCGCCGTTGTCGTCGTCGCTGCCGCCGCAGGCGGCCAGGGTGGCTGCCGTCAGCGCGGCCAGCGCGAACGCGGCAGCCGTGCGGTGCCAGGCGGAGGTGGTGTGTGCGAAGCCCATGTGGTGCATCTTTCTGCGGGGGTGAGAAAGCACGGGAGCTTGGGGGGCGAGTGCGTCACGTGCATGACACCGTCGGTAACTGTTGTGCCCGAGAAACACGTCGCCCTGGCGCGTCTGCGCGCTCAGGAGGTGGTCCGCGCGAACAGCTCCGGGTAGTCGACCACGGCGCCGTCTGCGCACACTTCGAGCACCCCGCTGTAGCCTACCGTAGGCGCGTCGTACTGGTAGCGCAGGGCATCCAACCGCCGGTAGACCTGGGGCAATTCCTGAAGCCGCAACTCCGGAAACGACAGCCAGGCCGCAGGCGCCTGCGCCTCCTGCCCCACCTCCAGCGCCATGCGGCGGATCGCGATCATGTTGGTGGCAGGGCTGAAATTGAGGTCCATGTCCGGGCATGCGCTGGCGCTGACGCCGGTATCCGCATCGGCCCCACTGCCCTGCCCTACACGCCACTGCCCATCGGCGCCGGGGTGAAAGCGCAGGTCCACCGCGCGTTCGCCGCAGTGACCGAACACATGGGCGGCCTGGGTCACCCAACGGGCGTCGACGCTGATGGCATAGCCCAGGTCGCAGGCCAGACCTTCGTCATGGAACACGGCCGTGCCGCGCAGGTCCCAGCCGCCATCGGTGCGCTGGTGGACGCGGCAGACATCGCTGCCGGGGCTGTAGAGGCGGCGCCAGAAGAAGGTGTGGTGCGCGGTCGGGGCGATGAGGGTCTGCGGCATGCGGCGGGCCTTTGCTCAAACGCTTCCATCTTCTCCCAGCAGCAGGGCCATCTGCAAGCCATCGTGGTAAACGCCATCGATGCACACGGCCTCCGGCTCGGTGCCCCAGGCCGCAAAGCCCAGGGATTCATACAAGGCCCGGGCAGCCGGATTGGGCAGGTACATGGTGAGGTGGATGCGGCGCGCCCCTAGCTGGCGTGCATGCCCGATGGCCTGCTCCACCACGGTGCGGCCCAGGCCCTGGCGGCGATGGGACAGTGCCACGAAGGTGCCCCACAGGATGAATTTGTGGTGCGAAGACGAGAACGGCCCGCTGGGCGTGGCGGCAGCCGTGGCCGCCAGCTCGCCCTGGACGAAGGCGCCGAACACCGCATTCGATGGAGCACCCAACTGGTCGCGAAAGCCTTGCAGCGGTCGGGCCAGCTCTTCCTGCAGCCCCAGGCCCAAGGGCACAGGGTTGTCTGCAGCCACCCGGCGGCGCAGCGCGCTGAAGGCCTCGGCGTCTTCGGTCGTGAGCCGGCGCACAGTGGTGCCATCGGCCGGCGCCGTCATACAGCCACCTGCACCTCTTTGCGCATGAACACGCTGTGCACGTCCGGCGCATAGCCGCCGAACGGTCCGCACTCTGCATAGCCCATGCGGGCGTACAGGCCCAGCGCCTCGGGTTGCAGGGGCCCGGTCTCCAGTGCAAAGCGGGTGCAGCCGCGCGCGATGGCCTCGGCTTCGACAAAGGCCAGCAGCGCCCGCGCCAGGCCCTGGCCGCGGGCCTCGGGGCGCACGTACATGCGCTTGACCTCGCTGACATCGGCCCCCAGCACCATGGCGCCGCAGCCCAGGGCCACGCCGTCCGCATTGCGCGCCACGGCGAACAGCACGTTGGGCTGCGACAGCGCGTTCAGGTCGATGCCGTGGTGGCTTTCGGGCGGGTACAGCGGTTTCTGAAAGGCGTCGAGGTCGTCGATGAGCTGCACCACGTCGGCCTGGCGCGGGGATTCGAGCTGGATGCGCATGGCAGACTGGTTTCCCGGGCTCACTTGGCGAGGTCCTTGAGCAACTGGTCCTTGGCCTCCTGCCCCGTCTTCTTCTCGCCCAGCTGGTACTGGCCGAACACCACGCCGTGCACCAGGGGCTCCTTGCCCTTGGCATCGAAGACGGCCAGGAACACTTCGTCGCCGAACTGGTCCACCTTCACGGCCAGCTGCTCGGTGCCCTTAGTGTAGCCGTGGACATTGCCTTCAAAGGCCTCGCCCACCTTGGTGTAGCCCGCCCCCGCCATGGACGCGGCCATCCGCTGGAACATCTCCGCACGCGAGACGCCGCTGTACACCGCATACAGGCCATGGTCGTTGGTGGTGTCCTCCACCTTCACGAGCTGGTCCTTCACCACGGGGATGCCACGCCACTCGGTGGGCACAGCGGGTGAGCAGGCGGCCAGCGCAGCGGCGAGGCCCAGGGTGGCGATGATCGACCAAGGCAATGGCATGTGTTTTTCTCCCTCTTCAGAACCAGCTTGTTTGTAGGTGTGCCAACGGGTGGGATCGTAAAGGGTTTGGCGGGGCTCATCACCCCACGGTCTTGAGGTACCTGGCGCACAGCTGCCCGACGGCTTCGCACAGGGCTTCGGTGCTGGGCGGTGTGCCTGGGGGCACCATGGGCAGTTCGATGGCTTCGCGCAGCACCCAGTTGTCGTTGTCCACCTGCGAGAAGCTGACGGACATCTTTGCCCAATCGACCACCTGGGCCTCCAGTTCCACTGCGCCGCTGCGGCTGACATAGGACTTGGTGCGGGACCAGCGCAGACTGCGAAAGTGGCCATGGTATTCAAGGTACAGCACATCGGGCGGGACCCGGGGGTCCGCACCCGATGCCAGGCGCGCGATCACCTCTTTCAGGCAGGTGCGCAGCCATTCGGGGTATTGGCTGGGCTGCCAGTCGGTGGGGCCGTCGATCAGTGCAAGGGCGCGATCCCAGGTGGCGCGCTGGACTACATCCTCGGACGCCTTGGGCTGGATTGGCTTCTTGGGCTTGGCCGGCTTCTTGGGCTGCACGCTGGTGGTGAGCGCAGCCACGCGGGCTTGGTACTCGGTGCCCTTGAACAGGCGCACCTCGGCCGCCCCCAGCTTGCCCTGGGCGGCCAGCGCCTCCGCCAGCACCGCGGCCACGTCGAGGTTGCCGGCGTTCACGGCCAGGCGCAGGGGGGTGCGCCCGCGGGCGTTGGCGGCGGCGGGGTCCAGGCCCCAGTCGATCAACTGGCGGGTGGTGGCCACGGGGTCGCCCCTGCGGTGCCAGGTGGTGGAGAAGCCGGCGCGGCTGTTGGCAAGGCCATCCACGTCGCCTGCGGTGTACATCAAGGCATTGGAGCCATCGGGGTTGGTGGCGTGCACGTTGGCTCCACGCTCCTTCAGGAACTGCAGCAGAGGCACGCTGCCCATGAAGGCGGCCATGAGCAGCGGGGTGTACATCTGGCGGTGGTCCATGGCCTCGATGTCGGCACCCGCCTTGAGCAGCAGGTCTATGGCCTGGAAAACGGCGTCGGCGTGCCCTGCTGGCGCATCGGCACGGAACGCCATGTCGAAAATCTCCCCCCGCATCTCGCCCAGGCCCAGGGCCATGCAGATGGCGGGGTCCTTGGTCTGGCGCGGGTCGCCGCCCGCCGCCAGTACCAGGGCCAGCCGCTCCACCGCACGCTCCTGGAAGTACGAGATGAACTGCCGGCAACACACGGCCAAAGGGGTGGAGTTGCGGTTCTTGCGCTTGTTGGGGTTTGCGCCGTGCTCCAGCATCAGTCGCAGCAACGCGAACTGCGCGTCGACGCGCCGGGCGGCAGATGCCTCGTCGGGGCCGTCGTAGTAGACCCATTGGGCCTGGCATGCCCATTGCACTGCAGACGCATCGTGGTACAGGCTGATGCGGTCCGGGTGCACGCCAGAGCGGACCAGGCGTTCCATTTCCTCAATGCAGGCATCGATGCCGAGATCGTCGTCCAGAGCGGCGGAAAGAGAAGTGGCCATGGAAAAGAAAGGTCAGAAAAAAAGAGAAGGCTTGGTCAGGATCTGGCCATCACCGCCAGTTCCTGGTGCAGCAAAAGCTCCACCTCGCTGGGCTCGAACTGCGCCGTCATGAGCGGGATGGCAAAGCTGTAGGTGCCCCCGTCGCGGCGCAGCACCCAGGCCAGTTGCAGGCGCGCGAGCGACTGGCGCAGGGCCTGGGCGTCGGCCTGCACGCCATGGCCCTGCAGCAGGCCGGCCAGCGCGACCAGGCTGGTCTCGCCCTGCTGGGCGACGTGGTACACCACCACGCGGTCGAGCCGGCAGGCCGCGTCGTCGGGCGACAGGCGGCCCCAGCCGGCCAGGGCGTCCTGCACGGGCTGGGAGGCCAGGGCCTGGTCCAGGTGGCGCTTTTCGATCACGCGCTCGCCGGGCTGCAAAGCTTCCAGGCATTCCTGGCACAGGATGGCGACCAGGTTGGCGCGCAGGCCGCTGGCATCCACCAGGCGCTCCACCAGCGCATCGCCCCCAAAACCCAGGCGCAGGCGGCGCAGCGGCTCGGTGGCCAGGGCCTTGCAAGCCGGGCGCTCCAGCCCGCCGATGGCCAGCACCTCGCCAAAGTTGCGCAAGGGGCTCTGGTAGTCGAGCACGGCCGTGGCATACAGATCCCAGAAGCCGGCCAGCATGAACCAGCAGCGGCCCTCTTCGCTGAGCGAGCGCAGGGTGGACAGCTGGTGGTAGCCGTTGGCCGACTCGTCGCGAAAGAACAGGTCGGCCTCGTCGATCAGCAGGTACAGGCGCTTGCCGGTGTACTGGGCCTGCAGGTGGTCCACGATGGCCTCGAGCGGCGTGTCGGCCGGCAGGCCGAACTGCAGCGCCATGCGCGGCGACAGCCGGTGGTCGCGCAGTGAGACGTAGTGGCAGACGATCTGCGGGTGCCCCTGCAGGCGGCGCTGCACGGCCTTGAGCAGACTGCTCTTGCCCAGCTGGCGCCCGCCCACCACCAGGTAGTTGGCCGGCTCGCGGTTGACCACGCGGGCCAGCAGCTGCTCGCGCCCGAAGAAGGCGCCCTCGCGCGTCACCCCTCCGCGGGTCTGGTAGGGGGAGATGCGCGTCACGCGCAGCTGGGCTGCCAGCAGGCGGAGCAGCACCTGCAGCGGTTCGCGTGCGAGCAGCCATTCGGTCTGGCTGGCGCTGTCCACCATCACGTGCAGGTTGGCGCCGTCGTCGGTGTGGGCGCGCAGCAGCGGCCAGGGGGTCTCGGTACCGTGGTCGCACAGGATCAGCAGCACATCGGTGCCGGTCTGCGCAGCGCGCAGCTGGCGCAGCACGGTGGCTTCGTCGATCCCGGGCTGCGGTACATAGAGCAGGCAGCGGTCCAGCGAGACCGGCAGGTCGGGCGGAAACTGCCACTCGAACACCAGGCCGGGCAACGCCCAGTCGCGGCTGACCTGGCTGCTGGCGGACACGCGCTCGGCCAACACCATGGACTGGTCGGCCGCGTCGTCGTGCGCGAACTGCACGGCGCTCTGCCAGTCCTTGGTGCGGACTTCGGCCGCCTCCAGCGTGGCGCGCAGCCGGCCCACGGTGCGCAGCAACTGGTCGATGCGTGGCAGGCGCGAGACAGGGGTGCGCAGCAGTTTCTCGGGGCGCAGTTGCGCGGGGCCGATCAGCGGGTGGCGCAGCACCCACACCACGGCACCCAAGATGAAGATCAGCGCGCACCACTTGATGAGGCTGCGCAGCCAGCCGAAGGGGTCGGCCGCCTCCACCGCGGCGATGCGGCTCTGGCGCACCGCCTCGGGGTCCATGTCGTCGCCCTTGCCATCCTGGCTTTCGGGGCCGGCGGCGCAGCTGATGGGCAGCGCGCCGGCAGGCATGGGCGGCTTGCCGGGGCGGCAGGTCCAGTGGTACATGTCGGGCGTCATGTGCAGCAGCACCTGGGTGCCGGCCAGGTGGCCGAGCGCCGGGTCGTTGATCACGTCGGCCTGCAGGCGCAGCGGCCCCGGCGAGGTGACGCGCAGCTTGGGAAAGGGCACCTGCGGCGCGTACTTCTGGATGTCCGGCGGCCAGTGGCCCAGCTCCTGGCTGGCCTGCACCAGGGCCACGCGCCACTGCACCAGCTCGCCCCACACGGGGCCGATGCTCTCGTAGGTGCGCACCGATCCGCGGGTGGCAGGGTTCAGGTGGGGCGTGAGCAGCGCGCTGCCGATGAACAGCGTGACGCCGGCGATCAGCAGCGCGCGCGCCACCGGCCAGGTCATCCAGGACCTCAGCTGCTCGATCATGAGGATGCCGCCTCCAGCACCATCAGGCCCGCATGGCGCACGGTGTCGCAGCGCCAGTGCAGGCGTGCCGCATCGCCCGTGCCGCGCACGTGGATGAGGTTGCCCCAGAACAGGCGGCGCAGGTCGTCGTCCTGCAGGTAGGGGCGCGCACGGCCCAGGTCGTCGGCCTGCAGCAGGCTGCGCAGGCGCTCGCGCGGGGCGCCCTCCTGCGCCAGCGGCAGAAAGGTCTGCCACAGGCGCGGGCTGCCGGCCAGCTGCGTGCGCAGCGCAGCCGACGCCGCCTGGGTGGCATTCACGCCCTGCTCCACCAGCCACTGCAGCCCTTCCTCGAACAGCGCGGGGTGGCCACCGCTGGCGTCCAGCAGCTGCGCCAGCACGGGCTGCGGCCAGTCGTGGCCGGGCCAGCGCTGGCGCGCCAGGATGGCCAGGTCGTCCAGCGTGGGCTCGGGCCAGTGGTTGACCTGGGCGATGTTGAGCAGCGACATGTCGCCGCTGCGGTACTTGAGGTCGGCCAGCGCCTCGCCACCGCACAGCAGCAGGTGCAGGCGGCCGCTGTGCATCTCGCTCAGGCTGCGCAGGATGCCGGCCAGGGTTTCGCGCAGCGCGGGCGTGCCCTGCTCGAAGCGGCTGACCAGGCAGAACAGGCGCTCGCCGGCCACAAGGCGCCGCTCCAGCGCCGATTCGAACTCGTAGTCCGACTGCAGCTCGCCCAGCCCGCACTGGCGGCCGATGGCGGCGAAGTACTCGGTAGGCGCAGTGCTGACGCTGTAGGGCGGCTGGATATGCAGCACCGATGCGGCGCCGTACTGCTGGCGCGCGCGCTGCAGCAGTTCGAGCCGGAAGGGCGGCTGCCCCCAGTGCGCGGGCGACAGCAGCATGGAGATGGGGTACGGCATGGCCTGGGCAAGCTGTGCGAAGAGCCGGGCCTGGAAAGCACTGAAGGGCTGTTCGCCCTGTGCCCCCTGGGCAGCGGTGCCCACGGGCGTGGCCGGGGCCTCCACCTCGGCCTGCAGCGGAAACTCGGGTGCGAAGCCGGCAGCGCTGAGCAGGCGGTTGGCCTCGGCCTCGGTCAGGCGCAGGTAGCGGGTGCAGGCCACCACCTTCTCGCGCGAGCGGGCGTTGGGTGCCGACATGCCGTTGCGCCAGTTGTTCACGGCCTCGCGGCTCAGGCCGATCTCGGTGGCCACCCCCGAGGCACTTGCGCGGATGCGGCGCATGTAGAGGGACAGGAGCTCCGGGAACGAATCGTGGGCCATGGATGGAGGGCGGCAAGCCGGCAAGGGGGTTTGGACAGGACAGCAAAAAGAGGCCGAGGCCTCCGGCAGGCATTGTCTCCTGTGCCAGGGCTGCCGGCCGTCAAAAAGCTGGTGCATGCCAGCCATCCGTGGCACATCGCGCCGCCCGTCACCCCCAGCCCTTGGAACTGGCGCGCCCCACGCCAGTGCTCCCGCGCAAGGGCCGCACCGCCGCGCTGGGAGCGTCCCCCTCCCGCCTCGCGAAGCGAGACGAGAGAGGGGTGAAGGCGCGAAGCGACTCAGGGGGTGCTTCATCCCAGCTTTTGCACCATGGGCCATGCCTTGTGGCAGGCCAGAGCGCAGGCGGTCAGCACCGGGCTGTACAGCACGGCAACGCCCACGGTGGTCATCAGCCAGCCAGGCTCCCCGTCTTCACCGTCCTCCTCCTCGGCCTGGCCTTTCTCTCCCTGCTTTCTTGCTTCTTCTCCCTCCCTCTTGGCCTTTGCGGCCTTGTCCTTGTCCGATTCGGCATCGCCCGTGACCTCCTGCACCAGCACGCCCGCCAGCACCAGCAGCGCCAGAGCCAGCAGCCCCAGGTAGGCGTACTGCAGTTCCAGGCGCTCCAGCGGGTAGAAGTACCCCGCCAGCAGCACACCCGGCAGCACGAAGAACAGGCGCATCAGCCAGCGGTACCAGTCGTAGCCCTCGCTCTTTTCGAGCGCGCCCATCACCAGCCGGTACGTCAGTGCGCCCAGCACGAAGATCACCCCGCCCCACCATTCGATCTGTGTCAGCATGTGATTGTCCCTCCCTTCAGCGGCTGGCGGTGGCCGGCTCGCCCGCCCCGTTGTCGTTGTTGCTGTCGTCGTCGCCATCGTCGTCATCGCCCTTGATCTCCCGGTGCGTGCGCGCCGCGTAATACATAGGCAACACCACGGCCAGCACCAGGCCCAGGCCCAGCCACAACCACAGGCCCTTGAACAGCAGCACCGTGACCACGGTGAAGACCGCGGCGTGCAGCAGCCCCTTGAGGGCCGAGCCCAGCACCAGCACGCCGATGACGCCATCCACGGTGTTCTTGACGCCGTTCTTGCCCATGCTCTTGGCGATTTCCACGAAGGCCTCGGCGGCTTCCTGCGCCTCCTTGCGCTTCTTGGCCTCGTCCTTGAGCAGGCGGGCGACGGACATGGGCTTGGCCGGGTCGTGCGCGTCGGCGGCTGCGCGTTCGCCGGGTTCGTCGCCATCGTCCGGGTCGTGCGCGGGCTCGACGATGGCCTGCAGGTGCGGGTACAGCGCCAGGAAGTACTGGCGCGGCACCCATTGGCCCTTGTCGAAGTACATGCGCTGGGTTTCGCCCACCTGGTCGTAGAACACGTCGAGCACCGCGGCCTGCAGGCCGTGGCCGAACAGAGCCGCCAGCGGTGACAGGGGCAACGGGTCGCTGGTGCCGGTGTCGAAGTTCAGCTGCAGGTAGCCGGGCGCAGCCGTGACCTGCTGGTTGAACCACTCGGCATCCCACAGGTCCGCCAGGTCCACACCCAGCTTGCCGGCCCAGCGCGTGGCTTCCGCGGTGTTGCCCTCGGCGATGTACTGGTACACCAGCTGGGCGTACTTGAGCCGGATCGGGTCCTCGAAGAACAGGTGCAGGGTGTGGGCGTTTTGGGACATGGTGGAATGGTGGAGTCGGGTGGCGATCGGGATGGGCTGCGAAGTGGCTGGATTGTTGCCGCGCCGCGCGTGCTGCGCCCTCTCCACCTTGTCCATGGCCGCCGTTTCGGCGCTTGACAGCGCGTCAACCGGGCCGTGGCCGGTGGACTTGGGCACGCGCGCCACACCGCGGCCTCGCGAGTCGCCAAGGTTACAAACACCCCGGTCGTCTCATGCATACTGGCCACCCGTTCAGCGCCCGCGCCGCACCACCGTGCCGCCGCAGGCCGCCCGCAGGGCATCCATTCCCAACGCACAACAGCCTCCTTCAGCGCCCGGCCATCCCGGCCGGCCTGCGCTGCCCGGTGGCCTTGCGTTGCCGCCTACAGAACGAACCGAGGGAGATAGAACACCATGTTTGCCAAGCCACTGGATGCGCGCCTGTGCGCGCTGCTGTCGGGTGCCACCTTGCTGCTGGGCCCCGTGGCCGCACAGACCACGGCCACCCCGCCCGCCAAGGCGCCTGCTGCGCGGCCGGCCACCGCACCCGCCGCCCCGCTGTTCGGCGGCACGCGCGAGAAGCTGGTCGTGGCCATGCCCAAGACCTACGCCAAGAGCGAGACCATGCTCATCTGGGGTGACTACTTCAACCACCTGGCACGCTGCGGCAACATGGACCTGCAAAACCTGCAGGGGGAGTCGCTGGAACGCAGCGTGAACATCGACACGCTGGGCGAGAAGGAGCTGATCGACGGCATCATCGCCGGCAAGGTGCAGCTCGCCCAGGTCAACCCCGGCCTGGTGCCGCAGTTGGTGGCCGCAGGCCAGCCCGCCCCCTTCGGCGTGCCGGGCAACAAGGCCAGCGGGCAGCGCAATTCGTACAAGCTGATCCTGATCTCGCGGGTGGACAGCCCCTTCACCAAGCCGCAGGACCTGGTGGGCAAGAAGATCGCGCACACCACGCCCACCTCCAACTCGGGCAACCTGGCGCCGCGCGCCCTGTTCCCCGCACTGGGCCTGGTGCCCGACCAAAACTACGAGGTGGTGTTCTCCAACGGCCATGAGCGCTCCGTGACCGGGGTGATGCACGGTTTCTACCCGGCCGCCGCAGTGGCCAGCGACCTGTACCAGCGCATGGTGGTCAAGGGCGACGTGAAGGGGTCGAGCATCCGCACGCTGTGGGAGAGCCCGCCCTTCATGACCGAGACCTGGACCCTGGGCAAGGACGTCTCGCCCGAAGTGCAGGCCCGCGTGACCAAGTGCTCCTACAGCTACAGCTTCTCGCCCAAGCTGCGCCAGCTGCTGCCGGGCAACGACAGCTTCCTGGCGATCAATTTCGAGCGCGACTTCGCCACCGTGATGGAGGTCTACAACAAGACCCAGAAGGCGCAGGCTGCAGCCAAGGCGGCCAAGCCCTGAGGACAGACGGCCCCGGGGCCACTGGTCAGGTGGCCGCCAGGGGCAGGTGGTGCGCAATGAGCGCCTGCGCCTCGGGCGACAGCACGGCCTTGGGAACCATCATGCACATGCCGGGCTCGACGAACAGGTAGAACATGGCCTCGTCCTCCTGCCGGGCGATGAAGAACGCCCAGTCCAGGCGCGAGAAGGCGCCCTTGGCATGCTGCTCGATACCCGATTCGCTGACCACCACGGATTGTGGGGACAGCGTGCTGCCATCGTCCGACAGTTGCTCCTGCAACTGCCGCCGGGTCATCGCCACGCCAGCAACGTAGGCCAGAACCAGGGTCACCGCTGCCGTGATGGCGGCGCACACCACATAGCCCATGGCACGCGAGCCGGGGTCACGGGTCTGCAAAAAGACCCAGGTGACTGCAAACACCAGCAGCCATGCTGCCACCTTCGCCAACGGGACCAGGGCCTTGCGCACCGTCCCCTGCCCTGCCGCCGAGGCGGCTCTCCTGCGACTGGCAAGGGCCCGGAGATGGGCCGTGGTGCGTGCATGGGCCAGGACGTAGTCACTGCGGGTCAGGGTGAAGGTCTGCATGGACATGGGATGGCGAAGGGCGATCCACCACTATAGGAGACCTGTCGCCCCCCGCCCCCCAGGCGCTGACACCCGGGTGCGCAGAATGTCACGCTTGGGGCCCCTGCGAGCCAAGCCGCTCGCGCGTGCGCCGCGCCACGTCCTTCACCCAGGGCTGCGCGGCCCAGTGGCGCTGGGCAAAGGCGTCGATCTGCGCCTGGTAGGTCAGCGAGGCACCGATCACGTCCAGCCCATCGAGGAACATGCGCCGGTGCCGCTCGGAGATGGTGAACGGGGCGCTGTGCCCTGCCGTGCGCACCTGGCGCTGCTCCACGTCGATCTCCATGGCCAAGGGACCGGTACTGGCACGGGCCTCGCGCATGAAGGCCTGGGCATCGGCCTCGCCCACCATGGCCAGCAGCAGGCGGTTGTTCATGGCATTGGAGTAGAAGATCTCGCCAAAGCTCGACGCCACCACGGCCTTGAAGCCGTACTGCTGCATGCCCCACACGGCATGCTCGCGGCTGGAGCCACAGCCGTAGTTGCTGCCGGCCAGCAGCACGTCGGTGCCGGCAAAGGCCGGCTGGTTGAGCACGAAATCCGGCCGCGGCTGGCCCGCACCGTCGAAGCGCAGGTCGTACAGCAGGCCGGGCGCCAGGCCCGACTTGTCGATGCCGCGCAGGAACTGCTTGGGCATGATCTGGTCGGTGTCGAGGTTGGCGATGTCGAGCAGGGCCGCCCGGCCGCGCACGGTGCTGTTGTTGTCGGCGGTCATGCAGTCACCTCCAAAGTCCTTACGTCCGTGATGCAGCCGGTGATGGCGGCGGCGGCGGCCATGGCCGGGCTCATCAGGTGGGTGATGGCGCCGCGGCCCTGGCGGCCCTCGAAATTGCGGTTGGTGGTGGAGGCGCAGCGCTGGCCGGGGGCCAGCACGTCGTCGTTCATGGCCAGGCACATGGAGCAGCCGGGCTGGCGCCACTCGAAGCCCGCGGCCACCAGGCGCGCGGCAATGCCTTCGGCCTCGGCCTGGGCCTTCACGGCGCCCGAGCCGGGCACGACCATGGCGCGCACGCCGCTGGCCACGTGGCGGCTGCCGACGATGCGGTCCACCTCGCGCAGGTCCTCGATGCGCGCATTGGTGCACGAGCCGATGAACACATGCTGCACCGGCACGCCCGCCAGCGGCTGCCCTGCCGCCAAGGCCGTGTAGCGCAGGGCCTGCTCGGCGCTGCTGCGCTGCACGGCGTCGGTGATGTCCTCGGGCCGGGGCACGGTGGCGTTGATGGCCATGGCCTGGTCGGGGCTGGTGCCCCAGGTGACGAAGGGGGCCACGCCGCTGGCGTCGAACACATGCTCCACGTCGAACACGGCGCCCGCGTCGCTGCCCAGCGTGGCCCAGTGGGCCAGGGCCTGCGTGCGCACGTCGCCGGTGATGTCGGGGGCCTTGGCCAGCACATAGTCGATGGCCGTAGCGTCGGGGGCGATCAGCGCGCCGCGGGCGCCCGCCTCCACCGCCATGTTGCACAGGGTGAAGCGCGCCTCCACCGACAGGGCACTGATGGCGCTGCCGCAGAACTCCACCACATAGCCGCGCGCGCCCTGGGCGCCGATGCGGCTGATGACCATGAGGATCAGGTCCTTGGCGGTGGTGCCCGTGGGCAGCGTGCCGTCCACGCGGATGCGCATGTCCTTGGCCAGGCGGTAGACCAGGGTCTGGGTGGCCAGCACATGCTCCACCTCGGACGTGCCGATGCCGAAACCCAAGGCGCCCAGCGCCCCGTAGGTGGTGGTGTGGCTGTCGCCGCAGATGATGACCATGCCCGGGCGCACCATGCCATGCTCGGGCGCAATCACGTGCTCGATGCCCTGCAGCGGGTCGTTGGTGTCGAACAGCGGGATGTGGTGGCGGTCGCAGTTGGCCTTGAGGTTGCTGGCCTGCAGGGCCGAGGGCGGGTCCTGGATGGTGCGCAAGCGCACCGGGTGCGTGGGGATGATGTGGCTCACCACCGCCACGTTCTGCCCCGGCACGGGCACGCCGCGCCCGGCCTCGTGCAGGCCGGCGAAGGCCTGGGGGCTGGTGTATTCGTTCATCAGGTGCAGGTCGCAAAAGAGCAGCACGTTCTGTTCGTCCAGAACGGCCACGGTGTGCGATGCGACCAGCTTCTGGTACAGCGTCGTGGGGGTGGTCATGGTCATCGGGGGGAGTTGTCGTTGTGGTGTGCTGTCTTACCGGCCGGAGAGCAGGAAGGGCAGCGCCGCGTCGAGCAGTGCATCGGGCGCTTCCTCGGCGATGTAGTGACCGCAGGGCAGCGCATGGCCGCGCACGTCGGCTGCCACACGCTGCCATTCGGCCAGGGGCTTGAAGCACTGGTGCACCACGCCCTGCTCGCCCCACAAGGCCAGCACCGGCATGGCCAGCTGGCGGCCCGCCTCGCGGTCGGCGCGGTCGTGCACCAGGTCGATGCCGGCGGCGGCGCGGTAGTCCTCGCAGATGCCATGGGCCGTGCCGGGGAGGCCCAGGCAGCGCACGTACTCGGCCAGGGCCCGCTGGTCGAACGGGGCCAGGCCCGCACTGCGCCGGCCCATCACGTCGCGCACGTAGGCAGCGGGGTCGGCCTGGATCAGGCGCTCGGGCAACGGCGCGGGCTGGATCAAAAAGAACCAGTGCCAGTACGCACGCGCAAAGGCATTGCTGGTCTGTTCGTACATGGCCAGCGTGGGCGCGATGTCGAGCAGCACCATGCGCTGCACCGCGGCCGGGTGGTCCGCCGCCAGGCGGTGCGCCACGCGGGCGCCGCGGTCGTGGGCCAGCACGGTGAAGCGCGGGTGGCCCAGGTGCTGCATCACGGCCAGCATGTCGGCGGCCATGGTGCGCTTGCTGTACAGGGCATGCTCCGCGTCACCGGCGGGCTTTGCCGAATCGCCATAGCCCCGCAGGTCCGCCAGCACCAGCGTGAAGTGCTGGGCCAGCACCGGCGCCACCTTGTGCCAGATGGCCGAGGTCTGCGGGTGCCCGTGCAGCAGCAGCAGGGCCGGGCCCGTGCCGCCCACCAGCGCGTGGATGTGCTGGCCGTCTGGCGTGGGCACGCGGTACGGGGTAAAGCCTGGGAAGAGCGGGGTCGTCGTGGTCATGGTGTCGTTGGAATTGCGGCGGGGCCTATTCGGCGGTGATGCCCCGTTCCTTGATCAGCTTGGCCCACTGCGGCATCTCCTTCTCGAGCCGCGCACGGGCCTGCTCGGGGGTCGATGGAATGGGATCGAATCCGTCCTTGGCCATGCGCTCCTTGAGCGCGGGGGTGTTGAGTGCCTGGTTCAAGGTGGTGTTGAGTTTGTCGACGACCGGCTTGGGCGTGCCGGCTGGCGCGAACACGATGAACCAGGTTTCGAAAGCGTAGCCCGGCAGGCCGGCTTCGGCAATGGTCGGCACGTCGGGCATCAGGGGGGAACGCCTGGTGCCCGTGACGCCCAGGGCCCGCAGCTTGCCCGCCTGCACATGCGGCTGCGCGGCTGACAGCACCGGAAAGCTCAGCGCCACCTGGCCCGACATGGTGTCGATCATGGCCGGGCCGCCGCCGCGGTAGGGGATGTGCACGATGGGCGTGCCGGCCACGGCCTTGAACAGCTCGGCCGACATGTGGAAGGTGCTGCCCGCCCCGGCCGAGCCATAGGAATACTGCCCCGGCTTGGCCTTAAGCAGCGCGATCAGTTCCTTGAGGTTTTTGGCCGGCAGTGCGTTGTTGACCACCAGCACGTGCTGCGAACTGGCCACCATGCCGATGGGGGCCAAGTCCTTCAGGGTGTCGTAGGGCATCCTGGCCGTGAGGCCGGGGTTGATGGCCAGCGACACGGTCTGCAGGCCGATGGTGTAGCCATCCGGTGCGGCCTTGGCCACCATGTCCACACCGATGTTGCCGCCGGCGCCGCCCTTGTTCTCGATGAACAGCGAGCCGCCCAGGGCCTTGCCCCACTCGTCCGTGATGAGGCGCGCCGCGATGTCGGCGCTGCCGCCAGGTGCATAGGGCACCACGAGCTTGATGGCCTTGTTGGGATAGGCAGCGCCCTGGGCCATGGCAGCGGGGGATGCCAGCACGGCCAGCGTGGCGGCGGCCACGGCGGCGGTGGCCAGGCGGCGGCGAGGAAGGGAAAGCTTCGTCATGGGTCTGTCTCCTGCGGTACTTGTTGTGGGTTGGATCTTATGAGTGATGTCAAAAGCCATAAATACCGTCAAAATTACTTCATTCATAAATCCAAAGCACGAATAAGACACCCATGGACGGCTTTTCGGACCTGCGCTTCTTTGCCCTGCTCATGAAGGAAGGCAGCCTGGCCGCTGCCGCACAGCAGATGGGCATCACCCCGCCTGCGGTCAGCCGGCGCCTGGCGCAGCTGGAGCACCGCCTCGGCGTGCGCCTGCTGCACCGGACCACGCGGCGCATCCACCTCACGCCCGAGGGCGAGACCTACCTGCTGGACGGCGCCCGCATCCTCGGTGACCTGGAGGCGCTGGAGCGCACGGTGGCCGGCGCGCGCAGCTCGCCGCGCGGCCTGATCAAGCTGGCCGCCACGCTGGGCTTTGGCCGCGTGCACATCGCACCCGCCCTCTCGGCCTTCGCACGCGCCTACCCCGAAGTGGAGGTGCAACTGCACCTGACGGACCGGCCTGTGAACCTGGTGGAACAAGGCTTCGACGCCGCCGTGCGCTTCGGCGACCTGCCCGACTCGCGCCTCACGGCCCGCCGCCTCATGGCCAACCAGCGCGTGCTGTGCGCATCGCCGGCCTACCTGGCCCAGGCGGGCGACCCTGTGCAGCCCGCCGACCTGCTGGCCCACCAGTGCATCGTGATCCGCGAGAGCGACGAGACCTATGGCACCTGGCACCTGCGCCAGGGCGAGCGGCAGGAGACCGTGAAGGTGCGCGGCATGCTCAGCACCAACGACGGCGCAGCGGCCACCACCTGGGCGCTGGACGGGCATGGCTTGCTCATGCGCTCGCACTGGGATGTGGCGGCTTATCTGGAGTCAGGCCGCCTCTCCCCCGTGCTGCCTGGCTGGGCCCTGCCCGCGGCCGACGTGACGCTGGTCTACCCGACCAAGAGCGACCTGTCGGCCAAGACACGGGCGCTGGCGGACTTCCTGGGCAAGTGGTTCGGCGCGCGGCGGGTGGGGTGAACGGCCCATGCAGAATGCAGGCATGGAGATTCGCCCCATCGCACGGTCCGAGCTGCCGCAGTTGCTGGCGCTCTATGGCCACCTGCATGCCGACGACGAGCCGCCGCCCGATGGCGACGCACTGGAGCAGATCTGGAACGAGCTGCTGGGCAGCCCCCGCTACCGGTATGCGGGGGCCTATGTGGACGGCCAACTGGTCTCCAGCTGCACCATCACCATCGTGCCCAACCTCACGCGCGGTGGCCGACCCTATGGCTTGATCGAGAACGTGGTGACCCATGCCGATCACCGAGGACACGGCCACGCCAAGGCCGTGCTGCACGATGCCTTGTCGTTCGCCTGGAGCCAGGGCTGCTACAAAGTGATGCTGATGACCGGACGCAAGGACGAAGCCACGCTGCAGTTCTATGAAACGGCGGGCTTCGACCGGCAGGGCAAGCAGGCCTTCATTGCCCGGCCCTGAGCGCCATGCAGAGATACGCTACGCGGCGCTGCTGTCCGCAAACAGCTCCGCGATAAAGCGCTCAAGCTCCCGCGCCTCCAGCAGCTCGATCGAGAAGTGTCCAAACCGCTTGGGCAGCCACAGGATGCGGGTACCGCTGGGTGTGCGCAGCCCATCACGGTCCAGGCGATTGCCATTTTCATCCTCCGGCTGCACACCGGCGGCCACCAGTTCGTCATAGGCAGCCTCGATGTCGGGGGTGGAGTAGCAATGGCGGTAGATCGTGCCCTCGCCCTGCCTGTCCAACAGCTCCCTGAGATTGCCAGCGATGGGCTGCACGAGCATGAAGCGCTCGGTACCGAACATCACCACGGCATAGCGCACATGCAGGCCACCACGGTCCCATACCAGGGTCCTGGACACGCGCGCGCTGAAGATTCGCGCGTAGTAGGAACAGGCCGCTTCGAGGTTGCCCACCAGAACATCGACGTGGCTGAATTTCAGGTCCATGGCTTGCCATCACTCCTCATTTTTTGTCGGGGGTGCAGAGCTTCGCACAGGTCGGCACGGGCCTTCAGTTTTCTCAAGCCCTGCCGATAACAACCGGAACCGCATCAACAAACCAAGAACCAGAAAATGAGTGCCGTCAGTCTTTCCTCTCCGGCAGCAGCCCTGGGCACACAGAGCGCCACCATCAAGGCCGCCGCCGCACCGAGCACAGCCCTTGCAATCCCCTCCAGTGGAGACACGGCGGCCGTCACAACGACGGCCTTCACCGCCTCCGCCCCCCTCGCGCCTGCAGCTGCGGCCTCGGGCGATACCCGATTTCTCCATGTCACCCAGTACCCCTCGTCGCTGCAGACCGTGGACGTGACCTACGAGGCATTGGCGAACCTGCAGACCCGCAACGGGCGGATGCAGGTCTGGGAGCAGGCCCCCACCACGGCCGTGGACCAGATCATCGGCCGCAACGCCAGTGCCACCAGCCAGAGCGCCCGCTTTGCCGGCCTGGGCTCGGCCCTGCTGGAGCAGGTGGCCAGCACGGGCAGCAGCTACCGGCAGACCATCGTGAACGTGGCGGCGGCCTACTCGCCCGACAAGATCCAGGGCAAGGCCGCCGATGCGCAATGGGCCATCCGGTCCAGCCCCAGCGCCAGCGCCGCGCTGACGATCAAGACCCAGTCGGGCGCTTCGGTGCGCATTTCCATTGCCGACCAGCGCCTGCCGGTCAGCACGGGGTCGGGCATCACGGTGCAGATCGACGTCGAGGGCGACCTCACGCCGCAGGAGCAGCAGGCGCTGCAGTCCCTGGCCAAGGGCTTCGATGAAGCCATGGAGGGCCTGACGCGGGAACCGCCGCTGGTGAACCTCGACGGCCTGATGAAGTTCGACAGCAAGGTGTTGACCCGGGTGGAGCTCAAGAGCGAGATCTATGGCTTGAACGAGAAGGGCGAGCGTGCCATGGTGCTGGGCACGCGCTTCACGGCCAGCGCCGACAGCCGCGAGATCGAGCTCAAGACGCTGAAGGGCACGGCCACCGTGAAGACCGACCTGCGCCAGAGTGCCATTTGGGGCAGCGCCGAGCAAAAGGCCCGGGCCGTGCAGCAGTACCTCAGCCGCGTCGACAAGGCGGCCGAGCGCGGCAACGGCAACCAGGAGCTGGTGGACCTGTTCAAGTCCTCCTTCGCGGCCCTGCACGGCGGCTACGGGGCCGGCGACAAGGCCAGCGGCCTCACCAGGGTGCGGCCAGCAGACATCACCAGCGATGCCGACGCCTTCAGCGAAGAGGACCACAGCCTGCTCACGGGCATGGCGGACTTCAAGGCCAGCCTCCTGACCAACCGCCGCGCCATCAACCCGCGCCACACCAACGAGATCGACATCTTCGACTACAAGCTCGAACAGTCGACCCAGATCTCGGGCGGCTCAGCCGCCAACCGCGCCATCACGCAGACGCAGACCTCCGACCTGAGCGCGGCCTTCCACCGCTCGCTGCGCTCCCGGCGCGAGCCCGAACTCAGCTCGGACTCGGCCACCCAGAACTACTACTACACCCAGGTCGAGGACCACAGCAGCACCCGCATGGAGCTGGCCTACGATAAGGACAAGCCCGTGCGCGCCTTGCTCACGCAGACCGCATCGCAATTCCTGCGCACGACCAAGGTGGAGTTCAACAAGGTCGTGGACACCGTGGAGGAACCTCTGCAGCAGCAATCGCAGCGCAAGGACCTGCTGCCCATGCTGGAGCAATTGCTGCGGCGCGAAGAGGCCGACGAACTGTCGTCCGAGGAAAAAGACAGGACGCTGCGGGAATGGAATGCGATGGTGCTGGGGGGACCGGGCGCGGCATGAACGCCTCGGGCACCCTGCCCCTACCCCGTAACCGCCATTTCGTACCGCGCCAGTGCCCAGGTCCCCCTGGGTACCTCGCTGTGCAGCACGAAACCGAAGCCTTCGTAGAGCGACCGCAGCCCCTGGCGGTCCGCAACGCAATCCAGGCGCAGCCAGGGCCGCTGCAAGACCAGTGTTCGCTCGCGCGCAAAACGCAGCAAAGCCGTTGAAACCCCCTGCCCCGCCCAGGCACGGCGCACCGCTAGCTTGTGCAGGTACAGGGAACTGCCAGGTGCGATCTCGGGCCAATAGTGCGGGTCTTCCGGGTCCAGGCGCATGACGCCGGCCACCGCTGCGCCTGGACCTGGCCCGCTACGCGCAATCCAGTAGGCGCTGGCGCCAATGTCACGCCCTATGCGCTCGGCGCTGTAGTCTGCAGGGGACCACAGGGGCCGGCCATTGCCTTGCAGCCACTGGGCCGCCTCCTGCAGGGTGGAGACGACGGCATCCAGGTCGTGGGCGGTGGCTTGGTCGATGTACATGGGGCGCAGGGCGGCGGTGCAAAGGGCAGCCATCTTAGCCACTTGGCACCATGGGCCAGAGCAGACGTGTGCCAGGCAATGGCATCGCCGTGCCAAAAACTCCTGCTAAGATTTGCACATCGGGAAACCAGCCTCCCGAATCCTCACGGATAGATGGTGTCCCATCCAAGTGCTGATCACTCTTTGCCGGAGTCATCATCCGTGGACACCCTTATGGGCAACGCCCCTTTCTCCTTCTCCGTTCTTCCCCAGGATCTCGCTGCGCGCATCGGCACGCCCGGGGCTCCGCTTGTCCTGGATGTGCGCCGGCGGCCTCGCTTTGACGAGAGCGCGCACCTGCTGGCCAGCGCGCGGCACTGCACACCCGAAGACATCGCCGCCCTGGCAGCCAGCGCCCCGCCCCGCGAGGCCGTCGTGTACTGCGTGTACGGCCACGCCGTGAGCCGGGAGGCGGCGGCGGTGCTGCGGCAGGCGGGCTGGAACGCCAGCTTCCTGGCGGGCGGATTCGAGGGGGGCGAGCCCGGCGTCGACACGCCCGAGGACCTGGCCCGCTGGCGCGCCATGCGGCCCCTGGCGGTGCGCAAGCGGCCCGACCTGGGGGTGGACGGCACGGCTGCGTCGCGCTGGATCACCCGCGCGCGGCCCAAGATCGACCGCATTGCCTGCCCCTGGCTGGTACGCCGCTTCATCGACCCGCGCGCAGAGTTTCTCTACGTGGACGCGGCCCAGGTGCTGCCCGATGCGCAGCGGCTCCGTGCCGTGGCCTACGACATTCCCGGCGCGCCCATCACGCACGCGGGCGCGCTGTGCAGCTTCGACGCGCTGCTCTCGGCCTTCGGCCTGCAGGCCGACCCGGCCCTCGCCGCACTGGCGCGCATCGTGCGCGCCGCCGATACCGACGAGCTCCAGCTGGCTCCCCAGGCCGCAGGGCTGCTGGCCGTGTCGCTCGGTCTCTCGCAGTTGCACGCAGGCGACGACATGGCCATGCTCGCAGCCGCCATGCCGCTGTACGACGCGCTGTATGCCTGGTGCCGCCAAGGGGTCAGCGGACCGCAGGAAACCCACCACTGGGCACCGCAGGCGGTGCAGGCATGACCGATTTGAACGGAACCCCGACGATGACAGACACCCACAGCGCGGCAGCCGTGGTCAGCGGGGCCGATGCCCCCGACGGCGATGCACGCCCCACCGATGTACCGTTCACCCAGGCCCTGTGGTTCTGGCTCAAGCTCGGCTGCATCAGCTTTGGCGGGCCGGCCGGGCAGATCGCGATCATGCACACCGAACTGGTGGAGCGGCGCCGCTGGATCAGCGAGAAGCGCTTTCTGCATGCGCTCAACTTCTGCATGGTGCTGCCCGGCCCCGAAGCGCAGCAACTGGCCACCTACATCGGCTGGCTGATGCACCGCACGCGCGGCGGGCTGGTGGCGGGCGCGCTGTTCGTGCTGCCCTCGTTGCTGCTACTGGTGCTGCTGTCCTGGGTGTACATCGCCTGGGGGCACCTGCCCGTGGTGGAGGGCATCTTCTACGGCATCAAGCCGGCGGTGACGGCGCTGGTGCTGCATGCGGCGCACCGCATCGGCACGCGCGCACTGCACAACCGCTGGCTGTGGGGCCTGGCAGCGGCGGCCTTCGTGGCCATCATGGCGTTCAGCGTGCCCTTCCCGGCCATCGTGCTGGCGGCGGCGCTCATCGGCCACCTGGCCGGGCGGCGCTGGCCCCAGCTGTTCACGGCCGGCGGGCA
Organism: Acidovorax sp. GW821-FHT10A04; assembly: GCF_059415825.1. Taxonomy (NCBI): domain Bacteria; kingdom Pseudomonadati; phylum Pseudomonadota; class Betaproteobacteria; order Burkholderiales; family Comamonadaceae; genus Acidovorax; species Acidovorax sp. GW821-FHT10A04. Next base: position 98,858 of record NZ_JBWKNZ010000005.1, read on the forward strand.
TGGCGGCGCCCAGCGCGGCTATGGGCCGGCGCTGATCGACGATGACACGCCCACGCCGGCCCATGCGCTGTTCAGCCGCCGGCGCCTGGCGCAGGTCTTGGCCGTGGGGGGCGGCCTGTGGCTGGCGGCCATGGGAGTGCTGCTGGCGCTTTATGGTTGGCAGGGCACCCTCACTCAGATGGGCTGGTTCTTCACCAAGGCGGCGCTCTTGACCTTTGGCGGCGCCTATGCGGTGCTGCCCTATGTGTTCCAGGGCGCGGTGGAGCACTACCACTGGCTCGACGCCCGGCAGATGATCGACGGACTGGCCCTGGGCGAGACCACGCCGGGCCCGCTGATCATGGTGGTGGCCTTCGTGGGCTTTGTAGGCGGCTGGCTGCACAACCTGTTCGGGCCCGACGCGGCCTTCTGGTCCGGCGCGCTGGCGGCTTCGGTGGTGACCTTCTTCACCTTCCTGCCCTCGTTCATCTTCATCCTCGCGGGTGGGCCACTGATCGAGACCACGCACAACCAGCTGCGCTTCACCGCACCGCTCACCGCCATCACGGCGGCTGTGGTCGGCGTGATCCTGAACCTGGCCCTGTTCTTCGCCTGGCACGTGTGGTGGCCCCAGGGCTTTGCGGGCGGGGTGGACATGGCCTCCGTCGCGATCACGCTGCTGGCCGCGCTGGCGCTGTTCCGCTTCAAGCTCGGGGTGCTGCCCCTGCTGGGGGGCTGCGCGCTGGCAGGCCTGGCGTTGCGGCTAGTCCTTCAATAGCTCCTGCACGAGCGTGCGCACGATGGGCATGGCCGGAGCCTCGCTGCGGCCGGCCAGCGTGACCAGGCCGAACAGCGCGGTGGTGATCTCCCCGGGCACCATGGGCAGTTCCACCAGGTCGGGCGCCGCGGCACGCACGGCCAGCAGGATGGCGTCGCTCTTGCGCACCACCTCGACCAGGCTCGGTATCTCCTCGCAGCGCAGGGTCACGCAGGCGGCGGGGTGCGCCTCGGGGCCATAGGTTTCCATGAGCCGGCGTGCCACCTCGTCGCTGAGCGGGGTGGAGGCGATGGGGTAGTCCTTGAGCATCTCGAAGCGCACGCCGCCGCGCTTGCGCAGCAGCGGGTGGCCGCGCCGCACCATGAAGGAGCCGCGGATCTCGCAGACCAGCTCGGTGCGCAGGTCGGTGGCAGGCTGCAGCGAGCGCGCGTCGATCACCAGGGCATCGAGCTGGCGGTCGCGCAGCGCCTGCACCAGCCGGTCGGTGCTGCCGCGCGAGATCTCCAGCGTGAGCTGGGGGTGGCGTGTGGCCACCTGCATGAGCAGCGGCGTCATCAAGAGCGCGCCGGGCCCCGAGCCCAGGCCGATGCGGATGGCGCCGCCCTCCCCCTCGCGCATGCGCTGGCCCAGCGCGTGCAGCTCGGCCGCGTCGTCCACCAGGCGCTGGGCGCGCTGCAGCACCTGGCGGCCAAACGGCGTGAGTTCACTGCGCCGGCCAATGCGGTCGAACAGGGGCAGGCCCAACTCGTCCTCGATGGAGCGGATGCTGCGGCTGAGCGCCGGCTGCGTGAGGTGCATGGCCTCGGCCGACTTGCTGAACGAGCCGGTCTGCGCCAGCGAAATGAAGTGCCGAAGCTGCACCAAAGTCATGCCGATTGCCCCCTTCTGGTGCAAGAAAATTGAATAACTTCAACTCATGCTAACCCACTTTGCAATGCATTGGACGCGCAGATAGGCCAATCCTAAGATGGCCCGGCTGACCTGCAAAACGCGCCCCCAAAGAGCCGCGTGGCAGGCCAGAGGGTGTCGAAGAAACGCAAGCCATGGATGCCATGGCCGCCTACCAATTTTTCCGCAAGGGATCGATCCATGAACACAACGACTGCGATGAAGCGCCTGCTTGCCACACTGGCCGGGCTCACGGGCCTGGTGCTGGGCGCCAGCCCCCTGGCCGCCTGGGCCCAGGCGCCCAATGCCTACCCCACCAAGCCGGTGAGCCTGATGGTGCCCTACCCCGCGGGCGGCCCGTCCGACGCGATGGCCCGCATCCTCAACACCCCCATGACCCGCGAGCTGGGCCAGCAGGTGATCGTGGAGAACCTGGGCGGAGCAGCCGGCGCCATGGCCGCGCAGAAGGTGCTGGCAGCGCCGGCCGATGGCTACTACATCTTCCAGGGCTCGCCCAACGAGGCCATCCTGGCGCCGCTGGCCAATGCCGCGGTGAAGCTGCGCACCGAGGACTTCCGTCTGGTGCATCCGGTGTCCGATGCGGCCATGGTGTTCGTGACGCGCAAGGACCTGGGCGTGAACAGCGTGGACGAACTCATCGCGCTGGCGCGCACGCCGGGCAAGGACCCGCTGTCCTACGGCAGCGTCGGCATCGGCTCGCTCTACCACCTGATCCTGGAGAAGGTGCAGCAGACCACGCACACCACCATGCAGCACATCCCCTACAAGGGCAACGCACCACTGCTGCAGGACCTGGGCGGCGGGCAGCTCGACTTTGCGGTGCTGGTCTACAGCTCGGCCATGGGCGCCATGGCCGACCAGGGGCGCCTGAAGATCATCGGCCAGCTGGGCGCACAGCGCTCCGAGATGCTCAAGACCATTCCCACCGTGAGCGAGGGCAAGACCCTGCCCAACTTCTCGTACAAGATCTGGACCGGCTTCATGGTGCCCAAAAAGACGCCCGAGCCCGTGGTGCAGCGCCTGCACCAGGCCATCGGCCGCGCGCTCAAGGACCCGACGGTGCATACCCAGCTGGCGGCCCAGTCCATGGTGGCATCGCCGGCGATGACGCTGGCGGAATCCACCGCCTTCTTCGAGAGCGAGACCGCGCGCTACCGCGAGATCGCGCGCTCCATCAACCTGCAGCCGCAATGACGACGATGAAGCACACCCCCTTGTTCGAGACCCTGGAGGCACGCGCCAGCGAGTTCATCGCCCTGCGCCGCGACATCCACCGCCACCCGGAGCTGGCCTTCGAGGAACAGCGCACGGCCGAGCTGGTGGCCGAACGGCTGGAGCGCTGGGGCTATGCGGTGGAGCGCGGTATCGGCGGCACGGGCGTGGTGGGCCGCCTGGTGCGCGGCCCGGGCCCGCGCCTGGGCCTGCGCGCCGACATGGACGCCCTGCCCATCACCGAGGCCACGGGCGCCGCCTGGAGCAGCGCCCACCCGGGCGTGATGCACGCCTGCGGGCACGACGGCCACACCGCCATGCTGATGGCGGCGGCCTGGTACCTGGCGGAGCACGGGCGGTTCAGCGGCGAGCTGAACCTGATCTTCCAGCCCGCCGAGGAAGGCGGTGGTGGCGCGCTACGCATGATGGCCGACGGCCTGTTCACGCGCTATCCCTGCGATGCCGTGTTCGCCATGCACAACATGCCTGGCGTGGCCCAGGGCCACCTGCTGCTGCGCGAGGGGCCGGCCATGGCCTCAAGCGATTACGCCACCATCACGCTCGAAGGCGTGGGTGGCCATGGGGCCATGCCGCACGTGGCAATCGACCCCGTGGTGGCCGCAGCCAGCCTGGTGATGGGGCTGCAGACCATCGTCTCGCGCAGCGTGGACCCACAGCAGATGGCTGTGGTCACCGTGGGCGCGCTGCACGCCGGCCAGGCCAACAACGTGATCCCCGCCAGCGCGGTGCTGGAGATCAGTGTGCGCGCCATGGACAGCGGCGTGCGCCGGTTGCTGGAGCAGCGCATCCGCGCGCTGGTGGAGGCCACCGCCACGGGCCATGGCGTGCGCGCCCAGCTCGACTGGCGGCCCGGCTACGCCGTGCTCGTCAACACCCCGGCAGAGACGGCCCTGGCGCGCCAGGTGGCGCTGGACCTGGTGGGCCCCGAGCGCGTGACCCTGCAGGCCGCGGCCCTGCCGGCCAGCGAGGACTTCGCCTTCATGCTGGAGCAGGTGCCGGGCTCCTACCTGCAGATCGGCAACGGCAACGCCCCTGGCGGCTGCATGGTGCACCACCCGGGGTACGATTTTCACGATGGCAATATCGTGGTGGGCGGCGCGTACTGGGTACGGCTGGCCGAGACCTTTTTGCCACCGCAGTGAGTGGAGCGCGGCCTGGCGCCGCCTCTTCTCGTCCGTTGACCCCACCCTAGGGAACCCGACCACATGTCCGCTGACCCGACCTTCAACGCCCCATCCTCCCCGAGCCGTGTGCTGTCCATCGGCTCCGAGCGCATCTCGGTGCACGACAGCGGGGGCAGCGGCCCGGCCGTGGTGCTGGTGCACGGCAACTCGTCCTCGTCGCGCGTGTGGGAGCCCCTGCTCACCGGCGAGCTGGGCAGGAAGTACCGCCTGATCGCACTGGACCTGCCGGGCCACGGCCAGTCCACCGATGCCGAGCAGATGGTGCGCAGCACGGTCTACAGCATCCCCGGCTATGCCAGCCTCATCCGGGCCGTGGCGGGCCAGATGGGCGTGGAGCACGGCGCCGTGTTCGTGGGCTGGAGCCTGGGCGGGCATGCCGTGCTCGAAGCGGCGGCATCCCTGCCGCAGGCGGCGGGCTTCATGGTCTTCGGCACGCCGCCCCTGCCCTACCCGCCCGCGGCGGACTTCGGCGGCGCCTTCCTCAAGATCGGCCAGGGCTTCGTGAAGGACTGGACCGAGGACGACGCCCGCGCCTGGGCCGCCGACTACATGGCCGCCGGCGTGGCGCCAGCGGATTTCATGGTGCAGGATGCGCGCCGCACCGACGGCCACGCCCGCGGCTCGCTGGCGGCCGGCATGGGCACCATCGGCTATGCCGACGAACTCAGGATCATCGCCACCATCGGCCGGCCGTTGGCCATCGTTCAGGGCGCGCTCGAGCAGATCGTGAACCCGGCCTACCTCGACGGCCTGGCCCCCACCATCCCCACGCTGTGGCGCGGCAAGGTGCAGGTGGTGGAGGGTGCCGGCCATGCCGTGCAATGGGAAAACCCGGCGCAGTTCGGCACCCTGCTCGACGCCTTCGTGGCGGACTGCCAGCAGGGCTGAACCTCCGTCATTTCGCTTCGTAGGCTTCCGCCGGGTCGTCGTTGGGCCGCGCCAACGCCTCCTTGAGGGATTTGGCCATGGGGATGTTGATGACCGCCCCGGTGGGCGCAATGGGCTGCATGAACCAGCGGTCGTAGGCCTTGGCGAGTTCGCCGGAGGCGATCATCCGGCGCAGTTCGCCGTCCACGGCGGCCTTGAAGCGGGCGTCGTCCTTGCGCAGCATGATGGAGATGGGCTCGACCCCCAGCGGCTCACCCACGATGCTGAAGTCCCGCGGGTTCCTGGCGCTGGCGATGTTGCCGGCCAGGGTGTTGTCGTCCATGGCGAAGGCATCGGCGCGCCCGCTCTCCAGCATGAGAAAGCTCTCCGCATGGTCCTTGGCATACAGCACGTTGAAGGTGATGCCCATGCGGTCGAGCTTGCGCAGGCGCTGCACCAGGGTGGTCCCGGTGGTAGTGACCACATTCCTGCCCTGCAGCTGCTCGGCCCGCTGGATGCCCGAGGCGGTCTTCACCGCCAGCCGAGCTTCGGTGACGTAGGTGGTCAGGGCGAAGTCCACCTGCTGCTTGCGCGCCGCATTGTTGGTGGTGGAGCCGCATTCGATGTCGATGGTGCCGTTCTGCAGCAGCGGAATGCGGTTCTGCGACGTGACCGGCATGTAGCGCAGGGCCGCCTTGGGCGTGATCGCCGCCAGGATCTGCTCGCACAGCTGCACGTGGTAGCCCACGTACTTGCCGGCACCGAGCAGGTAGGACAGGGGCGGCGAGGACTCGCGCACGCCCACCACGGCCGTGCCGGAGGACTGGATCTTGGCCAGGGTATCCGTGGCCTGCGCCATGGCGCCGCCCGAAGCGAGCACGGCAGCGGCGGCCAGGGCGAAGTGCATGGGGTTCTTCATGGTGTGCTTCTTTGGCAGGGGCCAGGGCTCAGGCCGCCACGGCCTGGCGCGGGATACTGCGGTGGCTCGATTGCGTGCGCGCGATCTCGTCGAGGCTTTCGCGCAGGGCCTGGTCCAGGATGGCGATACCCCGGTCTATCTCGGCGTGCGACACGGTCAACGGCGGGGCAATGCGCCAGACCGAGCCACGCTCGGGCCGGCGCCGGATGTTCATGCTCAGGCCCAGCTCGAAGCACTTGCGCGTGGTGGCGGCGCCCAGTTCGTGGTGCGGCTGGCGGGACTCGCGGTCGCGCACCAGCTCCACGCCCAGCAGCATGCCCTCGCCGCGCACGTCGCCGATGGCTTCATAGCGCTGCTGCAGCGCCTGCAACTGACTGCGCAGGTAGGCTCCGGTGGTGCGTGCGCGCTCGATGAGCTGGTCCTTGCGGATGGTCTCCAGCACCGCCAGGCCCACGGTGGCTGGCAGCGGGTCGGAGACGTGGCTGGTGTAGAAAGTGAAGCCTTTCTCGTGCACATCCTGCTCGATGGCGGGCGTGGTGATGGTGGCCGCCAGGGGCAGGCCGCCGCCCATGGTCTTGGAGACACTCATGATGTCCGGCACCACGCCGAAGAAGTCGGCCGCGTGCCGGTGGCCGATGCGGCCGAACGCGGTCTGCGCCTCGTCGAAGATCAACAGCATGCCGCGCTCGTCGGCTGCCCTGCGCAGGGCCTGCATGTACGAACGGGGCGGAACCAGCACGCCGCCGGCGCTGATGATGGGTTCGATGATGATGGCCGCGCGCCGCCCGCTGCTGGCCATGTCGTACATCTTGAGGCCCATCTCCAGGCAGGCCAGCGCGGATTCCTCGCCCAACAGGCCCTGGATGTAGGGCCGGTAGTCGTTGGGCTCGGGCATCACGAACACGCCAGGTACCGGCACGCCATAGCCCTTGCGGTCGCTGGCGAACGACACAGCGCTGGTGCCGCCGGTGACTCCGTGCCAGGAGCCCCCCACCGCCAGGATCTCGTAGCCGCCAGTGTGCATCTTGGCCATGCGCAGGGCCACTTCGTTGCTTTCGGAGCCGGTGTTCACGAAGATCGACTTGGTCAGCCCCGAGGGCATCCAGTCGCGCGCCATGGTGGCAGCCAGCTGGGCCACCACCTCGGGAATCATGCCGCTGAACAGGTGGAAGGCCTGCTCACCGGCCTGGTGCACGGCCTGCACGATGGCGGGGTGGTTGTGCCCGATGGTGGCGCACATCTGGCCCGAGGTGAAGTCCAGGATCTCGCGCCCCGTGTCGTCCGTGACGACGGTACCGCGTGCACTGCGAAACAGGTTGGGGAAGGTGTCGCCGCCGTAGCGGACCATGAACTCTTTGGCGGCTTCTCTCAGTTGGGTATCCATGTCGATTCCTGGTGGATGTTGTTGAATGGGGTGCAGGCCGATGGTGCGAGATGGGCTGCCGCGCGTCCAATGTGAAGTTCGCATCGGCCATGCATGCGCGGCACGCATCGCGCTTGCAAACTTCACATGCGGGAATGCGCGGGCTGTGGACAATGGGTGGCTGCAAGGAGAGGCCGCATGTACACACGCTGGATCCAGGATTTCGTGACGCTTGCCGAGGTGCGCAACTTCACGCGCGCGGCCGAGATCCGCAACGTCTCGCAGGCGGCCTTCAGCCGCCGCATCCAGGCGCTGGAGCAGTGGCTGGGTGCGCACCTCATCGACCGCTCGGCCTTCCCGCTGCGCATGACGCCCGCGGGCGAGAAGTTCCGCGCAGTGGCCGTGGGACTGCTCAACCAGATCGCCGATGCCAAGGCCGAGATCGGAGAAAAGCCCTCGCGCGACCACCTGCGCATCGCCATGCCGTATGCGCTGGCCACCACGCGCCTGGCGCAGTGGTGGAAAACCTGGGCCTCCGAGACCGGGCTGAGCTGCAGCGTGGAGGTGGGCAACGTGCACGACACGGTGTCGGCCTTCATCGCCGGGTCGCTGGACCTGCTGGTGTGCTTTCAGCAGGCATCGCACCCGGTGCAGCTGGACGCTGCGCGCTTCGATGCCCACGAGATCGGCACCGAGGTGGTGCGGCCCTATGCGTCGCGCACCTTCCTGGACGAGCGCGGCCCGTTGTTCCCAGGCACCGCGCTGCAGCCCGTGCCGCTGCTGATGTACTCCCCCACGGTGTACTTTGCCCGCGTGGTGGACACCGCCATCGAAAGCGCGCCCCGCAGGCTGGTCGGCACGCGCGTGCTGGAGGTGGCCATGTCCGACGCGCTGGGCGAGCTGGCCGGACAGGACCTGGGCGTGGCCTGGCTGCCCACCAGCTCGTTCGAGGGCGGGCGCTTCCCGAACCTGGTTCCGGTGGGCGACGGGGAGTGGGATATCGAAGTCTCCGTCGTCGCCTACCGTGCCAAGGGCAATGCGCGCCGCGCGGTGGCGCAGGTCTGGGACCGCATCGTTTCCGCCGGAACGACGGCCTGAATCAGCCCCCTCGCCCTACCCCGCGGCCCCGAGCATGCCGGTGCGAGGGTGGCAATTGAAGTACTCGAAATACTGCTCCTCGGCCCGGGCCACCGTCACCTCGTGGTAGAGCTTGAGTTGTGCCGCCGGGCCCATGGTGCCCAGGTACTTCATGGCCGCACCGAAGATGGCCACATGCGTGGGGTGCGACTCGGCCCAGCGCTCCAGCGCGGCCAGGCTGCGCCACCAGCCCATGCCGAAGCTCTTGTCCATGGGCTTGCCGGCAGTGTCCACCACGGCCATGTAGCGGTTGGCATAGCAGTCCACCTGGCAGCCCTGGTCCTGCAGGAAATCCATGCCGGCGCGCAGCACGGGCTCGACCTCCTCGGTGTACATGCGGCGCTCATCTCCTTTTGTACCGGTCCAGTCCTGGCCGGAGCGGATGAGGCACAGGTTCCCGTGTGGCAGCACGCGCTGGTGCAGGCCGTCGGTGACGATGTGCGGCGCGCCCTCGGGCGCCATGCCGTCGGTCTGTGACAAGGCCAGGCGGTCGCGCATGCCGCCCCAGTAGGCATGCTCCTGGATGGGCTGGCCCAGGCCGCTGGATACAGCGGCCACGCCCTCCAGCACATCGGCCGAGAACAATGTTTCGAAGCGGTCGGCCGCCGGCTGCAGCACCTCGGTGAACAGGCCCAGCGCCGGGTCGGAGAACGCGCCGCTGGCCCAGCGTGCGCCGTGCTCTGAAAACCAGGCGGCATACGCGGCCGGATCGTCCCAGTAGCCGATGCTCACCGTGGTGAGGTAGCCGGCAGAGTCCACGCACTGCGCGCGGTCCCGGTGGCCCGGGCCGTTGACGCCAGCAAAGGCCTCGGCGATGCAGTGCAGGGCCCGCGCGGCCAGGGCGGGCGCGGGCGCATCCGCCCGGTGCTGGATGCCGAAGTAGGCCATGACCACGCGCGTGACCTCGGGGCGGTAGCGCGCCACGGTCGCGGGGTACGGCGGCACATAGTCGTCGGGCACCCTGCGGTGGCGCAGGCGCGGGCATTGCAGGTGGCTGGGGATGGCAGAATCCATGGCGTGGCTCCCGTGCGCAATGCTCAGGACTCGGCCACGAGCACAGGTGCGGGCTCGGCGCTGGCTTCGTTGGCCGCCGCGGACGCCATGCCGGCGGGCACCTGCGACACCACGCGGTCGCCCGGGGTCTGGTTGAGCAACAGGCGCGTGACATCGGGCCGCGCATAGTGGCCGGCCGGGTCGGCGGCGGTCTTGGCCAGGGAGATCGTGCCCAGATCGATGTCGGCCAGTACCAGGCCTTCTTCCTTCTCGCCCAGCGGCGTGCCCAGCGATGCGCCGTCGGGCCCGTAGATGCGCGCAAAACCGCCGCCTTCGAGCAGCAACTGGCGCTGCAGGTCGTCGGTGCAGAGCATGGCCACCATCTCCTTGGACACCGTGGCGCAGGGCGCAACCACGAAGCAGCCGCCCTCCACCGCATAGATCTGGCTCGCTGCGTTGTTGACCTCGGCCCCCAGGGCGTGGGCTGCACCACGGTACAGCGAGAAGCTGGGCCAGGCGCCCACGTGGATCTGCTCGTTCTGCGCGTACATGGCGTACTTGCTCAGGGGCTGCAGGTGTTCCCAGCAGGCCAGCATGCCGACCCGGCCGATGGCGGTGTCCATCACGGCCAGGTCGCTGCCGTCGCCTTCGCCGAACACGGTGCGCTCCACGTGCGTGGGCTTGAGCTTGCGCCGCGTCTTGACCACACGGCCCTGATCGTCGAACAGGGCCTGGGCGATGTAGAGGCTGCCGCCGGCGCGCTCGCTGTAGCCGGTGGACATCCAGATGCCGATGTCGCGCGCGGCCTGTGCCAGGCGCTGGAACTCGGCCGAGCCCACGACCAGCGAGTTGTCGTTGTAGCGCTGCACGTACTGCATGCCCAGGGCGGGCGCGCTGAGCCAGATCCACCAGGGGTAGCCGGGGATCCAGGTCTCGGGGAAGGTGACGAGTTGCGCGCCCTGCTTCGCCGCCTCCTTCATCAGCGCAATGGTCTTGTCGATGGTGGCATCGAGGTCGAGGAAGACGGGTGCGGCCTGGACGGCGGCGACGCGCAGCTTGGGGTGCAGGGTGGCGGGCATGGGGATCTCCTTCAAAGGCAGGGTTGGCGATGGAAGGATTTCACTGCGGACAGGCCGGTACCGTCTTGCCCCAGGCTCTCCTGGTCCTTGATTCCAGGCCACTTGACTGGGAGTCACCTGCCCTTTGCCCCCAACTCGCCACCCCGGGTTTACCGGCATGGGCCTTGCTTGAAGAACGGGCCCGGTCGGAGGATGATGGGCCTGTTGCCTTTCTTCCCCCCGCCCCGCTTGAGATCCCGCCCATGAGCCACCTCTTGAGTACCGATGCCATCGCGCCCCGCGACCGGCTGGCCTACTGGACCGACATGATCTGCACCACCTACGTGCAGCTCGAGTGCGATGCGCCCGATGGCGAGCATTTCGGCGGCTCCATCCAGAGCCACCACCTGCCGGGGCTGGACCTGTCGGTGGTGCGCTCCTGCGCCCAGCGGGTGGTGCGCACGCCGCGCTTCATCTCGCGCGCCACGGACGACTGCTTCATCGTGAGCCTGCAGACCAGGGGGCATGGCGTGATCTCGCAGGACGGGCGCGACGCTGCCGTGGCCCCTGGCGACTTTGCGCTGTACGACAGCACGCGGCCCTACACCCTGCAGTTCAGCGAGGACTTCGAGGAGATCGTGCTCAAGCTGCGCGGCGAGCAACTGCGCGCGCTGGTGGCACGCACCGAGCAGCTCACGGCCACCACCGTCTCGGGCCGCAGCGGCGCCGGGCACCTGATGGCCGCCATGGTCACCACCCTGCGGGGCGAGGTGGACAGCCTGCCCACCGCCTCGGCCGCCGCCGTGGCCAGCGGCGTCATCAGCGTGCTGGTGGCGGGCCTGCAATCGCTGCCCGCCTGCAGCCGGGCCGAGCCCTCGGCCATGGGCGCCTACCACGTGGCACGCATCAAACGGCACATCGACGGCCGGCTGCGCGACCCGGCGCTGACCATCGCATCCGTGGCGGCCGACCTGGGCATGTCCAGCGGCCACCTGCACCGCCTGTTCAGCAAGGCCGAACCGCAGTCCCCCTCGCACTACCTCTGGGGCCAGCGGCTCGACGGCGCCAGCCGCGAGCTGCTGGACGCACGCCGCGCCAAGGCCTCGGTGGCGGAGATCGCGTTCGGCTGGGGCTTCAACGACGCGGCGCACTTCAGCCGGGCCTTCAAAGAGCGCTTCGGGCAGGCGCCACGGGAGTGGCGGGCGCAGGCAGCGACGACCGCGGCGCCGCCGGCACAATCGGTGCCATGCACGAACTGAATGCGAAGAATTTCCCCGCGCTGACCGCGCTGCTCGATGGCCTCCACGCGGGCGCCGAGATCATGGGTGCCGTGCTGTCGGGCCACACCCAGGGCCGCATCTTTGTCCCCCAAGCCGGGGACGTGCATGCCGCCTTTGTCTACGACAACGGTTTTTGTGTGCTGGCGGGCGATGGGCCCGACGCGCAGTGGGCTGCGACCTGCCTCGACTGGCTCCAGGCGCCTGCCCAGCAGGACTTCTTCATCCTGTACCCGGGCCACGCCGGCTGGGAGCCGGTCCTCGACCAGCGCCAGGCGCCCCGCGTGAAAAAAATGCAGCGCGTGGCCTTCTCGTTCGACCACTGCCGTTTTGCGGCACAGCGCACCGAGCCGTCCTTGCCGCCAGGCCACCGCCTGGTGCCCCTGGATGCCGCGCTGCTGCGGCGCCTGGCCGATGGCGGCCAGTACCCCTTTGCAGCAGGCATGTGGGCCTGCGATGCGCAGTTCGAACGCGACGGCGTCGGATACTGCGTGCTGCATGAAGAACAAGTGGCCAGTCTGTGCTACTCGGTGTTCGTGAAAGGGCTGCGGCACGATGCAGACATCTGCACCTTCGAGGGCCACCGGCGGCAGGGCCTGGCCAGGGCGACGGCCACGGCGTTCATCGATGGGTGCCTGCGGCGCGGGCTGGAACCTGGGTGGGACTGCTTTCGGGACAACCGGGCATCGTACGAACTGGCCCAGGCCCTGGGTTTCGGGCCAGTCCACGAATTCGCGGTCTATGCCCGAGGGCTAGACGGTTGACTGCTGCGCCACCAGGTGCAGCTGCCCGAACGGCATGTGGTGCATCAGTTCGCGCAGCAGCAGCAAGGTGGTGGCGAACTCCACACTCTCGGGCAGGCCCTCGCTCGCGGCGGGCCGGCCCTCGGAGACGGCGGCCAGGCGCTGGAACAGGCGCTCCATGGCCTCCAGCGTGAGCCGCATGGCCGGGCCGCGCGGCACGCCCGCCAGTTCGGCCAGGGCCACCAGGTGCGGGTCGGTGGACCACCAGGCCAGGTCCGGGGCATGGCCCTGCACAGCGTACTGCCGGTGGGCCAGGTAGACCTCGTCCTCCACGCTGGCGATGGCGTTCTCCAGTTCCAGCGGGGTCGGCACATCGCGGCGGAAGAATGCACGGGCGGTCCTGTGCGTGCCCAAAGCCAGGGTGAACACCGGGCCGGGTGCGGCGCCCTCGCCCACCACGGCGATGCGCGTGTGCTCGGTGCCCAGGTGCAGCAGCAGGAGGGGCTCGCCTGGCACGGCATGGCCATGCAATGCCTGCAGGGCGGTGGCCGCGTCGAAGGGCGGCACGGTGGCCGCCGTGCCCGCCGGTGGCAGGGGATGGGTGGCGAACATGGCTCACCCCCCCTGGCGCGGGTTGGCGTCCGCACCGGTGCCGCCGGACTGCTGCGGGCCCGGCTGGTCGGCCTGCTGCTGGGTGCGTGCCACGGCGGGCACGTAGTGCATGCGGTGGTGCATTTCCACCGTCAGGGCCTCGATGCGCTCGCTGAGCTTGCGGGTCATCTCGGTCAGGCGGGTGTTCTGCTCCAGCAGGTCGAGCAGTTGCGCGCTGTTCTGCGCGGCCAGGGCCTGGCGCTCCTGCGTGGCCAGGGCCAGGGCCTCGCGGTGCCGGGCATCGGCGTCGGCATGCATGCGGTCGCGCTCGGCCTGGCGGGTCTGGGCCAGCAGGATCAGCGGGGCCGCATAGGCGGCCTGCAGGCTGAACGCGAGGTTCAGCAGGATGAAGGGGTACAGGTCGAACTTCACCACGCCCGACAGGTTCAGGCCGATCCATACCGCCACGAAGCAGGTCTGCAAGAGCAGGAACCGGGGCGAGCCGAACATGCGGGCAAAGGCCTCGGCCCGGCGCGCAAAGCCATCGTTGCCGAAGGGCGGCGACAGGTGCTCGTGCTGGCGGTGAAAGCGCAAGTGGTCGGCCCCAGGGGCCGCCGTGGTGGTGGTGGATGGCGTGGTCATGCGAAGAACCTCATGCAAGCGGTGGCAACAGGGCCGGGCAGGTGCGCCGGGCGGCACCTGCATGCTTGCCACTCTACCCGCTGGGCGCGTTCAAGTTCCGTGCCAGCGGACACCAGGGCCGCGCAGGGCCCCCACTCTTCCTGCCGATCCGTGACTTTTGTGGCAACAAGGCGGGCGGATGGAGGGCCCACCCGCCCCACGTGGCCCCGACCCATGGTGTGATGCGCGGCACGGCGGCCCCCATGCCGCCGACAGGCGATGCCAGCGCGCGCCTACACGCGCGCACCAGCGCGCTCACTACATTGACCACACCGCCGCAAGACAGGCAGCGCCCGCCCCGAAGGCCGGCCCATGCCAGGGACTGCGCCGAACCATTCCCAGGGACACCACCATGCCTGACACCCTTGTTGAACTGCGAGACACGCCAGTACCCACCCCAGGGCACGCGGCCACCGGTGCCGCGCCTTCGGTGGGCCGCCGCATCCTGCCCAACACCATTGGCGTGTTGGCGCTGGGCGCGGTGCTGTTCTTCACGGCCTGCTCCACGCATCCGCCCGCCGGCATTGAGCCGGTAGCGGGCTTCGACGCGCAGCGCTACGCGGGCCAGTGGTACGAGGTGGCCCGGCTGGACCATTCGTTCGAGCGTGGGTTGCAGCAGACCACGGCAAACTACATCCCCAGCCCGGATGGAACCATCAAGGTGATCAACCGCGGCTTCGACCCCGGCCGCGACCGCTGGAAACAGGCCGAGGGCAAGGCCCGCTTCACTGGCGAACCCGACCAGGGTGCGCTCAAGGTCTCGTTCTTCGGCCCCTTCTACGGCGGCTACAACGTGGTGGCGCTGGACCCCAACTACCAGTGGTCCATGGTGGTCGGCTCCAACCGCGGTTATTTCTGGATCCTGTCGCGCACCAAGACCCTGCCACCCGGCGTGCGCGAGCAGCTGCTGGCCCAGGCGAAGGCGCTCGGCGTGGAGGTGGACAAGGTGCTGTGGGTGGCGCAGGAGGGTGCGGTGCCTGCGGCACAGCCAAGGGCTGAAAAAGCCCCTACGCCACACTCAAGTTGTACCCCCACCTGCCGATAAGGGGGCATGCAAGTCTCCTCCTCTTCATCGGCCGGCAAAGTGTCTTCTTCCAGCAGCGGGGGCGGTGGCAGCGAGATCGCCAAGTTGCAAAAGCAGCTGCAGTCGCTGACCGAGGAGCTCAAGAACGTGGCCACGTCCGACCTGGACGCCAAGGCCAAGAAGGAGAAGGTCAAGCTGCTGCAGACCCAGATCCAGATGGTGCAGGCGCAGATCGCCGCCATCCAGCGTGCACGCCAGCAGGAGCAGCAGGCCGCACAGGCCCAGAAGGCCGAGGCGGCGGCCCAGGCCGCACGCGAGCAGCGCGCCAAAACCGAAGGCCAGGCCGCCACCAGCCTGGGCAGCCAGCTCGATACCTACGCCTGACAGGGGCCTAGCGCCTCAGCCGCCGGCTCGGCCCCCAAGGCACGGCGCCCGACCAGAGGTGTGGCTCAGTCCAGCCCGGCGGACTCCACGAGGCGCTGCGTATAGGGGTGCTGCGGCGCGTCGAGCACCTGGCCCACGGGGCCGCTTTCGAGCACGTTGCCGTCCTTCATCACCAGCACCTCGTGCGCCATGGCACGGATCACCTGCACGTCGTGGGTGATGAGCAGGTAGCTCAGGCCCTTTTCCTTCTGCAGGCGCTGCAGCAGCTTGAGCACTTGCTGCTGGATGGTGACGTCCAGGGCGCTGGTGGGCTCGTCGAGCACCAGCAGCTCGGGCTGCACGATGAGGGCGCGCGCAATGGCCAGGCGCTGGCGCTGGCCGCCCGAGAATTCATGCGGGTAGCGCGCCAGCAGGCCGGGGAACTGCGCCTCGGTCAGGCCGACCTCGGCCAGCGCGACCTCCACGCGCGTGCGCCGCTCGGCCACGCTGAGCGTGGGCTCGTGCACGCGCATGCCCTCGCCCACGATCTCTTCCACCGTGAGGCGTGGGGACAGCGAAGAGAACGGATCCTGGAACACCACCTGCACCTTGCGGCGCAGTTGCTGGTTGGCCGGTGAATTGCGCATGGCCGGCGCCTGCCAGCCCTGCCCCGCCACCTGCAGCGACCCGCCAAAGGGCAGCAGCCCCAGGATGGCCTGGGCCAGCGTGGACTTGCCCGAACCCGACTCCCCCACCACGCCGAGCGTGCGGCCCGGCGGCAGCGCCAGGCTGGCGCCCTGCACGGCCACGAACTCGCCCTTCTTGAACCAGCCGCGCAGGCCGGGCAGCGGTGTGGGGTAGACCACGCGCAGGTCGCTGGCCTGCAGCACGGGTGGCGTGCCCGGCGCCGGTGCGGCCTCGGTCACGTCGCGCTGGGGCTGGCTTTGCATCAGCTTGCGGGTGTAGGCATGCTGGGGTGCGCCAAACACTTCGGCCACGGTGCCCTGCTCCACCAGCACGCCCTGCTCCATCACGGCCACGCGGTCGGCAAAGCGGCGCACCAGGTTCAGGTCGTGCGTGATGAGCAGCACGGCCATGCCGGTCTGGCGCTGCAGGTCACTGAGCAGGTCCAGGATCTGGCCGCGCAGGGTCACGTCGAGTGCGGTCGTGGGCTCGTCGGCCAGCAGCAGCTGCGGCTCGCTGGCCAGGGCCATAGCAATCATGGCGCGCTGACGCTGCCCGCCCGAGAGCTGGTGCGGAAAGCTGTTGGCCCGGCGCGCGGGCTCGGGGATGCCGGTCTTGGCCAGCAGCTCGATGGCGGCTTGGGCACACTGCGCGCCCGTGAGGCCCTTCTTGAGCTGCAGGATTTCGGCGATCTGCTGGCCGATGGTCATCAGCGGGTTCAGCGCCGTCATGGGCTCCTGGAAGACCATGGCGATCTCGCCACCGCGCACGCCGCGCATCTCGCGCTCGCTCAGGGCCAGCAGGTCGCGCCCGCGCAGCAGGGCCTGGCCCGTCACCCGCGCATCGCCCGCCAGGCGCAGCAGGCTGAGCGCCGTGATGGTTTTGCCCGAGCCCGATTCGCCCACCAGGGCGAGCTTTTCGCCGGGGGCGATGGTGAAGCTGGCGCCGCTCACCACCTCCTTCCTGCCGAAGTGCACATGGAGATCCCGCACGTCGAGCAAAGGGCCTGACGGTGCCGTACCTGGACTGGATGCGGTACTCACTTGTCGGCCTTTCGCGGATCGAGGGCGTCGCGCAGGGCGTCGCCCATGAAGGTCAGCAGCAGCAGGGTGACCACCAGCACGGCGAAGGTGCTCAGCGAGATCCACCAGGCGTCGATGTTGTTCTTGCCCTGGCTCAGTAGCTCGCCCAGGCTGGGGGTGCCCGGCGGCACGCCCAGGCCCAGGAAGTCGAGGGCCGTGAGCGAGAGGATGGCGGCGCTCATGCGGAACGGCAGGAAGGTGACCACCGGGGTCAGGCTATTGGGCAGGATGTGGCGCCAGATGATCTGGGCATTGCTGACACCCAGGGCACGCGCCGCTTTCACGTAGTCGAGTTGGCGGTTGCGCAGGAACTCGGCCCGCACGTAGTCCGACAGGCCCATCCAGCCGAACAGGGAGAGCAGGATGAGCAGCAGCGAGATGCTGGGCGCGAACAGCGCGCTGAAGATGATGAGCAGGTACAGTTCGGGCATGGACTCCCAGATCTCGATGAAGCGCTGGAAGGCCAGATCGGTCTTGCCACCGAAGAAGCCCTGGATCGCCCCGGTGAGGATGCCCAGCACCGTGCCGATGAAGGTCAGCGCCAGGCCGAACAGCACGCTCACGCGGAAACCATAGATCAGCTGGGCCAGCATGTCCCGGCCCCGGTCATCGGTGCCCAGCCAGTTGTCGCGCGTGGGCGCCGAGGGATTGGGCTCCTTGGCGAAATAGTTGAGGGTGGTGGGCCCGTAGGTGTTGAGGGTGTAGAGGGCCCAGTTGTCGCCCGCGCTCAGCCGCTGCTGGATGAAGGGGTCCAGGTAGTCCGTGGGGGTCTCGAAATCACCGCCGAAGGTTTTTTCGGGGTAGGTCTGGAGCATGGGGAAGTAGGTCTGGCCCTCGTAGCGCACGATCAGGGGCCGGTCGTTGCTAACCACCTCGGCGGCCAGGCTGATGAGCACCAGCACGCAAAAGATGACCAGGCTCCACAAGCCCAGGCGGTTGCGCTTGAAGCGCAGCCAGGCCCGGCGCGAGGGAGAAAGGGAAACAGGGGCCGTGGGGGCCGTTGGCGTTGCTGTGGCCGGCGTACCGGTAGCGGTGGTGGGGCTTGCGGAGGGCGCGTTCATGCGGTCAGTCAAACTTCACGCGGGGATCTACCCACACATAGCAGAGGTCGCTGATGAGCTTGGTGACCATGCCAATCAGGGTGAACAGGTACAGCGTGCCCAGCACCACGGGGTAGTCGCGGCGGATCACGCTCTCGTAGCCGAGCAGGCCCAGTCCATCGAGCGAGAAGAGGGTTTCGATGAGCAGCGAGCCGGCGAAGAAGGCACCGATGAAGGCCGCTGGAAAGCCCGTGATGATGGGGATCAGCGCATTGCGGAACACATGCTTCCAGAGCACCTGCCGCTCCGACAGACCCTTGGCCCGGGCCGTCAGCACGTACTGCTTGCGGATCTCTTCGAGGAAGGCGTTCTTGGTGAGCATTGCCGTCACCGCAAAGCTGCCCGCCACCATGGCCGTCACAGGCAGCGTGATGTGCCACAGGTAGTCCACGATGCGCGCCCCCCAGGTCATCTGGTCCCAGTTGGACGACACCAGCCCGCGCAGCGGGAACCATTGCAGCTGGCCGCCAAAGATCACCAGCAGCGCCACGCCGAGCACGAAGCCCGGAATCGCATAGCCCACCAGGATCAACAGCGTGGTGACCAGGTCGAAGCGAGAGCCCGCACGCACCGCCTTGGCCACGCCCAACGGAACGGCCACCAGGTAGCTGATGAAGAAGGTCCACAGCCCCAGGCTGATGGAGACAGGGAGTTTTTCCTTCACGAGCTCCCACACATTCTTGTTCTGGAAGAAGCTCTTGCCCAGATCGAAGCGCGCGAACTGGCCCAGCATGATGAAAAAGCGCTCGTGCGCCGGCTTGTCGAAGCCGTAGAGCGCCTTGATCTGCTCCACGCGCTTGGGGTCCACCCCCTGGTCGCCACGGTAGGACATGCCGCCTTCCGCACCCTGCCCCTTGCCGGCCGCGGCACGGGCCTCGGCCATGTACTGCTCCACCGGGCCGCCGGGCACGAACTGGATCACCGCAAAGGTCAGAAGCAACACACCCAGCAAGGTGGGCAGCATGAGCAGCAGGCGTTTGGCGATGTAGGCAAGCATGGCGTAGGGCTGGGCTCCGGCGGTTCAGGGTTGGGCCATCGTCATCATGGCTTCTTGATGCTCCACCAGGAGAACATCAGCCACTCCTCGGCCTTGGCGTAGGGCGGCATGGGCTCCTTGTAGGCCAGGCGCTGCTGGTTGTAGACCACGCGGTGCGAGGACAGCGTCCATTGCGGAATCAGGTAGTGGCTGTGCATGATCACGCGGTCCAGCGCACGGCAGGCGGGCAGCAGTTCGGCCTTGGTGTCGGCGCGGGTCAGCTTGGTGACGATGGCGTCGATGGCCGCACTCTTCACCCCGGTGTAGTTGGCGGCCCCCTCGACATCGGCGCGCTTGCTGCCGAAGTACTCCTGCATCTCCTGGCCCGGGTTGTAGGTGCCCTGGAACGCCAGGCTGATCATGTCGAAGTCGAACTTGTCCATGCGTTGCTGGTACAGGGCAAAGTCCACCGTGGCGAAGCGCAGGGTGATGCCCAGCTTTTCCAGGTTGCGGATCCAGGGGGTCACGGTGCGGGCCCCGCCCTCCTTGCTGTCCAGGAACTCGATCACCATGGCATCGCCCTTGGCGTTGCGCAGGGCGCCGTCGCGGTAGGTCCAGCCGGCGTCGGCCAGCAACTGGCGGGCACGGCGCAGGTTTTCGCGCAGCGAATGGCCTTCGCCCTCGGTCACTGGCGGCTGGTACATGGGGCCGAACACGGCATCGGGCACCTTGCCGCGCCAGGGTTCCAGCAGCTTGAGCTCCTCGGGGCCGGGCGTGCCGGTGGCCTGGCAATCGGTGTTGCCGAACAGGTCGGTCACGCGTGGGTAGCCGCCGTAGAACATCTGCCGGTTCATCCACTCGTAGTCGATGGCCAGGCCCAGCGCCTCGCGCACGCGCGGGTCGCTCAGCATGGGCCGGCGGGTGTTCAGCACATAGCTCTGGAAGCCCGCAGGCAGGCGGTGCTTCATGTCCTTCTTGACCAGCACCCCTTGCTTGAACAGTTTGCCATTGATGCGGCGCGCCCAGTCGCCCGCCGAGTACACGGTCATGAAGTCGAACTCGCCGGCCTTCACGGCCTCCAGCCGGGCGGTGTTGTCCTTGTAGATCTTGACGGTGATGTTGTCGAAGTTGAACGCACCCTTGTTCACGTTCAGGTTGCGGCCCCAGTAGTTGGGATCGCGGGTGTAGGTGATGTCGCGCCCGAACGCCACCGGGCCGATGCGGTAGGGGCCGCTGCCGATAGGCGTATCGGTCACGATCTGGTCGAAGGGCTTGGCCTTGCCGTCGGCCTGCCGGCCCCAGGCACGGCTGAAGATGGACAGGCTGCCCACCGTGAGCGGCAGTTCGCGGTTGGGCAGCTTGAAGCGAAAGCGCACCGTGCGCTTGTCGATCACGTCCACGCCCGCCACTTCCTGCAGCAGGGTGGCATAGCCGGGCGAGGCCTGGGGGCTGATCAGCGTCTCGTAGCTGTACTTGACGTCTGCGGCCTCCACGGGGCTGCCATCGTGAAAGCGTGCTTCGGCCCGCAGGCGGAAGGTGGCGCTCAACCGGTCGGGCGCCACGTCCACGTCCTCTGCCAGCAGGCCGTAGCCCGAAGCCGTCTCGTCCATGGAGCCGGTGAGCAGGCTCTCGAACAGCAGATCCGAGAGGTAGGCCGGTGGCGAGCCCTTCATGGTGAAGGGGTTGTACTTGTCGAAGGTGGAGTAGCGCAGGTTGCTCACCATGCGCAGCTCGCCCCCCTTTGGTGCATCGGGGTTCACATAGTCGAAATGCGCAAACCCGGCCGGGTACTTGAGGTCGCCCCACAGCGCATAGCCATGCGCCGCCCAGGCAGCAGGCACTGCGCAACAACCCATCAGCAAAAAAGTGAGCCAAGACCGCATGCGACAATTCTGCACTACGTTCGGCCGGCTCTGCAGCGAATGGCGCATATCCATACGCGGTGGTTACCCGGCCCTTCATCGCCCTTTCTTACGCATTCATTCACTCATTGATTGATTGCATTACCCCAAAATTCCACAGGAGAACGAACCATGGGTTTTCTGACCGGCAAGAAACTGCTCATCACCGGCGTGCTGTCCAACCGCTCCATCGCCTACGGCATCGCCAAGGCCTGCCACGCACAGGGCGCAGAACTTGCCTTCAGCTACGTGGGCGACCGCTTCAAGGACCGCATCACCGACTTTGCGGCCGAGTTCAATTCCAAGCTCATTTTTGACTGCGACGTGGGCAGCGACGAGCAGATCGACCGCATGTTCGCCGACCTGGCCCAGGTGTGGCTGAAGTTCGACGGCTTCGTGCACAGCATCGGCTTCGCGCCGCGCGAGGCCATCGCCGGCGACTTCCTGGAAGGCCTGTCGCGCGAGTCGTTCCGCATCGCCCACGACATCAGCGCCTACAGCTTCCCGGCCATGGCCAAGTCGGCCCTGCCCTACCTCAACGAGAAGTCGTCGCTGATCACGCTGAGCTACCTGGGCGCGCTGCGCACCATTCCCAACTACAATACCATGGGCCTGGCCAAGGCCAGCCTGGAAGCCAGCGTGCGCTACCTGGCCGAAGCCCTGGGCCCCAAGGGCATGCGCGTGAACGGCATCAGCGCCGGGCCGATCAAGACCCTGGCTGCGAGCGGGATCAAGGATTTCGGCAAGCTGCTGTCGATGGTGGCGGACTCTTCTCCATTGCGCCGCAATGTGACCATTGAAGACGTGGGCAATGTGGCGGCGTTCTTGCTGTCGGACCTGGCCAGCGGGATGACGGCTGAGATCACCTACGTGGATGGTGGGTTCAGCCAGACGGCTGGGGTTAGCCGGGATACCGTGGGCTGATTTTCTTGGTTGTCTTGAAGCTTCGCGGCTCTTTGGCTGTGGGTGCTTCTGTTTTTCTTTGAGGGCGGAGGCCGGGTCTCGGCCCGGCGGCCGAGGTACCTTTCTTTGCGTCGCCAAAGAAACGTACCCCAAAGAAAGGCGACCCCGCTGCCCGTGTCCCTTCGCTTCGCTACGGGCAGCCTGCGATGCTCGGTCCTGGGGTGCACCGCGGAACTCGCTGCGTTCCCCCTTCGGGCGAACTCCGCTCAAACAACCGCGGTGAGTCAGACAACGAGGCGCGTGTCCTTCGGCACGCGCTCACCCCAGGCCCTGCGCTTCTCGGCACGGTCAGAAGGGGGTGGGAGCGGGCTCCACTCGGGCCATTGCTTCGCTCGGCCTGTGGTCCTTCGCTGCGCTCGGCTCGCCGGGGCGATCGCGCCCCGCATGTCGGCAGCGCGCAGCGCGAACCGACCCCAGGCGTAGCTGCGAAGCAGCAGCCGTCTTTGACCCACGCTTCGTGAACTGACTTGCCGCTGCTGTTTGAGCGGAGCTCACCCGCAGGGGGAACGCAGCGAGTTCAGCGGCACCACCCCAGAGCCGAGCATCGCAGGCTGCCCCCGTTCGCCCGACAGGGCGTACGGGGGACGCAGACTGGGGGTCGCCTTCTCTTTGGTGACTTTCTCTTGACGACGCAAGAGAAAGTTACTGCGCCGCCGGGCGCACATCCCGGCCCCCGCCCTCAATCAAGGCATGCAGCAACCATCACAGAGACTAGCGATGGCTCAGCCGACGCACAGCCCAATCCCCAAGGCTCTGCACCGCCTGCACAAAGAAAATCAACACCAGCACCACAGCCAGCATGATCTCCGGCAGGAACCGCTGGTATCCATAACGAATCCCCAGATCCCCCAACCCACCACCACCAATCGCCCCAGCCATCGCCGAGTAACCAGTCAGGCTCACGAAGGTGATGGTCAGCCCAGCGACGATGCCAGGCAAAGCCTCCGGCAGCAACACCTTCCAGACGATCTGGCTGGTCGTCGCCCCCATGGCCTGGGCCGCCTCGACCAGCCCATGGTCCACCTCGCGCAGCGCCGCTTCCACCAGGCGCGCGACGAAGGGCGCGGCGGCAATGGTCAACGGCACCACGGCCGCCGCCGTGCCGATGGACGAGCCCGTGATGAAGCGCGTGAACGGGATGATGGCCACCAGCAGGATGATGAAGGGTGTGGAGCGCACGGCATTCACCAGCCAGCCCACGAGCTTGTTGACGGGCCCGTTCTGCAGCACGCCACCGTGGTCCGTGAGGCGCAAAAACACGCCCAGCGGCACGCCGATGAGGCCGCCGACGAGACCCGAGATGCCCACCATGATGAGCGTCTCCCACAAGGACGAGGCAAAGAGTTCCAGCATGGCCGGAGTGAAATGGTCGAACATTGCTTTCTTGCCCCTCAGGTTTCAATCGTGACTTCTTCGACGGCCACGCCGCTGGCGCGCAAGTGCTCCACGGCACAGCGCAGGCGTTCGGGCTCGCCGCTGGCGTACACGGCCAGCGAGCCGAAGGTCTCGTCCTGGATCTCGTCGACCTGGCCGTGCAGGATGCTCATGTCCACGCCGAACTCGCGGATCAGCTGCGACAGGATGGGCTGGTAGGCGCTGTCACCCGAGTACGACAGGCGCAGCAGCCGGCCCGCGTGGCCCGGCGCCGTGGTGGCCAGCTGGCCGGTGAGCTTGCGCACATGGTCGAGCACGCTGGCAGGCAGCTCCTGCGGCAGGATCTCGTCGATCAGGCTCTTGGTGATGGCCTGCTCGGGGCGGGTGAACACCTCCAGCACGCGGCCCTGCTCCACGATGCGGCCGGCCTCGATCACGGCCACACGGTCGGCCACCTGCTTGATGACCTGCATCTGGTGGGTGATGAGCACCACCGTGAGGCCCAGCTCGCGGTTCACCTGGCGCAGCAGGTCGAGGATGGAGCGCGTGGTCTCGGGGTCCAGCGCCGAGGTGGCTTCGTCCGACAGCAGCACCTTGGGCCGGCTGGCGAGTGCGCGCGCAATGCCAACGCGCTGTTTTTGCCCGCCGCTGATCTGCGCCGGGTAGCGGTTGGCCAGGGCCGACAGGCCCACCAGCTCCAGCAAGGGGTTCACCCGCTCGCGGATGGCGGCCTTGTCCATGCCCGCCAGTTCCAGCGGCAGCGCGGCGTTGTCGAACACGGTGCGCGAGGACAGCAGGTTGAAGTGCTGGAACACCATGCCGATGTCGCGGCGCGCCTCGCGCAGTTGCGCGTCATTGAGCTTGGTGAGGTCGCGGCCATTGACGATGACCTCGCCCTGTGTGGGGCGGTTGAGCAGGTTGATGACGCGCACCAGCGAGCTCTTGCCCGCACCGCTCTTGCCGATGATGCCGAAGACCTCGCCCGGATGGATGTGCAGGTCGATGCCCCTGAGGGCTTCCACCGGGCCTTGTGGGCCCGGGTAAATCTGGGTGATACCCCGTAAGTCGATCATGAAAAGTCAAAAGGCCGCCCTGCGCCTGTGGCACAGGTCCGGCCCTGGTTGGAAAGGATAAGGGAATGTACTATTGCGCCATAAGAAATCCAACTATAGAAAAATAAAGTAATAAGACATCAAAGTTATTTGGAAATTTCCCACGGGGTACCAGCACCGCCCAGGCCATGCCGCCACCCGGCGCAGAACAGGCGGGATGCGGGGCCCCGCATCAATCAAGGCACAGCGCACGAGGGCTCGTCACCAAACACCACCCTGTTGCGCCCCGATTGCTTGGCGCGGTACAGTGCCGCGTCAGCCGCCGAAAGAAGGGCATCCAGGCTCGCTGGCAGGCGCGGCACATGCGCCACCCCGATGCTGACAGTGGAGACCAGTGGCGTGCCGTCTTCCAGCGTGGTGGCATGCGCCGCGCACGCATCGCAGATGCGCTGGGCGACCGTCTGTGCCACCTGCGCAGAGCCATCGGGAAGCAGTACCGCGAACTCTTCGCCTCCCAGACGGCCCAGCACGTCGGTTTCACGCAGGCAGCGGCTGACCAGTTGCGCAAAATCCGCCAGCACCAGGTCGCCTGCCGCATGCCCATGCACGTCGTTGACCCTCTTGAAGTGGTCGATGTCGAGCATCAGGGCAGCAAACTCCCGCTGACGCCCCACCGTATCGCGAAACAGTGCCTCAGCACGGTCCATGAAACCGGCCCGGTTGAGCACCCCTGTGAGGTGGTCATGCGTGGCAGCGTGCTGCAACTGCCGCAGCGCTTCGTTGCGGGCAGCCATGACGCTGGCCACCGACAACGGAGCCAGCACCATCAGCGCCACACCGATGCGAAACGACTGCAGTTCGTATTGACCGCCGAAGTCCGACCCAAGGTGCAGGTAGCCGACCGATACCGCCATCAGAGTCCATACGCTGCACAGCAGCGTGAGCACCGCCGTCACGAACAGGCTGTAGGTCAGGGCACACCACAGCAGGCCGGGCACCAGGTAGGAGACGGCACCCGGCCCGCTGATGACCATGCCCAGCGCACCGCCCAGAAACAAGGTCAACGCCGGCGCCATTTTCAGGAGATCCAGGCGCAGCACAACTTCGCGGCGCCGCTGGCCGCGCAGCGGGCGCCGCCAGGTCGGCATGGTCAGTATCACGGGCAGGATCACCAGATAATCAACCAACTCTGCCGTGAACCAGATCAGCATGCCGTCAGCGCGCGACCCATGGAAGAGCAGCGGGTTGATCACCATGCCCACCAGGCCGGCAGTCAGCGAGGCCATGGCCACGATGACGATCAGGTAGACCACCGACAGGGGTTGCAGCAGGCGCCGGTGGCCCAGCGGTATGCGGGAGAAAAGCAGGTAGCCCACGATGACACCGGCCATGTTGGCCAGTGTGAGCCAAGCCACCTTGGGCCAGGTGCCGCCCATGGCCACATCGGCCAGGACAAAACCGGCAGCCGCGCCGCACCATGCCAGCACGGAAGTCGGCCGCAGCCGGCGCACCAGCACACCGAGCAAGACGGCATTGGCAGGCCAGAACGCCGCCAGCGCCCCGGTGGGCCGGGTCAGGATGCCCAACAGGGCAAAACCGAACACCAGGCAGCAGAGCAGCAGCGCATCCAGAGCGGACTCTCTGGCAATGGCAGGCCACGCCGGGGCTGCACCGGGGGGAGGTACGGATTCCTCTGTCATGGGCACCTCGGGGCCGCCAGATCCAGCACCACGCGGGACCGAGCCTGACCGCTTCCTTTATATCGGTGAACCGGCAGACCGCGTGCCCGCGCATACCCTCTTGCTTCCAGACCAGGGGCCGGGCATGCACCCCGGTACCGCGGGCCAGAACAACGGCCGTCAGGCAGTGACAGCCACCACCCGACCCTGGACCCTGCGCGATACCAGCACCCCCAGAACCACCACGCCCGCGGCGGCAATCGAGAACACCTGAGCGATCCAGCCGCGGTCCACGCTGGCTGCGACGGCCAGCACGCCCAGCGACTGGCCCAGGAACAGCAGGCAGGCGAACAGCGTGACGGCCGCACCGCGCGCCTCGGGCGCCATCTGCGTGGCCTGTACCTGCAGCGTGTTGTGCAGCATGTAGAAACCCAGGCCGGCAAGAAAGCAGCCCAGCACCGCCAGGGGTACCAAAGGCGCCCAGGCCAGCAACAGCAGGCCCATGCCGATCATCAAGGCGCCCAGCAAGGCCAGGCCCTTCTCACCCAGCAAGGCCAGCCAGCGGCGCGCCATCAGGCTGTAGACCAGCCCGCCCACGCCATACAGCACCATCACGCCACCGGCAGCCGACGCCGACAGGCCGAAGCCATCGACCATGCGCGCCGGCACGAAGGCCATGGTGCCGAAGCCCAGGGCGCCTTCGACCGCAACGATGGCCAGCACCCAGCGCACGCGCGGCATGCGCAGCAGCCGGCCCGTGGTCGCCAGGTAGGCCCGCAGCGAAAACGGCGCCGGCGCACCGGCACCCTCCCCCGACATGGCCGCACTGGCCTGTGCAGCGCGCACCTGGCGCAGCAGCATGGTGGCGGCCGTGAGGAACAGCACGGACAGCACGGCGAACGCCCAGCGCCAGCCCAGGGCTTCCACCGCAAAGCCGCCGAACCATTGGCCCGCCATCATCCCCGATACCGTGGCCACCATGAGCCGGGCCAGCGTCTCCTGGCGCTGCTCGTAGGCCACGCTGTCCCCGATCCAGGCCATGGACAGCGGGATGATGCCGGCCGCCGCCGCGCCCATGAAGGCGCGCGAGGCCACCAGCACCGGCAGCGTGGGCGCCAGCGCGGTCACGGCGCTGAACAGCGCGCAGGCAAACGTGGCGCTCACGATCACGCGCAGCTTGCCCAGCCGGTCACCCAGCGGGCCGTAGAAAAGCTGCAGCACCCCGTAGGCCACGGCAAAGGCAGCGATCACGGCCGAGGCATCGCCCGTGGTGACCTGGAATTCGCTGGACAGCGCGACCAGCATGGGGTCGCAAATGCGCATGGACGCCATGCTGGCAAAGGCCGCCACGCCGATCAGGCGCAGCATCGTCGAGGAAGAAGTCATATGCGCCGATTGTGCGGTGCAGCGCGCAAGGCTGCTGGCAGCGCATCCAATGCCCCGGCACCAGGGGCCCGGCGATCAAGCCTTGGCCGTATTGAAGCGCGTATCGAAGGTACCGCGTACATCCAGCCGCTGCTTGATCAGGCCGGCCGCCAGGTAGAAATCGGCCGTGCGCTGCTGGTCGGCCAGCACCTGGGCGTCGATGTCCTGCCAGCGCGTGGCGCGGCGCTCGAACTGCAGTTGGGCAGCGTCGGCCGGGATGCCGATGATGCGCGCCAGCGACTGGCCGAAGGGCTTGGCGTTCTGGTAGGACCAGACCTGGGCGCGCACCACGCGCTCCTTGAAGTCCTGCAGCACCGCTGTCTTCTCGGCCAGGGCCACCTCGGTGGCGGCCAGGTAGCTCAGGCCGGTCCACAGCCCGCGCCCGTTGACCAGCACGCGCGCGTGGCCGCTGGTTTCGGCCAGCGCGGTGTAGGGCTCCCAGGTGGCCCAGGCATCGACCGAGCCCTGGGTGAGCGCGAGCTTGGCGTCCGGCGGCGGGATGAAGCGCAGCTGCACGTCGTCGGCCTTGAGGCCCGCTGACTCCAGCACCTTGAGTGTGACGAAGTGGCCGATGGAGCCGCGGTTGGTCGCAATGCTCTTGCCCTTGAGATCGGCTGCGGTCTTGAGCGGCGAGTTGGGCGCCACCAGCACCGCCGTGCCATAGGCATCCGACCGGCTCGCTGCAAAGGCCTTCACGCGGCTGCCCGCGGCCAGGGTGAACAGCAGCGGCGCATCACCGATGGGCCCGAAGTCCACGGCATTGGCGTTGAGCGCCTCGGCCAGCGGCGCCGCGGCCGGGAACTCGCTCCATTTGATGTCGTAGGGCAGGTTCTTGAGCTCGCCTGCGGCGTCCAGCAGGGCCTGCAGCCCGCCCTTCTGGTCACCCGCGCGCAGCAGCACGCGCGACTGCGCATGCGTGAGCACCGGCGAGAGGAAGGAACTGGCGGCGACGGAGGCGGTGAGCAGGTGGTTGAATTGGCGGCGCAGCATGGTGGTGGTTGGTGAACGGAGGATCGTCAATCGGTGGGAACTGCCGCCATTGCAGCACCCATGGCGCGCCCGGCCAACGAAGGCTTGCGGCCATGCATATGCGGTTTTCTCAGTAGCCGCGCGCCCGGTCCACAACGTCCTCCAGCGGCTGCCCGGCAAGAAAGCGCGACAGGTTGGCCACGAACTTGCGCGCCGTGACCTCGCCTGCATCCTGCGCCGCCCACGAGACATGGGGCGTGAGCCGCACGCGCGGGTGGCGGTAGAGCCGGTGGCCTTCGGGCAGTGGCTCGGGGTCGGTCACGTCGAGCGTGGCGCCCGACAGGCGCTCCTCGTCCAGGGCCTGCAGCAGCGCCTGCTGGTCCACCAGCGCGCCGCGCGCGATGTTCACCAGGTGCAGGCCGGGCCGGGCATGGGCCAGGGTGGCGGCGTTGAGCAGGTGGTGCGTCTCGGGCGTGATGGGCAGCGCCAGCACCAGGTGGTCCGATGCGGCCAGCAGCTCTTCGATGGAAGCGGCCGACTGCACGCCATCAACCGGCGCCCCCCCACGCCGCAGTGCCGTGACCTGCATGCCGAAGGCCTGGGCCAGCCGCGCCACCTCGCGCCCGATGGCGCCGTAGCCGGCAATGCCCAGCGAACGCCCGCGCAAGGACCCGGAGGGTTGCCGGTCCACGCGCTGGAAGGTATCGCGCCAGCGGCTGGCGCCATCCACCTGCAGGGTGTCCCAGGCCTTCTCTTGGGCCAGCAAGGCGGTCAGCACGTACTCGGCGATCGGTACGGCGGCCACGCCGCGCGAGCAGGTGACCAGCGGCACGTCGAGCAGCCAGGGCGGAAAGAAATCGATGCCGGCCGAGGCCAGGTGCGCCCACCGCAGCCGGCCAGGCCAACCCGCGGGCGCCTCCAACGGCGCATCGCGCCAGCCGTTGCGCGGGCCGGTGAACAGCACGTCGACCTCGCCAGCACGCGCCCAGGGCGGCGCTGCGGGGTCGTCAGCCAATTCGACCGGCAACTTCGCCGAGGCCAGCAGCAGGTCTGCCGCGTCGCCGGTCTGGTTCAGGACCACCGTGGGCCGGGGGGCGAGCACGGCGCTCATGCGGCAGCCCCCTGCCCCAGGGCGGCCTTGCCGGCCGCCACGTGCACGCTGTCGTCCTGCGGCGTATGGATGCGACCGCACAGCACGTCGCGCAGATGGCGCTCCAGCGGGTTGCGCCGGGCCAGGCCGTGGTTGCTGGTGAGCGACAGCGCCACTTCCACCGCCTGCACGGCGTTGTGGGTCACCGTGGATTTGATCAAGCCGCTGTCCGCCGATGGCACCGGGACACCGGCATCCACATCGGCCGCCAGGCCGCGCAGCAGGCGCTCGTTGGTGAGCAGCAGCCCTTCGAGCGTGCCCACGGCCTCCTGCACCCGCGGCAGGCTGGCCAGCGGCGCACCCAGGCTGGCAGGGGTGCGCGTGCGCAGAAAGTCGAGCAGCCACTCGCGCGCGGCCCGCGCCACGCCGGTGTACAGGCTGCCCAGCAGCAGCACCATCTCGGCCTGGGCTGCCGGGTCGCCACGCGCCCAGTCCTGCGGTGGCCGCAGCTCCAGTGCCTGGCTGGCGGGCACGGGCACACCGTCGAAATGCACGTCGTGGCTGCCGCTGGCGCGCAGGCCCAGGTGGTCCCAGGTGGGCTCGATGCGGATGCCGGGTGCGCCCGCGCGGACCAGGAAGGCACCGGTGCGCGGCGCCTCCTCGTCGGTGCGGGCCCACACCACGTACCAGCGCAGGATGGGTGCGCCGGTCGAATAGATCTTGTGGCCGCTGATGCGCCAGCCATCCCCCGCGCGCCGTGCCACGGTGGCAGGCAGGCCACCACGTGCGGGCGTGCCCAGCTCGGGCTCCACGCGCAGTGCATTGGCCAGCGAGACCTCGCGCACCGACTCCAGCACCAGTTGGCGCGCCAGCGCCTCAGGCCAGGGCGATCCGACCCGGCCCATGGCGCGCTGCTGCATGTACTGCATGGTCAGCACCAGCGCGGTGGCCGGGCAGCCCTGGGCCACGGCGCCGACCACCTCGCCCAGTTGGGTCAGCGAGGCGCCCTGCCCGCCCAGGTGGCGCGCCCCGGCCAGCGACAGCAGGCCGGCCTGCTGCAGTTCGGTGAAGTTGCGGTGCGGAAAGCTGCCCTCGCGGTCGTGCGCCGCGGCGCGCGCGCCGAACTCCACGGCCAGCGTGCGGGCCAGTTGCCCGGCGGTGAGCGGCGCGTTCACTGCAGCACCTCGGGGTGCTCGCGCACCACGATGTCGAACAGGCTCTTGAAGGTGAAATGCGCCCCGCCCGGCCCGCCGATCTGCGAATGCGTGTGGCGCGCCACCTCGGGGCGGATGGGCCGGGGCACGCCCGCGGCCTCGGCCAGCAACTGGGTGTGGCAGGCGTTCTCGAGCGCGATGTACCACCAGGCAGCGGCCTCCACCGAAGGGCCGGCCGTCAGGATGCCGTGGTTCTGCAGGATCACGGCCTTCTGGTTGCCCAGGGCCTGACCGATGCGGAAACCCTCGTCGGTATCCAGTACCACGCCGGTGAAGTCGTCGAACAGCGCATGGTCCTCGTAGAAGATGCACGAGTCCTGCGTCAGCGGGTCGAGCCGGCGGCCCAGCGCCGACCAGGCCTTGCCGTAGGTCGAATGGGTGTGCGCGGCGGCCACGATGTCGGGCCGCGTTTCGTGCAGCGCCGCGTGGATGGCGAAGGCTGCACGGTTCAGCGGGCCGTTGCCGACCACGATCTCGCCCTGGGAATTGACGAGCAGCAGGTCCGACACCTTGATCTGCGAGAAGTGCAGGCCCAGGGGGTTGACCCAGAAGTGGTCCGCCCACTCCGGGTCGCGCGCCGTGATGTGGCCCGCCAGGCCATGGTCGAAGCCATGCTGGGCGAACAGGCGAAAGGCCACGGCCAGGTTCTCCTGCCGGTGGCGGCGCTCGGCCTCCAGCGTGGGGCGTGCGGCCGGCGGGTCGAACCAGTCCTTGCGCTGGGGCGCAGGATTGCGGGCGGGAAGGTTCGGTGCATGCAGCAGCGTGGCGGAGGAGGACATCGGGAGGCCTTGTGTCTGGGGGAATGTGCCGCCCACCTTAAGGGCCGCCCCCGGTACCACCAACGAAGAAAAGCGCGTGTGCACATTCGGTTTTGGCATGAGGCCGGGTACACGCGGCAAGGCGCTGATTTTTCGCATATCGATGCTACGCAATGGTCGTTGGGGCCCGGGGCGCGTTGTCGGACCCTTGGCATTCCCGCAGAACGACGAAAGGACTTTCTCCATGCCATTGCCAACCACCTCCGGCACCCGCCGCCGCACCCTGCTGGGCGCCGGCCTGGGCGCTGCCACCCTGGCCACGCTGGGCGCGCCCGCGCTGGCGGCCGGCGCCACCGACCTGTCCAAGGTCACCCTGCGCATCGCCACCTACAAGGGGCTGTGGCGCCCCCTGATCGCGGCCAGCGGCCAGGGGCAGACCCCCTACCGCATCGAGTGGCGCGAGCTCAACAACGGCGTGCTGCACATCGAGGCCATCAACGGCGACGCGCTCGACCTGGGCTCGGGCAGCGAGATCCCTGCCCTGTTCGCCGCACGCCAGAAGGCACAGGTGCGCTTTGTCGCCGTGGTGCGCGAGGACCTGAACAACCAGGTCACGCTGGCGCGCAAGGACGCGCCCATCCAGCGCATCGCGGACCTCAAGGGCAAGCGCGTGGGCTATGTGCGCGCGACCACCTCGCACTACTACCTGAGCCGGCAACTGGCCGAGGCCGGCCTGTCGTTTGCCGACATCAACGCGGTGAACCTCACGCCGGCCGACGGCCTCTCGGCCTTCGACCGCGGCGACCTCGATGCCTGGGCCATCTACGGCTACAACGGCCAGCTGGCGCGCCTGCGCTATGGCGCACGCGTGCTCAAGACGGGCGATGGCCACCTTTCGGGCAATTTCCCGGTCTATGCAAACCCGAAGTCGGTGGCCGATCCACTCAAGCACGCCGCCATCAGCGACTACCTGCAGCGCCTGCGCCGCGCCTACCTCTGGGCCAACGGCAACTACCTGGCCTATGCGCGCGCGCAGTCGGAAGAGACGCGCGTGCCCGTGGGCGACCTGATAGAGCTGTGGAACAACCGCAGCACCGACTACGACCTGCGCGCCGTGGACGACGGCGTGGTCAAGGGCCACCAGGCCGTGGCCGACACCTTCCTGCAGCTGGGCGTGCTCGACGGGCCGGCCCAGGTGGCACCGCTGTGGGACCGCAGCTTCGGCAGCGCCATCGGCGCCCGGAGCGCCGCGCCCTCCCCCGCCTGATCGCCATGCACTGCGGCGCCCACTCCTTGCGGAGGGGCGCCGCAGTGCCATGGATTCAAAAAAAGGCTCAGGCGACCTTCAACGCCACCTGGCCCGCTGCCTGCCGGTCGCGCTCGGCCACCTTGGCGCGCACCAGGGGCAGCAGCTCGCGGCCATAGTCGATCACATCGACCAGCGGGTCGAAACCACGGATCAGGAAGGTGGTGATGCCCAGGTCGTAGTACTTGAGCAGCGCATCTGCCACCTGCTCGGGCGTACCGACCAGCGAGGTGGAGTTGGAGCGCCCACCGATCTCGCGCGCGATGGCCGTCCACAGGCGCTCGTCCACGCGGTCGCCCTTGGCGGCATCGGCCAGCAGGCGCTGGGCCCCTTCGCTCTGCTGAGGGCCGACGCCGCGCGAGTAGCCCTGCTGCACGCGCAGGCGGCGTGTGTCTTCGAGGATCTGGTCGGCACGCGCCCAGGCCTCTTCCTCGGTCTTGCCCAGGATGGGGCGGAACGAGATGCTGAACTCCACCTCGCGCCCATGCAGCGTGGCCTCGGCGCGCACGCGGCGCACCAGCTCGCCGGCCTGGGCCAGCGACTCGCCCCACAGGGCATACACGTCGGCATGCTTGCCAGCCACCTGCAGCGCCGGTGCCGAGGCGCCGCCGAAGTAGATCGGCACATAGGGCTGCTGCAGCGGCTTGACCTCGGACCAGACGCCCTTGGCACGGTAGTGGGCGCCCTCGTGGTCGAAGGGCTTGTCGGCCGTCCACACGCGGCGCAGCAGCTCCAGGTACTCGTCGGTGCGGGCGTAGCGCTGGTCGTGGTCCAGGAAGTCGCCGTCACGCTGCTGGTCCTCGTCAGAGCCGCCGCTGATGTAGTGCACCGCCAGGCGCCCGCCCGTGTAGTGGTCCAGCGTGGCCAGCTGGCGCGCGGCCAGAGTGGGCGCGACAAAGCCCGGGCGGTGGGCCAGCAGAAACCCGATTGTCTCGGTGACCGAGGCCGCATAGGCCACGGTGAGCAGGGTGTCCGGGCTCGACGAGCTGGCCGGCACCAGGATGCGGTCGAAGCCCGCATGCTCGTGCGCCTGGGCAAACACGCGCACATAGGCTGAATCCACGGCCGGGCCCTTGCGGGCAATGGTTTCAGAGACTTCGTGCGGCTGGATCATACCGATGAACTGGACGGGCATAGCGGGCTCCTGGTGGTCGAATGGGGGACTGCGCCCATCATCCGGAGCCCACTGCGCCCTGCCAACGAAGAAAACCGCGTTTGCAAACTCGGTGGACGCATACCCGGCCTGCCCCGCCCGGCCACCGGGTAGAGTCATGGCATGGACCTGCGCACCCTTCGTTACTTCATCGCCGTGCTCGAAGCCGGCAGCCTCTCGCGTGCCGCGGGGTCGCTGTACGTGGCCCAGCCAGCACTCACCGCGCAGATCAAGAAGCTCGAGGCCGAGCTGGGCACGCAGCTGTTCGACCGCTCGCACGCGGGCGTGACGCCCACGCCGGCCGGCATGCAGCTGTACGAGGACGCGCGCCGCTTGCTCTCGGACGCCGAGGCCGTGCGCGAGCGCATCCAGCGCCTGCCGCAGGGGCCCGAGGGATCGGTGACGGTGGCGGCGCCCTTCCTGCTGGCCTCGCTGCTGCTCGGGCCGGTGCTGGCCCGCCTCAAGCACAGCCACCCGCGCATCCGCGTGTTCGTGCTCGACGACCTGAGCCTGATGGTGCGCAAGGCCATGCTTGACCGGCGGGCCGACGTGGGCATCCTGGTGGACACGCCGCAGCTCGACAACCTGCGCTGCACGCCGCTGGCGCGCGAGGCCATCTTCGTCTGCGGCCACGATGCTGATGGCACGGTGGCCCCGCTGCTGCGGCCTGCTCCGCGCGGGCGCGCGGCGGGCGGCCACCCCGAGATCGACTTTGCCCAGGCCGCGCAGTTGCCGCTGGTGCTGCAGTCACGCCGCTTCTCGATCCGCCAGAACGTGGAAGAGGCCGCCAGTGCCCTGGGCGTGGCCCTGAACGTGGTGCACGAGCACGACTCGGCGCGCGTGATCCGCTCGCTCTACCAATGCGGAGCGGGTTTCACCTTCACGCCCGCCTGCTCGCTGGCCGACAGCCCGCACCCAGACCGGCAGGGATGGATCGTGGCCCGCGTCGTGCGCCCGCTGCTGCCGCGCGCCTACACCCTGGCGACCGCGGCGGACCGGGTGATCGATGCCCCGACCCAGGTGGTCATCGACGCACTGGTGCAGGAAACCACGCGGCTGGTGCGTTCCGGCGCCTGGCAGGCCGAGTTGCCGGTCTGACGTTCAGTCCCCGCAGACCCTACAGGTCGATTCCATCATTTTTATTGATGGGTCGGCATCAGTAAATGGTATTTCCTGTAGCAGGCGGTCTTCTGCAACAGTGCCTGGCATGCCGTTCCGACCGGGACATGGCGCATTCCAGGAGACCTATGCCACAGCCCGCCCTCCCCACCACCGCCGCCATCGCCAACGTCGGCGAACTCGTCTCGCGCAGCGCGCGGGCTCACGCGCGCCAGCTTGCCGTCACCAGCGCCACGCGCAGCCTCACCTATGCCGAGCTGGAGCAACGCTCCAACCGCCTGGCCAATGCCCTGCGCGGCCTGGGCCTGGCGCGCGGCGATCGCGTGGGCATCTACCTGCCCAACTGCACCGAGATCGTCGAGATCGAGCTGGCCTGCTACAAGGGCGCCTTCGTCAAGGCCCCGTTCAACGCCCGCCTGTCGCCCGCCGAGGTAGGCGCGATCACGGCCAACAGCGATGCCGCGGTGATCGTGACCACGGCCGAGCGCGCCGAATCCTTCCGCGCCCACGTGGAGGGCGCCATGCCGCGCCTGCTGTTGCTCGACGGTCCGGCCGACACCTCGTACGAGGCAGCGCTGGCCGCCGCCAGCGATGCCTTCACGGCCGAGCGCGTCACGGCCGACGAGGTTGCGGTGCTGCACTACACCTCGGGCTCGTCGGGCGTGCTCAAGGCGGCCATGCAGACCTTCGGCAACCGGCTGGCGCAGCTGCGCAAGTTTCTCATGCGCTCTGATGGCATGCGCAGCGGCCACCTGCTGGGGCTGGTGGGGCCGGTCACCCATGCCTCGGGCATGCAGCTCGTGCCGGCGTTGTGCAGCGGCGTCACGATCCGGCTGTTTTCGGGCTTCGAGCCGGGCCGCTTCATCGCCGAGATGCGCGCCGAGCGCGTGACCCACACCTTCATGGTGCCCACCATGATCAACATGCTGCTGGCCGAGCTGGAGGGCCAGTACCGCCCCCTGCCCGACCTGCTGCGCCTGGGCTACGGGGCGGCGCCCATGGCGCCCGCGCGCATCCTGCGTGCCATGGACGTGTTCGGCCCGGTGCTGTCGCAGGGCTATGGCGCGGGCGAGACCACCTCGGGCGTGTGCGGCCTGCCGGTGGAGGACCACCTGTTCGCCCGCGCCGCCCTGCCCGAGCGCCTGGCCTCGTGCGGCCGGCCCTTCCTGGAATCGCTG
This sequence comes from Acidovorax sp. GW821-FHT10A04, assembly GCF_059415825.1. Taxonomy (NCBI): domain Bacteria; kingdom Pseudomonadati; phylum Pseudomonadota; class Betaproteobacteria; order Burkholderiales; family Comamonadaceae; genus Acidovorax; species Acidovorax sp. GW821-FHT10A04. The sequence continues at coordinate 134,980 of NZ_JBWKNZ010000005.1, forward strand.
GTGGAGATCGTGGACGACGAGGGCCAGCCCGTGGCCCAGGGCGAGATCGGCGAGATCGTGGTCAGCGGGCCCGATGTCTTCGCCGGCTACTGGCGCGCGCCCGATCTCACGGCCGAGGTGCTCAAGGACGGCCGCTACCACACGGGCGACCTGGCGCGGGCCGACGACGAGGGCTATGTCTACATCGTTGACCGCAAGAAGGACATGGTGATCAGCGGCGGCTTCAATGTCTATCCCTCCGAGGTCGAGGCCGTGCTCTACCAGCACGATGCGGTTGCCGATGCCTGCGTTTTCGCCATCCCCGACGACAAATGGGGCGAGGCCGTGGCCGCGCACGTGGTGCTCAAGCCCGGGCGCAACGCGGACGCCGAGGCCATCGCGCGCTTCTGCGCCCCGCTGCTGGGCGGCTTCAAGCGCCCGCGGCACATCGAGTTCGTGCCCTCGCTGCCCAAGAACCCCAACGGCAAGGTCATGCGCAAGGCCATCCAGGCGCGTTACTGGACCGGCCACAGCCGCATGGTGAATTGACAACCCCCTGAGTCGCTTCGCGCCTTCCCCCTGGAAGGGGACGCCGCCCCTGCGGCGGGGCGGCCCTTGCACGGCGGCACTGGCCCAGGCTGCGCCAGTTTCGCACGCAGCAGGCGATGCACAAGGCAACTCTGTCCAACGACAGAAGAAAGACAAACATGAAAACCGATTCCATCAACCCCATCCCCGCCCCGCTGTTCAATGTGCCTTTCGAAGGCTCGGAGCGCGCAGCCGAGCTCATCGGCCGCATCAACGAGTTCCTGCATGGCGAGCTGGCCGCACTGGCGCGCGCCCATGGCACCGACCACGAGCACGGCGCCGACCGCGCCCTGCTGCAGCAGGTGTGGAAGCGCTCGCACGCGCTGGGCTTCTACGGCATGACCCTGCCCACGGCCATGGGCGGCCTGGGCCTGTCGGTGCTGGACCATGTGCTCATCAAGGAGGCCATCTACGCCAGCGGCTCGCCCTTTGCGCCCCATGTGTTCGGCGAACTCAGCGGCCCGCCGCGTGTCGGCGCGCTGGCCCGCCAGGCCACGCTCTACCAGCTGCAGCAGTTCATCGCGCCCGTGGCCCGGGCCGACAAGGCCATCTGCTTTGCCCTGACCGAGGCCGAGGCCGGATCGGATGCGGGCGCGGTGCAGACCCGCGCGGTGCGGGACGGCGACGACTATGTGATCGATGGGCGCAAGCGCTTCATCTCGGGCTCGCCGTTCGCCGACTACGCGGTGCTGATGGCCTCCACGGCCAGCGATCCGGCCGAGCGCGAGGTCACGGCCTTCTTCGTGGACCTCAAGGCGCCCGGCGTGCAGGTGGAAACGGGCTACAAGACCATGGCCGGCCAGTCGTCCACCGGGGACATCGTGCTCGAAGGCTGCCGCGTGCCCGCTGCCAACCTGATCGGCGAGCCGGGCCGGGGCTTGGCGCTGGCGCTGGGGCGCATCACCGTGAACCGCCTGCTGCACTGCCCGGCCATGCTGGGCCTGGCGCAGCTGGCCCTGCGCGATGCGCGTGACTACGCGCTGCAGCGCCGCCAGTTCGGCCGCGCCATCGGCGACTTCCAGGCCATCCAGCACATGCTGGCCGACATGGCGACCGAGCTGTGCGCGGCCCGCGCGCTGATGCTGGGCACGGCGCGCCAGATCGACGCCGGCAGCGAGGCCCGGGCCGAGGCCTCGATGGCCAAGCTGTTCTGCTCCGAGACGGCGTTTCGCATCGCCGACCGGGCCGTACAGATCCATGGCGGCGAGGGCATCGTGCAGGGCCGGCGCGTGGAGTTCCTGTTCCGCATGCTGCGCATGTACCGCGTGCTCACTGGCACCAGCGAGATCCAGCGCAACACCATCGCCAAGGAGTTGCTTGCGCCGCCCGCCTGACCTCGCCGGCAAGCGACCGATTCCACTATAAAGACAGGAGACAAAGACATGAACACACGCACCTTGCAACGCCGACAGTTCCTTGGCCAGGCCCTGGCCGCCAGTCTGCTGCCCGCACCCGCCCTGCTCCCGCTGGGCGCGGCGCGGGCGGCCGAGCCCTGGCCTGCGCGCCCCATCAAGTGGGTCGTACCGTTCCTCGCGGGCACGGCGCCTGACACCACCGCACGCATCATCCACGAGGCCGTGGGCCGCGAACTGGGCCAGCCCGTGGTGATCGAGAACCGCGGCGGCGTAGGCGGCAACCTGGGCGCGCGCCAGGTGGCCAAGGCCGCTCCTGATGGCTACACCTGGATCTACTCCAGCGCGCCCATGGCCGCCAGCATGCACATGTACAAGGCGCCGGGCTACGACGCGCTCAAGGATTTCCAGCACGTGATGGGCCTGACCAGCGCGGACATCGTGCTCATCGTCAACGCGGCCTCAGACATCCGCACGCTGGACGACCTGCTCACCAAGGCACGCTCGGCGCCCGGCAAGCTCGACTACGCCTCGGGCGGCGTGGGAACGCCCTCGCACCTGGGGGTGGAGCTGCTCCTGAGTGCGGTGGACGCGCAGGTCACCCACGTGCCCTACAAGGGCGCCTCGGAAATCGTCAACGCCGTCATGGGCCGGCAGGTCGCCTTCGGCGCACCGATCTTCTCGGTGGCGTACTCCAACATCCAGGCCGGCAAGCTGCGCGCCCTGGCGATCGCCGGCGCGCGCCGCAACCCCAAGCTGCCCCAGGTACCCACCCTGGCCGAGCTGGGCGTGCGCGGGGTGGAGCTGACCTCCTGGGGCGGCGTGTCGGTGCCTGCCGGCACGCCCGATCCCATCGTGGCGCGCATGCGTGCCGCCTTCGACAAGGCGCTCAAGCAGCCGTCCATCGTCGCCGCGCTGGAGGAGCAAGGCGGCACGGTCACTCCCATGGACGCCGAGGCCTACCGGCGCAACTTCACCAAGGAGATGCTGCTGACCGAGGCCATGATGAAGAAGGCGCAGATCGAGCCCATGTAGGGCGCTGCGCCGGCCAACGGGGGTCAGGGGCCCGATGCCGCGCGCAGCCGCGTGCGCAGCGCCGCCAGGGCCGGCCCGTCGGCCAAGCCCGTGGTCAGCAGGCCCAGCCCCTGCAGCGAGGATTCCAGCGCCTGGGGCAGCTTCACGGCCAGCACCACGGCCACGCCCGTGTCCACCAGCGCCTGGGCAATGCTTTGCGGCATGAGGCTCACAGCGCCGGTGCTGCGCAGGGCCTCCAGCACCACGGGCAGGGCCGTGGTGGCCATGGGGTAGAGCACGGGCTGCTGCGCATGGCCGGCCCACAGCCGGTCGTAGTAGTCGCGCACGCCCATGCCCCGCGGCGGCAGCACCCAGGGCAGGCCCACCAGCCGGCCCAGCGCCACGCTGCGCAGGCCCGCCAGGGGGTGTCCGGGCGCGGCCACCACTGCGGGTGCATCGCTCTGCAGCAACTCGAACTGCCAGGGTGCCGGCACATCCTGCGGGCGGCGGCAGACCACGGCGTCGAGCCGGCCGGCGGCCATCTCGGGCAGCAGGTGCACCATGTTCTCCTCGATCAGCTCCACCTGCAGCCCCGGCTGCGCCTGCAGCAGTGCCGGCAGCGCCCTGGCGAGCAGGCCCGATGCCGCCGCCGGGATGCAGCCCAGGCGCAAAAAGGCCTGGGCCCCCGCCTGCAGGGCCGACAGCGTTTCGGTGGAGGCGCGCAGCGCCTGCAGCACATTGCGCGCCACGGGCACCACGGCCTGTCCAAAGCGCGTGGTCCGCACGCCGCGGTTGTGCCGCTCGAACAAAGGCGCCTCCAGCAGCTCCTCCAGGTCCGCCAGGGCCTGGGTGGCGGCCGGCTGGCTCATGCCCACGGCGGCGGCCGCGCGCTGCACGCTGCCGGCGTCGGCCAGGGCGGCAATCAGTTGCAGGTGCCGCAGGCGCCCGCGCGCCAGCAGGCGGTTGAACAATACGCCGGGATCGGTTGCAGGCTGCGCCGTGTTTGCCATAAGCAGTTCCAATAGATGACCGCCAAATTCTATTGGTCATACCAATATCCAGCCAGCACAATTGGCCCATACCCCTGGCAAGCCCTTGTGACCATGACCTACCTGATCTCCACCCGCCGCGCCGTGCTGCTGGCCAGCCTGTGCGCCACCGCCCTGCCGCTTTCCGCCTGGGCCCAGGCCTACCCCGACAAGCCGGTGAAGCTGATCGTGCCCTTTGCCCCTGGCGGCTCCACCGACATCGTGGCGCGCCTGGTGGCCGACCGCATGCAGAAGTCGCTGGGCCAGCCGGTAGTGGTGGACAACCGCGCTGGGGCAGGCGGCGCCATCGGTGCCGAGGCCGTGGCGCGCTCGGCCCCCGACGGCTACACCATCGGCGTGGGCACGGTGAGCACCCTGGCGGTGAACCCGGTGCTGCTCAAGGCCTCGCGCACCGACCCGCTCAAGGACTTTGCGCCGATCACAGCGCTGGCCTCCATCCCTTCGGTGTTCTCGGTGCACCCCAGCCTCAAGGTGGACACGCTGCCCGCCGTGGTGGCCCTGGCGCGCAGCAAGCCCGACCAGCTCAACGCGGGCTCGCCCGGCACGGGCTCCATCGGCCACCTGATCATCGAGGCCATGAACGACGAGCTCAAGATCCAGGTACGCCACGTGCCCTACAAGGGCATGGGCCCGGTGATCACGGGCGCGCTGGGCGGCGAGACCCAGCTGCTGAGCGACCAGTACCCCTCGTCCGCGCCCTACATCAAGGCCGGCAAGCTGGTGCCGTTCGTGGTGGCAGCCGACAAGCGCCTGGCGGCCCTGCCCCATGTGCCCACCTTCAAGGAGCTGGGCCATGCGGACCTCAACGAGATCGCAATCACCTGGTTCGGCCTGGTGGCGCCCGCCAAGACGCCCCCTGCCATCGTGGCCAGGCTGAACGCCGCCGCGGCCAACGCGCTCAAGGACCCGGCCCTGCAGGCGCGCCTCAAGGAACTGGGCGCCGAATCCATCGCGGGCACGCCCGAGCAATTCGGCGCCCTCATCGGCACCAGCCTGGAGCGCGTGCGCAAGGTGGTGCAGGCCCGCAAGATCGAGATGGAGTGAACCGCACCATGTCCACCCCGCAACTGATAGCCACCATCACCGGGCAGGCCCGCGCCCAGCACCCCCAGGTCGTGGCCTGGCGCCGCCACATGCACCGCCACGCCGAGCTGTCGTTCCAGGAGATCGACACGGCCGACTTTTTGGAACGCGAGCTGCGCCAGATCGACGGCCTGGCCATCCACCGCCCCACCCCGACCAGCCTGGTCGCCACGCTGCGCGGCGCCCTGCCCGGCAAGGTGCTGGCGATCCGCGCCGACATCGACGCCCTGCCCATCCACGACCAGAAGACCTGCGACTACGCCTCGGCCCGGCCCGGCGCCATGCACGCCTGCGGGCACGATGGCCATGCCTCGATGCTGCTGGGCGCGGCGCGCCTGCTGGCCGGGCTGCGCCAGCAGCTTCCGGGCGAGGTGCGCTTCTTCTTCCAGCACGCCGAGGAGCAGCACCCCGGCGGCGCGCAGCAGATGGTGGACGCCGGCGTGATGCAGGGCGTGGACCGCATCATCTCGGCCCACGTGATGTCCACCGTGGACACGGGCCGCATCGTGGTGCTCGACGGTCCCACGCTCGCCAGCTCCGATCGCTTCGTGCTGCGCGTGCAGGGCAAGGGCGGCCATGCGGCCAACCCGGACAAGTGCATCGACCCGATCTGGATCGGCGCGCAGATCGTCGCCAACCTGCAGGCCGTGGTGGCGCGCAACACCGATGCGCACGAGGCGCTGATCCTCTCGGTCACCAAGTTCCAGGCGGGCTCCGCCTTCAACGTGATCCCGGACAGCGCGGAGCTGTCGGGCTCGGTGCGCTGCTATTCGCCCGAGGTGCGCGCGCGCGTTCCCCAGGCCATCGAACGCATCGCCCGCGGCGTGGCCCAGGCGCATGGCGCCACGGTGGAGCTGGAGTACGTGCATGGCTACCGCCCGGTGGTCAACGACCCGGCCACCGCCGCCGCCCTGCGCGCCGCGGTGCGCGAGGCCCTGCCCGACGTGCCCCTGCACACCATGAACCCGCTGCCCAACAGCGAGGACTTCAGCGCCTTCACCGAGCATGCGCCGGGCGCCTACGCGCTGATCGGCGCACGCAGCGCGGCCAAGCACATCTGCCACCCGCACCACCACCCGCTGTTCGACTTCGACGAGGACGCGCTGGAGCATGGCGTGCGCATGTTCGCGGCGGCGCCCTTCACGCTGAACGCACTGGAGTCTTGAGCACGGCCCCGGCACAATGCATGGAAAGACCACCAAGAGAGGGAAATTCCATGCACTGCACCACAGGGGAAGCTGCCAGCCGCCGACACGGCCCAAGCCCAAGGGGGACGCCATGAACCGCAAGACCCAGGCCGGAATCGCCGGCATGGCCGTCGGCGGGCTCTGGCTGCTGGCCAATCTGCGCCACGTCCAGGCGCAGGGCTTCGTGGCCATCGGCATGCCGCTCATCATCCTGGTGCTGGGCGGCATCTACTTCGCGCTGGGACGCAAGGAGTAAGCGGCCATGGGCATTCGACACACTTTGGCGGGCATCGCCCTGCTGGCACTCGCTGGCAGCGCCCTGGCGCAGGAGGGCACCGGCTGGCTGGCCGGCACCTGGCAACTGGCCGAAGACCGCAAGAAGCCTGGCTTCACCGATGACTTCATGGACTTTGACGCTCAGGGCACGGTGGTGCTGCGCGACAGCCAGAAGACCTATGCCAACTGCCGCTACCAGCCGGGTGCCGGCGTGCTGCTGCTCACCTGCATCGCGGGTGGCAAGGAGCGGCCGATGACCATGCGCGTGGCGCCCGACAAGGCGTCGCTGACCAACTCGGTGGGCGACGTGTACCGCAAGAACCGCAAGTAGGGGCGCGCCAGCCCGCCCCCATCCGATTCAGTGCGGAAAGCCGCCGCGCGTGAGCCGCACCGGCTCTGCGTCCATGCGGCGGATCAGCGCCTCCAGCCCGTCGCCCTGTGCGGCGGCAGTGGTCTCCACCGGTCCATCGGGGGGCACCCTGGGCACCGTGGTGGAGCGGCAGACCAGGTCATCCTCGGACCAGGCCGCCTTGCCCGGCTGGCCGCGGGCACGCAGCCAGCCGGCGCGGTCCACGATCAGCTGGTAGCCCGGCAGTTCGGCGGCCGGTATGCCAAGGACCAGCGCCAGCGCCTGCTCCACGTCATGCATGTCTGCCTGCGGCCGGCATTCGGGATCGGAGCCTGCTGGCAGCGTTCCTGCCACCAGGGTCACCAGGCGCGGGTCGTCGGCCACGGGTTGCACGCCGGGCCCGGCAACGACCACGCGCACGCGCTGCCCCACCAGCCCGCTGCTCTGCCGCGCGCGCCCCTGGCGGCATTGCACGGCCATGGCCGGCAGGCGCACGGGGCGCTCCCAGGTGCCCGATTCGCGCAGCATCTGCCCGGCCGCATGGGCCTGCAGGTAGTCCAGCACCTCCCAGATCTGCGCGTCGCTCAGCGCGCTGCCCGCGCCGGGCATGGTGGGCACACCGGCGCGGTTGTGCATGCCCTCGCGCACGCGCCAGAACAGCTCGCCCTCGAGCCGCTTCCAGAGCAAGGCCCCGTTCAGGTTGGGTGGCCATTGCACCAGCCGCGGCGCGTCGGGTCCCTCTCCGCGGCCGTCGGTGCCATGGCAGCGCACGCAGTGCTGCTGGTAGGCGGCCTGGCCACGCACGATACCTGCGGCAGCAAAGTCGGTGGGCGACTGGTGCAGGCTGGTCGCCACGGCCGGCGCCAGCAGCAGATGGACCTGGGGCCAGGGGGTCAGGACCAGCACGGTGATGGCCAGGGCCGACAGCGGCCACCGGGCACGGCGCCAGGCCAGCGCCACAGCCAGCAGCATCAGGGCCCCGCCTGCGCAGGCCAGCGACCCGAGAACGCGCCGCGCATGGCCGGCATCCACCACCAGCATCTCGGCCGCAATGCGATGCGCGAGGGGCCAGCCGGGCTGGCCATGGACCTCGGGCGCCAGGCCCAGGGCATGCAGCAGGGCCCGCAGCCCCTGCTGCGCGGCATGCAGGCCTTCGAGCAAGCCGTTCAGCAACTCAGGGGACAAGGCGCTCCCGCTACCAGCTGGCATCCAGGCCCAGCAGCGCCAGGGCCTCGCGGCGCAGCTCGGCCAGGCGCGGGTCGCCGCGGTGGCGTGGGTAAGGCAAATCGTTCACCAGCACCTGCTGGATGCGCGCCGGCCGGTCAGAGAACACCACCACGCGCTGCGCCATGAACAGCGCCTCTTCCACGTCGTGGGTGACCAACAGGGCCGAGAAGCCCGTGCGCTGCCACAGGTCCACGAGCTCGGTCTGCATGGACAGGCGCGTGAGCGAGTCGAGCTTGCCCAGCGGTTCGTCCAGCACCAGGAGGCTCGGATCGTTGACCAGGGCCCGCGCCAGCGCCACGCGCTGCGCCATGCCGCCCGACAGTTGGTGCGGGAAGGCCTTGGCAAAGTCCTGCAGACCGACCAGGCGCAGCGCCTGGTCCACCCGGTGGCGCTGGGCGCGCAAAATGCCGCGCGCCTGCAGGCCCAGGGCCACGTTGTCCCACACCGTGCGCCAGGGGAACAGCGTCGGGTCCTGGAAGACCACGATGCGCGAGGGATCGGGTTCGGTGATGGGCGCGCCGTCCTGCAGCAGCTCGCCCGTGGTCGCGGGCTCCAGCCCCGCCACCAGGCGCAGCAAGGTGCTCTTGCCGCAGCCGCTGGGTCCGAGCAGGGCCACGAATTCACCAGGAGCGATCGACAGGTCGAGCTCGTCGATCACGTGCAGCGGGCCGGCGGGCAGGTCGAACCAGTGGCTTACATTGCGCACGTCGATGCGTGCGCCGGTGACCTTGGCGGCAGCGGTCGACTCCGAAGCAACGGCACTCACCATTTCACCACCCCCTTCTGCCAGGACAGCACCCGGTCGCGCAGCACGAACAGCAAAGTGATGACGCCGGAGAACAGCAGCGCCATGACGATCAGCGCGGCATACATATTGGGGTACGCCGCCCAGCCCTGGGCCCAGGTCAGGTACCAGCCCAGGCCCGCCTTCACGCCCAGCATCTCGGCCACCACCAGGGTGGAGAACGCCGCCCCCAGGCCCATGAACAGGCCCACGAAGACCTGCGGCAGCGCGGCCGGTATGGCTACGCGCAGCACCAGGAACCAGGGCGACGCGCCCATGGTGCGCGCCACGTCGTAGTAATTCTTGTGCACGCCCGCCACGCCCGACCAGGTGAGGATGGCCACCGGGAAGGCCGTGCCCAGCGCGATCAAGAAGATCGCCGTGGACCAGCTCGACGGGAAGAAATAGAAGCTCACCGGCAGCAGCGCCGTGGTCGGCACGGGCCCCAGGATGCGCAGCACCGGGTGGATCCAGTAGCTGGCCTGGCGCGACCAGCCAATCAGCACGCCGGTGGTGAAGCCCGCTGCCGCGCCGATGGCGATGCCCAGGGCGAGCAGGCGGATCGATGCGCCGGCGCTCTCGAGCAGGCGCGCCCAGTCGGTCACAACCACCTCCACCAGGCTTTGCGGCGGGGCAAAGAACGGCGGCGGCAAAGTGCCGAGCTTGGCGGTGAACACCTCCCAGACCGCGAGGCCGACGGCGATGGCCACCAGCCAGGGGCCCGCGCGGCGCGCACGCCGGCCCACGGCCCCGAAGGCCGCAGGTGCGAAGGCCAGCGCCACCAGTGCCAGGGCCACGGCACCAGCCCCCAGGGCAAATTCCTGGGTGAACTCCCATTCGCTGAAACCGGCGGGCTTGTTGGGCCACAGGTAGGTGAGCAGGCCCAGGGCCGCCCAGGCGGCTGCAGCCACCAGACCTGTCCACCAGATGGCAGGGACGGGCTGGGCCGCGCCGAAGCTGGCGGGCGCTGCCGCAGCGGCTATGGGCGCTGCTGCACGGGGTGCCCGGGGCTGCTCGGCCACGGATGCGGGCGCTGGCAGGATGTGGTCGGCTACGGTGCTCATGGCGGAATCAGGCCAACACGTCGGCGTGCACATGCGCGGCAAAGCGCGCGGGGTCGGTGGAGGGCTTGAGCACCCCCACCAGCTTGAAGTCGCGCGCGTAGAACTCGATCTCCTGGCGCAGGGCCGTTCCCACGGGGTGGCTGCGGTGCGTGAGCGTGCCCAGCACGGCACGCAGGTCCTCCTGCGGCACCTTGGAATAGGGGCTGAAGATGCGTGCCGTCTCGTTGGGGTTGTCGGCCACGAAGTCCGAGGCCTCGATGATGGCGCGCGTGAGCGCCGCCGCCGTGCCCTTGTCATTGCGCACCATGGCGCCGCTCACGCCCAGCACGCAGCAGGTCTTGGCCGCGTACTCGCCCGAGAGGTTGGAGGCCAGGTCCACCAGGCCCTTGGTGCGGCGCTGGATCAACAGCAGGTTGGGGTCGCCGTCGGCAATGGCCTGGGCCTCGCCCTTTTCCACCGCCAGGCCCAGCATGTCGCCGGGGAACTGGCGCCAGGTGATGTCTTTTTCGGGGTTCAGGCCGGCCTTGGTCAGCAGCACCGAGAAGAAGTTCTTGCCCGGGCTGTTGAGGTCCGACACCGCGATGGTCTTGCCCTTGAGCTTTTGCACGCTGGTCACGCCCGCTGCCTCGTAGCCCACCAGGCGCGAGCAGCCGCCGTGCGAGCTGCCCACCAGCTTCACGTCGAAGCCCGACTCCAGCGGCTTGATCCAGCGGTGCACCATGCCCAGGCCGGCATCGGCCTTGGAGGTGGCGATGGTCTCCAGCAACTGGTCGGTGGAGCCTGCGAAGTTGACCAGCTCGACCTTGAGGCCGTGCTTTTCAAAAATGCCGCGCTCGATCGCCACCGGCGCGGCCGACAGGCAGATGGCATTGGCGTTCCACGCCAGCTTCACCTCGCGCAGCTTGCCGGCGGCCAGCACCTGGCTGCCGACCACGCCCGAAGCACCCACCACCGTGGCCGCACCCGTTGCACGCAGCAACTGCCGGCGCGACCAACGCGCTTCTCCCCCACCCAGAATCTGGCCCTTGTTGTTCATGCCCTGCTCCCCATGTGTAATGAAGACAACGGTGGCAAGCACCGCACCTGCCGCATTGCAAAGGCTGGGCAGCAAAATGAGAACGAAGAAAAACGGAGATGCATATGCAAAAGATTCCGCACACCCCGACGCCCAACACTGGTGCAATGCAGGGCATGCATGCCCTCGCCCCCACCGCCATGGAAAAAGCCGCCCCGACCTCCCCCGATGTCGCCCGCCTGCGCCACTTCGTGCAGCAGCTGGCCGCTTTGGTGGAAAGCGCCCCGCCCGAGCCCGCACTGCTCGAACGCGGTGGCGCGCTGCTCGGCGCCCTGGTGGCCCATGACGACTGGCTGCCCACAGCCTACGCACAGCCCAACCCCGAGCGCTACCAGCAGTTCCTGCTGCATGCCGATGCGCTGGGCCGCTTCTCGGTGGTGAGCTTTGTCTGGGGCCCGGGCCAGGCCACGCCCATCCACGACCACACGGTGTGGGGCCTGATCGGCATGCTGCGCGGCGCCGAGGATTCGCAGGCCTATGCCCGTACGGCGGACGGCCGCTGGGCGCCCGATGGCGCGCCGCACCGGCTGCAGCCGGGCCAGGTGGAGGCCGTGTCGCCCACCATCGGCGACGTGCACCGCGTGAGCAACGCGGTGGATGGCCAGACCTCCATCAGCATCCACGTCTACGGTGCCAACATCGGCGCCGTGCAGCGCAGCGTGTACCTCGAAGACGGCACGCGCAAACCTTTCATCTCCGGCTACAGCAACAGCACCCTGCCCAACATCTGGGACCTCTCGAAGAACCCGGCTCCCTCGGCCTGACACATTTTTCCCAAGACCCGTACGATTCCCACAATGACCGCTCCCGCCATTCCCCTGACTTCCGTTCTCCAGGTCCGCGAGGCCCTGCTGGCCCGTGAGGAAATCGCCCTGCTCGACGTGCGCGAGGAAGACCCCTATGCCCAGGGCCACCCGCTGTTCGCCGCCAACCTGCCCGCCGGCAAGATCGAATTGGACGCCTTCACGCGCATCCCACGGCGCGACACCTTCATCGTGGTCTACGACGATGGCGAGGGCCTGGCCGAGCCTGCGGCACGCACGCTGCAGCAGCTGGGCTACACCCGCGTGACCCTGCTGGCGCGCGGCCTGCAGGGCTGGCGCGATGCCGGGGGCGAGCTGTTCATCGACGTGAACGTGCCCAGCAAGTCCTTCGGCGAGCTGGTGGAGGCCGAGCGCCATACGCCCTCGCTGGCGGCCGAGGAAGTGCAGGCCCTGATCGACGCCAAGGCCGACGTGGTGGTGCTCGACGCACGCCGCTACGACGAGTACCACACCATGAACATCCCGACGGGCGTGAGCGTGCCCGGTGCCGAGCTGGTGCTGCGCGCGCAGGCGCTGGCGCCCAACCCGGCCACGCAGATCATCGTCAACTGCGCCGGGCGCACGCGCAGCATCATCGGCACGCAGTCGCTGGTCAACGCGGGCATTCCCAACCCCGTGGCCGCGCTGCGCAACGGCACCATCGGCTGGCTGCTGGCCGGCCAGACGCTGGAGCGCGGTGCCAGCCGCCGCTTCGACCCCGCCGTGCACATCGACCGCAGCCAGGCCCCCGGGCAGGCGCGCAACGTGGCCGACCGCGCCCGCGTGCAGCGCGCCCAGGCCGGCGACCTGGCCCGCTTTGCGGCCGAGGCCGGGCGCACCACCTACCTGCTGGACGTGCGCACGCCCGAGGAGTTCGCGGCCGGCCACCTGCCCGGCTTTCGCAACACGCCCGGCGGGCAGCTGGTGCAGGAGACCGACCACACGGCCGCCGTGCGCGGTGCGCGCCTGGTGCTGGTGGACGACGACGGCGTGCGCGCCAACATGAGCGCCTCGTGGCTGGCCCAGATGGGCTGGGAGGCGTGGGTGCTCGATGGCGTGCAGGCCTCCGCCTTCACCGAGACCGGTACCGTGGCCAACACCGTGCCCGAGCCGAAGGGCCCCATCGCCTGGACCACGCCCGCGCAACTGGCCGCCTGGCTCCAGGACGAAGCCCCCGGCCACACCGCCGTGCTGGACCTGACCAGCAGCGCCAACTACACGCAGCGCCACATCCCCAGCGCCTGGTTCGTGATCCGCGCGCAGCTGGCGCAGGCCGTGGCCGCCATCCCGCGCGCCGAGCGCTATGTGCTCACCTGCGGCAGCAGCCTGCTGGCCCGCTATGCCGCGCAGGACCTGGCCCGCCTCACAGGCGCCGAGGCGCTGGTGCTCGAAGGCGGCACCCAGGCCTGGATCGCGGCCAACCTGCCGCTGGAGCATGGCGAGACGCGCCTGGCCTCGCCCCGCACCGACCGCTACCGCCGCCCCTACGAGGGCACGGAGAGCCCGCGCGCGGCCATGCAGGCCTACCTGGACTGGGAGTTCGGGCTGGTGGAGCAGCTCGGGCGCGACGGCACGCACGGCTTTCGGGTCATCTGAAGCGCCACTGCGCGGGCGGCCTGCAAGGCCGTGCCCGCAGGCGCATGGAAGAGCGCGCCCCAGCCTGAGGCAATCCGCAGCCCCGCCCCCCGGCGCTGCGGCCTTCCAGGCCGCGCCACGGCGCTCCGAGCCGTCAACAATTGTCAAAACGGGGCCATTGCCCCCACAACGGCGCGTAAACGGTCCCATTTGGCGAGGCATCCCGGCATAGTCGCGGCGTCTGCTCCTGCAACCGCATTGCAGAAGCGAGCCAGCGAGACCCCTTCATGATGCCCAGATCCCCGGCGGGGCTGCCCGGCGCAGCCCTCGCACTGTTTGTTGCCCTGCCCAGTCTGTGGCTGCCCCTGCCCTCCCATGCCAACCCGGTGTGCCCAGCATCGGGCGAGCGGACGGTGCTGCATGTGCACATCACAACCCAGCCTGCGCAGGCCTGTGACATGCAGGCGCTGGAGCGGCTTTCGCCACGCGAAATCGCTACCACCCTGCCGCAAGCGCTGGGCATGCCGGGCAAGTCCCGGTGGCGCGGCGTGTCCTTGCGCCAGCTGGTGGAACAGCTGGGAGGCAACGAACAGCACCAGATCGAACTGACGGCCCTGAACGACTACTCCGTTCGCATCCCCTGGAGCGATCTGGTCGAGTACGACCCCATCCTGGCCTACCGGCGCGACCAGCAGCCGATCGGCATCCGCGACAAGGGGCCGCTGATCCTGATCTACCCCTTTGACCGGCACCCCCGCTTGCAAAAGCAGGACTACGTCAACCGCACCATCTGGCAGGTCAATGTCCTCTCCGTCCGATAAGCTGCGGCCGCCTGCGCCCCAGGCCTGCCGCCTGCCACCCCACCGCAATGGAACCTACTGGCTGTTGGCCCTGGTGGCGGCCATGGTGCTGGCCACGTCCGTCGCCCTGTGGTGGACGCTCCACCAGGTGCGCTCACTGGCGCAACCCTTTCAGCAAAGCGACCTGTGGCATGTGTCCAGCGTCCACAGCGAACTGGCGCGGGTGGCCCTGCTGGCCCGTAAGGTCAAGGCCCAGGAAGCGCCCGAGGCGGAGCTGCAGGAGCGCCTGGAGGTCCTCTTCAGCACGCTCGACCTGTCCGACACCAGCCCGCGCCTGGGCACCCGCCTGCGGCAGGAGCTCCCCCAGACCGTGCTCGACCTGGAAGACCTGGGCAGGCATGTCGACCGGTGGTCGGCCCGCTTCGCATCAGCGCCGCCCGTGCGTGGCGACGTGGCCGGCGACATCACCCTGCATGCCGACGAACTGCTGCAGCGCATCCGCAAGGCGGTCGTGGCGGTGCACCTGTTTTCCACGCAGGAGTCCGACCGCATTCGCCAGGACCTGCACAGCCAGTTCATGCTGCTCAGCGCCGTGCTCGGCGGCCTGCTGGTCGGCACGGCCCTTTTGATCCGCAAGCTGCTGCACGAAGCCCGATCGGCCCAGGCCCTGTCCCAGCAGTTGGCACAGGCCAACCGCCAGCTGGAGGTGCGCGTGGCCAGCCGCACGCGCGAGATCGAGGAGAACCGCGCGCTGCTGAGCTTCATCCTCGATTCCAGCCCGAGCGATGTGGTGCTGGTGGACGTCGAAAGCGGCTTCGTGCACTTCATCAACAGCCAGATGGTGGAACGCCTGGGCCTGCAATTTCCGCCCATCAAGCTGTTCCTGCCGCAGCTGCTGCACGAACCGGGCGCCAGCCAGCAATTGATGGCGGCGCTGGACCGGTACGGCCAGGTGGATGGCATGGAAGCGCTGATCGGCGCGAAGAATCCCCGCTGGAGCTCCCTGTCCGCACGCCTCATCGAGGTCGATGGCAAGCTGGCCCACCTGCTGTGGTGCTTCGACATCAGCACGCACAAGCAACTGGAGTCGCAGCTGCGCGAGCTGGCCACGCGCGACTCGCTGACCGGCATGCTCAACCGGCGGGCCTTCCTGGAGCGCGGCACCGCCTTGCTCGACCACTGCCGCCGCCATGCCAAGCCCTGCACCGTGCTGATGATCGACATCGATCACTTCAAGCGCATCAACGACCGGTATGGGCACCAGACCGGTGACGACTCGCTACGCGCCTGCGCCACCTCGATTGCGAACGTGCTGCGCGAGGCCGACATCCTCGGGCGGCTGGGCGGCGAGGAGTTTGCCGCGCTGCTGCCCCATTCGTCCACCGAGAGCGCCTGGTCCGTGGCCGAACGCATCCGCGACGCCATCGCCAAGCTGCAGATCCTGTCCATCGCCAGCGAGCCACTGAAGATCACCGTGTCCATCGGCATGGCCGAGATGGCGCACCGGGACGCCGGGATCGACACCATCCTCGCCTGGGCAGACCAGGCGCTGTACCGCGCCAAGGCCTCCGGCCGCAACAAGGTGCTCGCCTATGAAAGCGCTGCCGCGCACTCCCAATGACCCACGTACCACCAACACCATGAGCCTGCAACTCCTGATCGTCGACGACAGCCGCATGTCCCGGCTCATCCTGCAGGGTCTCGTCCTGCAGGCCTACCCCCAATGGACCATCCTGCACGCCGGCAGTGGCGAAGAAGCCCTGGCCATGGTGGAGCAGCATGCCGTGGACATCGTGTCCATGGACTTCAACATGCACGGGATGAATGGCCTGGAGGCGGCCCTGCTGCTGCGCAAGACCCGGCCCCAGCTGCCCATCGCGATCGTCACGGCCAACGTCCAGGGGGCCGTGCAGGAACGCATCGAGGAAGCCGGCCTGGCCTTCATCGCCAAGCCCATCACGGCCGATGCAGCGAGGAAGCTCGCCGCACTGGCAGGAGAAAAGGAATGAAGCACCCCCTGAGTCGCTTTGCGCCGTCCCCCTCTCCTATTGCTTCGCAATCTGGGAGGGGGACGCCCCCAGCGCGGCGGGGCGGCCCTTGCGTGGGGGCACTGGCCTTGGGCGCGCCAGTTTCATGCGTCGCAGGTGACGCGCAGCGCTGTGGAGAGTGATATGACTGCCAAGCTTGATGCGGAGCAAATCGACGCGCTCAGCGAGATCTTCAACATTGGCGTCGGCAAGGCCGCTGCGGCCATGGGCCAGCTCATGCGCGACGAGGTGCTGCTGTCGGTGCCGCACGTGAGCATCTTCACGGTGAGCGAGGCGGCCCAGCAACTGGGCGCGGCCGGCAGCCCCATGTACGGGGTTCGCCAGCCTTTCAGGGGGGTGTTCAACGGCGATGCGCTGCTGATCTTCCCGGGCGACAAGAGCCTCGACATCGTGCGCATCGTCGCCGGCCAGAGCCTGAGCGGCGAGGACTTGAGCAGCATCGAGCAGGACGCGATGACAGAGCTGGGCAATGTGATGCTCAGCGCCTGCCTGGCCACGCTGGCCGACCTGCTGGGCAACGAGTTCGAGCTGAGCCCGCCCCGCGTCGATGTGGGCGACAGCCGCACCATCCTGGGCACGCGCATCCAGAACCACCTGGTGGTGTTCCTGCACATCCGCTTCGAACTGCTCAGCAGCCAGATCGAGGGCTTCGTGGTGTTCGTGCTCAACACCACCTCCTTGCTGGCCCTGCGCTCTGCGGTGGACCGGCTGCTGGGCCGCCCGGCAGAGGCGGACTGACCGGCCAGCCGAAAGCCTGCGCCGACCTGTCGGCGCGTGCAGGGCTGCCACAAAATGGGCCTATAAAGGCGGCTGCGCATTGCACGCGCACAGGAGACCAGCCCATGATGCCTTCCAACCGCCACCTGACCTTCTTCCACGCCCCGCAAAGCCGCTCCGTCGGGGCCCGCATCCTCATCGAGGAACTGGGGGCCGAGCACGAGATGCATGTGCTCAACCTCAAGGCCAAGCAGCAGCGCGAGGCCGACTACCTGGCCATCAACCCCATGGGCAAGGTACCGGCACTGCTCCACGGCGAGACGCTGGTCACCGAGCAGGCGGCGGTCTACATGTACCTGGCCGAGCTGTACCCCGAGCGCGGCCTCTCCCCCGCCGTGGGCGATCCGCTGCGCGGCGCCTACCTGCGCTGGATGGTGTTCTATGGCTCGTGCTTCGAGCCTGCCGTGGTGGACAAGGCCATGCAGCGCGACAGCGGCTCGCAGTCCACCTCACCGTATGGCGACTACGAGAGCGTGCTGCGCACGCTCAATGCGCAGATCGAGCAGGCCAACCCCTGGTGGCTCGGAGACCGGTTCACGGCGGCCGATGTGCTGTGGGGCAGCGCGCTGGGCTGGATATCGTCGTTCAAGCTGTTTCCGATCACGCCTGCGCTGTCCGCCTACCTGGCAAGGTTCCAGGCGCGCGAGGCGGTCCAGCGCGCCCAGGCACTCGACGCCGAATTGGCGGCACAGCAGCAGCAATCCGCCGCTGCAGAGCCCGCCAGCAAGGCCTGAACGGCCAGGCCTCTCCTCTCAGGGCGTGCCGCTGGCAGGCAGCGCGCCATGGCGCCATTGCACGTTCAGCGCAAAGGACTCCCCCTGCTCCAGCACGCGCAGGCCGGGCTGCCCCGGCAGGTGGAAGGCATCGATGGGCTGGGTGATGGGCTCGAAGCAGAAGGCCGGGCCCTGCGGGGGGCGGTAGACCAGGCAGAAGTGCTGCGTGACGCCGCCGTCCTGCGCAAAGTCCGGCATGTGGGCGGTCAGCCGGAGGCCGCGCTCGGGCCAGTCGATGCGTGCCGCGCCGCCCCAGCCGGTGTAGCCGTTGTCGATCAGGTCGCCCTGCGCGGAGATGCCGGCATTCAGGTTCCAGCCTTCGGGAAACTGCGGGGAGTGCTGCGTGGGCAACGGGTCATCGCCGCACAGCCACACGGCCTGCACCGGCGCGCTGATGCGCGTGCCCGGCGTGCGCGGAAACCAGGGGTGCACGCCGATGCCATAGGGCAGCGGCTCGGCGCCGCGGTGGCGCACCAGCACATGCTGGTCCAGCCCGCCCTCCACCAGGCGAAAGGTCTGCACCGATTCGTAGTCGTAGGGGTTGCCCTGGAAGCATTCGGAGCGCAGGTGCATCTGCAGCGTGTCCGGCGCGGGCTGCGACAGGGTCCAGGGCTGCAGCCAGCCATCACCGTGGATGGGATAGGGCTCCCCTGCCCGGTTGGGCTGCATGGGATGGAACTTTCCGGCGTGGGTGAAGCCCCCGCCGCTGATGCGGTTGGACCAGGGCACCATGGCAAACGACGCAAGCTGGTACAGGTCGGGCGTGGCCCCGTCCCAGGGGCGCCAGAGGTCGATCCGGCCGCCAGGCTGCCCGGGGGCGTCGATCTGCCAGGCAGCCACGCTGCCGCCCAGGGAGGGGACCAGCCCCAGGTGCTGGCCCGCATGGCTCAGCCAGGTAATGGGGTGGGTGGTGGAATCGCTCATGCGCATGCTTTCGTGAGGGAGGTCAGCCGGCGAACAGATGGGCCGGCACGCCGGGGCTGTCGATCTCGATGGCAAACACGCTGCCGGCCAGCGGCTGTGCAGCGAGCTGCTCGGGCGTGAGGCCGACCCGCGCGGTGGTGATGAACAGCGTGCGCAGGTCCGCGCCGCCAAAGGCGCAGGTGGTGACCTGGCTTGCGGGCAGCACCACGCGGCCCAGTTCCTCGGCCGTCTCGGGGTCGTGGCAGGTCACGCAGTGGCCGCCCCAGTGGGCGATCCAGAGGCGGCCCAGGGCGTCGGTGGTCATGCCGTCGGGCAGGCCGTCCTCGGCACTGAAGCGTTTCCACATCTGCTTGTGGGAAACGGTGCCTGCGGCCGCATCGAAGTCGTAGCGCCAGGTGATAGAACTGAGCGTATCGTTGAAGTACAGGCACTGGCGGCCCTCCGCCAGGGCCCAGGTGGGCCCGTTGGTCACCACGAAGCCCTCGTCGTGGCGCGTGCAGCGGCCATCGGGGTCGTAGCGGTAGAGCGCGCCGGTGGGCAGCTGGCAGTCGAAGTCCATGCTGCCGCCCCAGAAGCGGCCCTCGGCATCGCACTTGCCATCGTTGAAGCGGTTGCCCGGCAACTCGGCCACGGGCTGGTGCAGGTAGCGCGGGGCGTTGTCGGTGGCGGGGTCGAACAGCGCGAAGCCGCGCCGCAGGGTGATGATCAGGCCGGGCGCGTCCCGGCGCTCGGCCAGGGCCGAGATCTCTTCGTCGAAGCTCCACTGCGTCTGCACGCCCGTGGCCGGGTCCAGCCGGTACAGGCGGCAGCCCAGGATGTCCAGCCAATACACCACCTGCTCACGCACGGACCATACAAGCCCCTCCCCCAGCTGCGCATCGGCTTCGACCACGCAGCGCAGGGGCCCCGTGGGGCTGGGGACGGGAAATCGCGACGCAGCGGACGCTGCCATGGGACTCTGGTTGCTCAAAGCTTGTCTCCTGATTGTTGTTTAGCTGCCTGCCACTTGACGCCGGGCATCTTATCAACGTCAATTGATGCATGGAATGATTATTTTTGGAATTTTTCGATATACAAATTGCAATGACAACTGATATCCATACCCCCTCCCAGCCCGCCACGCTCGCCCAATTTCCCAGCCTGCAAGGCCGATCGGTCTTCGTCACGGGCGGGGGCAGCGGCATCGGCGCGGCCATCGTCGCGGCGTTCGCCGAACAGGGTGCGCGCGTGGCCTTCGTGGACGTGGCGCGCGAAGCCAGCGAAGCCCTGGCGCAGCAGATCGCCGACGCAGGCCACCCGCGCCCCTGGTGGCAGGCGTGCGACGTGCGCGACATCGCCGCGCTGCAAGACTCCATTGCCCGTGCAGCGGCAGCGTTGGGCGATTTCTCGGTACTGGTGAACAACGTGGCCAGCGACGACCGCCATACGCTGGAATCCGTGACGCCCGACTACTACGACGAGCGCATGGCCATCAACGAGCGCCCGGCCTTCTTCGCCATCCAGGCCGTGGTGCCCGGCATGCGCCGCCTGGGCGCGGGCTCGGTGGTCAACCTGGGCTCCACGGGCTGGCAGGGCAAGGGCGCAGGCTACCCCTGCTATGCCATTGCCAAGTCGTCGGTGAACGGGCTCACGCGGGGACTGGCGCGCACGCTTGGTCAAGACCGCATCCGCATCAACACCGTGTCGCCCGGCTGGGTGATGACCGAGCGCCAGATCAAGCTCTGGCTCGACGCTGAGGGAGAGAAGGAGCTGGCGCGCAACCAGTGCCTGCCCGACAAGCTGCGCCCGCACGACATCGCGCGCATGGTGCTGTTCCTGGCGTCGGACGATGCCGCCATGTGCACAGCGCAAGAGTTCAAAGTGGACGCCGGCTGGGTGTAGCCCTCCCCCGGCTCAGTCTCCCGCTTCCAGCCGGCGCCCGTACTGCACCAGGCTGGTCTGCTTGAGGGCCTTCATCATCACCTTGGCGGCGGGCGAGAGCAGGCGGTCGGTGCGGGTGATGATGCCGAAGGCGTCCATGTGGCAGGGCATGGCCAGCGGCAGCACCGACACCATGCCGTGCGATGCGTAGTAGTGCGCCACATCGGCGCCGACCACGGCGATCATGTCGCTCTGCTGCAGCATGCGCGTCATGAACAGCAGGGCCGCGGTCTCCACCACGTTGACCGGCGGCGCCAGGCCCTCCTGCTGGAACATCAGGTCGAAGCGGTGCCGCAGCACGCTGCCCGCGGGCGGCACGATCCAGCCGGCAGCCAGCACATCGCGCAGGGCCAAGCCCGCCATGCCCGACAGCGGGTGGCCCGGTCGGGTCACCGCGCAGACCAGCTCCTCGCTCAGCGGCTCGTAGCGCAGGTTGGCCTTGTCGTGCTCCTCGAACAGCCGGCCCACCAGGATGTCGAGCTTGCCCTGCTCAAGCCGGTCCATCAGCACCGGGCTGGTCTCGATATCGAGCGAGATGCGCAGGCTCGGGTGCTCCTGCTTGACCAGGGCCACGGCGGCCGGCAGCAGGCTCAGGCCCGGCGAGGTGATGGCGCCGATGCCCACCTGGCCGAAATGCCCGGTCTTGAGGGCCGCCAGCTCCACATGTGCCTGGTTCAGGCTGGCCAGCGCCATGCGCGCGTGGCGGATCATGGTCTCGCCGTACCAGGTGGGGCGCATGCCGCGCGGCAGGCGCTCGAACAGCGAGACCTCCAGCACGTCCTCCAGGTCCTTGAGCAGCTTGGAGGCCGCCGGCTGGGTCATGCTGAGCACCTGGGCCGCACGGTGGATGTTGCCCTCCTCGGCCAGGGCCACCAGCAGCAGCAGCTGGCGCGTCTTCAGGCGTGCGCGGATGAACCAGTGGTTGTAGGTGCTCATGGGGTTTTCCAGAATGCGTGGACGTATATGTATTTTGTCAAAAAAACTATTAGATTGATATCTAAATCGATCTTAGACTTTGGCGCACATCTGCACCAAGGTTCTTTCCCAGGTCCCCATGAAACTCGGCGACACACAGCAGCTCACCCCCCGGCACCTCATCAATGGGCGCTGGGAGATCGGCACCACCACCGGCGTGAGCACCAATCCCTCCGACACCCGTGAAGTGGTGGCCGAGTACGCCCGGGCCGACCGCAACCAGACCGAGCGCGCCATCCGCGCCGCCGCCGACGCCCTGCCCCACTGGAGCCAGAGCAGCCCCCAGCGCCGCGCCGACGTGCTCGACCTGATCGGCAGCGAACTGCTGGCGCGCAAGGATGCCCTGGGCACCCTGCTGGCCCGCGAGGAAGGCAAGACCCTGCCCGAGGCCGTGGCCGAGGTGGCCCGTGCCGGCCAGATCTTCAAGTTCTTTGCCGGCGAGGCGCTGCGCATCCCGGGCGAGCTCATGGCCTCGGTGCGCCAGGGCGTGCAGGTGGACGTGACCCGCGAGCCCGTGGGCGTGGTCGGCATCGTCGCCCCCTGGAACTTCCCGTTCGCGATCCCGGCCTGGAAGATCGCCCCCGCCCTGGCCTACGGCAACACGGTGGTGTTCAAGCCGGCCGAACTGGTCGCCGCCTGCGGCTGGGCCCTGGCCGAGATCATCAGCCGCTGCGGCCTGCCGGCCGGCGTGTTCAACCTGCTCATGGGCAGTGGCCGCGAGGTCGGGCAGACCCTGGTGGACCACCCGCTGGTGAATGCGATCAGCTTTACGGGATCGGTCGATACCGGAGAGCGCATCCTCAAGTCGGCCACCGCGCGCCGCGCCAAGGTGCAGCTGGAGATGGGCGGCAAGAACCCGCTGGTGGTGCTGGCCGACGCCGACATGGACCAGGCCATCGACTGCGCGCTGCAGGGCTCGTACTTCTCCACCGGCCAGCGCTGCACGGCTTCGAGCCGGTTGATCGTGGAATCGGGCGTGCACGACGCTTTCGTGGACCGGCTGCGCCAGCGGCTCGTGGCCCTGAAGGTGGGCCACGCGCTCGAACGCGGCACCGAGATGGGCCCGGTGGCCGATGCCGGCCAGCTGGAACAAAACCTGTCTTATGTGGAGATCGCCCGGAGCGAGGGTGCCCAGCATGTCTGGGGCGGCGAGCGCCTGGAACGCGCCACGCCCGGCCACTACATGGCCCCCGCCCTGCTCCTGGCCCGGCCCGAGCACCGCATCGCCCGCGAGGAGATCTTCGGCCCCGTGGCCTGCGTGCTGCGCGCCGACGACTACGAGCATGCGCTGGCCCTGGCCAACGACACGCCCTATGGCCTGTGCGCAGGCATCTGCACCACCTCGCTCAAGCACGCCATGCATTTCAAGCGCAATGCCGTGGTCGGCATGACCATGGTCAACCTGCCCACGGCGGGGGTGGACTTCCACGTGCCCTTCGGCGGGCGCAAGGATTCGAGCCACGGCCCGCGCGAGCAGGGCCGCTACGCCGCCGAGTTCTACACCACGGTCAAGACCGGCTACATGCTGGCCTGAAACGCCCGCTTCCCTTTCCCCGCAGTGCATTTCTTTCTTCCACAACAGCGTCAACAACAGACAGACAGGAGACAAATGATGAAACTGAACCGCCGGACCCTCGTATCCGCCCTTGCCTGCGCCCCCGTGGCCGGGCTGCTCCCGGGCGCCGCCTGGGCCCAGAAACCCATCGTGCTGGGCTTCAGCCAGGTGGGTGCCGAAAGCGAGTGGCGCACCGCCAACACCGAGTCGATCAAGTCCGCCGCCAAGGAGGCGGGGATCGAGCTCAAGTTCTCCGACGCCCAGCAAAAGCAGGAGAACCAGATCAAGGCCATCCGCTCTTTCATCGCGCAGAAGGTGGACGTGATCGCCTTCTCGCCCGTGGTCGAGTCGGGCTGGGAGAACGTGCTGCGCGAAGCCAAGGCCGCCAAGATCCCCGTGGTGCTGACCGACCGCTCGGTCAACGTCAAGGACCAGTCGCTGTACGTGACCTTCATGGGCTCGGACTTCGTGGAAGAAGGCCGCAAGGCCGGCCGCTGGCTGGTCGACAAGATGAAGGACCAGAAGGGCGACGTCAACATCGTCGAGCTGCAGGGCACCGTGGGCTCGGCCCCGGCCATCGACCGCAAGAAGGGCTTCGAGGAAATCGTCAAGGCCGACCCCAAGTTCAAGATCCTGCGCTCGCAGACCGGTGACTTCACCCGCGCCAAGGGCAAGGAGGTGATGGAAGCCTTCCTCAAGGCCGAGGGCAAGAAGATCAACGTGCTCTACGCGCACAACGACGACATGGCCATCGGCGCGATCCAGGCCATCGAGGAGGCCGGCCTCAAGCCCGCCAAGGACATCACCATCATCTCCATCGACGCGGTCAAGGGCGCCTTCGAGGCCATGATCGCCGGCAAGCTCAACGTGAGCGTGGAATGCAGCCCCCTGCTGGGCCCGCAGCTGATGAGCGCCGTGAAGGACATCAAGGCCGGCAAGGCGGTGCAAAAGCGCATCGTGACCGAGGAAGGCATCTTCCCGATGGAAGTGGCTGCCGCCGAGTTCCCGAAACGCAAGTACTGATGATGCCGCTGCTGCCGGCGCCAAGCCGGCAGCATGGCGGGAGGCCGGCCCGGGCCATCGCAGGCTTTGCTGGGGCCGGGAACAAAACCATAAAACCAGGAGACAAATCCATGAAACGCACCATCTTCAAGGCCGCACTGGCCACCGTGGCACTTGCCGCCATGGGCACCGCGCCGCTGGCGCTGGCCCAGGACAAGGGCAGCATCGGCATCTCCATGCCCACCAAGTCCTCGTCGCGCTGGATCGCCGATGGCGACAACATGGTCAAGGTGCTCAAGGAGCGCGGCTACAAGACCGATCTGCAGTACGCGGACGATGACATCCCCAACCAGCTCGCGCAGATCGAGAACATGATCACCAAGGGCGCCAAGGTGCTGGTGATCGCCTCCATCGACGGCACCACCCTCTCGCGCGTGCTGCAGAACGCGGCCGACAAGGGCGTCAAGGTCATCGCCTACGACCGCCTGATCAAGGGCTCGAAGAACGTGGACTACTACGCCACCTTCGACAACTTCCAGGTCGGCGTGCTGCAGGCCAGCTCCATCGTCGACAAGCTGGGCCTGAAGCAGGGCAAGGGCCCGTTCAACATCGAACTCTTCGGCGGCTCGCCCGACGACAACAACGCCTTCTTCTTCTACGACGGCGCCATGAGCGTGCTCAAGCCCTACATCGACAGCGGCAAGCTGGTGGTGCGCAGCAAGCAGATGGGCATGAACAAGGTGGGCACGCTGCGCTGGGACGGCTCGGTGGCGCAGGCGCGCATGGACAACCTGCTCTCGGCCTACTACGGCAAGGACAAGGTGCATGCCGTGCTCTCGCCCTACGACGGCCTGTCCATCGGCATCCTGTCCTCGCTCAAGGGCGTGGGCTACTGCACGGCCCAGCAGCCCTGCCCGGTGGTGAGCGGCCAGGACGCCGAGATCCCCTCGGTCAAGTCCATCCTCAAGGGCGAGCAGTTCTCCACCGTGTTCAAGGACACGCGCGAACTGGCCAAGGTCGCCGCCAACATGGTGGACGCCACGCTCTCGGGCAAGCAGCCCGAGATCAACGACACCAAGACCTACAACAACGGCGAGAAGGTCGTGCCCTCCTACCTGCTCAAGCCGGTGTCGGTCGATGCCGCCAACTGGAATGCGGTGCTGGTGGGCAGCGGCTACTACAAGGAATCGCAGGTGAAATAAGCCAGGCCTGGCACCCGGAGGGCGGCAGCGCATCGCCCCCGGCGCCAGAGCACCGTGAGACAACAGAGGCCGTGACCCCAGCCTCCTGCACGAACTCAGTCCATGATTCTTGAAATGCGGAACATCCGCAAAACCTTCCCCGGCGTGGTCGCACTCAACCAGGTGAACCTGAACGTGCGTGCCGGCGAGATCCACGCCATCGTCGGCGAGAACGGCGCGGGCAAGTCCACGCTGATGAAGGTGCTCTCGGGCGTCTACCCCCATGGCAGCTACAGCGGCGAGATCGTCTTCGAGGGCCAGGAGCGCCGCTTCGACGGCATCCGCGACAGCGAGCACCTGGGCGTGATCATCATCCACCAGGAACTGGCCCTGGTGCCCCTGCTCTCCATCGCCGAGAACATCTTCCTGGGCAACGAGACGGCGCGCCACGGGGTGATCGACTGGATGGCGGCCCACAGCAAGGCCCAGGCCCTGCTGAAAAAGGTGGGCCTCAAGGAATCGCCCGAGACCCTGGTCACCCACCTGGGCGTGGGCAAGCAGCAGTTGGTGGAGATTGCCAAGGCGCTGTCGCGCCAGGTGCGCCTCCTGATCCTGGACGAACCCACGGCCAGCCTCAACGAGAACGACAGCCAGGCCCTGCTGGACCTGCTGCTGGAGCTCAAGAAGCAGGGCATCACCTGCATCCTGATCTCGCACAAGCTCAACGAAATTTCGCGCGTGGCCGATGCCATCACCGTGCTGCGCGATGGCAGCACGGTCGAGTCACTCGACTGCCGCACCGGCCTGGTCAGCGAAGACCGCGTGATCAAGGCCATGGTGGGCCGCGAAATGGCCGACCGCTACCCGCCGCGCCAGCCCGACATCGGCGCCACCGTGTTCGAGGTGCGCAACTGGCGTGCCCACCACCCGCAACACGCCGAGCGCGAGGTCATCAAGGGCGTGGACCTGCATGTTCGGCGCGGCGAGATCGTGGGCATCGCCGGCCTCATGGGCGCGGGCCGCACCGAGCTGGCGATGAGCATCTTCGGCAAGTCCTGGGGCCAGCGCATCAGCGGCCAGGTGCTGCTGAAGGGCCAGGAGATCGACGTGGGCACGGTGGAGAAGGCCGTGCGCCACGGCCTGGCCTATGTGACCGAGGACCGCAAGGGCAACGGCCTGGTGCTCAGTGAAGACATCCAGTTCAACGTCTCGCTGGCCAACCTCTCCGGCATCTCCACCGCCACGGTGATGGACCCCGGGCGCGAGCACCAGGTCGCGCAGGACTACCGGCGCCGGCTGCGCATCCGCTGCTCGGGCGTGGACCAGAAGACCGTGAACCTCTCGGGCGGCAACCAGCAGAAGGTGGTGCTGGGCAAGTGGCTGTTCACCAACCCCGAGGTGCTCATCCTCGACGAGCCCACGCGCGGCATCGACGTGGGCGCCAAGTACGAGATCTACACCCTGATCGCCCAGATGGCGGCCGAGGGCAAGTGCGTGATCGTGATCTCGTCGGAGATGCCCGAACTGCTGGGCATCACGGACCGCATCTACGTGATGAACGAAGGGCGCTTCGTCGCCGAGATGCCCACTTCTGACGCAAGCCAGGAAAAGATCATGCGCGCGATAGTGAAAGCCAGTTGACATGACCCCAATGACCCCCTCCTCCACCGCCACGCTCGCCAACTCCTCCGCGGAGGCGCCGGCCGGCAACGACAAGCCGATGCTCGAACACCTCAAGCACAACTTCCGTGAATACGGCATGTTGATCACGCTGGTGGCCATCATGGGCTTCTTCCAGTACATGACCGACGGCACGCTGATGCAGCCGCTCAACCTCACCAACTTGCTGCTGCAGAACAGCTACATCGTCATCATGGCGCTGGGCATGCTGCTGGTGATCGTGGCAGGGCACATCGACCTCTCCGTGGGCTCGGTCTGCGGCTTCATCGGCGCGCTGGCCGCCGTGCTGATGGTGGAGTACCACTGGCATTTCCTGCCCGCATCGCTGGTGTGCCTGCTGTGCGGCGGCCTCATCGGTGCGCTGCAGGGCTGGTTCGTGGCCTTCTCGCGCATCCCGTCCTTCATCGTCACGCTGGCGGGCATGCTGGTGTTCAAGGGCCTGGCACTGGCGCTGCTGGCCGGGCAATCGGTGGGGCCTTTCCCCGCGGGCTTCCAGATGCTCAGCTCGGGCTTTCTGCCCGACCTGTTCAGTGTGGAGGGCTTGAAGCTCACCTCGCTGCTGCTGGGCGTGGCCGTGGCCGTCACACTGGCCGTGGCCGGGGTGCGGGCGCGCGCCAACCGCCTCAGGCACGGCGTGCAGGCCGAGCCGCTGGCCTTCTTCGTGGCGCGAACGGCGGTGTTCGCGGCGCTGCTGGTCTACTTCTCGTACCTGCTGGCCTCGTACAAGGGCCTGCCCAACGTGCTGGTGGTCATGGCGCTGTTGATCGTGCTGTTCGACTTCGTCACCAGCCGCACCACCATTGGCCGCCGTATCTACGCCATGGGCGGCAACGAGAAGGCGGCCAAGCTTTCGGGCATCAAGACCGAGCGCCTGTCGTTCTATGCCTTCATCAACATGGGCGTGCTCGCCGCCCTGGCCGGCCTGGTCTTCGCCGCGCGGCTGAACACCGCCACGCCCAAGGCCGGCCTGGGGTTCGAGCTCGACGTGATCGCCGCCTGCTTCATCGGCGGGGCCTCGGCCTCGGGTGGGGTGGGCAAGGTCATGGGCGCGGTGATCGGCGCCTTCGTGATGGGGGTGATGAACAACGGCATGTCCATCCTGGGTATCGGCATCGATTACCAGCAGGTCATCAAGGGCGTGGTGCTGCTCGCCGCTGTGCTGGTCGACGTCTACAACAAGAACAAGGCCTGAAAGCCCATGGACGTGACCACCGATCACACCCTTGCTCCCGTGCTGCAGCTCACGGGCATCCACAAGCAGTTTGCGGGCATCCCTGTGCTGCGCGACGTGCAGCTGAACCTGTACCCGGGCGAGATCCACGCCCTCATGGGGCAGAACGGCGCGGGCAAGTCCACGCTGATCAAGGTGCTCACCGGCGTGCTCGAAGCCAGCGGCGGCCAGATGCGCCTGGCCGGTCAGGCCGTGTGGCCCGATTCGCCGTTGGCCGCCCAGCGCCTGGGCATCAGCACGGTGTACCAGGAGGTCAACCTCTGCCCCAACCTGTCGGTGGCCGAGAACATCTTTGCCGGCCGCTACCCACGCTGCGGCATCGCCCAGGGCTTTCGCATCGACTGGGCCACGCTGCACCAGCGTGCGCGCGAACTGGTGGCGCGCATCGGCCTGTCCATCGACGTCACGCGCCTGCTCTCGGACTACCCGGTGGCCGTGCAGCAGCTGGTGGCCATTGCCCGGGCGTTGAGCATCGAGGCCAAGGTGCTGATCCTGGACGAGCCCACCTCCAGCCTCGACGACGACGAGGTGCAAAAACTCTTCGAGGTGCTGCGCCGCCTGCGCGGCGAGGGCCTGGCCATCGTCTTCGTGACGCACTTCCTGAACCAGGTGTATGCCGTGTCGGACCGCATCACGGTGCTGCGCAACGGCGCCTGGATGGGCGAATGGGCGGCGGCCGACCTGCCGGCGCAGGCGCTGATCAATGCCATGCTGGGACGCGAGCTGGCCGCGCAGTCCACCGAGCCGCCTGTTTCGCCGCAGTTCGATGGCGCGAGCACCGCCCTGCTGCAGGCCGAGGGCCTGGGCCAGAGCGGCCAGTTGCAGCCCCTGGACCTGAAGGTGCGGGCCGGCGAGGTGGTGGGCCTGGCTGGCCTGCTGGGCTCGGGCCGCACCGAGCTGGCGCGCCTGCTGTTCGGCCTGCAGGCGCCCGACCGCGGCGTGCTGCGCATCGATGGCAAGGCAGTGGCCTTCGCCAACCCCATGGATGCGATCCGCGAGGGCCTGGCCCTGTGCCCCGAGGAGCGCAAGACCGATGGCATCGTGGCCGAGCTCTCGGTGCGCGAGAACATCGCCCTGGCACTGCAGGCGCGCATGGGCATGGGGCGCTTTCTGTCGCGTGCCGAGCAAACAGCGATTGCCGAGCGCTACGTGAAGCTCCTGGGCATCAAGACCAGCAGCGTGGACACGCCCATCGCGCTGCTTTCGGGCGGCAACCAGCAAAAGGCGATCCTGGCGCGCTGGATGGCCATCGAGCCGCGCCTGCTGATCCTGGACGAGCCCACGCGCGGCATCGATGTGGCTGCCAAGCAGGAAATCATGGAACAGATCCTGCGCCTGGCCCAGGCCGGCATGGCCGTGGTCTTCATCTCCTCCGAAATGAGCGAGGTGGTGCGCGTGGCGCACCGCATCGTGGTGCTGCGCGACCGCCGCAAGGTTGGCGAGCTGCCCGCCGGCAGCAGCGAAGAAGCCGTGTACGAACTGATTGCCGCCGAAAATGCCTGACGCACCTACCCCCTCCTTGTTTGCCGCTGCGCTGCGCCACCGGCTCACCTGGCCGCTGGTCACGCTGGCCCTGCTGCTGGCCGTGAACACGGCGTTCAACGCCAGCTTCCTGCACATCGAGTGGCGCGACGGCCACCTCTACGGCAGCCTGGTCGACATCCTCAACCGCGCGGCACCGCTGGCGCTGGTGTCGCTGGGCATGACCATGGTGATCGCCACGCGCGGCATCGACATCTCGGTGGGTGCGGTGGTGGCCATCGCCGCCGCCGTGGGCGCCTGGATGATCGGCGGCTCGGTCTCGGGCACCGAGAGCCGCTTTCCCCTGCCGCTGGCGATGGCCGGCGCCATTGGCGCGGCACTGCTGTGCGGGCTGTGGAACGGCCTGCTGGTGGCCAGGGTGGGCATGCAGCCCATCATCGCCACGCTGATCCTCATGGTGGCCGGGCGCGGCATCGCCCAGTTGATCACCGATGGGCAGATCATCACCATCTACTACGGGCCCTTCTTCTTTCTGGGCGGGGGCTACCTGCTGGGCCTGCCGTTTTCGCTGTTCGTGCTGGCCGCGGTGTTCTTCGGCCTGTACCTGGCGGTCACACGCACGGCGCTGGGCCTGTTCATCCAGGCGGTGGGCATCAACCCGACCGCGGCACGCGTGGCCGGCGTGCAGTCGCGCCGCCTGGTCATCGCGGCCTACACATTCTGCGGCGTGTGCGCAGGCATCGCGGGCCTGCTGATCAGTTCCAACGTGAAGAGCGCGGACGCCAACAACGCCGGCCAGATGCTGGAGCTCGACGCCATCCTGGCCGTCACGCTGGGCGGCACGGCACTGACCGGCGGGCGCTTCAGCCTGGTGGGCAGCGTCATCGGCGCGCTCATCATCCAGACGCTGACCTACGCCATCTATTCGCTGGGCGTGCCTCCCGAGATCAACCTGGTGGTCAAGGCCGTGGTGGTGTTCATCGTGATGCTGCTGCAGTCGCCCGACTTCCGCGCCCAGGTGGGTGCCCTGGTGCGCCGCCCCGCGGCCGGGGGAGCGCTGTCATGAGCGGCGGACACAGCCCCGCCCTGGATGCGGCACCCACCAGCGCCACGCCCGCCACAGCGCCAGCGCGCCCAACGACTCCGACCCGCATGCGCCTGAACCCCAAGTACCTGCCGCTGGCAGCCACCATCGCGCTGTTCTTGGCCATGGCCACGGCGGGCTCGGTGCTCTACACGGGCTTCTTCTCGGCCCAGGTGTTCCTCAACCTGCTGATCGACAACGCCTTTCTGATCATCGTCGCGGTGGGCATGACCTTCGTGATCCTCTCGGGCGGCATCGACCTGTCGGTGGGCTCGGTGGTGGCGCTGACCACCATGGTGCTGGCCAGCCTGGTGGAGCACCACCACTGGAGCCCGCTCACCGCCATCCCGCTGGTGCTGGTCATGGGCACGGTGTTCGGGGCCTTCATGGGCTTTCTGATCGAGCGCTTTCGGCTGCAGCCCTTCATCGTGACGCTGGCGGGTATGTTCCTCGCGCGCGGCCTGTGCTACCTGATCAGCATCGACTCGATCAGCATGGCGGACGAGGCGTATTCCGAGTTGGCGCAGTGGCGCCTGGAGTTGTGGGAGGGTGCCTCGCTCTCGCTGGGCGCACTGATCGCCATGGCGGTGCTGCTGGCCGCCATCTTCGTCGCGCACTGCACGCCCTTCGGGCGCAACGTGTATGCCGTCGGCGGCAACGAGCACTCGGCCGTGCTCATGGGCCTGCCGGTGCGCGCCACGGTGATCGGGGTTTACACGCTCTCGGGCTTCTGCTCGGCACTGGCCGGCGTGGTGTTCACCTTCTACATGCTCTCGGGCTACGGCCTGCACGCCACGGGCATGGAACTCGACGCCATCGCCGCCGTGGTGATCGGCGGCACCCTGCTCACGGGCGGCGTGGGCTATGTGGCCGGCACGCTGTTCGGCGTGCTGATGCTCGGAATCATCCAGACCCTGATTTCCTTCGACGGCACGCTCAGCTCCTGGTGGACGCGCATCGTCGTCGGCGTGCTGCTCTTCGTCTTCTGCCTGCTGCAGCGCCTGCTCACGCACCGCAGCGGCAAGCCTTCCTGAATTCCACGAATCACCTCTCCCAAAACCACAACAGCATGACCTCCTCCCCGCGCAAGCTCCGCTCCGCCGAATGGTTCGGCACCGCCGACAAGAACGGCTTCATGTACCGCAGCTGGATGAAGAACCAGGGCATCCCGGACCACGAGTTCGATGGCCGCCCCATCATCGGCATCTGCAACACCTGGTCCGAGCTCACTCCCTGCAACGCCCATTTCCGCAAGATCGCCGAGCACGTCAAGCGCGGCATCTACGAGGCGGGGGGCTTTCCGGTCGAGTTCCCGGTGTTCTCCAACGGCGAATCCAACCTGCGCCCCACGGCCATGCTCACGCGCAACCTGGCCAGCATGGACGTGGAGGAAGCCATCCGCGGCAACCCCATCGACGCGGTGGTGCTGCTCGTCGGCTGCGACAAGACCACCCCGGCCCTGCTGATGGGCGCGGCCAGTTGCGACGTGCCGGCCATCGTGGTCACGGGCGGGCCCATGCTCAACGGCAAGCTCGACGGCAAGGACATCGGCTCGGGAACGGCCGTGTGGCGGCTGCATGAGTCGCTGAAGGCGGGCGAGATCAACGAGCACCAGTTCTTCGCGGCCGAAGCCGGCATGTCGCGCTCGGCCGGCACCTGCAACACCATGGGCACGGCCAGCACCATGGCCTGCATGGCCGAGTCGCTGGGCACCTCGCTGCCGCACAACGCGGCCATCCCGGCCGTGGACTCGCGCCGCTATGTGCTGGCCCACATGTCGGGCCGGCGCATCGTGGAGATGGCGCACGAAGGGCTCACGCTCTCCAAGATCCTCACGCGCGAGGCCTTCGAGAACGCCATCCGCACCAACGCCGCCATCGGCGGCTCGACCAACGCGGTGATCCACCTGAAGGCGATTGCCGGCCGCATCGGCGTGCAGCTGGACCTGGAGGACTGGACACGCATCGGCCGCGGCACGCCCACCCTGGTGGACCTGCAGCCCTCGGGCCGCTTCCTGATGGAAGAGTTCTACTACGCCGGTGGCCTGCCCGCCGTGCTGCGCCGCCTGGGCGAGAACGGGCTGCTGCCGCACCCCGACGCCCTCACCGTCAACGGCAAGAGCCTGTGGGACAACGTGCGCGAGGCGCCGCAGTACAACGACGAGGTGATACGCCCGATCGACAAGCCACTGATCGCCGATGGCGGCATCTGCATCCTGCGCGGCAACCTGTCGCCGCGCGGCGCGGTACTCAAGCCCTCGGCCGCCTCGCCCGAGCTGCTCAAGCACCGCGGCCGCGCCGTGGTGTTCGAGAACCTGGAGCACTACAAGGAGCGCATCGTCGACGAAGACCTGGACATCGACGCCAGCTGCGTGATGGTGATGAAGAACTGCGGCCCCAAGGGCTACCCCGGCATGGCCGAGGTGGGCAACATGGGCCTGCCGCCCAAGCTGCTGCGCCAGGGCGTGAAGGACATGGTGCGCATTTCGGACGCGCGCATGAGCGGCACGGCCTACGGCACGGTGGTGCTGCACGTGGCGCCCGAAGCCGCCGCGGGCGGCCCGCTGGCCGCCGTGCGCGATGGCGACTTCATCGAGCTCGACTGCGAGCAGGGCCGCCTGCACCTCGACATCAGCGACGAGGAACTGGCCGCGCGCCTGGCCGCGCTCTCCAACACCGACATGGGCGGGCGTGGTGGCTACCAGCGGCTGTATGTGGACCATGTTTTGCAGGCCGACGACGGTTGCGACTTCGACTTCCTCGTCGGCTGCCGGGGTTCCGCCGTACCACGCCACTCGCACTGAACCTTGACCCGTAGACCATGCCAACAACGACATCCCCCCAGTCCCCACGCTACCGCGGCATCTTCCCCGTGGTACCGACCACCTTCCACGAAGACGGCACGCTGGACCTCGCGAGCCAGAAGCGCTGTCTCGACTTCATGATCGATGCCGGCGTGGACGGCCTGTGCATCCTGGCCAATTTTTCCGAGCAGTTCTCGCTGTCCGACGCCGAGCGCGAGACCCTGACCCGCGTGTCGCTCGAACATGTGGCCGGCCGCGTGCCCGTGATCGTGACCACCACCCACTACGGCACGCGCGTCTGCGCTGAGCGCAGCCGCGCCGCGCAGGACATGGGCGCCGCCATGGTGATGGTGATGCCGCCCTACCACGGCGCCACCTTCCGCGTGCCCGAGGCGCAGATTTACGAGTTCTATGCGCGGGTGTCGGATGCCATATCCATTCCCATCATGGTGCAGGACGCGCCGGCCAGCGGCACCGTGCTGTCGGCGCCGTTCCTCGCGCGCATGGCGCGGGAGATCGAGCACCTGGCCTACTTCAAGATCGAGGTGCCGGGCGCCGCCAGCAAGCTGCGCGAGCTGATCCGCCTGGGCGGCGCAGCCATCGAGGGGCCTTGGGATGGCGAGGAAGCCATCACCCTGCTGGCCGACCTCGATGCCGGCGCCACGGGCGCGATGACGGGCGGCGGCTTCCCCGATGGCATACGCCCCATCCTCGAAGCGCACCGCCAGGGCGATGCCGACCAGGCCTTCGCGCTGTACCAGCGCTGGCTGCCGCTCATCAACCACGAGAACCGCCAGGGCGGCATCCTCACCGCCAAGGCGCTCATGAAGGAAGGCGGCGTGATCGCCTGCGAGGGCGGCCGCCACCCCTTCCCGGGCATGCACCCCGAAGTGCGCCGGGGCCTGATCGACATTGCACGCCGGCTGGACCCGCTGGTGCTGCGCTGGGCACGTTGAGCCATGGCACAGCACCCACCAAGCACCGGCGATACCGCCGCCCTGATCGGGCTGGACTGGGGCACCAGTTCGCTGCGCGCCTTCCGCTTCGATGCCACGGGCCAGGTGCAGCAGATGCGCCACCGGCCCTGGGGCATCATGAACCTGCCGGCCGCAGCCGATGGCCGGGCCCATGCCACGCCGGCCGCTGCCTTCGAGCACGCCTTCGACGATGTCTGCGGTGACTGGCTGCAGGCCCAGCCCGGCATCCCCGTGTTGGCCTGCGGCATGGTGGGCAGCGCCCAGGGCTGGCGCGAGGCCACCTACCTCGAAGCGCCCACCTCGCTGGACCACCTGGCGCGCGGGCTCACGGTGGTGGCGCACAGCGCCGGCCCGCGCGTGCACATCGTGCCCGGCCTGCTCCAGCGCGGCGAGCTGCCCAATGTGATGCGTGGCGAAGAGACGCAGGTGCTGGGCGTGATGGCGGCTTCGGCCCTGCCCCACCAGTCCCCGGTGCTGATCGGCCTGCCGGGCACGCACAGCAAGTGGGTGCTGGCGCGCCGGCGCTCCATCGCGCAGTTCCACACCTTCATGACCGGCGAGGTGTTTGCCGCACTGCGCGGCCACACCATCCTGGGCCGCACCATGCAGCCGGCCGAGGCGCCCGATGACGCGGCCTTCGCACGCGGCCTGCAGGTGGCGCGCTCGGCCGAGGCCTCGCTGGGCCTGCTCTCGCACATCTTCAGCACGCGCACGCTGGGCCTCACGGGCGCCTTGCCCGGCACGGCCCAGGCCGACTACCTGTCGGGCCTGCTGATCGGCCACGAGGTGGCGGCGCTGGCGGCCCAACAGGCGCCGGGTGCCACGCCCGCGCACGTGGTGCTCTGCGGCGAGCCCGACCTGTGCCGGCGCTATGCCCTGGCGCTCGCGGCATACGGCCTGCCTGCCCCCGAAATGGCCGACAACGCCACCGCGCGCGGGCTGTGGCAGATCGCCACGGCCGCTGCACTGGTGGCCCCTACCGACCCACGCAGCACGGAGGCTGCACGATGACTCTTTCCTCTTCTTCAGAACTCTTGGCCAACGCCATGCGCCACTGCGGCCTGGTCGCCATCCTGCGCGGTGTGCAACCCGGGGAGGTGGTGGCCATCGGCCAGTCGCTGTACGCGGCTGGCTTTCGCACCATCGAGGTGCCGCTCAACTCGCCCGAGCCGCTGGCCAGCATCCGCGCGCTGCGCGACGCCCTGCCGGCCGATGCGCTGATCGGCGCCGGCACGGTGATCCGCCCCGAGGACTGCGCCGCCGTGGCCGCGGCCGGCGGGCAGATCGTCGTCATGCCGCACAGCGATGCGGCAGTGATCCGTGCCGCCAAGGCGGCCGGCATGGGCTGCGCACCGGGCGTGGCCACGCTGACCGAGGCCTATGCCGCGCTGGCGGCCGGGGCCGATGCGCTCAAGCTCTTTCCGGCCGAGGCGCTGGCGCCCGCCGTGCTCAAGGCCTGGCGCGCGGTGCTGCGCCCGCCGGTGGCGCTGCTGCCCGTGGGCGGCATCACGCCCGATGGCATCGCGGCCTATGCGCAGGCCGGTGCCAGCGGCTTTGGCCTGGGATCGGCGCTGTACAAGCCCGGTGACAGCGCCGCCGACGTGGCGCGCCATGCGGCGGCCTTCATGCAGGCCTGGCGCGCGTCCTACCCCGCCCCCTGACCGATCCGACTGCCCACCCCTTTTCCGACGAGCCGCTCCCCATGAAGATCACCCGACTGACCACATTCATCGTGCCACCGCGCTGGTGCTTTCTGAAAATCGAGACCGACGAGGGCATCGTCGGCTGGGGCGAGCCCGTGCTCGAAGGCCGGGCCCACACCGTGGCCGCCGCCATCGAGGAGCTGGGCGACTACCTCATCGGCAAGGACCCGCGCCACATCGAGGACCACTGGACGGTTCTGTACCGCGGCGGCTTCTACCGCGGCGGCGGCATCCACATGAGCGCACTGGCCGGCATCGACCAGGCGCTGTGGGACATCAAGGGCAAGGCGCTGGGCGTGCCGGTCTCCGAGCTTCTGGGCGGCTGCGTGCGCGACCGCATCAAGGTCTACAGCTGGATTGGCGGCGACCGGCCGAGCGAGACCGCCGCGGCGGCCAAGGCCGCCGTGGACCGCGGCTTCACCGCCGTGAAGATGAACGGCACTGAGGAGATGCAGTACGTGGACAGCTTCGACAAGGTCGAGAAATGCCTGAAGAACGTGGCTGCCGTGCGCGAGGCGGTGGGGCCCAACGTGGGCATCGGCGTGGATTTCCACGGCCGGGTGCACAAGCCCATGGCCAAGGTGCTGTTCAAGGAGCTCGACCCCTACCGGCTGATGTTCATCGAGGAGCCGGTGCTCAGCGAGCACTACGAGGCGCTCAAGGAGCTGGCCCACCTGTCCTCCACCCCCATCGCACTGGGCGAGCGGCTGTACTCGCGCTGGGATTTCAAGCGCGTGCTGTCCGAGGGTTATGTGGACATCATCCAGCCCGACCCCTCGCACTCGGGTGGCATCACCGAGACGCGCAAGATCGCCTCCATGGCCGAGGCCTACGACGTGGCCCTGGCCCTGCACTGCCCGCTGGGGCCGATTGCGCTGGCGGCCAACCTGCAGCTCGACGGCGTCTGCTACAACGCCTTCATCCAGGAGCAGAGCCTGGGCATCCACTACAACGCCAGCAACGACCTGCTCGACTACGTGTCCAACGGCGAGGTGTTCGCGTACCAGGACGGCATGGTGGCCATCCCCCAGGGCCCTGGCCTGGGCATCGAGGTCAACGAGGCCTATGTGCGCGAGCGCGCCTCCGAAGGCCACCGCTGGCGCAACCCGGTCTGGCGCCACAAGGACGGGAGTTTCGCGGAGTGGTAGAACCCCGGGGATGACCGCGCCGTGAGCGTGGTGGAAAATACTGTATTTACAATCAGTATTTTGACCACCCTACGGCCCCCATGACGGCGCTGACCATCACCCGCTTCCACCGCACCCGCCTGATGCAGATCTGGCGCTCGGCCGGCTGGCCCTGCAAGGACGCGCTGGAGATCGACCTGCTGGCCGCGCAGCTCGTGGCCCTGCACACCTCGCCCGAAGGCTTCGAGACCCTGAAGCTCACCGAGAACGGCATCCGCACCCTGGCCGAGGCGCGCCAGCGTGGCGTGCGGGCGCTCAGTGCCCATGACCGGCTGGGCCAGAAGTTTGCCGCGCACCTGCTGGCCTCGGGCCGCATCGTCTGGCGCGAGCTGTCGCTGCGCGCCGTGATCGAGGCCGCAAGGTCTGAAACGCCGCCACCCCCCCCGGCGACCAGCAACCCGCTGTGGAGCGAAGACACGCCCGCCAGCCGCAAGGCGGCCAATGTCTGGCGCATGGCGCGGCCAGACCTGTTCTCGGTGCGCAACACCACCGTGCCGGCCTACCTGCAGCCCATGGTGCACGAGATCAAGTACAGCCGATCCGATCTGCTGTCGGACCTGCGCCACGACGCCAAGCGCCAGGCCTACCAGTGGCTCTGCGAGGAGTGCTACTACGTGTTCCCGGCCGGCGTGGCCGAGCCCGAGGAGATCCCCGAGCACTTCGGCATCTGGGTGCTGCACGGCGGGCTCGACGATGGCCGCTTCGAGCTGTTGCGCCCCGCACGCCATGCGAGCTGCGCCCTGCCCTTTGCCGTGTGGATGGCCCTGTGCAAGGCCACGCCGCTGCGCAGCGAGGAAGAGCTGGCGCAGGCGCACCTGGGCGAACCCGCTGCAGACGACCTGCCTCCCTGTACCGAGGCCCCATGACCTACACCGTGGCGGTACGCGAGCTGTGCGAGTTCACCGCCAAGCAGGGTGACCTGGACCTGCGCTTCACGCCCGCCCCCACGGCCCTGGAAGGCATGGCCGGCCATGCCGTGGCCGCCGCGCGCCGGGGAGAGAACTACCGTGCCGAAGTCGCGCTGGCAGGCAGCTACAGGAGCCTGCGCGTGCGCGGCCGGGCCGATGGCTTCGACCCGGAGCATGCGCGGCTCGACGAGGTCAAGACCTTCAAGGGCCGGCTCGACCGCCAGCCCGCATCGCACCGCGCGCTGCACTGGGCGCAGGCGCGCATCTACGGCTGGCTGCTGTGCGCGCAGGAGGGCCTGGACCAGATCGAGCTGGCGCTGGTCTACTTCGATATCGGCAGCCAGAAGGAGACGGTGTTCACCGAGCGCCGCACGGCCGACGAGCTGCAGCAGCACTTCGAGGCGCAGTGCGAGCGCTTTCTCGCCTGGGCCGAGGCGCAGGTGGAGCACCGCGCGGCGCGCGATGCGGCGCTCGGTACGCTGGCCTTTCCCTTCGGCGGCTTTCGCACCGGCCAGCGCCCGCTGGCCGAGGCCGTCTACAAGGCCGCCAGCGCCGGCCGCTGCCTCATGGCGCAGGCGCCCACAGGCATCGGCAAGACCATGGGCACGCTGTTCCCGCTGCTCAAGGCGGCACCCACGCAGCGGCTGGACAAGGTGTTCTTCCTGGCCGCCAAGACCTCGGGCCGGCAGACCGCCCTCGACACCCTTGCGCGCCTGTGCGACAGCGCCCCCGCCCTGCCGCTGCGCGTGCTGGAGCTGGTGGCGCGCGACAAGTCCTGCGAGCACCCCGACAAGGCCTGCCACGGCGAATCCTGCCCGCTGGCCCAGGGCTTCTACGACCGGTTGCCGGCTGCGCGTGCGGCCGCGTTGCAGCCCGGCACGAGTGGTGAACGCATCACCCTGCACCAGGCCGAGGTGCGCAGCACGGCGCTGGCGCACCAGGTCTGCCCCTACTACCTGAGCCAGGAGCTGGCGCGCTGGGCCGACGTGGTGGTGGGCGACTACAACTACTACTTCGACATGGGTGGCCTGCTGCACGGCCTGGCCCAGGCCAATGGCTGGCGCACGGCGCTGCTGGTGGACGAGGCGCACAACCTCGTGGACCGGGGCCGCAAGATGTACACCGCCGAGCTGCGCCCCGATGGCCTGGCCCTGGCACGCAAGTCCACCAGCGCCAGCCGCTACCCCGCGGTCAAGAAGGCGCTGGACAAGGTGCGCCGCGCCTGGGTGGCGCTGGACAAGCAGCAAACGAGCGCCTACGCCGTGCACGAGGCCTTCCCCGAAGACCTGCTCACAGCCCTGCAGCAGTGCGGCAACACCCTCACCGACCACTTGGCCGAGCACCCGGCAGAGCCCGACACCGCGCTGCAGGCCTTCTACTTCGACGCCCTGCACCTGGTGCGCATGGCCGGACTGCTCGACGCGCATTCGCTGGTGGACGTGACCCAGCCCAAGGCGCCAAGCCTGCCCAAGGCGGCGCGCGCGCCCGGCAGCTCCACCCTGTGCATCCGCAACCTGGTGCCCGCGCCCTTCCTGGCACCGCGCTGGGAGGCCGCGCACACCAGCACGCTGTTCTCGGCCACGCTGCAGCCACAGCGCTACTACACCGACCTGCTGGGCCTGCCCGAGGACCACCTGGCCATCGACGTGGAATCGCCGTTCCAGGCAGCGCAGCTGTCGGTGCAGGTGGCGCGCCACATCTCCACCCGCTACCCGGACCGCAAGGCCTCGCTCGCGCCCATCGTGGCACTGATGGCCCGGCAGTTCGGGGACCGGCCGGGCAACTACCTGGCCTTCTTCAGCAGCTACGCGTATTTGCAGCAGGCCGCCGCGCTGCTGGCCGAGCGCCACCCCGCGCTGCCGCACTGGAGCCAGTCGCGGCGCATGCTCGAATCGGAGCAAAAGCAGTTCCTCGCGCGCTTCACCGAAAGCAGCGAGGGCATCGGCTTCGCGGTGCTGGGCGGCGCCTTCGCCGAGGGCATCGACCTGCCGGGCCGGCGCCTGATCGGGGCCTTCCTGGCCACGCTGGGCCTGCCCCAGGTCAACCCCGTGAACGAGCAGGTCAAGGAGCGCATGCAGGCGCTGTTCGGCGAGGGCTACGACTACACCTACCTCTACCCCGGCCTGCAGAAGGTGGTGCAGGCCGCCGGCCGCGTGATCCGCACGCCCAGCGACGAAGGCGTGGTGCACCTCATGGACGACCGCTTCGGCCGACCCGAGGTGCGTGCGCTGCTGCCCACCTGGTGGGCGCAGTCAGGCCGCTGACCGGCGGGCCGCCGCCCAATCGGCCACCTGCCCAGCCACCCAGGCCGGGTCGTCCAGCGGCAGGTCGTGCCCGGCCCAGGGGTGCAGCACCAGTGGGCAACCCCAGGCGCTGGCAATGGCCTGCGAGCACCTGCTGCTGACCAGGCCGTCCTGTGCACTGCCCAGCAGCAGCATGCGCTCCAGCGGGCAGGTGCGCGGTGCCCGGTAGCGCGCCGCCGCCGCCAGCTGGCGCACGGCATTGGCGCCCGACACCGGCCGTGCCTGGCGCGCCGCCACCCACGCGTCCACCACGGCCATGCGCTCGTCCGCCCGGTTGCTGGTGAGGCGCAGCACGGTGGCCTCGGCCTCGCGCGGGCTGCTGGCCAGCAGCACCCCGCGCACCAGGGCGCCCCAGTTGCGCGGCCGCAGCCGCCGGTAGAAGGGGCTGAAATTGCCAAAGCTGGTGTTGATGAGCACGCAGCCCTGCACCTCGGCCGGTGCCGTGCACGCCCATTCGGTGGCGACCATCGCCCCCAGCGACATGGCAAGCAGGTGGTACGGCCCGGTGATGCCGCGCTGCGCCAGTTCCGCCCGGCACTGCGCCACCATGGCCGCCACCGACAGCGGACTCTGGCGCGCATGCCACTGGCCATTGCCGGGCAGGTCCAGCATCAGCACCTCGGCGCCTGGCATGGCCGCCTGGAAGGCCTCCTTGAACCCGCCCCAGTGCACCGCCTCGCGCGTCAGGCCGCGCAGAAAGATCCAGCGGATCGACTCCCGTGCCATGGGGTCAGTACCATGCAGCCAGCGCATCGGCCCTGCGCTGTACGCGCGCCTCGGGCGCGGGCACCCAGCGCTCGTTGCTGCCGGCCGCGCGCGAGAGGAAGTCGAGCAGCGGCATGTGCCGGCGCAGCACGCGCTGCAGGCGGTGGTTGATCAGCGGGTTGAAGATGCCCTTGCGCGAGAACAGCTGGCGCGGGTTCTTCTTGATCCAGCGCCAGGAACCCATCTCCAGCGTCAGCGGCAAGAAGGTGCGCGTCGGGTCGTTGCAGGCCTGCATGTACAGGTGGTCCCACAGGTCGCCGTGCGTGAGGTACTGCGCGCTCTGCGGCTCGATGATGTAGGGGTGGTAGGCATGGGCCTGCAGAAAGATCTCGTGCAGCGCATGCAGCTCCGGCAGATGTGCAATCGGCTTGCGCGTATGCGCGAACGGAAACCACAGCCGGTCGCTGATGCCGAAGCCCGAGTGGCAGTCCAGCGCGATGCTGAAGGGGCGCGAGAGCAATTCCTCCTGCACCACCTGGCACAGGGCCCGGCTCTCGGCCTCCATGGTCGCCCCGGGCTTGCCGCGGTACCAGGGCAGGCCCGCGCTCAACCGCTGGCCGCCGATCAGAAAGGGCACGCGGTCCAGCGCATCCACCGGGGCATTGCGCATCAGGTCCACGCCATTGGGGTTGGCGCGCGTTGCAGCCCACATGCCGCCCGGGTTCACGATGGGCATGAACACCAGGCGCACCTGTTCGAGCTG
Source organism: Acidovorax sp. GW821-FHT10A04 (assembly GCF_059415825.1). Lineage (NCBI taxonomy): Bacteria > Pseudomonadati > Pseudomonadota > Betaproteobacteria > Burkholderiales > Comamonadaceae > Acidovorax > Acidovorax sp. GW821-FHT10A04. The sequence goes on from NZ_JBWKNZ010000005.1 coordinate 177,166, forward strand.
CTGGTTCAGCGCCATGTCCCAGGGCAGGCGCGTCACTACGTTCTGCAGGTAGGCGATCACCACCTCGGCGCCGATGCCCTCGAGCCCGTGGATGCCGCCGAAGAAGCCCATGGCCGGCACGCTGCGGTCCGGGTTGCCCAGGCTGATGGCATGCACCGGGAAGCGTTCGCCGGAGGCCAACTCCACGGTGTGCACCACACGCGCCTCCAGGCGGCTGCCACCCTGGTCGATGATCCTCTCCAGTGCCGCGAGCTCGGGCAGAACGATGTCGGGCACGGTAGGTTGGGGCGTGTGAGATGACAGGGGAAACAGGTGTAACAGTGCTCGCGCAGCGCAAGCATAGCGCTGCGCCCCAGGTGCAAGAAGCCCTTGTTGCAGGCACGTTGCGATTTGCACCACTGACGCGAAACCGTCACATGGCGGGGCTATCTTGGAGCCGCACCACACAACCAAGGGGAGGTCCCATGCTCTGGAAACTACTCGGATTGCAGCGCTTGTTCGACGAGCTCTTCGACGAACGCTGGTTCTCGTTCGACCTTCCTGACAACGACCATTTCTTCCATGACGAACCGCTCCCGCTCTCCGCGCAGGATTAAGCCGCTGCGCGCGGCGGCCCTCTTCGGGCTCATGGGTTGCGCCATGGCCTGGGGCCTGGTGGAGCTGTTCGCGCTGCAGCGCTCGCGCTACCACGCCTGGCGCGGGCGCCACCACCACCCTGCCCTGCCGCGCTGAGGCGCCACCACCCACGCCTGGCCATGCAATGCCGCGACCAGAGCCCCGGCGAGGAGCTGGCCAACAGTGCCAGCCATGCCCTGGCACTGCTGGCCGCCGTGGTGGCCACCCCCTTCATCGTGGCCTCGGCCCGGCCGCAAGGCACGGCCAGCGTGGCCGGTGCCATCGTCTTTGCGAGCACCATGGTGCTGCTGTACCTGGCCTCCACGGTGTACCACGCGCTGCCTGAAGGGCGCTTCAAGCAGGCGGCACTGAAGCTCGACCACGGCGCCATCTACCTCTTCATCGCAGGCAGCTACACGCCGTTTGCGCTGCTGCGGCCCGATGGCGACTGGAACCTGGCCCTGCTGGCCCTGGTCTGGGCCGTGGCCACGCTCGGCCTGGTGCTCAAGGCGCTCAACCGCTTGCGCACGGCCTGGCTGTCCACGGGCATGTACCTGCTCATGGGCTGGCTGGCGCTGGTGGCCGCCCTGCCCCTCATCGGCCACCTCACGCAGTGGAGCGCGCACTGGCTCATTGCTGGCGGCGTGGCCTATACCGTGGGCGTGGCCTTCTTCGTGCTCGATTCGCGGCTGCGCTATGCGCATGCCGTGTGGCACGGCTTCGTGGCCGCGGGCACGGGCTGCCATGCCGTGGCCATCATGGGCTACGGCGGCTGAGCGCCGGGGCCTTCAGGCAACCACCGCGGCCTCTTCCCGCAGCACCGCACCGCTGGCCGCCTTTGCCGTGTGGCGGTTTACCGGCACGGGCAGCTGGAAGTGGCTGCGCAAGGTGTCGCCTGCATATTCGGTGCGCAGCAGGCCGCGCGCCTGCAGCACCGGCACGGCCAGTTCGACGAAGGCCTTGAGCGAGGTGTTGGGCAGGGCCTCGAAGAAGTTGAAGCCATCGGCCGCACCGCCTTCGAACCAGCGCTGTATTTCATCGGCCACCTGCTCGGCCGTGCCCACAAAGGTGCGCCGCGGCCGGGCATGCCACAGGGCCACCTCGCGCAGGGTCAGGCCCTGCGCGCGCGCATGCTGCTTGATGCGGTCGCTGGTGCTCTGCTGGCTGTTGCGGCCCAGTTCGCCCAGGTCCGGAAAGGGTTCGTCCAGCGGGTACTGCGAAAAGTCGTGGTCGTTGAACGGCCGGGCCAGCGCGGCAATCGCATTCTCGATGGGCACCAGGGCGGCCAGTTCCTCGTAGCGGCGCTCGGCCTCCTCCTCGGTGCGGCCCACGATGGGGCGAAAGCCCGGCAGCAGGAACACCTCGTCAGGGTCGCGGCCTTCGGCGCGCACGCGCGCCTTCACGTCACGGTAGTAGGCCTGCGCCTCCTCGAAGGTATCGGCATGGAAAAAGATGGCATCGGCGCGCTGGGCGGCAAACGCCTTGCCGTCGGGCGATGCCCCCGCCTGGAAGATCACCGGCTGGCCCTGGCGCGAGCGCGCGATGTTGAGCGGCCCCTCGACGGCGAAGAACTCGCCCTGGTGGTCCAGCCGGTGCAGCTTGGCGGGGTCGAAGAACCGGCCCGTGGCCTTGTCGCGCAGCAGCGCATCGTCCTCCCACGAATCCCACAGGCCCTGCACCACGTCCAGGTGCTCGCCCGCCAGGCGGTAGCGCACGTCGTGCGCATAGTGTTCCTGGCGCCCGTAGTTGCGCGCGCTGCCGTCGAGCCAGGAGGTGACCACGTTCCAGCCCGCACGCCCGCCACTGATGTGGTCGAGCGAGGCGAACTGCCGGGCCACGGTGAAGGGCTCGCTGTAGCTGGCAGTGACAGTGGCCACCAGGCCGATGTGCGTGGTGACCGCCGCCAGCGCCGAGAGGATGGTCAGCGGCTCGAAGCGATTGAGGTAATGCGGGCTGGAGCGCGGCGTGATGTGCACGCTGTCGGCCACGAAGAGGAAGGTGAAGCGCGCCTGCTCGGCCAGCTGCGCCTGCTGTGCGTAGAAGCGGAAATTCACGCTGGCATCGGTCACGGCGTTCTCGTGCCGCCAGTCGCCCCAGCCGGCGCCCACGCCGTGCAGCACCAGGCCGAATTGAAGGGTGCGTTGCTTCGGTGCGCTGCCTGCGGTCATGCCATGGGTCCTTGGATCGAAACCCTCAGCGTAGGCCGGCGTTGCGCAGCAGCCAACGAAGAAAAACAGATATCGCTACTTGTCGTCGCCACCAACGGAAAAAGCCCTGCAGTGCAGGGCCTCGAACCGGCTGGGCCGTGGGCGGCCCCGCTGGATCACAGCTTGGCGATGGACACCTCGGTCGACTTGACCAGCGCGACCACGTCGGAGCCGACGACCAGCGCCAGCTCGTCGACCGAGCGGGTGGTGATCACCGAGGTGACGATGCCCCAGGGGGTTTCGACATCGACTTCGGACACGACGTCGCCGCGAACGATCTCGCGCACTTTGCCCTTGAACTGGTTGCGTACGTTGATGGCTTGGATGGACATGAATTTCTCCTTGAAAAGTCCGAAAAATGGGGTAAACGGGTGAAAAAGGTGGAATGCGGGCTGTCAGTCACACGGCCCAGCGCAGGCCGTGCGCAGGCACGCCGGGCCAGCGTGCATCGGCGGCGCTGGGCTCGGCATCGGGCTTTTGCAGCACGCGGTCGAGGATGCGCTTTTCGATCGCGGCAAACGCGGCGTCGCCATGCGAACGCGGGCGCGGCAGGTCGATCAACTGGTCGAGCGCGATCTGCCCGTCCTCGATCAGGATCACGCGGTCGGCCAGGGCCACGGCCTCCTGCACGTCGTGGGTCACCAGCAGCGCGGTGAAGCCGCTGGCCTGCCACAGGCCTTCGATGAGGCGGTGCATCTCGATGCGGGTCAGCGCGTCGAGCGCGCCCAGGGGTTCGTCGAGCAGCAAGAGGCGCGGGTTGTGCACCAGGGCGCGCGCCAGGGCCACGCGCTGGCGCTGGCCGCCCGACAGGCGTGCCGGCCATTCGCCGAGCCGGTCGCCCAGGCCCACGCGGGCCAGCACGTCGGCCGCTGCGCCGCGGCGCTCGGGCGGCAGGCCCAGGGCCACGTTGTCGGCCACGCGCTTCCACGGCAGCAGGCGCGAGTCCTGGAACATGATGCGCGTGTCCTGGCTCAGGCCGTCCACGGCCTGGCCATCGAGGCGGATGGCGCCGCCCGAGACGGATTCCAGCCCCGCCACAAGGCGCAGCAGCGTGCTCTTGCCGCAGCCACTGCGGCCCACGATGGCCACGAACTGGCCCGGCTCGATCACGAGCTCGGTCTTCTTTAGCACCTCACGGGCGCCGTAGCGCTTGTCCACGCCGCGCACCTCCAGGCGCACGCCGTTGTTGCTGCTGTCTCGCGATGGAACATTGGTTTGTGCCATGGTGTCAGGCTCCTGGCTTGAAGAGGGCCACTTCCAGCGTGTTCACACGCCGGGGCAGCAGTTTCTCGGACAGGAAGGCATCGGCGATGCGCTGCTGCTCGGACAGGCCCGCAGGCAGCACGGCACGCACCTCGTAGCTGCGCCGGCTGTTGGCCTGCTCCACCGTGGCGGCATCGAGCCCCCACACCGGCGCCAGCAGCGCCGCCGCGTCCTTGGGATTGCCCTTGACCCAGGTGCCGGCCTTCTGCAGCTCGGCGAACAGCACGCGCAGCACGTCGGCGCGCGCCTGGGCATAAGGGGTGGAAGCCAGGTAGTAGCGCTGGTAGGAGGCCACGCCCTGGCCATCGGCCAGCACGCGCACGCTCGACTGGCGCTGCACGGCGGCGAGGAACGGGTCCCACACCACCCAGGCATCGATGGCACCGCGCTCGAAGGCGGCACGGCCGTCGGCCGGCGTGAGGTAGGCGGGGTCGATGTCCTTGAACGACAGGCCGGCCTTCTCCAGGGCGGCGATCAGCAGGTAGTGGGCCCCGGCGGCCTTGGCAAAGCCGATCTTTTTGCCCTTGAGGTCGGCCACGGTCTTGAGCGGCGAATCGGCGCGCACCACGACGGCCTGGGCCGAGGGCGATGGAGCCTCCTGCGCCACGAAGGTCAGGGCCGCGCCGGCCGCCTGGGCGAACACGGGCACGGTGTCGGCCACGTCGGCACTGACATCGATGTTGCCCAGGTTCAGGGCTTCGAGCAGCGGCAGGCCGCTGGTGAATTCGTGCCAGGTGACCTTGGCGCCCAGCGGGGCCAGCAGTTTTTCGAGCGTGCCCTGGGTCTTGAGCACCACGATCAGGGTGGACGACTTCTGGTAGCCGATGCGCACGGTATCGGGCTTGGCGCCGCTTTGCGCGCTGGCCAGGCCGCTGGCCGTGGCGGCCAGGGCTGCCAGTGCACCGAGCGTGGTGCGCCGGGAGGTGGGGGAGGAGAAAGACATGGAAATCCTTGGAGCCCCTCTGGCGGGGCATGCATGCATTGGGGGTGTTCAGGTGCTCTGGTAGCCGGGGTGCCAGCGCAGCCAATAGCGCTCCAGCGTCTTGGCGAAGACGTCGGCCAGCTTGCCCAGCAGCGCGTACAGCAAAATGCCCACGAGCACGATGTCGGTCTGCAGGAACTCGCGGGCGTTCATGGTCAGGTAGCCGATGCCCGACTGCGCCGAGATGGTCTCGGCCACGATCAGGATCACCCACATCAGGCCCAGCGAGAAGCGCAGGCCCACCAGGATGCTGGACAGCGCGCCCGGCAGGATGATCTGGCGGTACAGCTGCCAGCGCGACAGGCCGTAGGTGCGGCCCATCTCGATCAGGCCCGGGTCCACGTTGCGGATGCCGTGGAAGGTGTTCAGGTAGATCGGGAAGAAGACCGACACGCTGATCAGGAACAGCTTGGCCGACTCGTCGATGCCGAACCACAGGATCACCAGCGGGATCAGCGCCAGCGCGGGGATGTTGCGCACCATCTGGATGGTGGAGTCGAGCAGGGTCTCGAACAGGCGCACCGAGCCCGTGAGCAGCCCCAGCGCCAGGCCCAGACCGCCGCCGATGGCCAGGCCCGCGAGGGCCCGGCCGGCGCTGACCTTGACGTGGGTCCACAGCTCGCCCGATGCGGTCAGCGTCCAGGCGGCCTTGACGACCTCCAGCGGCGCGGGCAGCACCCGGGTGGAGAGCCAGCCCAGCGACGAGGCGATCTGCCACACGACGATCAGCGTGACGGGCACGGCCCAGGGCAGCAGGCGCAGCAGCACGCCCTTGGCAAAGCGCAGCGCGGGCGATGCAGCCAGCGGCGCCAGGCTGGCGGCGTCGATGGAATCGGCCACGGGCGATGCCTGCAGCTCACGGGTGGTGGTGGTCATGCGAACTCCTGTCGTTCGGTGTCGGGTTCCAGAAATTCCAGCTGGTTGCCCGCCGGGTCTTTCACGTAAAAACGCAGGTAGCCGGGCAGCGCCCGGTTCTCCACCAGCGGCAGCTGGGCCTGCAGCAGGCGCCCGCGCAGCGCCGGCAGGTCCTGCACCTCCAGCGCCAGGTGCGACACCGAGGGCGCGCCCTGCCAGTGGTCGGTGGGCACCAGGTCGATGCGCTGGGTGCCGGCGGCAAAATGCAGCGCATTGCCCGCCGCTATGCGCACCTCGGGCAGGCCGAGCAGGCTGCTGTAGAAATTGCGGATGGGTTCCTCGGCCCCGGCCGGAAAGGCCAGTTGCACGTGGTTGATGGAATGGATGGCCATGGGCGATCTCCTTGGGTGCGGTGCGGCGCTCAGCTTTGCGAGGCGCGCGGGGGCAGTTCGTTGGCGACGGATTCGCCGAACGGGCCCAGCGGGTTGCCGCCGGTGAGCTTCTCGCGCACGGCCAGCGGCAGCAGCGGGAACACCAGCTCGGCAAAGCGGTAGGCCTCCTCCAGGTGCGGGTAGCCCGAGAGCACGAAGGTATCCAGGCCCAGGGCCGCGTACTCCTCGATGCGCGCGGCCACGGTCTGCGGATCGCCCACCAGGGCCGTGCCCGCGCCACCGCGCACCAGGCCCACGCCGGCCCACAGGTTGGGGCTGATCTCCAGGTCGGCGCGCGCACGCTTGGCACCGCCGGCATGCAGGCGCGCCATGCGCCGCTGGCCTTCGGAGTCCATGCGCGAGAACACCGCCTGGGCGCGCACCACCGTCGCGTCGTCCACATGGCTGATGAGCTCCTCGGCAGCGGCCCAGGCCTGCTCGTCGGTCTCGCGCACGATCACGTGCAGGCGGATGCCGAACGTCACCGTGCGGCCCTTTGCCGCCGCGCGTGCCCGCACGTCGGCCACCTTCTTGGCCACCTCGGCCGGGGGTTCGCCCCAGGTCAGGTAGGTCTCGACCTGCTCGGCCGCCAGGTCGTGCGCCGCCTCGGACGACCCGCCGAAGTACACCGGTGGATGTGGGTGCTGCAGCGGCGGGAAGAGCAGCTTGGCGCCCTTCACCGTGAGGTGCTGGCCTTCGAAATCATAGGTCTCGCCGGTGTGGCTGCGCGCCATGATCTCGCGCCAGATGCGGATGAACTCGGCCGACTGCTCGTAGCGCGTGGCATGGTCCAGGAACACGCCGTCGCCCTCGAGCTCGGTCTGGTCGCCACCCGTCACCAGGTTGATCAGCAGGCGCCCGCCCGAGATCCTATCGAACGAGGCCGCCATGCGTGCCGCCAGCGCGGGCTGGTGCAGGCCCGGGCGCACGGCGACGAGGAACTTGAGCTTCTTGGTGACGGCGATCAGGCTCGAGGCGATCACCCAGGGGTCTTCGCACGAACGGCCGGTGGGGATGAGCACGCCCTCGTAGCCCAGGCTGTCCGCCGCCACGGCCACCTGCTGCAGGTAGTCGTGGCTGAGCTGGCGCGCGCCCTTGGAGGTGCCCAGGTAGCGGCTGTCGCCGTGGGTGGGTATGAACCAGAAGATCTGCATGGAAAACCTCTTTGTTGTGGCGTCAGTAGGAGATGGCGAAACCGAACCGGGGAGCACCCACACCCGCGCAGCGCGGCCGGGTGGGCAGCCCCCAGGAGCTGGCGGTCACGCACAGCACGCGGCGCAATTGCTCGTGCAGCGGAAAGGGCATGGGGGTGTGCATGGACGGCTCCCGGGGAACGGTCAGGCGCCCAGGTCTACGGGCGCGGCATGCAGCAGGTTCAACCTCTTGGGGATGAGCTTGAGCTCGAAGAAGGTGTCGGCAATCGACTGCTGCTCGGCGATGATTTCGCGCGTCACGGGGGCCGTGCCGAACTTGGCGCGGCTCAGGTACAGGTCGGTGATGCTGCGGTCCAGGCCCAGCACCGTGGTCAGCTCTGCGGCCGCTGCGGCCTTGTTCTTGGAGGCCCAGGTATCGATGGCATTGACCTCCTCGATGGCGATGCGCAGCACATCGATGTTGCGCGTGGCGTAGTCGCGCGAGGTGAAGTAGTAGGCACGGTTGTTGACCACGCCGGTGGCGTCCACCAGCAGGCGCGCGTCCAGCGTCTTCTGGGCGGCGGCCAGGAACGGGTCCCAGATGATCCAGGCGTCCACGGCACCCTTCTCGAAGGCGGCGCGGGCGTCTGCCGGGGCCAGGAAGATCGACTGCACGTCGCCGTACTTGAGGCCGTTCTTCTCCAGCAGCTTGACCAGGAAGTACTGCACGTTGGAGCCCTTGTTGTAGGCCACGCGCTTGCCCTTGAGGTCGGCCACGCTGCGGATGGGCGAATCCTTGGGCACGATCACCGCCTCCAGCGCCGGGCGCGGCACGGTGGCACCGGCATACACCAAGGGAGCACCGGCGGCCTGGGCAAAGATCGGCGGGGCCTCGCCCACATCGCCGAAGTCGATGGCGCCCACGTTGAGTGCCTCCAGCTGCACCGGGCCGGCGTTGAATTCGGTCCAGGTGACCTTCACACCCAGCGGTGCCAGGCGCTTTTCGAGCGTGCCGCGGCCCTTGAGGATGGACAGCCAGCCCTTCTGGTGGCCGACGCGCAGCACGCGCCCCGACGAGGCCTGGCCGAAGGCCGTGCCGCTGGCGGCACCCAAGGCGGCAGCAGCCAGGCTGGACAGGACCACCTGGCGGCGGCGGGAAGAGATCAGGGCTTGTGTCATGGTGATGTGTCTTTCAGCAATGTCTGGTTGTGCGGTGGCCGGCCAACAGCGAGCGCCGGGGCTTGCCTGCGGGCATGCAGCGGCCTGGCCTGCCCGCATCGGCGGGTACCGGCTCGAAGAAAACGAAATGGGGAGAAAAAGGGAGAGGGGTCCCGCCAGGCGCCTGGAAAGGCGCCGGCAACACCCACGGCGTCAGACGCTACATCGCACCTGCGAGAAATGCACCGGCGCAAACCGGCCCGTTTGCGCTGCGGGTGGGCGCAGGGTTTCGGTGATCAGCACGTTGACCGCTTCGTCCAGGCGGGCAGCGATGTCGGCGTGCAGGTCGTAGGCGCCCTCGGGCGTCAGGGCCACCTGGGAGTCGGTGGCATAGATGCCGGGCAGGATGCTCTTGGCGCCCAGCGACTGCAACACGGGCCGCAGGGCATAGTCCAGCGCCAGCATGTGGTGCGGGCTGCCGCCCGTGGCCAGGGGCAGCACGACCTTGCCCTTGAGCGCGGTCTGCGGCAGCAGGTCCAGGAAGACCTTGAGCACGCCGCTGTAGGCGGCCTTGTAGACCGGTGTGGCGACCACCAGCACGCGGGCCTGGGCCACCTGGTCGATGGCGCCGACCACCGTGGGGTGGGCGAAATCGGCCAGCAGCAGGGCCTGGGGAGACAGGTCGCGGATGTGGATGCGATCCACCAGCGCCCCGCGCACCGACAGGCGTTGGGCCACGGCGTCCAGCAGGGCGGCTGAGCGCGAGCGTTCCGACGGGCTGCCGGCAATGAGAAGGGCGGACATAGGATGAAGCAATTCGTAAGGGCGTGGCTCTGCAAGCGCCACCGTGGAGCCGGCCATGCCGGGCCACGGGTGGCGCCCTTCGAGGGCAAGCGGCCACAGCAGGCCGCTTCGGGGTGGGCTTATTTCTTCGTGTAGATCTGGTCGAAGCTGGCGTTGTCGGCGAAGTGCTCCTTGGCCGCCTTGTCCCATCCGCCGAAGGCGTCGTTGATGGTGAACAGGTTCAACTTGGGGAACTGCTTGGCGTACTTGGCCTTGGCCTTCTCGGACACGGCGGGGCGGTAGAAGTGCTTGCCGGCGATGTCCTGGCCTTCCTCGGTGTACAGGTACTTGAGGTATTCCTCGGCCACCACGCGGGTGCCCTTCTTGTCCACGTTCTTGTCCACCACGGTCACGGCGGGCTCGGCCAGGATGGACAGCGAGGGCGCGATCACGTCGAACTTGGTGCCGAATTCCTTTTCGAGCAGGTAGGCTTCGTTTTCCCAGGCGATCAGCACGTCACCCTGGTTGCGCTGGGCAAAGGTGATGGTGGAGCCGCGCGCGCCGGTGTCCAGCACGGGCACATTGCCGTAGAGCTTGGCCACGAAATCCTTGGCCTTGGCATCGCCGCCGAGCTTGCGCTTGGCGAATTCCCAGGCAGCCAGGTAGTTCCAGCGGGCGCCGCCCGAGGTCTTGGGGTTGGGCGTGATCACGCTGATGCCGGGCTTGATGAGGTCGTCCCAGTCCTTGATGCCCTTGGGGTTGCCCTGGCGCACCACGAGCACGATGGTCGAGGTGTAGGGCGAGCTGTTGTGTGGCAGGCGCTTTTGCCAGTCCTTGGGGATCCAGCCGCCGTTGGCGTTCAGCGCATCGGTGTCGCCGGCCAGGGCCAGGGTGGCCACGTCGGCGTCCAGCCCGTCGATGATGGAGCGCGCCTGCTTGCCCGAGCCGCCGTGCGACTGCTTGATCGTCACGTCCTGGCCGGTCTTGCCCTTCCAGTATTTGGCGAAGGCCTGGTTGAAGTCCACGTACAGTTCGCGGGTGGGGTCGTACGAGACGTTCAGCAGGGTCACCGACTGCGCAAACGACGGCAATGCCGTCAGGGCCAAGCTGCCCACCAGAGCGGCGGCAAACGGAAACTTGATAAAGTCACGGCGAAAATTCATGGAGAGCCTCTTTAGGATTGAATGCGGACAGGTGCTGAACACCGATGGGCCGCATTCTGGAAGGCCTCCATCAAAACTGAAACAACTAAGATTTCAGTTCTTTATACCGAAAATATCTGAGCACCTCGCTCAGCCAACAATTCACAAGGAAATCCCCCATGGCACGCACCGTTCAATGTATCAAGCTCGGCAAGGAAGCCGAAGGCCTGGATTTCCCCCCCTACCCCGGCGAGCTGGGCAAGCGCATCTGGGAAAGCGTGAGCAAGGAGGCCTGGGCCGGCTGGCTCAAGCACCAGACCATGCTGGTCAATGAAAACCGCCTGAACCTGGCCGACGCGCGCGCCCGCCAGTACCTGGCGCGCCAGATGGAGAACCATTTCTTCGGCGGCGGTGCCGACGCCGCAGCAGGCTACGTTCCACCGAGCCCCTGAGCACACCCTCGCCCATATCCATGTCCGAGCCTGTCGAATGGCTGCCGGACGGCACCCCCTACAGCCCCCGCTTCGGCGACCGCTACCACAGTGAAAACGGCGGCCTCACGCAGGCCCGCCAGGTGTTCCTGCACGGCTGCGGGCTGCCGCAGGCCTGGGCCGGGCAAGCGCAATGGCGCATCCTGGAAACCGGCTTCGGCTTCGGCCTGAACTTCCTGGTGACCTGGGCCGCCTGGCGGGCCGATCCCGAGCGCTGCACGCTGCTGCATTTCGTCTCCACCGAGGCCTGGCCCGTGGGGGCCGAGGACCTGCTGCGCGCCACCACCGTGCACCCCGAGCTGGCGCCTCTCGCGCGCGAACTCCACGCCCATTGGTGGGGCCTGCTGCCGGGTGTGCACCGGCTCAGTTTCGACGAAGGGCGCGTGCTGCTCACCCTGTACGTGGGCGACACCCAGGCCATGCTGCGCCAGCAGATGCCTACGGTGGATGCCGTCTACCTCGATGGCTTCAGCCCCCAGCGCAACCCGGAGATCTGGGACAGCCACACCCTCAAGGCGGTGGCGCGCTGCTGCCGGCGCGGCACGCGCCTGGCCACCTGGACCATTGCCCGCGCCGTGCGCGATGCCCTGGCGCAGTGCGGCTTCGAGGTCACCCGCGCGCCCGGCGTGCCGCCCAAGCGCGACAACCTGCACGCCACCTACAACCCGCACTGGGAGCCGCGCACCGCGCCCCAGGCCCAGGCGGAGCCTCGGCCACCGGGCGACTGCATCGTGATCGGCGGCGGCGTGGCCGGTGCGGCCAGCGCAGCCAGCCTGGCGCGGCGCGGCTGGCGCGTGCAGCTGCTGGACCAGGCGGCGGCGCCGGCGGCCGGCGCCTCGGGCCTGCCCGCCGGCGTGTTCGCCCCCCATGTCTCGCCCGACGACAGCCTGCTCTCGCGCCTGTCGCGCAGCGGCGTGCGCGCCACCCTGGCCCAGGCCCACGTGCTGCTGTGCGAGGGACAGGATTTCGGCCAGAGCGGCGTGCTGGAACGGCATGCGGCCGACAAGGCCCGCAACAAGGTGCTGCCCGCCACCTGGGCCGACGGCCCCGGCAGCGACTGGAGCCAGAGCGCCAGCGAAGGCACGCTGCAGCGCGCCCATCTGCCGGCCGACACCCCCGCCAACTGGCACCCCCATGCCGGCTGGCTGCGGCCGGCGCGCCTGGTGGGCGCCCTGCTGGCCCAGCCGGGCATCACCTGGCACGGCGGCTGCCGCGTGGCGCGCCTGCAGCGCCTGGGCGATGGCCCGGATGCCCCGTGGCAGGCGCTGGACGCCCAAGGCCATGTGCTCGCCCAAGCGGCGCTGGTGGTGATTGCCGCTGGCGCCGACAGCCGCACGCTGCTGGCCAACCACTGGCCCCTGCAGTCCCTGCGCGGCCAGGTGTCCATCGGCACCTATGCGCCGGGAGAGGCGCCGCTGGCCCCGTTTCCACTCAATGGCAACGGCAACCTGGTACCCGACTTTCCGCTGTCGGACGAGCCGGATGCACCCCGCGCCTGGATCATGGGTTCGACCTTCGAGCGCGGCATGACCACCCTGCCCCCGACACCCGCCGAGCAACGCGAGGCGCACGCCGCCAACCACGGCAAGATGCAGGGGCTGCTGCCCAGCGCAGCCGAACGCCTGCAGGCCGGCTTTGCCGGCCCGGCCACCGGCCTGCGCACCTGGGCTGCCGTGCGCTGCACCCTGCACGACCGGCTGCCCGTGGTGGGCCCGGTCGATGCGGCGGCCCTGCCGGGGCTGTGGACCTGCACGGCCATGGGCGCGCGCGGGCTGACCCTGTCCGTGCTGTGCGGCGAACTGCTCGCGGCCCGGCTGCAGGGCGAGCCCCTGCCGCTCGACGCCAAGCTGGCCAAGGCGCTGGGCGCCGAACGGCTGGCCGGTGTGTAACCAACATGCGACAACGGCGGGGGCGCACGGCACCCCCTCGCCAACCCGCACCAATATTGGCGCATAAGCTTATCCGCATAAGGGAAGGACAAAACAATAGTTTGTTTCCATAAGGAGCGCTCTTACATTCGCTGCCATGCATGATTTGGCGTTTGTATTTGCGGGTTTTGCGGTAGGGCTCATCGTCGGCCTGACCGGTGTCGGCGGTGGCTCGCTGATGACGCCTGTGCTGATCTTCTTCTTCGGCGTCAAGCCGCACCTGGCCATCGGCACCGACCTGCTGTTCGCCGCCTTCACCAAGATGGGCGGCACGGTGAGCATGGCGCGCCAGCGCCTGGTGCCCTGGCGCGTGGTGGGCCAGTTGTGCGCGGGCAGCATCCCCGCGGCCATCCTGGCGCTGTGGGCGCTCAAGGAACTGGGCCCCGCAAGCGCCCAGGCGCAGCGCATCATGACCACCACGCTGGGCTTTGCCCTGCTGCTCACGGCCGCCGCCACGCTGTACAAGGTGATCGCCTTTTCGCGCCAGCGCCAGGCAGCCGACCAGGCCCTGCGCCTGGCCAATGCCGAACAGGCCACCCGCCCGCGCCACTGGAGCCTGCCGGTGCTGCTGGGCGCGGTGATCGGCACGCTGGTGACCTTCACCTCGGTGGGCGCGGGCGCCATCGGCGTCACCGTGCTGCTGCTGGTCTACCCCCTGTTGCCACTGCCACGCATCATCGGCGCCGACATCGCCTACGCCGTGCCATTGACCCTGGTGGCAGGGCTGGGCCATGCCTCGCTCGGCTCCGTAGATTGGAGTTTGCTTGCACAATTGCTGGCTGGCTCGCTGCCGGGCATCTGGCTGGGCTCCCGCCTGGTCACCCGCACGCCCGAGCGCCTGATCCGCTCTGCCTTGTCCGTCCTGCTGGCCTGGGCAGGCGCCAAATTGATTCTGATTTAAGCCCACGACGATGTACCAATACACAGAATTCGACAAGACGTTCGTCCACCAGCGCGCGCGCCAGTTCCGCGACCAGCTCAACCGCTGGCAGGCCGGCAAGCTCGCCGAAGACGATTTCCGCCCGCTGCGCCTGCAGAACGGCTGGTACGTGCAGCGCTACGCGCCCATGCTGCGCGTGGCCGTGCCCTACGGCGAGATCGCCAGCCGCCAGCTGCGCGTGCTGGCCACCATCGCCCGCGACTACGACGAACCCGAAGCGGCCGTGTTCAAGGCTGCCATGGAAGGCCAGGGCCTCTTGGGCACCACCTTCCTGCCCAAGAACTGCGCCCACTTCACCACGCGCACCAACGTGCAGTTCAACTGGATCCCGCTGTCCAAGAGCGCCGACGTGATGGACCTCTTGGCCAGCGTGGACATGCACGGCATCCAGACCAGCGGCAACTGCATCCGCAACACCACCACCGACGCGCTGGCCGGCGTGGCCGTGGACGAGCTGATCGACCCGCGTCCCTACGCCGAGATCCTGCGCCAGTGGACCACGCTGCACCCCGAGTTCGCCTTTTTGCCGCGCAAGTTCAAGATCGCCATCAGCGGCGCCGCCGATGACCGCGCTGCCACGGGCTGGCACGACGTGGGCCTGCACATGGCCAAGAATGAAGCCGGCGAGATCGGCTTCAAGGTCTTCGTGGGCGGCGGCATGGGCCGCACCCCGGTGATCGGCACCGTGATCCGCGAGTTCCTGCCCTGGAACCAGATCATGAACTACATCGAGGCTATTGTGCGCGTCTACAACGAGCACGGCCGCCGCGACAACAAGTACAAGGCGCGCATCAAGATCCTGGTCAAGTCCGAGGGCCAGCAGTACATCGACGACGTGGAAGAAGAGTACCGCCAGATCATGGAGATCGACGGTGGCCCGCACACCGTGCCCCAGGCCGAATTCGACCGCGTGGCCGCCTGCTTCGTGCCGCCCGTGCTGGCCGACATCGCCGATGCCGATCCCGCCGCGCTGGAAGCCGCACTCCAGGCGCAGTCCACCGAACACGTGGCCTTCGGCCGCTGGCTCAAGCGCAACGTGCACGCCCACAAGAATGCACAGCTGCGCGCCGTCACGCTGTCCTTCAAGCGCCCCGGCCAGTCGCCCGGCGACGCCACCAGCGAACAGCTCGTGGCCCTGGCCGACTTGGTGGACAAGTACTCCGCCGGCGAAGCCCGCGTGACGCACGACCAGAACGTGCTGCTGCCCTGGGTGCATGCCAGCCGCCTGTTCGAGCTGTGGCAGGAAGCCAAGGCCCTGGGCCTGGCCAGCGCCAACGTGCAGTTGCTCACCGACATGATCGCCTGCCCCGGCGGTGATTTCTGCTCGCTGGCCAATGCGCGCTCGCTGCCGATCGCCGAGGCCATCACGCAGCGCTACCAGGACCTCGACGAGCTCGACGACATCGGCGAGATCGACCTGCACATCAGCGGCTGCATCAACAGCTGCGGCCACCACCACAGCGGCCACATCGGCATCCTGGGCGTGGACAAGGACGGCAAGGAGTGGTACCAGGTCACGCTGGGCGGCTCCGACGGTTCCGACCTGTCCGGCCCGGCCGTGGCCGGCAAGGTCATCGGCCCCTCGTTCTCGGCGGCCGAAGTGCCCGACGTGATCGAGGCCGTGCTCGGCACCTACCGCGACCTGCGCGAAAGCGGCGAAACCTTCCAGTCCACCGTGCGCCGCGCCGGCCTGGACCCGTTCAAGGAAGCCGCCAAGACGGCACGCCACAAGGACGAGGCCGTGGCTGCAGCCTGAGCCCGGCCCAGAAAAGAGATGGACACCCCATGAAGATACTTGCATCCCAAGACCACCAGGCCCCTGCCGAAGGCGACACCCGCACCGTGGCGCTGGCCAACGATGCCGACGCGCTCAAGCTCAGCCTCGACGGCGTGGAACGCGTGGACCTGCATTTCCCCAGCTTCACCGATGGCCGCGCCTTCAGCCAGGCCTTCCTGCTACGCCGCCGCCGCGGCTTTGCGGGCGACATCCGCGCCACGGGCGACGTGCTGATCGACCAGCTGGTGCAGATGCAGCGCACGGGCTTTTCCTCGGCCGTGCTGCGCGAAGGCGTGGACGCTGCCGATGCCCAGCGCCAGTTCGAGATGTTCCCTGGCTTCTACCAGGGCGACGCGGTCCACCACCAGCCGATCTTTGCCGACAAGGCCGCCACCGCCTGACACCATGAGCCAATTCGATCTCGCATCCATCAATGCCGAACTCGGCCGCAACGCCGAGGGCCTCGTCGCCTGGGCCCTGGGCCTGGGCCAAAGCCCCATCGTCACCACCAACTTCCGCCCCTTCGAGGCCGTGATCCTGCACATGGTCAGCCGCGTGCAGCCCGATGTGCCCGTGGTCTGGATGGACAACGGCTACAACACCGAAGCCACCTACCGCTTTGCGGACGAAGTGACGAAACAGCTCGGCCTGAACCTCAGGATCTACCTGCCGCGCCGCTCGCGCGCCCACCGCGAGGCGGTGGAAGGCGCGACGCCCGGGCTGGACGACCCACGCCATGCGGCTTTCACCGAGGAAGTGAAGCTCGAGCCCTTTGCCCGCGCCCTGCGCGAGACCGCGCCCAAGGTCTGGTTCACCGCGCTGCGCGCCACCGACACCGCCGTGCGCGCCCAGATGGACCCGGTGGGCATCAACCCCGACGGGCTGATCAAGGTCGCGCCGCTGCTGCACTGGTCGTCCAAGGAGCTGTACGAGTACTGCCAGAAGCACGGCCTGCCCAACAACTTCGACTACGTGGACCCCACCAAGGGCGAAGAGAACCGCGAGTGCGGCCTGCACATCGCGCATTGACTCTATCGCAGACCCCGACCATGAACGCCCGCACCGATGCCGCGCTGCTGCAGAACGAGAACATGAGCCACCACCTGAACAATTCGCACCTCGACGCCCTGGAAGAGGAAACCATCTTCATCCTGCGCGAGGTCGCCGCCGCCTTCGAGCGCCCCACCCTGCTGTTCTCGGGCGGCAAGGACTCGCTGGTGATGCTCAAGTGCGCGGAGAAGGCCTTCGGCGCGGGCCGCATCCCCTACCCGCTGCTCATGATCGACACGGGCCACAACTTCCCCGAGGTCACGGATTTCCGTGACTCCCGCGCCAAGGAACTGGGCGCTGAGCTCATCGTGCGCAATGTGGAAGATTCCATGGCACGCGGCACCGTGCGCCTGGCCCACCCGGGCGAGAGCCGCAACGTGCACCAGTCGGTCACGCTGCTCGAAGCCATCGAGGAGTTCCGCTTCGACGCGCTGATCGGCGGCGCGCGCCGCGACGAAGAGAAGGCCCGCGCCAAGGAGCGCATCTTCTCGCACCGCGACAGCTTCGGCCAATGGCAGCCCAAGGCCCAGCGCCCCGAGCTGTGGACCCTGTTCAACACCCGGCTGCAGCCCGGCGAGCACTTTCGCGTGTTCCCCATCAGCAACTGGACCGAACTCGATGTGTGGCAGTACATCGACCGCGAGCAGATCGGCCTGCCCAGCATCTATTACACGCACAAGCGCGAAGTGGTGGACCGCAAGGGCCTGCTGATGCCCGTGACCGAGCTCACGCCGCCACGCGAAGGCGAGACGGTGCAGACGCGCGACGTGCGCTTTCGCACCGTGGGCGACATCACCTGCACGGCACCGGTGGAAAGCACGGCGGCCACCCCGGGCGAGATCGTCATCGAGACCCTGGCCGCCGACGTGAGCGAGCGCGGCGCGACCCGCATGGACGACAAGACGAGCGATGCCTCGATGGAAAAGCGCAAGAAGGACGGGTATTTCTGATGACCACCGCACACCAAGCCACCGCACCGGCCGCCAGCGCCGCGGGCAGCAACCACGCCTCGGCCCTGAAGTTCATCACCTGCGGCAGCGTCGACGACGGCAAGAGCACACTGATCGGCCGCCTGCTGGTGGACAGCAAGGCCGTGCTGCAGGACCACCTGGCCGGCGTGCAGCGCCAGGGCGAGACCGACCTGGCCCTGCTGACCGACGGCCTCTCGGCCGAGCGCGAGCAGGGCATCACCATCGACGTGGCCTACCGCTACTTTGCCACCGAAGCGCGCAAGTTCATCATCGGCGACGCGCCCGGCCATGAGCAGTACACGCGCAACATGGTCACCGCCGCGAGCAGCGCCGACGCCGCCGTGGTGCTGGTCGATGCGACCAAGCTCGACTGGCAGAACCCGGCCCTGGCGCTGCTGCCGCAGACCCGCCGCCACTCGCTGCTGGCACACCTGCTGCGCGTGCACTCGCTGGTGTTCGCCGTGAACAAGCTCGATGCCGTGGCCAACCCCGAGCAGGCCTTTGCGCACATCAGCGCCGCCCTGGCGAAGTTTGCCGCGGATGCCGGCATTGCCGTGCGCGCCACGGTGCCGGTCTCGGCCCTGAAGGGCTGGAACGTGGTCGACGCCCATGCAGGCTGGTGCGGCTACAACGGCCCCACGCTGCTCGAAGTGCTCGAGCAGTTGCCCAACACACCTGCCGATACGGGCCTGCCGCTGGCCTTCCCGGTCCAATGGGTGGAGAAGTTCTCCTCCTCGTCCGACACCTCGCAGGGCCGCCGCGTGTTCTGGGGCCGCGTGGCCGCCGGCAACGTGGCGCCCGGCACGGCCGTGCAGATCTTCCCGAGCGGCCAGAGCGCCACCGTGGCCCAGGTGCTCGACCATGCACGCCGCCCCGTGGGCGTGGATGCCGGCCAGAGCGCCGGCATCATCCTCGACCGCGAGGTGGACGTGTCGCGCGGCGACTGGATCCTGGCCGCGCCTGCCGCAGCCGCGGCCCCGGCCGACGATGATTTCGACACGCCCGCCGCCGTGCCCGCCTGGCCTGCCAGCCGCGAGCTACTGACCACCGTGGCCTGGATGGACGACGAGCCTCTGGTCGCCGGCCGCGTGTACTGGGCGCTGCACGGCCACCGCTGGGTCAAGGCCAAGGTCAAGCGCGTGGTGCACCGCCTGGACATCAACACCCTGGCCGAGGACGATGCCACGCAGCTCGACCCCAACGCCATCGGCCATGTGGAACTGCTGCTGCAGGAGCCCCTGCCCGCGGCCTCCTTCGCCCAGGCACGGGTGCTCGGTTCGCTGATCCTGGTGGACACCGCGAGCCACAAAACGGCTGGCGCGGTCCTGGTCAACTGATCCTCATTCGCAATGGGCACCCATTTGTGTGCCCAAAACCCCTGCGTCACCTTCTCAGACCCAGGGGCCCCGCAACCCAAGGCCAGTGAAAGCTCCTAAAATAGAGGGTTTTCACTGACCCACACAACTCTCGTCATGACCCACGTCGTCTCCGAAAACTGCATCAAGTGCAAGTTCACCGATTGTGTGGACGTCTGCCCCGTGGACTGCTTCCGCGAAGGCCCGAACATGCTCGTCATCGATCCCGATGAGTGCATCGACTGCGCCGTCTGCATCCCCGAGTGCCCGGCCAACGCCATCTTTGCCGAAGAAGACCTGCCAGCCGACCAGATCGCTTTCATCAAGATCAACGCCGACCTGGCTTTCGCCGACGGCTGGAAGAGCATCACCAAGCGCAAGCCCGCCCTGCCCGACGCCGACGAGTGGAACGGCAAGCCCGGCAAGGTCAACGACCTGGTCCGCTGAGCGGCACCGCAGCTCCTTCACCGGTGTCCACGCCCGCGCAACCCTCCTCTCCCATCGCCACGGATGCCGTGGTCATCGGCGCAGGCCCCGTGGGCCTGTTCCAGGTCTTCCAGCTCGGCCTGCAGGGCATCACCGCCCATGTGATCGACGCCCTGCCCCATGCCGGCGGCCAGTGCGTGGAGCTGTACGGCGACAAACCCATCTACGACATCCCGGGCGTGCCCGTGTGCAGCGGGCGCGAGCTGGCCGCCCTGTTGCTGCAGCAGATCGCGCCATTCCAGCCGCACTGGCACCTGGCCAGCCTGGTCGCCTCCGTGGCGCTGCAGGACGATGGCCGCATCCTCGTCACCACCAGCCAGGGCCAGGCCCTGCTGGCCCGCTCGGTCTTCATCGCGGCCGGCGTGGGCGCCTTCGTGCCGCGCACGCTCAAGGTCGACGGCATCGAGCCCTGGGTGGGCACCCAGGTGCACTACCAGCACCTGCCCGCCGGCACCTCGGTGGCCGGCCAGCGCGTGGTGGTGCATGGCGGCGATGACGCCGCGGTGGCCCATGCCATCGCCCTGTCGGCCCTGCCCGAAGCCGAGGCCCCGGCCCGCATCCGCCTGCTGTACCGCCGCGATGCCTTCCAGGCCCCGCCCGAGCAGCTGCAGCAACTGCAGGCACTGCGCGACGCGGCCCGCGTGGAGGTCATCGTGGGCCAGATCACCGGCCTGGTCGCCGAGGGTGGTCGCCTGGCAGCGCTGCAGGTGGTGGACACCGAAGGCCAGACGGCGAGCGAGCCGCTTGACTGCCTGATTGCCGCGCTGGGCATCTCCCCGCGCCTGGGGCCCATCGCCGACTGGGGCATCGCCATCGAGCGCAAGCAGCTGGTGGTGGACACGGCGACGTTCCGCACCAGCGTGCCCGGCATCCATGCCGTGGGCGACATCAACACCTACCCGGGCAAGCGCAAGCTCATCCTGTGCGGCTTCCACGAAGCCACGCTGGCCGCCTTCGCGGCGGCCGAGGCCCTCACGGGCGACAAGGTGGCGCTGCAGTACACAACCACCAGCCCGCGCCTGCATGCGCTGCTGGGCGTGGCCACGCCGCAGGCGTCCTAGAAGCGCCGGGCTGTTGTGCTACCTTCGGCCCAATTCCACTGCGACAAGATTCCTGCATGACCCGCTGCCTGCTGGTGGATGACGATCCCGCCATCCGCACCCTGCTGCTCGACTACCTGGGCACCTTCGGCTTCACGACCGAGGCCGTGGGCGATGGCCGCGGCATGCGCGCCGCGCTGGCGCGCCAGGGCTTCGACGTGGTGCTGCTCGACCTGATGCTGCCCGACGAGGACGGCCTGACCCTGTGCCAGTGGGTGCGCCGCGACCATGGGCAGTTGCCGGTGATCGTGCTCACCGCCCAGGGCGACCCGATGTCGCGCGTGCTCGGCCTGGAACTCGGGGCCGATGACTACCTGGCCAAGCCCTTCGAGCCACGCGAACTGGTGGCCCGCATCAAGGCCGTGCTGCGGCGTGGTGCGGCCGCCCCGCCCCAGGCCGATGCACCCCAGGTGCGCTTCGAGGGCTGGACCTTCGACCGCCTGCGGCGCGAGCTGGTCTCGCCCGACGGCACCATGGTGGCCCTGTCGAGCGCCGAGTTCCGGCTGCTGGAGGCCTTCACGGCCCATGCCGGCAAGGTGCTCAGCCGCGACCGGCTGCTCGACCTCTCGCGCGCGCCCGGTGTGGTGGTGAGCGACCGCAGCATCGACCTGGCTGTCTCGCGTCTGCGCGGCAAGCTCGGCGAAGGCCAGCGCGAGCGCCCGCTGATCCGCACCATGCGCGGCGAGGGCTACCTGTTCGACGTCGAGGTGCAGCGGTGAACCAACCCGTGGCCTCGGGCAAGCGCTGGAACTGGCGCCGCCTGGACACGCTGTTCCTGCGCCTGTTCATCCTGATGTGGGTGGCGCTGGCGGGCAGCCACCTGGTGGCCTACCTCACGGTCACCAAGCTGCGCCACCAGCAGGACCTCTCCACCACGCTCTCGCGCCTGCCGCCGCTGGCCTCGCTGCCGCCCGGCAACCCCCTCACCGGTGCGGGCGTGCCTGGCGGCCCACCCAGGCCCGGTGGGCCCGGCGCCAATCCCTGGCCCGGGCCACCACCCATGGGCGGCGAACGCATGCCACCGCCGCCCCTGCAGCCGCCCGGCGGCACGGCAGCGGGCAGCGACGCCCGCCCACCCAATCCCTTCACCGCTGGCAACCCGCCGCGCATGAGCGGGCCCATGCCCCTCAATTCCCTGTGGATGGACTATGGCATCCGCTTCGTGCTGATCGGCCTGGCGGCCTTCCTCGGAGCGCGCTGGCTGTCGCGCCCCATGCTGCGCCTGTCCCACGCTGCCAGCGCCCTCTCGCAGGGCATCGACAAGGGCGGCAAGCCGCCCGTGCTCGACGAAACGCTGGGTACCGTGGAGGTGCGCAATGCCGCCCAGGTGTTCAACCAGATGTCGCAGCGGCTCAAGGAGCAGTTCGACGCACGCGGCCTGCACATGGCCGCCGTGTCGCACGACCTGCGCACGCCCCTGACCCGGCTGCGCATGCGCGTGGCCCAGTGGCCCGAGGGCCCGGCCCAGCAGGCCGCCATCAACGACATCCGCGAGATGGACGAGATGATCGGCGACACCCTGGCCGTGCTGCGCGAGCAGCACGAGGGCAGCGAAGCCCGCTCCATCGACCTGGTGGCCCTGCTGAGGCGCTGGTGGACGACCTGGCCGACCAGGGCCATCCCGTGGAGCTGCAGGCCCCTGCCAGCGCCACCCCCGTGCGGGTGCGGGCGCGCACCGCCGCGCTGCGCCGCGTGATCGGCAACCTGGTGGGCAATGCCGTGCGCCATGGCGGTGGGGCCTCCCTCACCGTGCATGCCTTGCCCGAGGGCGCCGTGCTGCACATCGACGATTCGGGGCCCGGTATTCCCGAGGCGCAGCTGGGGCTGGCCCTGGAGCCCTGGGTGCGCCTGTCGCAGGATGCGGCGCCTGCTCCCCACGCCATGGCGGGCGACCTGCCGGCGCGCACCGCCGGTTACGGGCTGGGCCTCGCCATCGCGCGCGACCTGGCGGAGCGCGATGGCTGCCGGCTGAGCCTGCACAACCGCCCCGAGGGTGGGCTGCGTGCGCAGCTGGTGATACCGCAGGCAGGCTGACTGTCGCGTGTTTGTTGAGTGCGGAGGCCGGGATGTGCGCCCGGCGGCGCACCTACTTGTCTTTTTGCTTCGCCAAAAGAAAGTAGGGCAAAGAAAAGGCGACCCCGCTGCCCGTGTCCCCCTCGCACTGCGTACGAGGGGGCAGCCTGCGATGCTCGGTCCTGGGGTGTGCCGCAGAACTCACTGCGTTTGGCCTTTGGCCAAACTCCGTTCAAACAGCTGCGGCAAGCTAGACAACGATGCGCGTGTCCTTCGGCACGCGCTCACCCCAGGCCCTGCGCTTCTCGGCACGGTCAAAAGGGGGTGCATACCAACACGGGCCATTGCTTCGCTCGGCCTGTGGTCCTTCGCTGCGCTCGGCTCGCCAGGGCGATCGCGTCCCAACCGTCGGCAGCGCGCAGCGCGAACCGACCCCAGGCGCAGCTGCGCAGCAGCAGCCGTATTTGTCCCCGCTCCCCACCCCTGCTGGCTGCGCCGAGAAGCGCAGGAGCTGGGGTGGGTGCGTGTGCCGCAGGACACACGCACTTCGTGATCTAGCTTGCCGCAGCTGTTTGAGCGGAGTTTGAAGAACGCAGCGAGTTCTGCGGCACCACCCCAGATCCGAGCATCGCAGGTTGCCCCCGTTTGCCCGACAGGGCGAACGGGGGACGCAGACTGGGGGTCGCCTTCTCTTTGGTGACTTTCTCTTGGCGACGCAAGAGAAAGTTACTGCGCCGCCGGGCGCACATCCCGGCCTCCGCCCTCAACCACACATCAGAAGCCACCACCCCAACCATTTCAAAAGCAGCCCAACAGCGTCCACATTTCAGCCCAGACACAAACTGCATAAACAGGTGTTACAGGATGGCGAGACACTGTGCACACGGTCACCCAGACAGCCCGCCACTCCAATGCAACGCGGTTCGGGTGAGTGGTTTTCTTTTTCAACCAGAACCTGCAAGCCCATGAACAACACTCTGTACCACGACGACGACACCGCTCACCACCATGGGCTCCAGCACGACCTCAAGACCCTGACGCGCCAGGCCGCCACGCGCCGCAATGCACTGCGCTGGCTGGCCGTGGCCAGCATGGCGCCGCTGTCCCTGCTCTCGGGCAACAGCATGGCCGACACGGCCAGCGACACCAGCACCGTGCTCAACTGGGCCCAGGCCACCTACCCGCAGTGGTTCCCCGCCAGCTCGGCCGTGGCGCAGAGCAACGCCAACTTCATCTTCCGCTTCTACCCCACCACCGACAACTACCTGGGCGTGAGCCTGCAGGACGCGAACCTGTACGCCTATGGCCGCGAGACCGGCTATGCCTTCCTGAACCTCGGCCCGCTCTCGCACTGGGTGAGCCTGGCCGCGGGCGGGGCCACCAGCCAGACCTGCAGCATCATCCCGCAGGAGACGGCCGGCCCCTACCCCGGTGATGGAACCAACAGCAACCAGTCGGGCGTGGCCAATGCGCTCACGCTCTCGGGCATCGTGCGCAGCGACATCCGCGCCAGCATCGGCGGCGCCACCGGCATTGCGGCCGGCATCCCCTTGCGCGTGGAGCTGGAGCTGGTCAACACCGCGTCGAGCTGCGCCAGCCTGTCGGGCTACGCCATCTACCTGTGGCACTGCACGCGCGACGGCCTGTACTCCATGTACTCGAACGGCGTCACCGCCGAAAACTACCTGCGCGGCGTGCAGGAGACCAGCGCCTCGGGCATTGCGACCTTCCAGTCCATCTTCCCGGGCTGCTATTCGGGCCGCATGCCGCACATCCATTTCGAGGTCTACCGCAACCTGGCCAGTGCCACGCGCGGCTCCAACGCCATCCGCACCTCGCAGATGGCCTTCCCCACGGCGGTGTGCCAGCAGGTCTACACCACCGACGGCTACAGCGCGAGCGTGCGCAACCTCTCGCAGATCAGCTTTGCCACGGACAACGTGTTCAGCGACGGCGTCTCGCTGCAGACAGCCACGGTGACGGGTGACAACACCAGCGGCTATGTGGCCAAGCTGCGCGTCGGCGTGAGCGGCTGATCCCCGACCCCTTTTCCTGCATTCCCTCCTTTGGGTGCTTCCGGCTGGCCGGGGCACCTTTTTTTCGTGCCCCGCGAGAGCGCACCGCCACCACGTCCGCACTACAGCCAGGCCACCCCTCGACCTACAGCCGCTCGGCCGGCATGCGCCCAGAATATGCCCACGACACCGGGAGACTTCCATGAGCGCGATTCCACCCAAGGACACCTACCAGTTGGTCTTCGACCGCCTCACCGAGCAGGACTCGACCACCGCGGAGCGCACAGCGCGGCTGCTGGCCCAGGTCATCGACCACCTGGAGCAGCGCCGGGAGCTGGACCGCCAGGAAATCGAGGAAATGGTCCACAAGCTCGGCTGAAGTGAAACACCCCCTGAGTCGCTTCGCGCCTTCACCCCTCTCTCAACTCGCTGCGCGAGTCGGGAGGGGGACGCCCCCAGCGCGGCGGGGCGGCCCTTGCGCGGGGGCACTGGCCTCGAACGTGCCCGTTTCAAGCGTCGCCGGTGGCGCGCAGCGCAATGGACGACTGATACCCCTGTCCCCGTGCAGGCGGGTATCCATGCGCGGCCAATGCCTTTGGTGCAGAAGGGCCAAAGACCGGTTCAGTAGCATGTCCACTCACCTGTACAAGGACTCGACCTACCCATGAATGCTTCGCTTCGCACCACCTCGGCCGTCATCGCCCTGGCCATGGCCGCCCTGACCGTTCCTACGCTCGCGCAGGCCAAGCGCATGGGTGGCAGCAGCAAGCCTGCTGCGGCCCGCCCAGCACCAGCGGCCGCAACCGCCGCGCCGAAGGCTCCGGCAACGCCAGCCACCCCGGCAGCCACACCAGCCGCTGCGGCCCCAGCGGCGGCGGCAGCCCCCGCTGCAGCAGCGGCACCCGCAGCGCGTCCCGGCATCGGCTCCACCCTGGGTGCTGC
Organism: Acidovorax sp. GW821-FHT10A04; assembly: GCF_059415825.1. Taxonomy (NCBI): domain Bacteria; kingdom Pseudomonadati; phylum Pseudomonadota; class Betaproteobacteria; order Burkholderiales; family Comamonadaceae; genus Acidovorax; species Acidovorax sp. GW821-FHT10A04. Next base: position 202,803 of record NZ_JBWKNZ010000005.1, read on the forward strand.
TGCCATCGGGGGCGTGGCCGGTGCCATGGTCGGCAGTGCCATCGCCAGCCCCAGCGCGGACAAGGACACCAAGGACAAGGAAGCCAAGCTCAAGGAAGCCGAAGCCGCCGACAAGGAAGCCAAGGAACTGCAGCGCAAAGCCGATGAAGCCAAGGCCAAGGCCGAGGCAGCACGTACCGCAGCCAAGTAACTCCATAGGCCCGCTACAGCGGGCCCGCCATGCGGCTACTCCAGCGCCCTTGAGGCGCCCAGCGCAAACACGGAGTTGGGAACCCCTTCCCTGGGCAACTGCGGGCGAGGCTTCACGCGCTTGGCGGGGCTGTTTTTCTCTGCGGCAATGTGCACGCGCTCGATGGGCGTCTGCTGGCTCACCAGCTCGGCCACGGACACCGATGCCAGGTACTCCATCACCGAGTGGTTGAAGGCGGCCCAGAGGTCCGCCGTCATTGCGCCCTGCGAGCTGCTCATGGCATCGCCCAGCCTGCCGGCACCACCCGGCTTGCCGACCTCCGAGGCCAGCACGATGTCGGCCACCGAGATATCGCGCGCGCCCCGGGCCAGGGTGTAGCCGCCGCCCGGGCCCCGCGTGCTGATCACCAGCCCCGCCTGGCGCAACCCACTGAAAAGCACCTCCAGGTAGGACACGGAAATCTCGTACCGCTCGCTCAGGGCAGACAGCGCCACCGGGCTGCCCACGGAGCGGGACGCCAGATCCACGATGGCGACGACGGCAAATTTGCTACGGGTGGTCAGGCGCATGGGCGGCTCCGGAAATGGGGTTGGGGGTGCTCCGCGAGCACCCGGTGGTTGTTCTTGTTCATGGTGGTTCTTCTTTCAGGCATCGGCGCAGCCCTTTTGCACCACCCTCAGCAGCAGTTGCATCCAGCCGGCATGGCCCCAGTCCAGCGCCTCCAGCACGGAGGCAGCGGGCGCCTGTCCGCGGGCCAGGTCCACGTCGAACGTGCCGTCGGCCTTGTCGGCCGCCACCCGAACGGCGGCGCCCAGCAGCGGGATCGCGAGCGGCGGCCGGGGTCCGTCCGGGCCATCGGCATCGATGCGCAGCACACACCCGGGCAGCAGCCCGTAGCTCCAGCGGCGCTCGGGATGGGCCTCGGCCCCCAGCGTGTTCATGTGCGCCAGGCGCTGGGCCTGGGTCATGCCAAAGGGGTCCGACAGCGGCGCATCCTGCTGGGGGTAGCCGTCGATGCAGGCGGCGCCCAAGGCGATGGCCGCCGCCGCAAACGCGAAGCGCCAGCGCTGCCAGACGGCGAGCGGCCTGTATGTCAGCCAGGAGGCTTCGGTCACGAGTGCATCCCAGGTGGATGGACAGACCCCGGAGAGGGAGGATGGTCGATTTCCATGGTGAATCTCAGGGGCCAGGCCAGCGCTCCGATACTGGCAGCGCATGGGGACCGGCGGCGGTTCAATCAATGCAATGGGAGGGTCGCGCAGCGGCCATGTGCGCGCGGCTGAAGGCTGCCAGGGAGGTCGGCAGCCAACGAGGGAGAACCGCTTCGCAAGCGAAGCGAGGGGGAGCCGGCCGCTGGCCGGCTGCTCAGGCGAGGATGCCTGGGGCCTTTGGTGGTTTGTGCGGCGGCGCAAGTGCCACGGAGGGCGTGCGCACCTGGGCGAGCGGGATCAGGCCCCTGGCCGCTGCGGCGCCGGTACCGGCCAGCGCCATGGGCTGCAGCAGGTCCGGAAAGTCCTGCCGGTCATCGAGCAGGGCATGGTCGTCGGCATCGGAGTTGGCGCCGGGGACTTCGTGCCCCGGTGCGGTCTGGCTCAGCACCGCCAGGTCCTGTTGCGGCTCGAACGATGGGAAGGGTTTGCTGGAGCCGACGACGGAAATCCCCACGCACAGCAGAAAGTGCAGAAGGAAGACGGCGACAAGGCTCCGGAACATGGTGGCCAATTATAGGCAGCATGGCGGGCCTCCCGGGCCCGCCATGGATTCACATTGCCATCGGCAATGACCGAGATCAAGGAAGCACTTCGAACACCAGGTACTGGTTGCGGTCGGTGGTCGAGTCGGCTGTCGGGAAGTTGTCGTCGGCCACCACCACCAGCGAGTCGCGGCCGTTGGCCAGTTTGGGGCCGAAGGTGATGCCCTCCAGGTTGGCAATGCCGCCGAGCTGGGCCTTCAAGGTCTCGAAGTCGAGCACCAGGCGCTTGGTGACAGGCGTGTAGCTGGCACCGGCCAGGGCAGACGTGGTCAGCACATTGGTGGCATTGGCGGTGTTGATCTCGTACAGGCGCGCCTGGTTGCCCACCACGCCGACCGAGAAGCTGCGCTCCAGCACCAGGAAACGCGTGGCACTCAGGGCCAGGATTTCGGTGGCGCCGCTGACCGTGAACTGGTCCGCAGGCACCGGCACGGCCTGCACCTTGTCCACGGGGTAGGCGTACTGCGCCACGGCGGCACCGGTGCTGCGGTCGAACATCGTGATGCGCGAGACGCTGCCGGCGGTGGTGGTCGATGCCGGGCCGTCCTGCAGCAGTGCGCCTTCCATCAGCACGGCGGCGCGGCTGTTGTCGGGCGTGAAGGCGATGCCTTCGAAGGCCAGGTTGCCGCGCGGGCCGGTGTTGTCGGCCGACATGCGGAACATCGCGGGGATCTGGTACTCGCGCACATGGGTGCCGTCCGGGCGGATCTCGCGGATGAAGGGGTCGATGATGCGCGCGGCGCTCGTGCCCGAGGCCAGCGTGCGGTCGCCTTCGCTGACCCAGACGTAGTTGCCCGTGGCGCGGTCGATGCGCACCGATTCGGGGTCGGCCACCAGCGGATCGGGCACCTTGGGGTACACCGCGCCATTGGGCTGCTTCATGCTGAAGGTCGACAGGAACTGCACGCCGCTGAAGCTGCTGGTGTCGTAGTTCAGGCGCACGGTGTACATGCGCGGCGCATTGGCCGAGTCGGTCGTGGTGCGGTCGTCCGACAGCAGGATGAACTGGTTGCTCTTCTCGTCGTAGTCGATGCCCGAGATGCCGCCCACCACCGTGCCCTGGTACTCCATGCGGCGTGGCAATACCTGCTGGCCGATGAGGCGCAGCGAGCCGACGCTGCGCTCGCTGCCGTTGTTGTCGTCGCTGCCGCCACAGGCGGCGAGCAGTGCGGTGGCGGCACACACGGCGCCCATGGTCCAGATGCTGCGAAGAATGGCTGTCATTGTGGTTTTCCCCTCGTGAGTAAAGCGGGGGAGTCTAGGGAGCGCATGTGACAGAACGGAGACCGGCCCGTGGCGCGAGATGCAGGCACCCCGATGCCGCAAGGCACGCAAGTGATGGTAAATTTTCTGGCTATTTCCAAGGACACCTTGTGCCGCTGTTGAAACTTTCGTGCGCCAACTGCTCTGCCCCCCTGCAAATCGGAGAGGACCTGGAACGCTTTGCCTGCAGCTACTGTGGGACCGAGCAGATCGTGGGGCGCTCCGGAGGCATCGTCTGGTTGCGAAAGGTGGAGACCGCAATCAAGGCCGTGCAACGGGGCACCGACCGAACAGCGGCAGAGCTCGCCCTGGTGCGGCTGGACCGTGAACTCGGCGAAGCCCAGGCGGGCAGGGCTGCGTTGATCCACACGGCGAACGCGCAGTTTGCAAAAGCCAACGCCCACCGCAGCAGCATTGCTTCGATCGCGTTCCTGGCTGCAGCATTGCTGTTTCCCATGGTCGTTGGCCTTTTCGGCAGGCACATCAGGGAGGGTGAATCCTTGTTCGTCTGGGCCATGGTCAGTCTGGGCACGCCCCTGGCCGTCTATTATTCGATCAAGGCGCCCACCCGCGTCGACATCCAACAGCCCTTGGCGGAAATCGATGCCCGAATCGCCCAGATTGAGGAAGACATCGGTTTGAGCCGTGCCGTTCTGGATGCTCCGCAGACCTGACGGTGGCGCAGCACGGCCGACATGGTTGACCGCCTTCTACCTCGCATCCAGGCCCGCCTCGCGCGGGCCTTTTTACGTCCGGTTGCAACCCGGAGATAGAATCCGCCTTCGCTAGGGGTGTCGGCCTGCGCAAGCAGCTCCGACTGAGAGAGTCCCTTTGAACCTGATCGACGAGGTAGACAACGCCTACGGCGATGCCTATTCGGGCGCCGTGTCGGCCCACAGCCTGCTGCCGCGCTGGGGCGTGCGCCGCTGGGGCATCGTGATGGCGGCAGGCTGCACCGCGCTGGCGCTGGTGCTGCCCATGCACAGCCTGGAGCCCTTCCTGCTACTGCTCAGCTCGGTGTTCGTGCCCCTGTTCGGCGTGATCCTCGGCCGCCTGGCCTTTGGCACCGATGCCCCGGCGTTGCTTAAGCAAGTGCCCCAGGTGAACTGGCTGCCCGTGGCCATCTGGCTCCTGGGCGTCGCGGCCTACCATGTGGCGCCACTGGTGCTGCCGGGCGCGGGATCGGCGCTGCCGGCGCTGGTGTTCAGCTTCGCTCTGGCCTGGGCAACACGACCCAAAGCCTGACGGGTTGATTGATCAGAACACCCGCTGCGCCACCGGCGCATAGCCATGGTTCAGCGGGCCGTGGCCAGCACCCGTGACCACATGGGCACCGGCCGAAATCGCGCCCAGGATGTAGGCGCGGGCGCTTTCCACCGCCTGCTGCAGCGGCTGACCCAGCGCCAGCTGCGAGGCGATGGCGGACGACAGCGTGCAACCCGTGCCATGGCCATTGTGCGTGGCGATGCGGGCCGACTGCAGGCGGTGACCGGCCTGGCCGGGCGCCGTGGCCAGCACATCCACCACCCAGTCGCCGGGCAGGTGACCGCCCTTGAGCAGCGCGGCGCGCGCACCCAGGCCCAGCAGGTCCTGCGAGGCCTGCTCCAGGTCATCCATGCCCGCCAGGGTGCGGCCCAGCAGCCAGCCGGCCTCGTCGAGGTTGGGCGTGATCACCTCGGCCAGCGGGAACAGCTCCCGCACCAGCACACCGACCGTCTCCTGCGCGATCAGGCGGTCGCCGCTGGTGGCCACCATCACCGGGTCGAGCACCACGTGGGGCAGCCGGTATTCGCGGATGGCGTTGGCGACCACGTGCACCACCTCGGGCGAATGCAGCATGCCGATCTTCACCGCATCGACGCCGATGTCCTGTACCACGGCGTCGATCTGGGCCTTGAGCATTTCGGGCGGAATGCCGTGGATGCCCGTCACACCCCGGGTGTTCTGCGCGGTGATGGCGGTGATGGCCGTCATGCCGTAGCAGCCCAGCGCGGCAAAGGTCTTGAGGTCGGCCTGGATGCCTGCGCCGCCCCCGCTGTCGGAGCCGGCGATCGAGAGCACGCGCGCATAGCGCGGGGCCGTGGAGGGCCCTGCGGCCGCGTTGGAAGGGGCTGAAGTCATAGGGCCGAAATTATCCCTTATGACCTGGGTCAGCCAACGGCAGGGGCAATGTGCTGTAATTGCGGTTCACGGACGAAACAGGGGTGTCCCGCCGATACGGCGTGCGACTGAGAAAATACCCTGGGGCTGCGTGCGGCCCCGCTACCCGATCCAGGTCATGCTGGCGTGGGGAGTTTCCACAGCGACGGTAAGCAGCCATCCCGTTTTGTCCACCTGTTGTTGCACAGCTGGACGCATGACCCTTTCTTCCTCCTCGTCGTTTGCCATTCTGGGCGCAGGCCTCATGGGCCGGCTGCTGGCCGTCGAACTGGCGCGCCAGGGCCACGCCGTGGACATCTACGACGCCGCGGGCCCTGCGGCCGAGCAGTCAGCCGCCACGGTGGCCGCCGCCATGCTGGCGCCGCTGGCGGAGTCGGCGGTGACCGAACCGGGCGTGGTGCGCATGGGCCAGCACGCCCTGGTGCGCTGGCCACAACTGCTTTCGCAGTTGGCACAACCGGTGTTCTTCCAGCAGGAAGGCACGCTCATCGTCTGGCACCGGCAGGATGCGGCCGAGGCCCAGCGCCTCACCCTCCAGTTGCAGACCAACCACCGGGCCATCCCCGATCTGCCAGCACTGCAGGTGCTTGACGGCACGGGCCTGGCCACGGTGGAGCCGGCCCTGGCCGGGCGCTTCACCAAGGGCCTTTACCTGCCTGGAGAAGGCCAGCTCGACAACCGCCAGTTGCTGGCCGCCCTGCTGCACGAGATGCAGCGCCTGGGTGTGCGCACGCACTGGCATGCGCCGCGCCACCCCGATGCTTTTGCCCCCGGCGAGCCGGGCCAGCCCGACTGGGTGCTGGACTGCCGCGGCCTGGGTGCGCGCGACCCGTGGCGCGCGCTGCGCGGCGTGCGCGGCGAGGTGGTGCGTGTGCATGCGCCCGAGGTCACGCTGCAGCGCCCCACGCGCCTGGTGCACCCGCGCTACCCGATCTACATCGCGCCCAAGGAAGACCATCTCTTCGTGATCGGCGCGACCGAGATCGAGTCCGACGACCTGTCGCCCGCGAGCGTGCGTTCCATCCTGGAACTGCTGAGCGCCGCCTACGCCGTGCACAGCGGCTTTGCCGAGGCGCGCATCGTGGAGGTGGCCACCCAGTGCCGCCCCACCCTGCCCGACAACCTGCCCGCCATCCGCCAGCAGCGCCCGGGGGTGCTCGAAGTCAACGGCCTGTACCGCCACGGCTTCATGATCGCGCCGGCCATGCTGGACGTGGTGATGGAAGTGCTGGGCACAGGCCGGTCCGCCCTCGCCCCCCGATTCGATTTGAACCTGCAGTTGCTGCAACAGCCCCACGAGGCTGCGGCCGCCCTATCGCCATGAACGTTTCCATCAACCAGATCCCGCACGAGCTGCCCGAAGGCGCCACCGTCGCCGCCGCAGTGGCCGCCATCGCCGCGCGCCCGCCCTTTGCCGTGGCCGTGAACACCATCTTCGTGCCCAACAGCCGCTATGCGGCGCAAGCCTTGAACCCGGGTGACAAGGTCGAAGTCATTTCCCCCGTCACCGGCGGCTGAACCCCTCCCACCACCATGACCACACCCAACGATCCCCTGGTCCTGTACGGCCAGACCTTCGCCAGCCGCCTGCTGCTGGGCACCTCGCGCTACCCGTCGCCAGCAGTGCTGGAGGCTGCGGTAAAGACCTCGCGCCCCGCCATGGTCACGGCCTCGCTGCGCCGCCAGGGCAGCAACCCGGCCGAGTCGGGCAGCAGCTTCTGGGAGCTGCTGCGCCGCCTGGACGTACCCGTGCTGCCCAACACCGCGGGCTGCCACAGCGTCCAGGAGGCCATCACCACCGCGCAGATGGCACGCGAGGTGTTCAACACGCCGTGGATCAAGCTCGAACTGATCGGCGACGACTACACACTGCAGCCCGACACGCTGAATCTGGTGGGTGCGGCCGAGCACCTCATCAAAGAAGGCTTCCAGGTGCTGCCCTACTGCACCGAGGATTTCGTGCTCTGCCAGCGCCTGGTGGACGTGGGCTGCCAGGCCGTGATGCCCTGGGCCGCCCCCATCGGCACCGGCCGCGGCCCGGTGAACCCCTATGCACTGCAGATGCTGCGCGAGCGGCTGAAAGTGCCCATGCTGGTGGACGCCGGCCTGGGCCTGCCCTCGCATGCCTGCCAGGTGATGGAATGGGGCTACGACGGCGTGCTGCTCAACACCGCCGTGGCCCTGGCCCAGGACCCCGTGGCCATGGCCGGCGCCTTTGCCAATGCCGTGCACGCCGGCCGCACGGCACGCCTGGCCGGTGCCATGTCGGCGCAGGACGCCGCCCAGCCCAGCACGCCCGTGCTGGGCACCCCCTTCTGGCACCACGACGACCATGCCTGATACCGCCCCCACCGAACTGGCCAAGGCCATCGTGGCGCACCATGCCGCCACGTTTGCAGGCTTCGCGCCGCAACCCGTGCCCACGCCCACCTCCGGCGAGCCCGCCTACCTGGCGGCGCTGCAGGCGGCGAGCACCCTGGGCTTCATCGCCCACGATGCCGAGTGCATCGCCCGCGCCTGGCAGGCCCGTACCGTGCGCACCGGCGCCGTGAACCCCGAGGCCTGGCCCGACGAGCCCGCCGACTTCGGCCTGCAGGGCCTGCCGCGCGCGCAGGCCTTTGCCACCGGCCCCGATGCGTTGGGCCTGTACGCCGTACTGCCCGATGCCGCCTGGGTCGGCCGCATGGCCCGCGCAGGCGTGCCCACGGTGCAATTGCGCTTCAAGTCGGACGACCCGGCCGCCATCGAGCGCGAGGTCAACGCCGCCGTGCAGGCGGTGCAGGGCACCGGTGCCCTGCTGTTCATCAACGACCACTGGCGCGCTGCGATCAATGCCGGCGCCTACGGCGTGCACCTGGGGCAGGAAGACCTGGACGCACTGAACGCGGCCGACCTGCAGACCTTGCGCACATCGGGCATTCGCCTGGGCGTGAGCACCCATGGCTATGCCGAGATGCTGCGTGCCGATGCCGTGGGCCCGAGCTACATCGCCATGGGCGCCGTATTCCCCACCACGCTCAAGAAGATGGCCACCGCGCCACAGGGTGTGGGCCGGCTGCACGGCTATGCACGGCTGCTGCGCAGCTACCCGCAGGTGGCGATCGGGGGCATCGGCGAGGCGCAGTTCCCCGAGGTGCTGGCCACGGGCGTGGGCTCGATCGCCGTGGTGCGTGCGCTGGTCAATGCGCCCGACCCCGAGGCGGCGGCCGCGGCGCTGATGCAGGCCATGCAGCGCCCCTGAAGGCGCCGGCAACGCAAACAAGCGTCGCAACACACCGGAAGCCGGCAAGCGACCCCACAAGAAAACAGGCCCCGGAGGCCTGTTTTTTTACTTCTTGCGTTGGTTGTCGTCCTGGCGCTGCTCCAGCTCCAGGCGCAGCTCCATGAGGTCGTTCTCCGCACCGAAGCCCACGGCCTGGCCGGCTGGCGGTGGGGGCGTGACCGGCACGGGCGGCAGGTCGCTCAGCGTCAGGTGCAGGGGCTCGGACAGGTCCACGTCCAGGCTCACCGACGACTTGGTATAGGTGGCCGGTGGATTGCGCGGCTGCGCCGAGGTCAGCGGTGCTGGTGCCGAGGAAACCCCGCCGATGGGTGCCATGCCCGAAGCGGGCTCCAGGGTCAGCTCGGCAGGACCGGACTGCCGCGCCATCGGCGCGGGCGCAGACGATGCCGGAGCACCACCGAAGTCGAACTCCAGGCTGGCGGCCAGCGAGTCGAGCGGGAAATCGGGTTCCGTATTCTCCAGCGGCATGAGAAAGTTCAGGCCCTTCTCGGCGGCCGCTTCGAAAGAAACCTCCGTGGGCGTGGTGCGCTTGCGCGGTGGCGGTGCTCCCCGCATGCTCGGCGGCGTGGTCTGCGCGATGCCCAGCAGCAGCAGCAGGTCATCGTAGGCAGCCAGATCGAAGGGCTCGGCCGCCTGGTTGCCTGCACGGTGGAACAGGAACTTGTCCAGCGTGTGCAGCACGGCTGGCGAGCTCCACTCGGCCTCGATCTCGGCCAGTGCCTCGGGGTAACGGTCCAGCGGACGGCCCTGGCGGTTGAAGGCCGAGAACTCGGGCACCTTGGCGTTGAAGTAGCGCATGAACTGCGAGCGCAGCTGCATGAAGTCTTCGGCGCGGCTCAGGGTGTGGAACAGGCGCAGCAGCTCCAGGTAGGCCACGGGCGTGGTTTCCTTGTGGTCCACGATGTGCTTGCGCAGCACCTCCACCGCCTGGTTGTGCTCGCCCACCGAGACAAAGAACTCGGCCTGCTGCTGGATGTCGAACACGTCGTCAGGGTTGACGATCTTCAGGGCCCGTGCCGGCTCGGCGGCGGGGGCTGCCGCCTTGGCCTGCACCGGCAGCCGGACGGCTGCCGCCGCAGCCACCGCCGTGGGCGCGGCATACAGCGGCGCTGGCGCGGACGCTGTCTTGACATCCTTGAACAGCGCGGCACTGCCGGACGGTGCCAGCAAATCGCCCTTCACCGATGGGACGGGCAGGGTTTCGAGCGGTTCCCATCCGGGATCGACCTGCCCTGCCGTGGGGGCGCTGGAATCGACCGCGCTGACCTTGACCGACTCACGCCACGACTTCTCGGACAGCACGGCCTGGCGGCTTGCACGCTGCCAGACCCAGGCCAGCAGGCCCAATGCAAGCGCCAGCAAGGCCCCCAGCACATACACGACCGTGGCCGGAAAGCGCTCCTGCGCCTCGTCGAGCTGCTGCTGCAATTGCTGCGTGGCAGCGAGCTGCTGGGCCGAACCCGCCTTCACGGTCTTGGCCTCGGCCTCCAGCACGCGCAGGCGCTCGGCGTCCTGCGCCAGGCTTTCGGGCGTGGCGTTCAGGGCCTTCCAGGCAGCGGCCGCCTCGGCGCGCAGGGGCGACGAGTCCTCCGCCGGGGCGGACAGCAGCTGGGTCGTGGCCCGCAGGGCCACCGGGCTTTCCAGCCACAGGTCCAGTGGCTCCAGCACCAGGCGCGGGCCAGCAGCTGCAGGCGCCGGTGCCTGCGCACTGGCCATCACGCGCGCATTGGCACGGGGGGCCGCAGATGCCGGGGCGCTGGCCCGCGGCGCAGCGCTGGCAGCCCTGGCAGGGGCCGACCGGGCCGGCGCCTCCGCAGCGCCACGGGCCGGGGCACCGCCCGCAGCGCGGTCAGAAGGGGAAGAGGCATTGGCCAGGCCCGATGCACCGGCACCGATGCCGCCCGCCAGCGCAGGTGACACGACCGGCAGTTGCCCGGCTGCCACAGGGGGAACCCGCCCAGGCGGGTCTGCCAGAAAGGTGTAGCTGCGCGTCACCTTGCCCGCACAGCCAGCGGTGAGCGTGACGGTCAGAACTGGCTCGTCGACGACCGAGGAGGTCTGCACGCGGATGGATGCTGCACGCCCGGCCGACTCGGCCTGGGGTGTCACGCGCACCCGGGCGGGGCTGACAGGGGTATCACCCGCGACAAGAGTGGCTCCGATACATGACGATGCGACGTCAGAACCCTGGTCTGGCTGGATGTCGAAGCTCAGATCGACCGGCGAACCGATCACCACGGCGCCCCGGCCGCTGCCCAGCGAAAGCGCCGAGGCGCCCAGGGCAACCACCCACAAACCAGCTCCCAAAATGGTGTTACGGAGTTTCACAATAAATTCTGTTTTGAGCGCGTCCCATTCTTGCACATAAGTGCGCGGGCATGTCCACAGCCATAATGGCGCTATGAAAATTCAGTTTCTCAACGTCGGCATCGTGGGTTCGGGCGCCATGGGCCGCGGCATCGCGCAGATTGCCGCCCAGGCCGGCAGCCAGGTCTTCCTGTTCGACACCCAGGCCGGCGCAGCCCTTGCCGCCCAGAACAGTATCCACGACCAGTGGCAAAAACTCGTAGGAAAAAATCGCATTTCTGCAGAGCAGGCCGCCGCCTGGTCTGCGCAATTGCACATTGTTGACAATACGGCCGGGCTGGCGCATTGCGATCTGGTGGTCGAAGCCATCGTCGAGCGGCTGGACGTCAAGCGCAGCCTGTTTGCCGACCTCGAGAAGGTCGTGGGCGCCGAGACGGTGCTGGCCACCAACACCTCGTCCCTGTCGGTCACCTCCATCGGTGCCGGCATGCAGCGCCCCGGGCGCCTGGCGGGATTCCACTTCTTCAACCCCGTGCCGCTCATGAAGGTGGTGGAGGTGATTGCCGGGCTCAAGACCGAGCCGGCCGTCTGCACCGCCCTGTCCGACTACGCCAAACAGATGGGCCACACGCCCGTGCTGGCACAGGACACCCCTGGCTTCATCGTCAACCACGCCGGTCGCGGCTACGGCACCGAGGCCCTGCGCATCGTGGGCGAGGGCGTGGCCGACTTCGCCACCATCGACCGCATCCTGCGCGACCAGGTCGGCTTCAAGCTCGGCCCCTTCGAGCTCATGGACCTCACGGCGCTGGATGTCTCGCACCCGGTGATGGAGTCCATCTACCAGCAGTACTACGACGAGCCGCGCTACCGCCCCAGCGTGATCACGGCGCAGCGCCTGGCCGGCGGCGTGGTCGGCAAGAAGGTGGGCGAAGGCTTCTACCGCTACGAGAACGGCGCGGCCCAGGTGCCGGCCGAGCCCCCGGTGCCCGTGGTCGCCGAGATCCCGCCCGTCTGGGTGTCGCCGCGCGCTGCGCGGCGGGCCGAGCTGTACCAGTTGCTCAAGGACCTGGGCGCCACCATCGAGACCGGTACCTCCCCCTCGCCCCAGGCCATCACCCTGGTGGCACCCCTCGGTTTCGACGTGACCACGGTGGCCGTCGTGGAGCGGCTGGACCCGGCACGCACCATCGGCATCGACATGCTGGTGGAAGAAGCCGCCACCAAGCGCCGCGTGCTGGCCACCAACCCTGCCACGCGCGTGGACATCCGCAACGCCGCGCACGCCCTGTTCGCACGCGACGGCAAGCCGGTCAGCGTGATCCGCGACAGCGGCGGCTTCGTCACCCAGCGCGTGGTGGCCACCATCGTCAACATCGCCAGCGACATCTGCCAGCAGGGCATCTGCAGCCCGCGAGATCTGGAAACGGCTGTGACGCTGGGCCTGGGCTACCCCCTAGGCCCACTGGCCATGGGCGACCGCTGGGGCCCGACCAACATCCTGGAAGTGCTGTTCAACATGCAGACCGTGTACGGCGACACGCGCTACCGCCCCAGCCCCTGGCTGCGCCGGCGCGGTGCCATCGGCCTGAGCCTCAGCCACGTGGAAGAAGCCTGAGCCCCCGTCCAGAAAAGAAAAGCGACCCGGAGACACGATGCCCGCAGAACTCAAGAGCACCAGCCAGGGCAAGACCCTGGTGCTGACCATCCACAACCCCGAGCGGCGCAACGCCATCGAGCCCGCCATCTACGCCGCTGGCGTGGAGGCCCTGAGCGTGGCCGAGAACAGCGACGACATCCGCAGCGTGGTCATCACGGGCTCGGACAACATGTTCTGCGCCGGCGGCAACCTGCAGCGCCTGCTGGCCAACCGCCAGGAGGCGCCCGAGGTGCAGGCACAAAGCATCGAGGGCCTGCACAACTGGATCGAGGCGGTGCGCACCTACCCCAAGCCCATCATCGCGGCGGTGGAAGGCGCGGCCGCCGGCGCCGGCTTCTCGCTGGCGCTGGCCTGCGACATGGTGGTGGCCGCGCGCAATGCGGTGTTCGTCATGGCCTACAGCAACGTGGCCCTGTCGCCCGATGGCGGCGCCAGCTGGAGCCTGGCCCAGGCCCTGCCACGCCAGGTCGCCACCGAGATCCTGATGTGCGGCGACCGCATCCCCGCCGAGCGCCTGCATGCCCTGGGCGTGGTCAACCAGCTGGCCGACCCGGGCAGCGCGCTCGAGGTGGCCCTGGCGCTGGCCGAGCGCCTCAATGGCCGCGCACCGAATGCGCTGGCCAGCATCAAGGAACTCCTGAACGACGCGCCCGGCAACAACCTGACCCGGCACCTGGCCAGCGAGCGCGACCACTTCGTGAAGAACCTGCACCATGCCAATGGCGGTGCGGGCATCTCGGCCTTCCTCGAAAAGCGCACGCCGAACTACGAATAGCCCTTTGCCTGCAGCAGCTCATCACCACGGCCCTTTCACAGGGCCGTTTGTTTTGCTGCGCCTGCCTGCAAGACGCTCAGGTGACAACCCTGACGCAGCGTGCCGGTCCCTCACGCGACAATGGGCCTGTTTCTAGTCACGCAAAAGACAGGCCATGGACGACCCGATTCTTACCATCGAAGAACGTGAAGCGATCAACTCAGGTCGCTGGTTTTCATCCCTTTCACCTTCTCTACGCCACGACATCCTGCGATGTGCCTACGTCAAACGCTTCAAGGATGGCGGCCTCATAGCCGCCCGCGGGGACCCGCCCGAGGAGTGGATTGCCTGCGCGCGCGGGGCGGTGCGGGTGAGCTCCACCTCCATCTCGGGCAAGCAGATCACGCTGACCTATGTGGAGCCGGGCATCTGGTTCGGCGACGTGGCGATCTTCGACGGGGACCGGCGCACGCACGATGCCTATGCGCATGGCGACACCACCATCCTGTGCGTGGCCAAGGCCGACTTCAAGAAGATCCTGGCCGCCCACACCGAGCTCTACGAAGCCATGCTGCGCCTGCATGCACGGCGCATACGCCAGCTGTTCGGGCTGGTGGAAGACCTCAACACCCTGCCCCTGCGCTCGCGCCTGGCCAAGCAGCTGGTGCACCTGGTGCGCAGCTACGGCGTGCCCAGCCTGTCGGACGGCAGCGAGATGCGCATCGGCCTGCAACTGGCGCAGGAAGAACTGGCGCAGTTGCTGGGCGCTTCGCGCCAGCGCGTGAACCAGGAACTCAAGTCGATGGAACGCGAGGACGCCATCCGCATCGAGCCGGGCGGCCTCGTCATCCGCGACCGCGAAGCGCTGATGCGCATTGCGGACGCCGATACCTGAATTGGGCCGCAGCGGGGGCCCGCACGGCCCTCGCCCCGCACAAGAACACCACCACCTGCGCCCGCCGGTGGACAGAGACAAGCACGCGGCAACCCGCGTGGGGAACCCCAGTACATGAGCAATTTTGACCACTTCGTCGGCACCCGTGCGGTGTCCGAGCAGCACGCCTTCGACGTCGCCGCCCTCACCGCCTGGCTGACCACCCACATGCAGGGCTTCGAAGGCCCGATGACCGTGGAGATGTTCAAGGGCGGGCAGTCAAACCCCACCTACAAGCTCGTCACGCCCAAGGCCAGCTACGTGATGCGCGCCAAGCCCGGCCCGGTGGCCAAGCTGCTGCCCTCGGCCCACGCGGTGGAGCGCGAATTCGCGGTGATGAGTGGCCTGGCCGGCACCGACGTGCCCGTGCCGCGCATGCACGTGCTGTGCGAGGACGAGTCGGTCATCGGCCGCGCCTTCTACATCATGGAGTGCATGCAGGGCCGCGTGCTCTGGGACCAGTCCCTGCCCGGCATGACGCCCGCCGAGCGCGGCGACATCTACAACGAGATGAACCGCGTGATCGCCGCGCTGCACACGGTGAAGTTCGCCGAGCGTGGCCTGGCCAGCTACGGCAAGCCCGGCAACTACTTCGAGCGCCAGATCGGCCGCTGGAGCAAGCAGTACGTGGCCTCCATCACCCAGCCCATCCCCGAGATGGACCAACTCATGGAATGGCTGCCGGCCCACATGCCGGCCAGCGCGCGCGACGAGAGCCAGGTCTCCATCGTGCATGGCGACTACCGCCTGGACAACCTGATGTTCCACCCCACCGAGCCGCGTGTCATCGCCGTGCTCGACTGGGAGCTGTCCACCCTGGGCCACCCCCTGGCCGACTTCAGCTACCACTGCATGAGCTGGCACATCCCCGCCGGCATGGGCCGCGGCATCGCGGGCCAGGACATCGCGGCACTGGGCATTCCCGACGAGGACAGCTACATCCGCCTGTACTGCGAGCGCACCGGCATCACCACGCCCGAGGCGCTGCGTGCCGACTGGAACTTCTACATGGCCTACAACATGTTCCGCATCGCCGCCATCCTGCAAGGCATTGCCAAGCGCGTGGAGGCCGGCACGGCCTCCAGTGCCCAGGCCAAGGCCTCGGGCGATACCGCACGGCCCATGGCCCAACTGGCCTGGTCGTTCGCCCAGCGCAGCTGAGCCCCCACCGATTACCAACGGAGACCCCCCATGGACTTTGACTACTCCCCCAAGACCAAGGACCTGCAGGCCAAGCTGCTGCAGTTCATGGACGAGCACATCTACCCCAACGAAGCCTCGTACAAGAACGAACTGGCCGCCAACACGGCCGCGGGCAAGCGCTGGTCGGCCCTGTCCACCATCGAGAACCTCAAACCCAAGGCCCAGGCCGCCGGCCTGTGGAACCTGTTCCTGCCGGTGGACAGCGCCGCCGCATCGGGCTATGCAGGCGCCGGCCTGACCAACCAGGAATACGCCCCCCTGGCCGAGATCATGGGCCGGGTGCCATGGGCCAGCGAGGTGTTCAACTGCTCCGCGCCCGACACCGGCAACATGGAGACCATCGCCCGCTACGGCGACGATGCCAACAAGGCACGCTGGCTCAAGCCGCTGCTCGAAGGCAAGATCCGCTCGGCCTTCGCGATGACCGAGCCCGACGTGGCCTCCAGCGATGCCACCAACATCGAGACGCGCATCGAGCGCGATGGCGACGAGTACGTGATCAATGGCCGCAAATGGTGGATCTCGGGCGCAGCCGACCCGCGCTGCGCCGTGTTCATCACCATGGGCAAGAGCGACCCCGACGCCCCCCGCCATTCGCAGCAGAGCATGGTGCTGGTGCCCGCTGATGCCAAGGGCATCACCATCATCCGCCCGCTCAACGTGTTCGGCTACGACGACGCCCCCCACGGCCATGTGGAGATGACCTTCGAGAACGTGCGCGTGCCCGTCTCCAACATCCTGCTGGGCGAAGGCCGCGGCTTCGAAATCGCCCAGGGTCGCCTGGGCCCTGGCCGCATCCACCACTGCATGCGCCTGATCGGCCTGGCCGAACGCGCACTGGAACTGATGTGCAAGCGTGCCTCCTCGCGCGTCGCGTTCGGCAAGAGCGTGGCCCAGCAGACCGTGACGCAGGAGCGCATCGCCGAAGCCCGCTGCAAGATCGACATGGCCCGCCTACTGACCCTGAAGGCCGCCTGGCTGATGGACGTGGCCGGCAACAAGGTCGCCAAGACCGAGATCGCCATGATCAAGGTCGTCGCCCCGAGCATGGCCTGTCAGGTCATCGACTGGGCCATGCAGGTGCATGGCGGCGGCGGCATGTGCGACGACTTCCCGCTGGCCTACGCCTACGCCGGCGCGCGCACCCTGCGCTTTGCCGACGGCCCGGACGAAGTGCACCGCAACGCCATCGCCAAGTGGGAGCTGGGCAAGTACGGCGCCTACGGCCGCGACAGCGGCGTGCCGATCACGCGCGGCAGCTGAAGCAGCCCGCCCTCCCCCGCGCACCACGCGGGGGACAGCACTGGCCGCTCTGCGGTCAGCGCCCCCGTTCGCTGGTGATCTCGGCCCCTTCGCGCAGGGCCTTGGTCACCGGCGTGTTCACAACCACTTCCAGCAGCCGCTCCCACTGGGCGTCGCTCAGTGCCTGGTCCGAATGCAGCACGCGGTGGACGTGCAGCCGGCCCTCCTCATCCCGGCTCAAGGCCAGCTCGGCCCGGAACTCGCCGAGGTTCCAGCCCTTGCGCTCGGCGTACATGCGCAGCGTGATGGCCGTGCAGGCCGACAGGGCCGCCAGGTAGTAGTCGAACGGAGCCGGGCCCTGCCCCTGGCCGCCGAGCGCCTTGGGCTCGTCGGCCACCAGGTCGAAATGCCCTGCGCGCACCTTGTGGACGTAGTTGGCATCGCCCGACACCACCGAAGCCGATCCCATTTTCGTCATGGCAGTCCGCCCTCCGATGCCGCGAGTGCGGAGGCAATGCGCACCTCACCGGTCAGCAGCTTGTGCACCGGGCAGGCATTGGCCACCTGCAGCAGGCGCGCGCGCTGCTCCTCGCTCAGCGCGCCCGACAGGGTGATGGTGCGCGTGATGTCGGTGCCGCTGGCGGGTGCCCCTTCGGGGTTGAGCTGCAAGGCCACCTCCACGCCGGCCAGGGGCCATTGCTTGCGCGCTGCGAACATCTGCAGGGTGATGACGGTGCAGGCCCCCAGGCTCGACAGCAGCAGGTGGAACGGCGACGGGCCGGCGTCGGCCCCGCCCAGGTCGACGGGCTCGTCGCCCAGCCAGGTGTGGCCGGCGTCATCGACCAGGGTCACGGCATAGGGTGTGGTCCCGCCGATGGCGCGGACAGAAGGTGTGCTCATTCAAATGCTCTCAGGCCCGGCGCCCATGCGCCGGTGGCCTGAGATCATAAGAGCCTGTGGTGATTGATCTCAGCCTGTCACAGATCGAGCGGCGGTGCCGGCAGGTTCTGCGCCGCCGCCTGGGCGGCCGTCACCAGCACCGTGCGCGCGTGCGCAATCTCGGCCAGGGTGCGCCGGGTGTGCTCGGTGCGCAGGTAGACGTGGCCGCGCGCGAGCATCAGCACCATGGGGGTTTCCGAGCGCAGCGCGCCCTGCTCGCCCTCCACCGCATTGAGCAGTGCCGACACCAGGTGCGCATGGACCCAGTGCTCGGCATGCTCGATGCGCTCTGCCACCACCGCGAAATGGCGCCGGAACGAGCCCGGCAACTCGGGCCAGGACACCTCGTCGAACATGGACAGCCAGCGCATCTCCTCGGGCATGCGCGCGTCCACGCTGGTCTGCAGGTTGTCGGTGATGGCGTTGTAGGCGTGGCGCTCCAGCGCATCGCGCAGCGGGCGGTTGAGCACCAGCACGGCGGCGTCGGGGTCGGCCTTCACGTCGGCACGGCCGCGCAGTTCCAGGCCCAGGATGTAGTCGCGCGTGGACGCACCGCACTCCAGCCGCCAGGGGTGGCCCAGGATCTCGCCGCCCACGTCGAAATGGCCCGCCCCCGCCTGCGGCACGCTGGACAGCTGCTGGTCGGCAATCCAGCGCGCCAGTTGCGGGCCGGTCACCGGCTGGCTGGACGACAGGCCATCGGATGAATCGTCGGACGGGGCACCGGCAAAGGCCTGGCGGATGCGATCAAACATGGTGTTCACAGGCCCGGGGGCCTTGCGGAAGTCGCGGGTAGCGCCATTATTGGCACAAACCGCTACGATTGGGGGACACCATGACCTCTCTTGCCACGCCCGACCCTGTCCTTCGTGAAATTTTGGCGGTTTCGGCCGCGCAACCGGCCACCCCGGCGGGCCTGCTGCGCCGGCGCCGCCTGCTGGCCAGCGCCGGCATGCTCCTGGGCACGGCCGCCTGGGCGCCATCGGCCCGGGCCGCGACCCCGTGGGAGCGCTCTGGCGCCAGTCTGGACGCGCAGCGCCTGGTGCGCTGGGCGGCAGCCACTGGCAACCACGAGGGCATGCCGTTTGCCGTGATCGACAAGCCCGCGGCGACCATCCATGTGTTCGGCCCTGGCGGCGACCATGCCGGCAGCGCGCCGGTGCTGCTGGGTTCGGCACTGGGCGACCACTCGGCGCCCGGCATCGGCCAGCGGCCACTGTCGCAGATACGCCCGCACGAGCGCACCACACCGGCCGGCCGCTTCGTGAGCGAGCCCGGCAGCAACCTGCAGGGCCACGACATCGTGTGGATCGACTACCCGTCGGCCGTCTCCCTGCACCGCGTGCGCGGGAACCCGGCCGAGCGCCGCGTGCAGCGCCTGGCCAGCCCCGTGCTGGCCGAGCGGCGCATCAGCCACGGCTGCGTGAACGCCCCCACGGACTTCTACAACCGCTGCATCGCCCCCTGGTTCGGCCGCGAGGCGGGTGTGGTCTATGTGCTGCCCGATGCGGAGCCGTTCGCCGCCTTCTTTCCGGCAGCGGACGCGGCCTACCCGCTGGCCCGCCTACCGTCCTGATCCAAGGCGGAACACGGGCCTGCGCCCTCCCACCTCACGCCCCCGGGCGTTGACGATGCGCGACGAGCGCCGGGGCGCCAGCGCCTCGCGCTGCGCTTCGCTGAGCCAGCCCAGTTGGTCCATCACCTCGACCGACGCCGCCACCTGGGCCAGCATGCTGCCGTCCATGACCTTGAGCGCAAAGGCCTCGCCCCGGCTGCGGCTGCCCACCACCTGCACGCCATCGGCCCCGGTCTTGGAGACCCAGTCGCCCGCACCCACGCGCATGAAGTCGAGGTCATGCCGGCCCGTGCCCGAGCCCAGCTCGGGCCGCGCCACCATGGCATCGGCCAGCGCCGTGAAGCTCTCGTCGAATTCGGTGTCCGGCGCGCCGCCGGCCAGTCGCGCATAGCCGCGCGCCAGGTTGGCCAGCGGCAGCGCGTAGTTGGGGGCCGAGCAGCCGTCCGTGCCAGCTGCCAGGTCATCCGGCGCGAGGCCCACGGCCTGGGCCACGCGGCTGCGTACCGCCACCTGCAGCGGGTGCCCCGGGTGCAGGTGATCATCCAGCGGCAGGCCCTGCTGCACGCAATAGGCCACAAAGCCCGCATGCTTGCCGCTGCAGTTGTTGTGGCGCTCATCGGGCACGAAGCCAGCCGGCAGCGACCCAAGCCCCAGCTCGGCGAACAGCGGCCGGTGGCAGCCGCAGCGCAGCGCGTGGTAGTCCTGGTCGACGCTGGCGAGCATCCGCTCGACCTGCGCCACGTGCATGGGCTCGCCGTTGTGGCTGGCGCACAGCAGCGCCAGGTCGGCCGGGCCCCAGCCCAGGGCCCGGGCGCCGCCCGACTGCATGAACGGCAGCGCCTGGAAGGCCTTGATGGTGGAGCGCGTGAACACCACCGCCTCTGGGTCGCCCACCCGGGCCAGCACCTGGCCCGCGCGGTTGGCCACGGCCACGGCACCCCAGTGCTGGCACTCGACCAGTCCACCCCGGGTGACTTCGATCAACGGTACGAAACCCATGTGTATCCTTTGCGTGCTCAGGGCTGCAGCGTCAGGCTGTGAACAAAGCGCGCCGGCTCGCGCTGCAGCAGCCGGTTGCCCGCCCCTGCCCAGGCCACCGCCATGTCACGGTAGCGCGGCGAGAACACCAGGCCGCTCTGCCCCGTCTGGTAGATGAAGGTCGATTGCTCCAGGTCCGCCAGGTCGTAGATGGCGCGCAGCGATGCGGCATGCCGGTTCGCGAAGGGGGTCTTGGCATCGCCCGGGTTGTACTGGCCCACGTTCACCGTGTACGAGTCGCCGTTGGAGGGCACGCTCACATCGAACCAGCGCGCCAGCGCCGCCACGTTGCCGAACGGCCGGTGGCCGCTGACCGCAGGGTGCGCATCGCCCCAGCGCCAGGCGGCAGGATCGGCGCCGTACGCGGCCTGCAGCCGGTCGAGCGCACGGCCCAGGGCCGCGGCCGACTGCTTGGCGCAGGTGGAGGGCTGGCACCACCAGGTGTCGTTGCGCGCGAGCATGCCTTCCAGCCCGGCACGGTAGTCGCGCTTGCCGTAGGTGGCCGCAAAGCGTGCCTCGCCGATGCGCGGCACGACCAGGCCGCGCACCAGCTCGTCGGTCCAGGCGGCCATGATCAGCGGCGCCGCGCGGCCGGCATCCATCACGCCATCGAAGTCCTTGAGCAGGGCCTGCGCCTTCGCGGCCAGCGGGTGGCTGGACTGCGCCTGCTGCAGGTGGGGCAGCAGGTGCCGCGCAGCCAGCGACGCCGTGTCGAGCTGGATGGCCTGCAGGCTCGCCGCCGTGTGCTTGGGGCGGGCCTCGATCAGCTGGGCAATGCGCTCGTAGCGGTAGGGCAGCGCCCAGTCCTGCGTCAGGTAGTGCGGGTAGGCGGGCGGCGTCACGCGCTGGTTGGCCGTGGCGATCCAGCCCTTGGCGCCCTCGTCCTGCGGGGTCTGGTCCAGCGGCAGCCAGCCCTTCCAGTCGTAGCGCGCGTCCCAGCCGGGCGATGGGGCCACGCCGCGGATGTCGTTGTCGGGCGCGCGCACAGGCACGCGGCCCATGGCCTGGAAGCGGATGCGCCCGTTCACGTCGGCCGCCACCACGCTCTGCATGGGCGCCTGGTGGTGTTCGAAGGCGGCGAACAGGTCCTCCACCGTGGTGGCCTGGTTGACCATCAGCCCGGCCAGCACGGTCTGGTTGTCGGCGTCCAGCGCCGTCCAGCGCAGGGCCAGCACGTACTTCTTCAGGTCCAGCACGTCGGCGTGCGACTTCTGCGCATCGCTGAGCACCGGGCCGTGGCGCGTGCTGCGCAGCGCGATCTCCACGTCGGGCTTGCCCTTGACGCGGATGGTCTCCTTGCGCACCGCGAACGGCGCCCAGCCCTCGGGCGTGCGGTACTGCGTGGTGTCAGCCGGGTTGATCTGCTCCAGGTACAGGTCCTGCACGTCGGGGCTGGTGTTGGTGAAGCCCCAGGCCACGCTGGCCGTGCGGCCCAGCACCACGAAGGGCAGGCCCGGCAGGGTGGCGCCCAGGGCGTCGATGGCGGCGATGGGCGAGCCGTCCGATGCCTTGCCGGCCGGCGCCTGCAGGCGGGCGTAGTACCAGATGGCCGGCGCGCTCAGGGAGAGGTGGGGATCGTTGGCCAGCAGCGGCTTGCCGCTTTCGGTGCGCGAGCCGGCCAGCACCCAGTTGTTGCTGCCCTTGCCGTCGTTGGTGCCGGCATTGCGGGTGAGCTCCTCGGCCCAGGCCAGCATGCCCGCGCTGACCTGGCGCGCCACGGGGCCACCACCCTGCCCTGGCGCAGCAGCCGCCTCGGGCTTCCTGGCGGCCTGCAGTGCAGCGCCACGGTCCAGGCCGGCACTGGGCGCAGCCCCTGCGGCAGCGTCGCCACGGTACACCCCGAGCTGCCGGTACAGCGCGGCCAGGTCGGCCGATGCCGCAGGCGGCTCACCCGGATAGGGGGGCATCAGCTGCCACAGCCGCTCGGTATCGAGCGTGCGCGCCACGGACAGGCGCGCGAATTCATTGCCCCAGTTGCCGCCCAGGTCCAGCGCCATCATCAGCGCCCAACCCACGCTGTCCTCGGGCTCCCACACGGCACCGGCCTCGCCGCCGGGCTTGGCGCCCAGCACCAGGAACTCGGGCGGCAGGGCCTGCGGGCGGTTCTGGTGGAAGGCATGGATGCCCTTGCTGTAGGCCTGCAGCGCCTCACGTGCGTACAGGGGCAGGCCCGCGTACTGCTTGCGCGCGTTGCCCACGATATCCAGCGAGCGCATGAGCTTGTCGGTCTCCAGCGTGGCCTCGCCAAACACCTCCGAGAGCTGGCCGTGCATCACGCGGCGGTTGAACTCCAGCTGCCAGGTGCGCTCCTGCGCATGCACGTAGCCCATGGCAAACCAGGCGTCCTGCGGGCTCTGCGCGCTGATGTGCGTCACGTCCGCGCCATCGCGTTGCACGCCCACGGGCCGGGCCAGGCCGGCGACCGTGATCTTTCCATCCACCACGGCAAAGGTCCGCTGCACATAGATGGCGGCCCCCGCCCCCACCAGCAAGGCCCCGGCCACCAGTGCCACGGCCGTTTTCTTGATCCACGCCATATCGTTCTGTCCTGTTTTGTCTCGGTCTAGTCGCCGGGCATTGTGTCAGAACGTGTCAGCGCAGCACCAGTGCAGATTGGTCTCGTGCCGGTTTTCGACAACGCTGCGCGCCAGCGCAGCCCTCGACAACTGGCGCCCCACGCCAGTGCCCCCCGCGCTGGGGGCCTCCCCCTTTAGGAGAAAGGCGCGAAGCGACTCAGGGGGTCAACCCAAGTGCACGCTGCCACCGACGACCTGGAAGTGCATCTTGGGCGCGGTGGGCTCGCTGAACGAGACGCCCAGCGCGATCTCCCCCGTACCGTGAAGGATGCAGGCATCGCGGCGCAGGCGCACGGGCGAATCGCTGCCCTCGAAGCGCACCCAGGTGCCGAAGCTGCTCATGTCGGTCAGCACGAAGCCGCTGTTGCGCCAGTCGATGCGGGCATGCAGGCGCGAGACCCGGGGGTCGTTGATGCGCAGCTGCATCTCGGTGGCCCGGCCCACGTGCACCGGGGCATCGGCCGAGCTGAACGACAGGTCCACCCCGTGCCAGGAAAACTGGATCTGCCCCAGGATGGAATCCACCGGCGAGAAATTGCTGATCAGCGCCGACTGCATGGTGAGCGAGTCGGGCTCCTCGTCCTGGCGCCACTCCACCTGGTAGAGCATCAGTGTTTCGGCCTTGCCGCGGATTTCCATCACCCCGAGCTTGCGGTACCAGACCGAGGCGGCCGCACCGGCCAGCAGCACAGCCGTCTCGGTGGCCCAGATCTCGGACGGGCCGGCCCGCTCGCACAGGCGGGAGGCCACGTTCACGGCGTCGCCGTAGCAATCGCCATCCACATCCACCACCTCACCTGTGGCCACGCCCACGCGGATGTCCATGCGCAGGGGGTGGGGCCAGCGGTCCAGCCGGGCCAGGTGCTTGCGCTGCATCTCGGCCATGGCCGAAACAGCGCCGGCGGCATCGCCAAAGATGCCCAGCACGCCGTCGCCCAGCTTCTTGACGACGCGACCCGCATTGCCCTCGATGGTGTCGGCGATCCACTGGGTCAGCTGCGTCACCGCTTCGGTGGCGCGCTCGTTCCCCAGCGTCTCGTAAAGCGACGTACTCCCGGAAATGTCGGCAAAGACCACCGTCGATAGAACCGTCATGGACACGCAGGCACAGGTAACATCATGTGACCCAGTTTAGTTCAAGCGCCTGCAATGTGCATGGCGCCCATGCCAGTGGGCGGACCTGAATGCCGCGTGGGGCCATCCCCCTCGGGATGCGCCCTGCCCTAACGTCCCGCGCGGGCACCAAGCTCGCCCGTTGTGCGCCCGTTGTGCGCCCGTTCGCAAGGCCTGCAATGCCTTGCAGGCGGTTGTCGGTGGATGGTGCCAACCGCCCGGCGCACTGGGCATGACTCCTGCTTAATCCTTTCATACTAGATTCAAATAAGCATCGAAAACTTGCAATTGTTTGCAAAAAGCTATGAAGGCCTGTTGGCTTTCTGCAAAAAACGGGAGCGGCCCCCTTGCATTTGCACAGTCGGCCACGTACCTTGAGCCTTGTACCCATTTATGGTGGAAAACCATTCCATGCGCTGGAACAAACCCTATGTACGCGGCAGCAGCCTGCACGGCCTCATTGGCCGTGACGCGCCTGCGTCGACCGCCTGGGTGCGCGACCAGCAACTGGAAGAGGTACGCCGCGCCATGATCGGCAGCCTGTCGGGCTTTTCGGGCTGCGAGGTGGCCCGCATGAACATCCGCCTGCGCTATGCGGGCGACATCGAAGCGCTGTGGTACCTGCGCAGCGACCTGCAGAGCACCCTCACCCCCCTGCAGGGCGAGCCATCTGCCAAAAACGTCATCGCCCAGGTGACACTCCTGTTCCAGGGCCTGCTGCCACGCACCCTGGGAACCCCGGTACGCGCCTCGCTGTCCTGACTCAATTCATCCCCGCCCACAACGTTTGAGCCCGCGCCGGGCAAGGCCAGCACCCCCGTGCAAGGGCCGTCCCGCCTCACCGGGGGTGTCCCCCTCCCGCCTCGCGCAGCGAGACGAGAGAGGGGGAAGACGCGAAGCGTCTCAGGGGGTGTCAGCCAATATGCCCCCAATAGACGAGGGCATCGCGTTCTTCCACCGACAAGGAGACTGTGGCGCCCACGGGCAGCAGCACCTTGGTCTCCACATGCCCGAACGGCAGGTTGGTGAGCACCGGGGCCTTGATCTGGGTGCGCAGCCAGTCCACCACCGACTGCAGCTTGTAGCCCTTGTCGTGGGGCACCAGCTTGAACTGGTTGAACTGGCCCAGCACCACCGCCTTTTGCTGCGCCAGCACGCCGGCATGCAGCAACTGGGTCAGCAGGCGCTCGATGCGGTAGGGGTGCTCGTTCACGTCTTCGAGGAACAGGATGCCACCCTTCACACTGGGCAGGTAGGGCGTGCCCACCAGCGATGCCAGCACCGCCAGATTGCCACCCCAGAGCTGGGCGCTTTTCACGTAGATGTCCGGCACGGCCGGCTTGCCGGTGGTGGCATCGGGCTTCTCGCGGTGCATGCGCCAGCCCGTGCCTTCGCCGTGGCCGGTCAGCAGGTCGTCGAAGCACGCTTCCATGATGTCGTCGGGCTCGCCCGCCACGCCGAAGTCCGCACCCAGCGCCGGGCCGGCCCAGCTCACGGCGCCGGTCTGCGCCAGGAGCGCGTTCTGGAAGGCCGTGAAGTCGCTCAGGCCGACGAACTTCATGCCCTTGTCGATGGCCTTGGCCACCGCCTTGTAGCGGATGCCCGGCAGGATGCGCGAGAGCCCGTAGCCCCCGCGGGAGATCAGTGCCACATGCGCGCCGCTGGCGGCCGCGCGGTGGATGGCGGCCAGGCGAGTGGCGTCGTCACCGGCAAAGCGCGTGTGGCTGGCCAGGGCGTCCACGTCCACCTCGACCTCGTGGCCCAGGGCCTTGAGGCGGGCAATGCCACGCTTGAAGGCGGCCTTGTCGCGCACGGCGCTCGACGGCGAGTAGATGTAGATGTGCTTGGGACCATGGTCATGGCCGCAGTCGCCGTGGTGGTCGTGATGGTGGTGGTCGTGATCGTTGTGCAAAGCATTCAGGCGCCAGTGGTGGGCCTGCTCCGAGGTAGTGTGCGGTGACCGCTGGCGTGCGCGCAGGAAGGCAGGCGCTGGCGTGCGGTCAGGGGCTGAAGTATTCCACAGCCCGTTCGGCAATGTCCCGACCATGCTCCTGCACAAAGTGCCCGGCCTGCGGCAGCACCACCGGTTCGGGGCACCCACGGATGTCTTTTTGCAGCGCCTGCATGGTGGTCGCCAGGCCCAGCACCGGGTCCTGCGCGCCCACCACCATCAGGCTCTGGCCGGGCCACTGCTGGCGCCAGAAATCACGGGCCTGGCGCGAGAGCGCGGCGCCGGGGTCGTCGGGCCCGGCGGGCACGCGCTCGGGAAAGGCGCGCAGCGCCGCGCGGTAGCCCTTGTCCGGAAACGGCGCGTCGTAGGCCGCGCATTCGGCCGGCGAGAGCTGCGGGTTGCCGCGCGCGAAGAGCCGGCCCACGCCATACAGCGGCTTGTCGCGGCACATGGCGCGCCAGTCGACGAAGCCCTGCGGCAGCGGCGCATCGCCCGTGGCCAGCAGCGTGTTCATCACCAGCAGGCCGCCAAAGCGCTCGGGGCAATCCATGGGCAAGGTCAGCCCCAGGATGCCGCCCCAGTCCTGCACCACCAGCACGGTGCGCTGCAGGTCCAGGCGCTCCACCAGCTCCAGCAGCACCTGGCGGTGCCATTCGAAGCGGTGCGCGGCCTCCTTCTTGGGCTTGTCGCTCCTGCCAAAGCCGATCAGGTCGGGCGCCACCACCCGGTCACCGGCCGCCAGCCACACGGGCAGCATGTGGCGGTACAGGTAGCTCCAGGCCGGGTTGCCATGCAGGCACAGCCAGGTGCGCGGCGCGTCCTGCGGGCCTTCGTCCAGGTAGTGCAGGCGCAGGCCTGCCAGGCTGGGCAGGTCGCTCACATAGTGCGGTGCCCAGGGGTAGCCGGGCAGGTCGGCAAACGCCGCATCGGGCGTGCGCAGGGCATCGTCGCGCAGCGGGTGGCGGGCCAGCGCGTCGGCACGCTGCTGGCTGCGCCGTGCGCCGAAGAAGCCGGTGAGCAGCGCGCTGCATTCGGCCGCCAGCACCCCGGCCTGCACCTGGGTCTGGTGGTTGATGGCGGTGTGGGCGAACAGGTCGAGCACCGAGCCCGCGGCGCCCGTCTTCGGCTCCGTGGCACCGAACACCACGCGCGCCAGGCGCGAATGCAGCATGGCACCGCTGCACATGGCGCAGGGCTCCAGCGTGACGTAGAGCGTGCAGCCATCGAGCCGGTAGTTGCCCAGGCGCTGCGCGGCCGCGCGCAAGGCCACGATCTCGGCATGTGCCGTGGGGTCGTTGGCCTGCACCGGGGCGTTGCGGCCGGTGGCGATCACCTGCCCGTCCTTGACGACCACGGCGCCCACGGGCACCTCACCCGCCTCGGCCGCGGCGCGGGCCTCGGCCAGCGCCAGGCGCATGCCGTCTTCGTCGGTAAAAACAGTCGCCATGGGATCACCAGCCGCATCCAGGCCGCGGGCAGGCCCCGGTCACTTCTCCGCCTCGCTCATGGACTGCTGCGCCCGCTGCCTGGCAATCTCCTGCAGTTGCTGCTGCACCTGCTGCTGCACCTGCTGGCTCTGCTCGCGCACATTGCCCGTGGGGTTGATGACCGGCGCCGACGCACCGGTGCCCGGGATGGGCACTTGCTGCAGCGCCGCAGCAGGCGCGCGCGTGGTCGACAGCTGCTTCTTGGCAATGATGCCCACAATGGCCAGCACCACGACCAGCCCCACCAACCCGAACAATCCACGCATGCCTGTGCTCCCGATACCGTGCAAGCTCGCACTGTAAACCGGGACGGAGGTTAAAAAGATCAATGCGTCATCGGCAGCGCCGCGCCCATCAACCCGAACAGCGCACCGCAGGAGCGGTTGAACTTGCGCCCCGTGTGCTGCAGCCAGGGGCGGATGCGGTGCGCCAGTCTCGCCAGACCAAACTCCACCAGGCATTCCACCGCCGCAAACGTGCCCGCCATGACCACGAACTGCAGCCACAGGTCACGCCCCGGCACGATGAACTGCGGCAAGAAGGCGCCATAGAACAGCAGCACCTTGGGGTTGGAGATGGCCGCCAGCAGCCCCTGGCGGAACAAGCGACCGCCGCTGACTGCCCGCTCGCCCTGGGCACTGGGCAGCGCCTCCAGCTGCATGGCCGGCGCGCACCACAGCTGGATGCCCAGCCACACCAGGTAGGCGCCGCCCACCCACTTCATCACCGTCAGCGCATGGGCCGACGACTGCAGCAGCGCGCCAATGCCCAGCATCGACAGCCCGATCAAGGCCACAAAGCCCACCGCGCCCCCGCCAATGGTCCACAAGGTGCGCGCCCGCCCGTGCATCGCCCCATGGGCCAACACCAGCAGGCTGTTGGGCCCCGGGGTCAGCGACAGGCCGATGACCGCGAGCAGGTAGACCAGCCAGATTTTCAGTTCCATTGCTGCACCATCGTTCGAAACATGGCCTGCAGTCTAGGGGCGCACGGCAGCATGCACCGCATCGAAACTGGCTAACATCCATACCAAATTGGACACCCGCATGAGCACCGCCCTGCCCCGCCCCGACGTTCGCCTGTTGCTGCTGCCGCTGCCCGACTTCGCCCTGCTGCCCTTTGGCGCCTTTCTGGACAAGTTGCGCTTTTCGGCCGACGACGAGGACCACAGCCGCCAGCGCTACTGCGCATGGACGCTGCTGGGCATCGACGCCGCGCCCGTGGTCTCCAGCAGTGCGGTGCAGGTGAACATGGACACCACGGCCGACGCCGTGGACCTGGCGGCGTTCGACTACCTGGTGGTCTTTGGCAGCCGCACGGTGCAGGCCTCGCGCGGGTACGTGCAGGCCTATGGCCCGGTGCTGCGCAAGGCAGCGGCGCGGGGCCTGCCGCTGGTGGCCATCGACAACGCCAGCTTTCTGCTGGCCGAGGCGGGCCTGCTCAAGGGCCACCGCGTGGCCCTGCACTGGCGCCATGTGGCCGAGTTCCGCCACGCCTTTCCGCGCATCGCGGTGGCCAGCGAGCAGATCTATTGCTTCGACAGCGACCGCATCACCTGCGCGGGCGGCACGGCCGCCATCGACATGGCGGTGCAGCTGCTGTCGCGCCACTGCGGCCGGGTGCGGGCCTTCAAGGGCCTGGCCGACATGCTGGTGGACGCGCCCCGGCACCAGGGGCACCACCTGCAGTCAATGGAGGG
Source organism: Acidovorax sp. GW821-FHT10A04 (assembly GCF_059415825.1). Lineage (NCBI taxonomy): Bacteria > Pseudomonadati > Pseudomonadota > Betaproteobacteria > Burkholderiales > Comamonadaceae > Acidovorax > Acidovorax sp. GW821-FHT10A04. The sequence goes on from NZ_JBWKNZ010000005.1 coordinate 231,931, forward strand.
CGGCGGGCCCGACCTGGGCCGCCACCTGGCGCGCGCGGTGGCGCTGATGCGCAGCTCCCTGGCCGAGGGGCTGACCGTGGCCGGCCTGGCCGAGCGCATCGGCATCGGCCGCCGGCAGCTGGACCGGCTGTTCACCGAGCAGATGGGCATGAGCGCCCACGACCACTGGACGAAGATGCGCATGGAGCAGGCGCACTGGCGCTTGACCAATTCGCACCACAGCCTGGCGGCCATTGCCGACGAAGTCGGCCTGGGCAATGCCAGCAGTCTGGCGCGGCTGTTCCGCCAACACTACGGCACCAGCCCAGGCGCATTGCGCGCCGGGCGGGCCGGAACCGAGCCCTGAGGGATCAGTTCAATGCAACGCGGCTGCCGTCCTTGTAGGTGTACAGCGTCACGGCGGGGGTCGTCAGCTCACCCTTGCTGGTGAAGGCGATGTTGGCCGTCACGCCCTTGTATTCGGTCTTGCCGATGAAGGGGATGTAGACCTTGGGGTCCACCGAGTTGGCGCGCTTCATCGAATCGACCAGCACCATGGCCGCATCGTAGGCGTAGGGGCTGTAGATCTGGAACTGGCCGGGGAACTTGGCGTCGTAGCGCTTCTTCCAGTCGGCACCGCCCTGCATCTTGGCGACCGATGCGCCGCCCGTGGCGCAGGTCACGTTCTTGAGGGCCGGCGTCTTGCCGGCCAGCTCGGGCAGCTTTTCGGTGCACAGCGCATCGCCGCCAAAGAACTTCACGTTGCCCAGGCCCAGCTGCTCCATCTGGCGCAGCATGGGGCCGGCCTGGGCATCGAGGCCACCGTAGAAGATGGCGTCGGGCTTCTTGTTCTTGATGGCGGTCAGGATGGCCATGAAGTCCGTGGCCTTGTCGGTGGTGAACTCCTCGCCCACCACCGTGAGGCCCTTCTGCTGCGCCGTGGCCTTGAAGACCGAGGCCACGCCCTGGCCGTAGGCCGTGCGGTCATCGATGATGGCCACGGACTTGAGCTTCAGGTGGTCGGCCGAGAAGATGGCCAGCGCCGCGCCCAGGGCGCTGTCGTTGGCGATCAGGCGGTAGGTGGTCTTGTAGCCGGGCTTGGTCAGGTCGGGGTTGGTGGCGGCCGCCGTGATGTGCGGCACGCCGCACTTGTCGTACACCGCCGCGGCGGGGATGGAAGTGCCCGACTGCAGGTGGCCCACCACGCCGGCCACCTTCTGGTCGCACAGCTTTTGCGCCACGGCGGTGGCCTGGCGCGGGTCGCCGGCGTCGTCTTCGGCGGCGAGCTCGAACTTGATCTTCTTGCCGCCGATCACCAGGTTCTGCGCGTTCAAATCGTCCAGCGCCAGGCGCACGCCATTTTCGGTGTCCTTGCCGATGTGGGCAATGCCGCCCGACAGCGGGCCCGCATGGGCGATCTTGACGACCTGCACGTCCTGCGCCATGGCGGCGGTGCAGGCAACGGTGGCGGCTGCAGCAGCAACCAGGGAGAAGTGAAAGCGCGAACGGGAAGCAAAGGACACGGGCAAGACTCCGGATGAACAGGAACAAGGGAGAACCGCTGGCCAGGGGGTCCGGCCAGGCGCCGCCATCCTATCCCGTCTTCAGTACACCAGGCTTGCACAACAGAATTGCATACAGTATTAGTCCGACTAATTGAAACCAGAATTCCCCGGCAGCGTGCCAGGCTGGGATAATCGGATCCCATGTCTCTCCTGCCCCACCAGCTCGAACTGCTCGCGCCTGCGCGCGACGCAGACATCGGCATCGAAGCCATCAACCACGGTGCCGACGCCGTCTACATCGGCGGCCCGGCCTTCGGCGCGCGCGTGGGCGCGGGCAACGACATCCGCGACCTGGAACGCCTGGTGCAGCATGCGCACCGCTTCAACAGCCGCATCTTCATCACGCTCAACACCATCCTGCGCGACGACGAGCTCGAAGACGCGCGCAAGATGGCCTGGCAGGTCTACGAGGCCGGGGCCGACGCGCTGATCATCCAGGACATGGCCCTGCTCGAAATCGACATGCCGCCCATCCAGCTGCATGCGAGCACGCAGACCGACATCCGCACGCCCGAGAAGGCGCGCTTTCTGCAGGACGCGGGCCTGTCGCAGATCGTGCTGGCGCGCGAGCTCACGGTGCAGCAGATCGCCGCGGTGCACAAGGCCCTGGGCCCGGTGGACGCGCCCGGGCGCGCCAACATCGAGTTCTTCATCCACGGCGCGCTGTGCGTGGCCTACAGCGGCCAGTGCAACATCAGCCATGCGCAGACCGGGCGCAGCGCCAACCGCGGCGACTGCAGCCAGGCCTGCCGCCTGCCCTACCAGGTGACCGACGCGCAGGGCCGCTTCATCGCGCACGACAAGCACGTGCTCAGCATGAAGGACAACAACCAGAGCGACAACATGCGCGCGCTGATCGATGCCGGCGTGCGCAGCTTCAAGATCGAAGGCCGCTACAAGGACATGGGCTACGTGAAGAACATCACGGCCCACTACCGCACCATCATCGACGGCATCATGGAAGAGCGCGAGTCCTCGGGCCACCCGCTGTCGCGCTCGTCGAGCGGGCGCACCACGTTCACCTTCACGCCCGACCCGCTGCAGAACTTCAACCGCGAGTTCACCGACTACTTCGTCACCGGCCGCAAGCAGGACATCGGCGCCTTCGACACGCCCAAGAACCCCGGCCAGGCCATCGGCTGGGTGACCAAGGTGGGCGCCGATTTCGTGGAGCTGGAAGTGAGCAGCCCCGAGACCGTGCTGCACAACGGCGACGGCCTGTGCTACTACGACCTGCACAAGGACCTGGTGGGCATGGCCATCAACCGGGCCGAGCCCGTGTCGCCGCGCAGCACCACGCAGTGGCGCGTGTTCCCCAAGGACCCGATGGAGGGCTTCAAGGACCTGCGCAAGGGCACCGAGATCAACCGCAACCGCGACATGGACTGGGTGCGCACGCTCGACAAGAAGTCGAGCGACCGCCGCATCGGCCTGTGGGTCTACCTGTCGGAAACGCCCACCGGCTTTGCCCTTACGCTGACCGACGAAGACGGCTATGCCGGCGGCGCGCAACTGGACCACGCCCACCAGCCGGCCACCGACGCCGCCAAGGCCGAGGCCAGCCTGCGCGAGCACCTGGCCCGCTTCGGCGCCACCATCTTCGCGGTGAACGACGTGGGCCTGCAGCTCTCGCAGCCCTGGTTCATCCCCGCATCGGCCGTCAACGCGTTGCGCCGTGACGCGCTGGCCGACTTGGAGGCCAACCGCGCCAAGGGTTTCATGCGCCTGCAGCGCGCCACCCCGGTGGAGCCGCCGGCCCCGTACCCCGAAGACACGCTGAGCTTTCTGGGCAATGTGTTCAACCACAAGGCCCACGATTTCTACGTGCGCCACGGCGTGAAGGTGATCGATGCAACGTACGAGGCGCACGAGGAAGAAGGCGAAGTCAGCCTCATGATCACCAAGCACTGCGTGCGCTTCTCGATGAGCCTGTGCCCCAAGCAGGCCAAGGGCGTCACCGGCGTGCAGGGCACCATCAAGGCCGAGCCGCTGATGCTCATCAACGGCAAGGAAAAACTGACCCTGCGCTTTGACTGCAAGCCCTGCGAGATGCATGTGGTGGGCACGATCAAGCGCCAGGTGCTCAACAACCAGGCGCGCGAGACGCCGCTGAACTTCTACCGCACGCGGCCCCAGCAGGCCAGTTGAGCGGGTGCGGGATTGGCAGGCGCCGACCTGCCATCGCTGGCCGCATAAGCACATACGAAACGATTCGATCTGGCCCTGGAGGGGCGATGGAAGAATGGTTCGGGCACTCCATCGGGGTGCCAGGCCCTTCGTACCAACCCCTTCCAGAGACAAGCCAACCATGCAGATCGAAACCCTGGCCGTGCACGCCGGCTACAGCCCCGACCCCACCACCAAGGCGGTGGCGGTGCCCATCTACCAGACGGTGGCCTACGCCTTCGACAGTGCGCAGCACGGCGCCGACCTGTTCGACCTCAAGGTGCCGGGCAATATCTACAGCCGCATCATGAACCCGACCAACGATGTGCTTGAAAAGCGCATCGCGGCACTCGAAGGCGGCATTGCGGCGCTGGCCGTCGCATCGGGCATGGCGGCCATCACCTACGCCATCCAGACCATTGCCGAGGCGGGCGACAACATCGTCTCGGCCAGCACGCTCTACGGCGGCACCTACAACCTGTTCGCCCACACCCTGCCCCAGCAGGGCATCACCACGCGCTTTGCCGACCCGCGCGACCCGGCCAGCTTTGCCCAGCACATCGACGCGCGCACCAAGGCCATCTTCATCGAGAGCATCGGCAACCCGCTGGGCAACGTGACCGACATCGCCGCCCTGGCCAAGGTGGCGCACGACCATGGCGTGCCACTCATCGTGGACAACACCGTGCCCACGCCCTACCTGCTGCGCCCCATCGAGCACGGTGCCGACATCGTCGTGCACTCGCTCACCAAGTACCTGGGCGGCCACGGCAACAGCGTGGGCGGCGCCATTGTGGACAGCGGCAAGTTCCCCTGGGCAGAGCACAAGCAGCGCTTCCCGCGCCTGAACGAGCCCGACGTGAGCTACCACGGCGTGGTCTACACCGAGGCCCTGGGCCCCGCCGCCTTCATCGGCCGCGCCCGCGTCGTGCCCTTGCGCAACACGGGTGCCGCGCTGGCACCGCAGAACGCGTTCTTGATCCTGCAAGGCATCGAAACCCTGGCCCTGCGCCTGGACCGCATCTGCGACAACACCCAGGCCATCGCCGAGTACCTGCAGGCCCACCCCAAGGTCGAATGGGTGCGCTACGCCGGCCTGCCTGACCACCCGGACCACGCGCTGGTCAAGCGCCAGCTGGGCGGGCGGGCATCGGGCATTTTGAGCTTTGGCGTCAAGAACAGCGATGCCGATCCGCGCGCGGCGGGGGCACGTTTTCTTGACGCGCTGCAGCTGTTCACCCGGCTGGTGAACATCGGCGATGCGAAGTCACTGGCCACGCACCCGGCATCGACCACGCACCGCCAACTCAACCCCGAGGAACTGGCCAAGGCGGGGGTGAGCGAGGGGATGGTGCGCTTGTCGGTGGGGATCGAGCACATTGACGACCTGAAGGCGGATCTGGAGCAGGCGCTGGGCAAGGTGTGACCGCGCAGCGGCCTACCGCTCAGACATCCCGCGCCAACCGCACCCCCGCAAACTGCCACCGCGCAGTTGCCGGGAAAAAATTGCGGTAGGTCGCCCGCACATGCCCCGCGGGCGTGGCGCACGACCCCCCGCGCAAAACATACTGGTTGACCATGAACTTGCCGTTGTACTCGCCCACGGCGCCCTCGGCCGTGCGAAAGCCGGGGTACGGGGCGTAGCTCGACTGGGTCCACTGCCAGGCGTCGCCGAACATCTGCGCCATGCCCGGGCCCTCGGCGGTGCCGGGGTGCAGCGGGGCATCGGGGCCATCGGCAAAGTGGCCCTGCAGGGGCTGGCGTGCGGCGGCGCATTCCCATTCGGCCTCGGTGGGCAGGCGGGCGCCGGCCCAGCGGGCATAAGCATCGGCTTCGTAGTACGACAGGTGCACGGCGGGCAGTGCGCTGGCCAGGGGGACCAGGCCGGCCAGGGTGAACTCGTGCCAGGCATCACCCTCGTCATCACCACCGCCCAGCCCCGCGCGGTGCCAATAGATGGGCTGCGTAAGGCCCTGCGCGGTGCGCCAGTCCCAGCCTTCGGCCAGCCAGTGCACGGGGTTGCGGTAGCCGCCGTCTTCGATGAAGGCAGCGTACTCGCCATTGCTCACCAGGCGCGATGCCAGGGCGTGGGGCTGCACGTAGACGCGGTGGCGCGGCAGTTCGTTGTCGAAGGCAAAGGTGCCGCTGCCGGCATGGTGGCCGATTTCGACCACGCCGCCGTCGCTGCGGTGCCAGGTGAGGGGCTGGGCCGGGTTGCCATCGGCGCTCGGCTGCAAGCCATGGTAGGCCGGAAACAGCGGGTTGCACGAGAGCAGGTGCTTGATGTCGGTGACCAGCAGCTCCTGGTGCTGCTGCTCGTGGTGCAGGCCCAGTTCTACCAGGGCCTGCAGCCTGGCGTTGTCTGCTTGGCGCGCCAGCAGGGCCTGCACGCGCTCGTCCACCTGGGCGCGGTAGGCCAGTACCCCGGCCAGCGACGGGCGCGTGAGCAGGCCGCGCTGCGGGCGCGGGTGCTTGGCGCCCACGCCGTTGTAGTACGAATTGAACAGCACGCGAAACGCCGGGTGGAACGGCGCAAACGCCAGTTCGTGCGGCTCCAGCACAAAGGTCTCGAAGAACCAGGTGGTGTGTGCCAGGTGCCACTTGGCGGGGCTGGCGTCGGGCATGGACTGGGCGCAGGCGTCCTCGGGCGACAGCGGCGCCACCAGCTCCACCGAGCGCTGGCGCACGGTGGCGTAGTCGGCGGGCCGGGGGGGAGGGTTCGTCGTCATCCTGCCAGTGTGCCCCACCGGGGTGGCATGCGGCTGTACCAGCCGCAGAGGCAGGCCAGTGCCGGGCAGCGGCGGAAAGCGCGCGTCAGGGTTGCGCATGCACCACCGCAAACCAGCCGCGCGGGTCGGTCCAGGCCTGGGCGCGCGAGAAGCCCGCGCGCGCCAACAGGTCAGTGAAGGCGGGCAGCGTGTACTTGTAGCTGTTCTCGGTGTGGATGCATTCACCGGCCGCAAAGTCGCGCACACCGCCGCCGGGCCAGCGCACCTGCAGCGGCGACATGGCCTGCAGGTGCATCTCGATGCGCGAATGCAGGGTATTGAAGAAGGCCAGGTGGCGCCACTGCGCCAGGTCGAAGTTACTGCCGATGAGGCGGTTCACGTGCGTGAGCACGTTGAGGTTGAAGGCGGCGGTGACCCCGGCCGCATCGTCGTACGCGGCTTCGAGCACATCGACCTCCTTGGGCAGGTCGATGCCGATGAGCAGGCCGCCGTCGGCATCGGGCTCACCCTCGGGACCTTCTCCATCGACCAGCTCGCGCATCTGTTCGAGCAGCATCAGCGCGTGCGGCGGATCGAAGTTGCCGATGGACGAGCCGGGGTAGAACACCAGGCGCCCAGTGCGCGGGATGTCGGCCGGCAGGGTCACGCCGCGCGTCATGTCGGCGCCCACGGCGCGTGCGTCCATGTGCGGAAACTCCTCGCGCATGCGGGCCACGGCGCCCTGCAGAAAATCGGCCGAAATGTCCACGCCCACAAAGCAGTCTGGCGCCAGCGTGCGGCACAGCGTGCGCGCCTTCTCGCAGTTACCCGCGCCCAGCTCGATCAGCGTGCGGCCCTGGCCTACGGCGGCGGCAATGGCGGCGGCGTGCTGCTGCATCACCGCGTGCTCTGTGCGTGTTGGGTAGTACTCGGGCAGGCGGGTGATGGACTCGAACAGCTCCGAACCGAGCTGGTCGTAGAAGTACTTGGGCGAGATCGTGGCGGGCTGCAACAGCAGGCCCTCGGTGATCTCGTCGTAGACCGATTGCTCCGCCAGCGCCCGGGGTGACTGAGAGGTGTTGGAGGCATCGGCACTGTCCGGCTCCGGGGCCAGCCCTTCGAAGGCTTCGAAAGCCAGATGGGGTGGCTTGGCATTCCAGGCTGCCTGGCGCTGGGCGCCCCGGGTTGGAAGCAAGGGCGACGGATTCTGGAGGAGTGCGTGGGCCATGGTTCGCAAGGTTAGCGGGGGGTGTACAGCCCCCAAGTAGGACGACCGCCCGTGTGCCTTGCCCGGTGGATGCACCAAGCAACCACGCACCGTGGGCAAGCATGCATGGCCCGGGTACCGGCTGGGCGCGCACCCGGCCTGTCATCGAGCCAAGCCACAATCATGGGCCCCTGGCGCGGGCACGGCAAGCCCTGTTTCGGCTGGCCCGCATTTCGCTTGCTGTCACACCTTTGCCGCAATCATCGCCACACAAGGACACACCGACCCATGGATTCATTGACCCAGATCGCACTGGGCTCCGCCGTCGCCCTCGCCACCATGGGCCGCCGCACCGCCGCATGGAAAGCCGTCTTCTGGGGCGCCGTGGCCGGCACCCTGCCCGACCTGGATGCCTTCATCGACCATGGCGATGCCATGCTCAACATGGTGCTGCACCGCAGCAGCAGCCATGCCCTGCTGACCCTCACACTTTTGTCAGGCCCGCTGGCTTGGCTGGTGGCGCGCCTGCATGGCGAAACGCCGCACCTGCTGCGCTGGTGGCTGGCCCTGTGGCTGGCGCTGGTCACCCACCCGCTGCTGGATGCGATGACGATCTACGGCACGCAGCTGCTCTACCCCTTCACCAACCACCCGTACGGTGTGGGCAGCGTGTTCATCATCGATCCGCTGTACACGGTGCCGCTCGTCATCGGGGTGATCGCGGCCCTGGCCCTGCGCGGCGGCCGCGGCCTGCGCTGGAATGCCTGGGCGCTGGTGTTCAGCACCGCCTACCTGGGCCTGGGCGTGCTGGCGCAGCAGCATGTGGAGGGCATTGCGCGTGCATCGCTGCAGTCCGAGGGCATCACCGCCGAGCGCGTGCTGGTGACGCCTGCGCCGTTTTCTGCCGTGCTGTGGCGCGTGGTGGCGATGACACCCACGCACTACCTGGAAGGCTTTCGCTCGCTGGCCGATGGCGGCCAGCAGCCCATGCGCTGGACGCGCCATGAGCGTGGCACCGACCTGTACGCCACCTACCAGGGCAATGCGCATGTGCAGCGCCTGTCGCGCTTCACCCATGGCTTCTACCGCATGAACGAGGCGGGTGGGCACATCTACATCACCGACCTGCGCATGGGCATGGAGCCCGCGTACTCGTTCCACTTCGACATCGGCACGCCGCAGCAGGTGCTGGCGGGCACCGCCAAGGCCCGGCAGGAGTGGCAGCGCCCCGACCTGGAAACCGCCCTGCCCTGGCTGTGGCGCCGCATGCTGGCGCTGGACGATGCGCCCCTGCGCCCGGCGGGTACCGCGCCCAAAACACCTGCCCCGACCACCCCGGCAGGCTGAGCCAGCAGACAGACGGGCAGTACAGACGGCAGCGCTGGCAACCGCCGTCTGTGTCTTGCCGCGCAGGGCCGCTGCGCATAGAGTGGCCGGTTCACCGACCACCCCGAGGCCCCGCCATGCTCCAGATGCGCCCCAGCTGCGAATGCTGCGACAAAGACCTGCCACCCGATGCGACCGACGCACGCATCTGCACCTTCGAGTGCACCTTCTGCAGCACCTGCGCGGGCGGCCCGCTGGGCGGCATCTGCCCCAACTGCGGGGGTGAGCTGCTGCAGCGCCCGCGCCGGCCCGCATCCAAGCTGGCCAAGTACCCCGCGTCGACCGAGCGCGTGCACAAGCCGCAAGGCTGCGGCCCGTTGCTGGCATGAACGCGACCACGCTGCTGGTCTTTGCGCTCGTGGCCCTGGTGGCCATTGCCACGCCCGGGCCCACGGTGCTGCTGGCACTGGCCAACGGCTCGCGCTATGGCGTACGCCGCTCCGTGCCGGGCATGCTCGGCGCCGTGGCCTCCGACTTCGTGCTGGTGGGCGCCGTGGCGCTGGGCCTGGGCGCTCTGCTCGCGGCCTCGGAGTTCTGGTTCTCCGTCGTCAAATGGGTGGGCGCCGCCTACCTGGCATGGCTCGGGCTGCGCCTGCTGCGCTCGCAGGGCGGGCTGGACCTGTCGCAGGCTGGCAGCGCCGAGGGTGTGACGGCCCGCGGCGTCTTTGCCAAGTCGTTCCTGGTCGCAGTGACCAACCCCAAGGGCTACCTGTTCTGCTCGGCCCTGCTGCCACAGTTCATCGACGCGAATGCACCGCAGTGGCCGCAGTACGCAGCCATTGCAGTGGTGTTCGCGGGCCTGGATTTTGCGGTGATGCTGGCCTATGCCATCGTGGGCGCCAAGGCCGTGCAGTTGCTGCGCCGCCGCGCGGTGCTGTGGCTCGACCGCTGCTGCGGCGGGGCGCTGCTGGCCTTGGCGGGGTCGTTGGCCTTCTATCGCCGCAGCGCCTAGAACCTGTAGCCCAGGCCGATGCCGAACAGCACCGGATCGACCTTGAAGGTGCCGGCCTTGGCACTGCCCGCGAACACGTCGGTCTGGATGTAGACCTTCTTCACGTCCACGTTCAGGTACAGGTTCTTCGACAGCGGAATGTCCACGCCCACCTGCAGGGCTGCGCCCCAGCTGTTCTTGTCGATGCCCACGCCGGCGGGCAGGTGCACGCTGGAAAAGCGCGTGTAGTTCAGGCCCGCGCCCACATAGGGCTTGAAGCCAGGGGCATCGAAATGGTACTGCAGCAGCAGCGAGGGCGGCAGGTGCTTGAGCGTGCCGATCTTGCCGCCGAGCGTGCTGGCGCGCACGTCGTGCTTTTGCGGCACGGTCAGGACCAGCTCGGCGGCGATGTTCCTGGTGAAGAAGTAGGTGACGTCGACCTCGGGAATGGCCTTGTCATTGACCGACAGGCCCAGGCCGGTGGTGTCCTTGTTGGCGCTGTCCAGGTGCACGGCGCGGGCGCGCACCAGCCAGGGGCCTTCGGATTCTTGTGCCATGGTGGCGCCGGATGCCAGCGCGCAGGCGGCCACCAGGGCCAGTTTCAGCAGCTTGTTGTTGTTCATGGGAGCGATCGATTCGATGCGGTTGAACGGGGACGACCCCCGTGCATGCATTGGGCCCCCGCACGCCCGCGCGTACCTTGCCGCAGATCAACCGATGGGCCGGCCGACGCGGCGCATCAGGCCCCGGATGACGGGGCTTCGATCTGGATCAACAACGGTGCGTGGTGCGTGGCGCGTCAGTGCGCGGCCGCGCCCTTGCCACGCATTTTTTGTACGACAGTCACCACGGCCACTACGAGGCCACCCGCGACGATGCCCACCACGGCATTGAGCAGGTTGGAGATCAGCCCCCCCCACAGCGCTCCCGCGGGCCAGGTGCCGGCTGCAGCGCCCGCCCCTTCCACGGCGTGGTGCAGGGCCGGAATGCCGTGCACCAGGATGCCACCGCCCACCAGGAACATGGCGGCCGTGCCGGCGATGGACAGGAATTTCATGAGCCAGGGCGCCGCATTGACGATGCCCGTGCCCAGGGCCTTGGCCACCGCGCTGCGCTTGCTGTTGAGCCACAGGCCCAGGTCGTCGAGCTTGACGATGCCCGCCACCAGGCCGTACACCCCCACCGTCATGATGACGGCGATGCCCGTCAGCACGGCCACCTGCTGCGCAAACGAGGCCGTCGCCACCGTGCCCAGCGTGATGGCGATGATTTCTGCCGACAGGATGAAGTCGGTGCGCACGGCGCCCTTGATCTTGTCCTTTTCCATGGCCACCAGGTCCACGGCCGGGTTGGCATTGGCCTGGGCACGGCTTTCGTGCTCGGCCTCGTCCTTGCTCTCGCTGTGCAGGAACTTGTGGGCGATCTTCTCGAAGCCCTCGAAGCACAGGAAGGCGCCGCCGATCATCAGCAGCGGCGTGACGGCCCAGGGCGCGAAGGCGCTGATCAACAGCGCTGCGGGCACCAGGATGGCCTTGTTGACCATGGAGCCCTTGGCGACGGCCCAGACCACGGGGATCTCGCGCTCGGCGCGCACACCGGTGACCTGCTGGGCGTTGAGCGCCAGGTCGTCGCCCAGCACGCCAGCCGTCTTCTGCGCGGCCACCTTGGTCATGACCGAAACGTCATCGGCCATGGCGGCGCTCTTCTTGGCCGCCACCTTGGTCATGAGGGCGACGTCGTCGAGGATGGTGGCGATATCGTCCAACAGGGCTAGAAGGCTGCCAGCGGCCATGGAAGGTCCTTGGGGATTGCGTAAAACCGCCGACTATAGCAACGATGCACGGCATTCCCCCACAGGGCCAGGGGCCACCACGCCCCCCGACGCACGCCGCCGGCACCGCGGCAACAGCACCTCCTGCGCAAAAGGCGCATACTCGGCAGCCACACCACCAACCCTTGGGGTCCCCTGACAACGGGCTTCTCGCCCGAGCCATGCCAGGCTACCTTACCAAGCAAGACAGCGTCGCCATTGCGGGCGTCGCCAATCTCACCATCCGTTCGCTGCTGGACAAGCAGCAGTTCTCCGACCCGCTGGGCGAGGCCGAGCGGCTGGGCATCTCCTCCGCCCTGTGGCCGCTGTTCGGCCTGCTGTGGCCCTCGGGCACGCAACTGGCCGAGCGCATGGCCACCCGGCCGCTGCAGGCGGGCGAGCGCGTGCTGGAGATCGGCTGCGGCCTGGGCCTGGCCAGCCTGGTGTGCCACCGGCGCGGCGTGGACATCACCGCCAGCGACGGACATCCGCTGGCCGACAGCTTTCTGCTCGAAAACCTGCGGCTGAACGCCCTGCCCCCCATGAAGTACCGTGCCGGGCACTGGAACCCACCGCAAGGCGCCGAGGGCGACGGCCCCGCTGCCAGCACCGTGAGCGGCCGCTTCGACCTGATCATGGGCAGCGACGTGCTCTACGAGCGCGACGCGCGCGCCACCCTGGCCGGCTTCATCGACCGCCATGCCGAGGTGGACGCACAGATCTGGATCGTGGACCCCGACCGCGGCAACCGCAGCGCCTTCCACAAGCAGATGGCGGTGCACCGCTTCGAGGTGGTGGAAGAGCGCCTGGACCACCCAGCCCTGGACGACCGCCCCGCCTACAAGGGTCGCCTGCTGGTGTACCAGCGGCCTGACCTCGCCAACTAGTGTCCTGTCCCGCAAATAAATGCCCATAAAACCGCGTCTTTCACGCCAGGGCAGCGTTGCAAATCCTCGCGATAGCTACGGCTATCGCTGCGGTTTGCGCCTTGCCCTGGCGCGAAATCCATCGGCTTTATTCTTGGCATCTATTTACGGGACAGAACACTAGCCGAGCATGAAAAACGGGGCCGAAGCCCCGTTTTCTTTCAACGCCGCCGCAGCGGCAATTCCATCAGCCCACCCACTTGCGGGCATTGCGCCAGATGCGCATCCACGGGCTCAACTGGCTGCGGTCTTCGCTGGTCCAGCTCATCTGCACGTTGCGGAACACGCGCTCGGCGTGCGGCATCATGGCCGTGAAGCGGCCGTCGGCCGTGGTCACGGCGGTGAGGCCGCCCGCGCTGCCGTTGGGGTTGAAGGGGTACTGCTCAGTGGCTGCGCCGTGGTTGTCCACATAGCGCATGGCCGCAATCGCCTTGTCGGCATTGCCGCGGTAGCGGAAGTTGGCGTAGCCCTCGCCGTGCGCCACGGCGATCGGCAGGCGGCTGCCGCTCATGCCCTGGAAGAACAGGCTCGGGGATTCGAGCACCTCCACCATCGACAGGCGGGCCTCGAAGCGCTCGCTCTGGTTGGTGGTGAAGCGCGGCCAGTCCTGCGCGCCGGGGATGATGTCGGCCAGCTCGGCAAACATCTGGCAGCCGTTGCACACGCCCAGGCCGAAGGTGTCCGTGCGGCCGAAGAAGCCCTGGAACTGCTCGGCCAGCACCGGGTTGAAGGTGATGCTGCGCGCCCAGCCGATGCCGGCACCCAGGGTGTCGCCATAGCTGAAGCCGCCGCAGGCGACCACGCCCTTGAAGTCCGCCAGTTGGGCACGCCCGGTCTGCAGGTCGGTCATGTGCACGTCGTAGGCCTCGAAGCCCGCCTCGGTGAAGGCATAGGCCATCTCGATGTGCGAGTTGACGCCCTGCTCGCGCAGGATGGCGACCTTGGGGCGCGCCAGGTTGAGGTAAGGCGCGGCCACGTTCTCGGCGGGGTCGAACGCCAGGTGCACGTGCATGCCGGGGTCGGCCGGTGCGCCAGCGGCGGCGTGTTCGGCATCGGCATTGGCGGGGTTGTCGCGCTGCTGGCAGATCTTCCAGCTCACAGCGTCCCACACCTGGTGCAGGTCGGCCAGCGGCGCGCTGAACACGGCCTTGGCATCGCGCCAGACCTGCAGCTCGCCCTTGCCGGCGTCGATGGGTGAGGACACGGGACGCGTCTTGCCCACGAAGTGGCTGAAGCGCGAGAGATTGTGCTCGCGCAGCAGCTGCATCACCTCGTTGCGCTCGGCGGTGCGCACCTGCAGCAGCACGCCCAGTTCTTCGTTGAAGAGCGCCTTGAGCGTCAGTTCTTCGCGGCGCGCGCTGACCTGGGAGGCCCAGTTCTTGGCGTCGCCGGTTTCCATGCGGCTGTCGCTGATGCCGTCGCCCTCGGTGACCAGCAGGTCCACGTTGAGCGACACGCCCACATGGCCGGCAAAGGCCATTTCGGCAGCGGCGGCCAGCAGGCCGCCGTCGCTGCGGTCGTGGTAGGCCAGGATCTGGCCCTTGGCGCGCAGTGCGTTCACGGCGTTGACCAGGTTCACCAGGTCTTGCGGATCGTCCAGGTCGGGCACCACGTCCCCGCTCTGCTCCAGCGTCTGGCCCAGGATGCTGCCGCCCATGCGGCTCTGGCCTTTGCCCAGGTCCACCAGCACCAGGGTGGTGTCGGCTTCGGTGGCATCGAGCTGCGGCGTCAGCGTGCCGCGCACGTCGGCCAGGGAGGCGAAGGCGCTCACGATCAGGCTCACTGGCGAGGTGACCTTCTTCTTGTCGCCACCCTCCTGCCACTGCGTGCGCATGGACAGCGAATCCTTGCCCACGGGGATGGAGACGCCCAGGGCCGGGCACAGTTCCATGCCCACGGCCTTCACCGTGGCGTAGAGCGCGGCGTCTTCACCGGGTTCGCCGCAGGCGGCCATCCAGTTGGCGCTGAGCTTGACGCGCGGCAGCTCGATGGGCGCGGCCAGCAGGTTGGTGATGGCTTCGGCCACGGCCATGCGGCCCGAGGCGGGGGCGTTGATGGCCGCCAGCGGCGTGCGCTCGCCCATGCTCATGGCCTCGCCGGCAAAGCCCTTGTAGTCGGCCAAGGTCACGGCGCAATCGGCCACCGGCACCTGCCAGGGGCCGACCATCTGGTCGCGGTGCGACAGGCCGCCCACCGTGCGGTCGCCGATGGTGATGAGAAAGCGCTTGGACGCCACCGTGGGGTGGGCCAGCACGTCGATCACGGCCTTTTGCAGCGGCACGCCCGTGAGGTCCATGGGCGCGAACTGGCGCTCCACCGTGGCCACGTCGCGGTGCATCTTGGGCGGCTTGCCCAATAGCACGTTCATGGGCATGTCCACCGGGTTCTTCTGGTCGCCGCCGGCCACGGCCGTGTCGTCGAGCACCAGTTGGCGCTCTTCGGTGGCGGTGCCGATCACGGCAAACGGGCAGCGCTCGCGCTCGCAGAAGGCCTGGAACTGCGCCAGCGAGCCCGGGGCGATGGCCAGCACGTAGCGCTCCTGGCTCTCGTTGCTCCAGATTTCCTTGGGCGCCATGCCCGATTCTTCGAGCGGCACGGCGCGCAGGTCGAAGCGCGCACCGCGGCCGGCGTCGTTGGTCAGCTCGGGGAAGGCGTTGGACAGGCCGCCCGCACCCACGTCGTGGATGGCCAGGATGGGGTTGGCATCGCCCTGCGCCCAGCAGTGGTTGATGACTTCCTGTGCGCGGCGCTCGATCTCGGGGTTGCCGCGCTGCACGGAGTCGAAGTCCAATTCGGCCGCATTGGTGCCCGTGGCCATGGAGCTGGCGGCGCTGCCGCCCATGCCGATGCGCATGCCGGGGCCGCCCAGCTGGATCAGCAGCGAGCCGGCCGGGAATTCGATCTTTTGGGTGAGGCCGGCGTCGATCACGCCCACGCCGCCCGCGATCATGATGGGCTTGTGGTAGCCGCGCTGCACACCGCCTACGTTCTGCTCGTATTCACGGAAGTAGCCCGCCAGGTTGGGCCGGCCGAATTCGTTGTTGAACGCGGCGCCGCCCAGGGGACCTTCGACCATGATCTGCAGCGGGCTGGCGATGTGCTCGGGCTTGCCGACCTCGCTGCCCCAGAGCTTGGAGACGGTGAAGCCGGTCAGGCCGGCCTTGGGCTTGGAGCCCCGGCCGGTGGCGCCTTCGTCGCGGATTTCACCGCCCGCGCCGGTGGAGGCGCCGGGGAAGGGCGAGATCGCCGTGGGGTGGTTGTGCGTTTCCACCTTCATCAGCACGTGCTGGGTGGCTTCGCTCTTGGCATAGCCGACCGTGCCGGCATCGCCCATGCGCGCCAGGAAGCGCTCGACCGTGTGGCCTTCCATGACGGAGGCGTTGTCGGAGTAGGCGATCACCGTGTGCTGGGGTGCCAGCTGGTGGGTGTTGCGGATCATGCCGAACAGGCTCTTGTCCTGCGCCACGCCGTCGATGGTGAACTCGGCGTTGAAGATCTTGTGGCGGCAGTGCTCGCTGTTGGCCTGGGCGAACATCATCAGCTCGACGTCGCTCGGGTTGCGCGCCAGGCCCGTGAAGGCGTTGACCAGGTATTCGATCTCGTCCTCGGCCAGGGCCAGGCCGAAGCGGGTGTTGGCGGCTTCCAGCGCGGCGCGGCCGCCACCCAGCAGGTCCACATGCTCCATGGGCGCGGGCTGCAGCTCGGTGAACAGGGCGGCGGCGCCGCTGCGGTCGGCCACCACCGATTCGGTCATGCGGTCGTGCAGCAGGGCGGCGACCTGGGCCACCTGGTCGGCAGTCAGCTCGGGCGTGCCGCCCAGCAGGCCGGGCTTCAGGGCCACGCGGTATTCGGTGATGCGCTCCACGCGGCGGATGGCGATGCCGCAGTTGCGCGCGATGTCGGTGGCCTTGGAGGCCCATGGCGAGAGCGTGCCCAGGCGCGGGGTGACGACGATGACGACACCGGTTTCGGGGCCGGCATAGGGGTCGCCGTAGGTCAACAGGGCCGCCAGGCGCTCCTGATCGCCCGCCGAGGGGGCCGTATCGGTGGCCACCAGGTGCACGAAGCGCGCAGCGATGCCAGTGATCTTGGGATGGATGGCCTCGAGGGCAGGCTGGAGTTGCTGGGCGCGAAAGGTGCTGAGGGCGTTGCCGCCCGCCAGCGTGGTCATGTGCAAGGTCACGGTAGCGGCCTGTTGGGGTGTGAGGGGTACGGTGGGCGCCGCCGCCATCCGGAAAACGCAGGCTTGGTGGCGGTTAGCCTCCCATTTTAACCGGCGGCGCTCAACACCATGCAGCATCTCAAGCGCAATGGGATAATCCCCCCATGAGCATCACCATCAAAAGTGCACAGGACATCGAGGGCATGCGCGTCGCCTGCCGCCTGGCGTCTGAAGTGCTGGACTACATCGCCCCCCACATCAAGCCCGGCATCACCACCAACGAGATCGACCGGCTGGCCGCCGAATGCATGGTCCAGCAGGGCACGATATCGGCCACGGTGGGCTACCAGCCTCCGGGCTACCCGCCCTACCCCGCGTCGTTGTGCACCTCGGTCAACCACGTGGTGTGCCATGGCATCCCCAACGACAAGCCCCTCAAGAAGGGCGACATCGTGAACGTGGACGTCACCGTGATCACCAAGGAAGGCTGGTACGGCGACAACAGCCGCATGTACCTGATCGGCGAGACCTCCATCGCTGCCAAGCGCCTGTGCGCCATGACCTTCGACGCCATGTGGCATGGCATTGTGCAGGTCAAGCCGGGTGCCCACCTGGGCGACATCGGCCATGCGATCCAGAAATTTGCCGAAGGCCTGGGTTTTTCCATCGTGCGCGAGTTCTGCGGCCATGGCATCGGCCAGCGCTTCCACGAAGAGCCCCAGGTACTGCACTACGGCAAGCCCGGTACGCTCGAAGAGCTCAAGCCCGGCATGGTGTTCACCATCGAACCCATGATCAACGCCGGCCGCCGCGAGGTGAAGGAACACGGCAACGACGGCTGGACCATCGTGACCAAGGACCACAGCCTCTCGGCCCAGTGGGAGCACACGGTGCTGGTCACCGAGACGGGCTACGAGGTGATGACGATCTCGGCCGGTTCGCCGCCTCTGCCGTCCTTTGTGACCGCCACAAAGACATAAAAAGTCAGCGGGAACCCCGCTGCGCACGACTCTTGCGTGGAACACTGCATGGCCATATCGACTGCAACGCCCCTATCGTCCATGACTGAAGTCCACGCCCTGCGGGACGCCTACCGCCGCGACAAGGCGGCGCTGATGGCCTCCATCCAGGCCACGGGTGCCTCCACGCGCGGTATCCGCGTGCTGCTGCGCAAGCTTTCCACCCTGGCGGGCAGCCTGCTGCAGGAGCTGTGGCGCCGTGCCGAGCTGCCGGCTGACCTGGCCCTGGTGGCGGTGGGCGGCTTCGGTCGCGACCAGCTGTTTCCCTACTCTGACGTGGACGTGCTGCTGCTGCTGCCAGACGACCGCGCGGCCGATGGCTGCAGCGTGCTGCGCGCGCAGCTCGAAGACTTCATCGGCAGCTGCTGGGACGCGGGGCTGGAGATAGGCTCCAGCGTGCGCACCATTGCCGAGTGCCTGGCCGAATCGGCGGCCGACGTGACGGTGCAGACCTCACTGCTCGAAGCACGCCAGGTCTGCGGCAGCACCGGGCTGTTTGCGCAGTTCCAGGAACAGTACCGGGCGCAGATGGATCCGCAGGCCTTTCTGGTGGCCAAGACGCTGGAGATGCGCCAGCGCCACAACAAGTACGAGAACACGCCCTATTCGTTGGAGCCCAACTGCAAGGAGTCGCCCGGCGGCCTGCGCGACCTGCAGATGATCCTGTGGGTGGCGCGTGCCGCCGGCCTGGGCAGCACCTGGAAGGAACTGGCCGCCAACGGCATGGCCACGGCCTTCGAGGTGCGCCAGATCGAGCGCAACGAGGCCGTGCTGTGCCTGATCCGCGCGCGCCTGCACGCGGCGGCCGGCCGGCACGAGGACCGGCTGGTGTTCGACCTGCAGACCTCCGTGGCCGAGTCCTTCGGCTACCGCTCGCAGGCACCCGACGGCTCGCGCCTGCCCATGCGCGCCAGCGAGGCCATGATGCGCCGCTACTACTGGGCGGCCAAGGCGGTCTCGCAGCTCAGCCAGATCCTGCTGCTCAACATCGAGGAGGCGCTCAACCCCTCGGCGCACGAGCTGCGCCCCATCAACGAGCGCTTCTTCGAGAAGTCGGGCCTGATCGAGGTGGCCAGCGACGACCTGTACCTCAAGGACCCGCACGCCATCCTGGAGACCTTTCTGCTCTACCAGACCACGGTGGGGCTCAAGGACCTGTCGGCGCGCACCCTGCGCGCGCTGTACAACGCGCGCGGCGTGATGGACGGGGCCTTTCGCAGCGACCCGGTGAACCGCACCGCCTTCATGCGCATCCTGCAGCAGCCGGCCGGCATCACGCATGCCATGCGGCTCATGAACCAGACCTCGGTGCTGGGGCGCTACCTGTGGGCGTTTCGCGGCATCGTGGGGCAGATGCAGCACGACCTGTTCCACGTCTACACGGTGGACCAGCACATCCTGATGGTGCTGCGCAACGTGCGCCGCTTCTTCATGGCCGAGCATGCGCACGAATACCCCTTCTGCTCGCAACTGGCCGGCGGCTGGGACAAGCCCTGGCTGCTGTACCTGGCCGCGCTGTTCCACGACATCGGCAAGGGCCGCGGTGGCGACCATTCGCAGATCGGCGCCATGGAAGTGCGGCGCTTTTGCCGCCAGCACAAGGTGGACCGCGAAGACGGCCAGCTGGTCGAGTTCCTGGTCAGCGAACACCTGGCCATGAGCCGCATCGCGCAAAAGGAAGACCTGAGCGACCCGGACGTGATCGCCGCCTTCGCCAAGCGCGTGGGCAACGAGCGCTACCTCACGGCGCTGTATCTGCTCACGGTGGCCGACATCCGCGGCACCAGCCCCAAGGTGTGGAACGCCTGGAAGGGCAAGCTGCTCGAGGACCTTTACCGCGCCACGCTGCGCGCCCTGGGCGGGCGCGCGCCCGATGCCGCGGCCGAGGTCGAGGCACGCAAGCGCGAGGCCCTGGTGCTGCTGGCGCTGAGCGCCCTGCCCTTCGAGGCGCACAAGGCCCTGTGGGCCACGCTGGACGTGAGCTATTTCATGCGCCACGAGGCCGCCGACATCGCCTGGCACACGCGCCACCTGTCGCGCCACGTTGGCGCGCCGCGCGCCGTGGTGCGTGCACGCCAATCGCTGGCCGGCGATGGCCTGCAGGTGATGGTCTACGCGCCCGACCAGGAAGACCTGTTCGCTCGCATCTGCGGCTACTTCGACCGCGCGGGCTTCAGCATCCTCGATGCGCGCGTGCACACGGCCAACAACCAGCATGCGCTCGACACCTTCCAGATCGTGGCCGACGACCAGGCCGGCCACTACCGCGAGCTGACGCACATGGTCGAGAGCGATCTGGTGCATGTGATCGAGGAAGGCGGCCCCTTGCCCGAGCCCACGCGCAAGCGCGTCTCGCGCCGGGTCAAGAGCTTCCCCATCGCCCCGCGCGTCACGCTGCGCCCCGACGAAAAGGCCCAGCGCTGGTTGCTGGCGATTTCGGCCAGCGACCGCGCCGGCCTGCTCTACCTGGTGGCCCGGGTGCTGGCCCAGCACCACCTGAGCGTGCAGCTGGCCAAGGTCAGCACGTTGGGCGAGCGGGTGGAAGACACCTTTTTGGTGCAGGGCCCCGAGCTGCAGAACAACGCGCGGCAGATCCAGATCGAAACCGAGCTGCTGCGCGAATTGAGCGCCTGACGCTCAGACCACCGCAGGCAACTTGTCGAGCAGCTTGTCCAACGTGATCGGGTAATCGCGCACCCGCGCCCCCGTGGCATTGAAGACGGCGTTGGCAATGGCGGCGCCCACGCCGCACAGGCCAAGTTCGCCCACGCCCTTGGCCTTCATGGGCGACGAGGTGGGGTCGGTCTCGTCCAGGAAGATCACCTCCTGGTGCGGAATGTCGGCATGCACCGGCACCTCGTAGCTGGCCAGGTCGTGGTTGACGAAGAAGCCCTGGCGCTTGTCCACGGCCAGGTCTTCCATCAGTGCCGCGCCCACGCCCATGGTCATGGCGCCGATCACCTGGCTCCGTGCGGACTTGGGGTTGAGGATGCGGCCCGCGGCGCACACCGCCAGCATGCGGCGTACGCGGATCTCGCCGGTGGCCACGTCCACGCCCACCTCCACGAAGTGCGCGCCGAAGGTCGATTGCTGGAACTTCTTCTGCAGGTCGCCGTATTCCATGCTGTCCTCGGCCACGAGTTCGCCGTCGGCCGCCGCATCGGCCAGCGGCACGGAGCGCTCGCCCGCGCGCACCATGCCATCGGCGAACTGGGCCGCCTCGGGTGGCATGCCCAACTTCTGCGCAATCGCTTCGCGCAGCTTGACACAGGCCGCATACACCCCCGCAGTGGACGAGTTGCCGCCCCACTGCCCGCCCGAGCCGGCAGACACCGGGAACGCCGAGTCGCCCAGGCGCACCATCACCTTGCCGATCGGCACGCCCAGCATTTCGGCAGCCGTCTGCGCGATGATGGTGTAGGAGCCGGTGCCGATGTCGGTCATGTCGGTCTCCACCGTGACCACGCCGCGCGGGTTCAGGCGCACGCGCGCGCCCGACTTCATCACCAGGTTATTGCGAAAGGCCGCCGCCACGCCCATGCCCACGAGCCAGCGGCCATCGCGCACCTGGGCGGGCTCGGTACGGCGCTGGCCCCAGCCGAAGCGCTCGGCACCGGTGCGCAGGCATTCGACGAGCCGGCGCTGCGAAAACGGGCGCTCGGGCTTTTCGGGGTCCACCTGGGTGTCGTTGATCACGCGCAGCTCCACCGGGTCGATGCCCAGCTTGTGGGCCATCTCGTCCATGGCGATCTCCAGCGCCATCATGCCGGGCGCTTCGCCGGGCGCGCGCATGGCATTGCCCTCGGGCAGGTCGAGCACGGCAAGGCGTGTGGCCGTGAGCCGGTGGGCCCCGGCATAGAGCAGGCGCGTCTGGTTCACGGCCGTCTCGGGCTTGCCCTCGGGCAGGTCACCCGACCAGCTTTCATGGGCAATGGCGCTGATCCTGCCGTTCTTCGCTGCGCCGATGCGGATGCGCTGGATGGTCGCGGGCCGGTGCGTGGTGTTGTTGGCGATCAGCGGCCGCTGTAGCGCCACCTTCACGGGCTGGCGCGCCGCCTTGGCGCCCAGGGCGGCCAGCAGCACGTCGGCGCGGATGAACAGCTTGCCGCCGAAGCCCCCGCCCACGAAGGGCGAGACCAGGCGCACGTTGTCCTTGGGGATGCCCAGGGTCTTGGCCAGGTCGCCCACGCTCCAGTCGACCATCTGGTTGGAGCTCCACACGGTGAGCTTGTCGCCGGTCCACGCCGCCGTGGTGGCATGCGGCTCCATCATGGCGTGCGACTGGTCGGGCGTGGTGTAGGTGGCATCGTGCTGCACGGGCGCGGCATCGAAGGCCTTCTCGAAGCCGCCCTTGCGGGTGTCGGCAGGCGAGCCATCCTGCTCGGGCGGCTGGTGCGCCGATGGGCGCGCGGCGGCAAGATCGAACTGGCCAGGCATGGGTGTGTACTGCACCTTGACCAATTGCGCCGCCGCGCGCGCCTGCTCGAAGGTATGGGCCACGACCAGGGCGATGGCCTGGTGGTAGTGCTGCACCTCGGGTCCGGCGAGCAGTTTCGCGGTGTTGAATTTGCCCTGGCCCAGGGTGCCCGCCGTCTTGGCGGTCACGATGGTGATCACACCGGGCGAGCCCTGCGCGGCACGCAGGTCCATGGATTCGATGCGGCCCTTGGCAATCGCGGCACCCACCACCACGCCATAGGCGGGGCGGGCAACGGCGTCGTGGCGTTCGTAGGCATAGGGCGCCGTGCCGCTGGTCTTCATCGGCCCGTCGATGCGGTCGGTGGCCTTGCCGATGAAGCGCAGCTGGTCGATGGGGTTGGTAGTGGCGGGGGTGTCGAATTTCATGCGTCAGCTCCTCGCCTGCGCCAGCACAGCAGCCAGGGTGCGCTCGGCCAGTGCGAGCTTGAAGGCGTTGTCGTGCCCCGGCTGGGCGCCGGCCAGCAACCTGGCCATGGTGGCCCTGGCCCCGCTGGGCAGCTCGGCCTCGGCCGCCTCCATCCGCCAGGGCTTGGGGGCCACACCACCCAGGGCGATGCGGCCCGTGCCATTGCGCTGCACGATGGCCGCCACCGAGACCAGCGCAAACGCGTACGAGGCACGGTCGCGCACCTTGCGGTAGATATGCGTGCCGCCCACCGGCCGGGGCAACGTCACGGAAGTGATGAGCTCTCCCGGGGCCAGCACGGTCTCCACCTGCGGCGTGGTGCCGGGCAGGCGGTGGAAGTCGGCGATCGGGATCACCCGCGTGCGGCCATCGCCGCGCACGGTCTCCACCCTGGCGTCGAGCACTCGCAGGGCCACCGCCATGTCGCTCGGGTGCGTGGCGATGCAGGCCGGGCTGGTGCCCACCACCGCATGCTGGCGCGTGACCCCGCCGATGGCGCTGCAGCCGCTGCCCGGCTGGCGCTTGTTGCAGGGCATGTGGGTGTCGTAGAAATACGGGCAGCGCGTGCGCTGCAGCAGGTTGCCGGCCGTGGTGGCCTTGTTGCGCAGCTGGCCCGAGGCGCCCGCCAGCAGGGCGCGCGACAGCACGGCATAGTCGCGGCGCACACGCTCGTGCGCCGCCAGGTCGGTGTTGCGCACCAGGGCACCGATGCGCAGGCCGCCGTCCAGCGCGGGCTCCACGCGGTCGAGCTGCAATGCGTTTACGTCCACCAGGTGCACGGGGTTCTCGATCTGCAGCTTCATCAGGTCCAGCAGGTTGGTGCCACCCGCGATGAACTTGGCGCCGGGCACCCGCTCCACGGCGGCGGCGGCCTCGGCGGGCGATTGCGCCCGTTCGTAGGTAAAGGGCTTCATGCCTTGCCTCCCGCCATGCCAGCCACTTCCGTGATGGCATCCACGATGTTCGAGTAGGCGCCGCAACGGCAGATGTTACCGCTCATGCGCTCGCGCAGTTCGTCGGCCGACAGCAGCGGCCGTGCCGTGAGGTCGGCGCTCACATGGCTGGGAATGCCGCGGCGGATCTCGTCGAGCACGCCCACGGCCGAGCAGATCTGCCCTGGCGTGCAGTAGCCGCACTGGTAGCCGTCGTGCTTCACGAAGGCCGCCTGCAGGGGGTGCAGGTTGCGTGGCGTGCCAAGGCCCTCCACGGTGGTGACCTGTGCGCCCTCGTGCATCACGGCCAGCGTGAGGCAGGCATTGATGCGCCGGCCGTCCACCATCACCGTGCAGGCGCCGCACTGGCCATGGTCGCAGCCCTTCTTGGTGCCGGTGAGCTGCAGGTGCTCACGCAGCGCGTCGAGCAGCGTGGTGCGGGTGTCCACCTCCAGCTCGCGCGGCTGGCTGTTCACGATGAACGCGACCTTGGCCATGGGAATCGGGAAGACGACGCCGGGCGGCTGGGGGGCCGCCGTGGTCTGGGCGTCGGCGGGCAGGGTCGCCGTGGCCGCGCCGGTGGCAGCGCTGGCGATCAACAGGTCGCGCCGGGATATCGGCAGCGCAGTCGCTTGTTGCATTTTTGGGTCCTGTGGGGGCGGGTCGGCCCATGGTGGGCGCTTGCGCACGCGCTGCCATGGCGGCTGCGTCCTGAATCGGTGTAGGACGACTGCCCGCCGCCCGGCGGCCAGGGCACAGGAAATACAGGACCGGAGACGCGCCTAGCGGACGGCCGAGGGCAGGTAGCCGAAGCGCGCACGAAAGCGCTCGGCAAAGCGCGCGCGGGACTGGTAGCCACAGGCCTGCGCGATGCGCGGGATGCTCCAGGAGGTGGTCTGCACCAGCATCAGGGCATGGTGCATGCGGATGTCGACCAGCAGCGCGTCGAAGCGCACCTGCTCGCGGGCGAGACGCCGCCGCAGGGTGGCTTCGCTCATCGCCAACGCGCGCCCGGCCTCCTGCGCCGTCCAGTGGCGTTCGGGCGCTTCGCCGATCAGTGTGCGCAAACGCCAAGCGGTGCCCTGCTGCGGGGCCGCCCTGAAAAGATGGCCCCGCTCCGCGAAGGCAGCCAGCAGGTCCATCAGGCGGTAACGCAGGCGCTCGTCGCTCAGGCCCGCCGCGCCAGCGCTGTCCAGCACCTGCCGCAGGGTCTCGGCGAGGTCATCGTCCAACGGCATCTGCCGCCAAGGTGCGGCAACAGCAGCGACCTCCGCCACGCCCGGTGGCCGGGCGCGGTGGAAAGCCTCCAGCAGGTCGGCCGACAGCGTGAGCAGCACGGAGCGAAAACGCTGCGCGTCACCGCCCGGTGTCTTCACCAGTTCTGCGCAGGTGTTGGGCCCGACGAGCAGCAACGAGGCCGGCGAATCCGCCACCACCGGCGGGCCACCCCTGCCATCGTCCAGTTGCAGCCGGCCTGACGCCACCAGCACCAGGGTCGCCTCGTGGAACAGGAAACGCGGCGTGCACTGCGGCTGCTTCAGGCAGGGCTGGGCCAGACTGCACAGCCCACGCCGCAGCACGGGTGCGCCAGCCGGCAACCACCAGCCCGGGTCCCTGCCGGCGCCCTCCCCTGGCATGGCGGCCGGCAGCCGTGACCCCGCGGCACTCAAACGGCAGGTACCGCAGGATTGAGGCTGTAGAGACCGGTCAGGCGGGCCTGGGCCAGCACCGGGGCCGCAGCCAGGGCCGCCTGCACGTTCGCACCGGTCAGCGGCCCGGTGACGGCCAGGGTCGGCGTGGCCAGGGCATACACCGTGAAGACGTAGTGGTGCACCAGCGTGTCGTTCCATGGGGGGCAGGGGCCGTCGTAGCCGTAGTAGTCGCCCTTCATCTGCTCGTCGCCCGCGAACCAGCCGGTGTAGTCGTTGATGCCATGGCGCAGGCCGCCGGGTGCTGCCGGGCCGCTCTTGCCGCGGGCCGTGACGGCATCCGACTGCGCGCCCGCCTCGATCTGCGTGGTGCCGGCCGGAATGTCGAGCAGCAGCCAGTGGAAGAAGTCCACGCGCGGCAGCGTGGCGGGCACTTCGCGGCCCTCCTGGTTCACATCATCGCCCCGGCTGGGCACGTCGGGGTCGTGGCAGACCACAACGAACGATTGCGTGCCCTGCGGCGCGCCGCTCCACGCGAGGTGCGGATTGCGGTTGGCCGACAGCGCGACATGCGATGCGGCATCGGGGACGGCAAAGGCAAATTCGCCGGGAATGGCCTGGCCGTCTTTGAAGCTGTGGCTGGTGAGTTGCATGGGAGGTCTCATCCTTGGATGGGCAGTGAAGAATCCGGTGGCCGACAGGTACCGGGACGCACCGAAATTCTAGGGACACATGGCGCAGCGCATGCACCTCATCCGCTCAAACTCTCGACCAATCCAGTCAACATGATGGCATCAGGTGCTTCTTCGCAGGGTTCCCCTTGCCCTTGGCACAGCCAAGTCGCGGTCGAGGAGCCCGTCCGCGGGCAAGGTCAATGCAGGCACGGAGCGATGCGGATGATGCACCGCGCTGCAAGACCAAGGTAGTGCAAAAGCAGCCGCGCCATCACCACCTTCCGAGACATTTGCCCGGTGCATTTGCACCCGAGAACGCCCATAAATCAAAATCGCCAATGAAAAAGCCGATGCAAATCAGAAATTTGCATCGGCTTTCATAATGGCGGAGTGGACGGGACTCGAACCCGCGACCCCCGGCGTGACAGGCCGGTATTCTAACCAACTGAACTACCACTCCTGGA